>NZ_WVID01000019.1 GCF_010091925.1 Nostoc sp. B(2019) | reverse complement strand
ATTGATAGCAACAGCTATCGATATCAAGTAGATAGCAATGCTATCAACATATCAGGGATTGGTGATTCAAGCACAAACCCGTTCGGGAATCGTCCGCCGTGTTTTGGGTCTTTCACCCTAGAAAGGATCTTGCTACTTTTGTGCAGGCTTTTGGAATTATTAACGAAGAGTGCCGGCAGTATATCCACTGCGTTGTCGTAAAATATAAAAGCTTCCTGAAAATGGACTTCCAGGAAGTTAGGTGTTTATCGGGAAGTAACCTATTTTTTTATATGGACGCTGCTGATACTGGTGTTAATTCTGTAGAAATTCTTTCTCCCAACCATCAACAGAGTGTAATTAAAGCTACTAGTCAGCAGGTGACTCCTGAAATGGTTGAGGAAATTATTAGGCGATACTACTACCGTACTCCTGCTGTTAGTAATGATCATGAGTTAATTTTGGCTTGGGCTGGGTCGCAGAACCGCGAACAAACTAAGCGTAAATACTATAGCTTCGGTCAAAAATTACTCAGATGGGTACTCTCTGAAGGTATACCAGATTTACGATTAGTGCAGCAGCCAAAGTTACTCGATTTTATTAATAGTTGGGGTGAGGTTTCCCCTTATACCAAATCTAACCACATTTTGATGCTGCGTTCCTTGTGGAGTTACGGTAGTGGGGAGAGTATTGGTTATTTTTTACGGAATATTGCAAGTACGATTTCTTACGAAAATTTCAGCAATTTACCTAAAGCCGACCGATATCTTGAAGACTGGGAGATGGCAAAGTTGGCTTCGGCTGCTAAGGATTTAGGAGGAATTCACTGGCTGGTATTTTGTTTGCTTTTTTACAGCGGGATGCGTGTTGGTGAGGTTGGTAGAGTGACGGTTCCAAGTGATGAACCTCTTAAACCTAGAGAGGATTATTCGGGTTTATATTGGCATAACTTTCAGTGGTATCCCGACCCCATACCGGAGGATAGACAGCGGGGATACTATACAATTAAGTTTCGAGGAAAGGGTGGGAAGTACCGCGAGATAGGGTTAGACCACGACACTTCGCTCGTTTTCAAAAAATATCGAGGTACGGCTCGTGATAGCGCACCAGTTTTTCCAAATGTGTCGCCTGACCCAGCAAAAAGAGGGTTGCCGTTGAGCGATAGGGCGATTAAGCGGGTGATTCAAGATATTTCTGAGGTTGCAAAGGTAAAATTCTCGTGTCACTGGTTGCGGCATTCTCACGCATCCAGGGCTGTGGATAGTAAACCGCTGTTTGAAGTGCAAGACCAGTTGGGGCATAGTAAAACAGATACGACAAAGACGTATGTTCGTTCCAAGAAGGGTGCGGGCACGGGTACAGTGCTGCCGAGATTTTAATTGAAAGACCTATTTTTCGGGTCTTGTCCACTTTTGGCGATCGTGTTCGGGGATGTTTGTTTAAGCGATAGTGCTGGCAACCCCCTGCTCTTTGCTTCTTCAGCAACTTGCGTGTGGTAATGGTGCTTTGAACGACTGGGTTTTCGGTTCTTGCTCCATTCGCTGATTTCGACGATTTTGCTCGCTTCTGTACTTTTGCACTTCTTAGGTCTGCCTACGTTTACACCTAATACCTCGTTAGCTTTTGCGATCGCAGACTCCTGGGTTTCTGACAAGATGGTACAAGATGTCCATCTTTTTTTCCACTTTGCTATTGAGTTTTCGGTTACGCCAATCTCTTGGGCTAAAGCTACATATTTTTTGCCTTCGTTTCAAAAAAGTGAGATGTGATGGCTGAATGCCATACATTCCATTCCTGTTCCAATCCTACTCACGGGCGTAGCTGGGCTAATCGCTTCTCTATCTCCTGCTCATACCATGTAATACTCGTCGGTAGTGGTTCTGAGGAATTCCATGTATTACGTGGATGATTGGCATAACTTGGCTTCGTAATACATGGTGTAGTATATGTTCTAATTATTTTGCAATCCAGCAGTCAGCGATTACAGATACTTACGCCATAGCTGTAGCCATTTGGCGACAAGACTCGGCGCAGCGACGGCAAGATGCAGCACAGCGTTTGCAGTGGTCGCTGTCGTGTTTTTCACATTCACTGGCACAGCGATCGCAAGCTTCAGCACAGACTCCGCACATCTGAGCATGAAGAGGCGAATTGCGAGACATAAAACGGGCACACAGAGCGCAAGTATCAGCACAGTCTCGGCACAGCTTGATACATTGAGCCATCATCTGTACCATATTGCCACTTAAGCAGGCATCAGCACAGTTTTCGCAATCGCGTAGGCAATCAAAGCAAGCCTCTATGCAAGTTTCAAGTAAGGATTGGTGAGATTGAGCTGTCGTCATAATTATACCTCCGATTTAAAGTCGTAAATTTCACATGAGACAGTATTTATGCCTCTGCGCTCTCAGATTAAAAAATAACTAATATGCTTGCGTCTACCTAATGGTACAAGAAATATTTATTACTAATGACATAAGGAAATTTCATGCTGATTTCATTTGAATATGCATAACTATTTTTTAATTAAAATTTCTAGGATTTCATATTAATTTCATCACTGTGTGGAAAGCTAAAAATATAGGGAAATATAGTGTCTTAGAAACTGAATTAATAATTTATGAGCTTTGATTATGACCTCTTTGTAATTGGCGCAGGGCCAGGAGGTGTTGCTGCCGCTAGACAATCTGCTGCTCATGGTGCTCGTGTGTTAATTTCCGAACGCGACCAGGTAGGTGGCACATGTGTAATTCATGGCTGTATTCCAGAGAAACTAATGGCATATGCTGCTAGTTTTTCCCATGTTTTTGAAGATGCTGACGAATATGGTTGGGATAAAGTGAGTGACCGCATTGACTGGCATAAATTTATGACAGCTAAAGACCGAGCGATCCAACATCTGAATAAATTACATATTCAGCATCTTCAAGAAGCAGGGGTAAGCCTAATTTACGGAGAGACAAGATTTTTAGATTCTCATACTTTGGATGTTGGGGGACACCAGATTACTGCCAATAAAATCTTGATTGCTGTAGGTGGAGAAGCTGTAAAACCCGAAATTCCAGGAATTGAATATGCTATTACTACACGTCAGATGTTTGAAATCAAGCAGCAACCGGAGCATATTGCGATTATTGGTAGTGACCAGATAGCAGTGAAGTTTGCTGGAAGCCTAAATGGGTTGATTTCAAAGGTTACTTTAATAGTACCGGAAGACCGGATTTTACCAGGTCGAGATGAAGATATTAGAACTACAGTTCAAGAAAGTATGATGAAGAATGGCATTCAAATTTTCTGCAATACTGTTGTCGAAAAAATTGAAAAAGTTCAAGATAGTTTCCTTTTGAGTTTATTAGGAAATGAACAAGATAGTATAACTGTAAATACCGTTCTTAGCGCCATAGGTCGAGTTCCTAATTTAAGTGGTCTTAATTTAGAAAAAGCGGGTGTTCAAGTCAAACAAGGAGCGATTGCAGTAGATGAATACAGCCGTACTACTCAGGCTAATATTTTTGCTGTTGGAGATTGCACTGACCGACCCCATTGGACTCCTGTCGCCATTGCCACAGGTCGTGCCTTTGCTGACACTGTGTTTGGTAATCAGCCCCGAACTGTGAATTTAGAGTGCATTCCCTCAGCACTTTCTTCTAGACCGGAAGCGGCTACGGTTGGCTTGGCTGAAGCTAAAGCACGCGAAAAATTTGGAGAATCAATACGCTGCTATTCCCAAAGGTTTCAACCTCTTTTCGATGCCATTGCTGAACCGGAACAGAAAACTATGATTAAATTAGTAGTTGATAACAAATCAGACAGGGTACTCGGCGCTCATATGGTCGGTGAATACGCTGCTGAGATTATTCAATGTCTTGGACTTGCTATTCGGACAGGTATCACTAAAAAAGATTTTGATGCAACAATTGGTATTCATCCTTCAGCTGCGGAAGAGTTTTTCACCTTGCGCTAATTTTTGCTACTGACAAGAGTATATAGGATTTCTATTTGATTTCTGAAAATCCAGATTAGTCCAAAGCTCGGTTAACAAAGCCTAGAGGCTTAGTATACCTACCAAGATTCAAACCTGATTTTTATATCCAGCTAGTACTCCTTAATGAAAGACGCTTTTTAAGAAGTGGCTTGCTGTAAATTCAAAGGTAAATATGCGCTCCAAATCAATTTTAAGGATAGTTTTATTGACACTAACTCTAGGATTAGTGCTAATAACGCCACGCTTGGGAGTAAGTCAAAAGTCACCTAATTCTATTGAGAGCATTCCCAATTCTATTGCTCAAAGCCCCCCTGTATTTCAGCCTGCGATCAACTCAAATATGCCCAGCATGAATATGTCTGGCATGAATGAGGCAAACTTCAAAAGCTCTGCTTTGATTGATAGTGTTTTGATTGTTTGGTTTAGTCTGACAGTCCTCTCAGTGGTCTATGTAGCCTGGGATGCGTTCACCAGTAATCCTGAACTAACTGTAATGAAGTGGGGATGGCTATTAGTGACTCTCTACACAGGAGTAATTGGCGCAGCGCTGTACATTCTGTCTTGTAAGGAACCAGCTCCAATGCAGCATGAGGAATTTGTCAAACCATTGTGGAAACAGACTGTTGGTTCGACAATTCACTGTTTAGCTGGTGATGCAACGGGAATTATCGTTGCTGCTGCAATTACCATGACCCTCGGACTACCCATGTGGCTTGATGTAATTTCTGAGTATTTTTTCGGTTTTGCTTTTGGGCTGTTTGTTTTTCAATCTTTGTTTATGAAAGATATGCTGGGTGGTTCATATCTCAAAGCCGTCCGGCGTTCTTTTATGCCGGAATGGCTCTCAATGAATGCAGTGATGGCGGGAATGATTCCAGTGATGGTGATCCTGATGAGCCATGATATGACAGCGGTGGAGGCAACCTCAATTCGGTTCTGGGGTGTGATGTCTTTGGCAACTGTAGTAGGATTTGTAGTTGCTTTTCCCGTCAATATGTGGCTCGTTGCTGTTGGTCTAAAACATGGGATGCGAACCGTCCGGGCATTAGGTAAAGGTGGTCACAGTTTAGCTGCTGAAAGAGAAGAAATTACAGCAACTTCCGATAAAGTACCTGCATCCCATGCTGACACAGACCAGGCTATGGAAGGAATGTAACTATGAAAACCCGTCGAAATATAGATATGAATTCTTCTGCTGCCGATTCGCACGCAAGTATGTCAATGAAACCCAAAGCAACGCGATCGCAACTTCTAGCAGTAACGCTGTTAACACTATTAGCCTTAGCATTTGGTGTTTTTATCGCCGCACTCTACGGCAACTTTACCATGAGTGCTAGGAATATGCAGCCTGAGTCCATGCCGGGAATGAATATGGGCAACCAATCCATGCCTGGGATGAATATGAATAACGACAACAAGTCAATGCCTGGGACGAATATGAGTGGCACCAAATTTCCGACTCCAATATCATCGCTATCGCCTGCACCCATGAGTAGTGTCACTCAAATGAATGGTTTAGTCATGCCCCCAGGAATGATTATGACCTCTGATATGAGTATGGAAGCAATGGCAGACATGGCAGCAGTAGACTTGACAAAGATAGCCTACACTGCCCCTGTTGATGCACGGGGGGATCAGACTCTAACGCCTAAGCTAGAGAATGGTGTGAAGGTCTTTAACCTTGATGCTTCTTTGATCAAATGGAATATTTTACCAAATGTTCAGGTAGCTGCTTATGCTTTCAACCGTCAAGTTCCGGGGCCGCAGATTCGAGTTACTGAAGGCGATCGTGTCCGGATTGTAGTCAAGAACAACTTACCAGAACCAACGACAGTACATTGGCATGGCATGATTTTACCTAACAATATGGACGGGCCAGCCGATGTTACCCAAAAGCCAATTGCACCTGGTGCAAGCTATATCTACGAATTCACTGTTAAGCAAGCAGGCACTTACTTTTACCACTCTCACAAAGATGTAGACCGCCAGCAAACTTTAGGGATGTACGGTGCATTAATTATCGATCCCAAGAATAAACCAGAAACTCCTACCTACGATCAAGACTTTGTGGTTCAGCTTCAAGAGTGGACAGTAAAGCAAGGCTACACCTTCCCAGCAATGCCGATGGAAGGGCTAATGCCTAACTTCTTCACGATTAATGGTAAAGCTTATCCCTCTACCCAAACTATAAACGCCAAAATTGGTCAAAAAATCCGCTTCCGCTTCATTGGCTCAAATAATGCCTTCATCCACCCAATGCATATTCATGGTGGCCCATTCAAAATTATTGAAACAGATGGCAATCTCCTACCGGCCACTGCCCAAATTGAAAAGGATACTATCAATGTAGCTCCCGGTGAACGCTACGACGTAATTTGGACAGCTCGTGAAAAGGGTAAATGGTTGCTACATTGCCACATTGCCCATCACGCAACAAACGATAACGTTGAGGTGGAAGGTGGGGGTGGCTTAACAATGATTATCAACGTTACCTAAGTTAAATAAGCTTGAGTGAGAAGGCTAGTTCAGAACTGCGCCTGTTCAATGCGAGACTTTATACCTTTTATAAACCAAACTCTTGCTTAAGTTGAGCGACCCAAGCTTTAATTCGTTCATTCGTTAAATCAGATTGATTATCCTCATCAAGCGCTAAACCTACAAATTTACCATCGCGGACGGCTTTAGATTCACTAAATTCATAACCATCTATTGACCAATAGCCAACTGTTTCACCACCCTTTTCTGAAATTTTTTCTTCTATAATCCCTATTGCATCTTGAAAACTGTCAGGATAACCAACCTGATCGCCTGCTCCAAAATAAGCAACTTTTTTGCCACTAAAGTCAATGTTATCTAGCTCATCATAGAAATCTTCCCAATCACTTTGCAATTCACCAATATTCCAGGTAGGGCAACCGATGATGATATAACTGTAATCCTTAAAATCATTTGGTTCAGCTTGTGAAATGTCATTTAACGTTACTACGTCTTCTCCACCAAATTCCTTTTGAATTGTTTCCGCTTCAGTTTGAGTATTACCTGTTTGAGTGCCGAAAAATAAACCAATATTAGCCATTCTCCCTCCTTAATTTTCCTTGTAGTGATTGTTTTGCGTTGTGTTTATGCGGTCACTACTCTAGTTTGAAGCCGCTGTCGTATCTGCGTACTATCACCTTATACTAAGCAAAAGGGTAAATAATTTATGCTATCGCCATACACATCTGATGACAAAACTTTCTCGCCTCAACTTAAGAGGTTCCAAGGGTAAACTTCATCTCCCTAATGGCATGATTGTAATTTATTTCCAACGGCTGATAATTATTTCATCTTAATTTCATCTTGATATGTATATATGGATGTTTGAGTATTTTCTCAAGAATGTTTAATCTAAATTTAGAAGTAAGTAATTAAAACAAGATAATTTGTATAAAAAAAGAATACAGATAGCTTGCATCAGGTAAAGTAATGAGTTGATATTTTATGTACCTTTATTCCCTTTATGAAACTGTGCTGTTGTTACCAACGGTGTTTTTTGTTCCTGTATTTCTAACAATTCTGGTATGGTTACAAACCGATAACCACGCTGTTTGAGTGAAGCGATAATTTGTGGTAAAGCCTTAACAGTGCGTGAGCGATCGCCACCACCATCATGCATCAGTACTATGCCACCAGGCTTTGCGTCCTTCAGCACATTATTGACGAGTCTGGATACTGGAGGACGGCGATAGTCGATCGAGTCATCTGACCACATGAGAACAGCGTAATTATTCTTTTGAGCGTAATCAGCTACACCATTGTTGAGGATGCCATAAGGCGGACGAAACAGAAAAGTTTTTACTCCCATAATTTGGTAAATAGCTGTTGCGGTGGACTCAATCTCACGCGCAGCAACAGACAGGTTCATATGCCGATACCAGTGATGCCACGTATGATTACCAATCGCGTGGCCATCGGCTACCTCTAGCTTGGCAATTTGGGGAAAATAATGCACCATCTCTCCCACACAGAAGAACGTTGCTTTAATATTTTGTTGCTTCAGGATTTGCAACACTTGTTGCGTGTATTTAGGTGCGGGGCCATCATCAAAAGTCAGTGCAATAACTTTGTCTGGTTTACTCAGCTGTGCCTGCTGAATGATTTTTCCCTGAAACTCATTAGGGACTGTAAAGATGTAACTGTTCACTTGTGCAACAATAGCTTTATTAGATGCCAAACTATGCTGATTGCTCACCGCGCTGGCACTGAGTTGTTCTGGTTTTTTGACTAATGTTTGATGGTCTGAGCGTTCTGAAAACCAAAATCTTCTGAAACCAAGGTCACATAAGACAGCGACTAGCGGGATGAGTACTATTCCTCCAATCAATAATTTTAGCTTTATCATATTAGATTTACTTATGTTTACTATAAACGCAAATTATTTTAAATACGTTACTTCCATAACATAATTATTTGCCATATCTAAACTCTGGAGCTAAGGTCGGCAAATCAAAGCGAGGTGTCACAAAAGAATTAGAACTTTAGGTTTTGTAGTAATGTACTACAATCTTCTAATTTCTTGTAGCTAGTCTTTGCTGAGAGCAGGAACCTTTAATTTCATCCTAATTTCATCTTCGGCTGTCAAACTATCTAGTAAGTACAACAGTTGCATTGTCAGCAATCAGTTACTTAGATGATTTTATTACTTAAGCAAAAAATAAATCACTTAAAGGGTTGACTCTCCAGTAAACTGGAGATTGCAAAATGAAATCAGGAAACATTTAGATAATCACTATGCAACTTTCTATTCTGAAAAACAGCTTTTTGTCATTGACCTTAGTAGCGATCGCCTCTGTTCCCAGCGGCTTGTTAATAGCCTGTTCTACAACTACTTCCCAAAACCAAGCATCAAACCCTACTACCACCGCCACTGATACTAGTAATAAGCAACCGATGAATCACGGCGGTGGCATGATGAATCATGGTGGTAGCACGATGAACCATAATATGGCAATGGATTTAGGATCAGCCGATGCTAATTATGATTTGCGGTTTATTGATGCGATGAATCCGCACCACCAAGGAGCAGTGGAGATGGCGAAGGTTGCACAGGAGAAATCGAAACGTCCTGAAATCAAAAAGTTGGTTTCGGAAATTATTAAAGATCAAGATAAAGAAATCGCTCAGTTGAAACAGTGGCGCACAGCTTGGTATCCCGAAGCAAGCAGTACCCCGGTGGCTTATGATGCGAAAACAGGTAAAACAGTCGCAATGCGTGACGAACAAATGCAAGGCATGATGATGAATATGGATTTAGGAGCCGCCGATACTGAGTTTGACTTGCGGTTCATAAATGCAATGATTCCCCATCATGAAAGTGCAATTACGATGGCTCAAGATGCAGTAAGTAAGTCTAAGCGTCCTGAAATCAAGAAATTGGCTCAAAGCATTATTGATTCACAGCAAGCAGAGATTAACGAAATGAAACAGTGGCGAAAAACTTGGTATAACCAGTAAGCAAAAGTATGTGTGTGAAGCATGAAGCGAGTATGCAGAGCCAATAGACAAGAAATATTTGCTGCCCTTACAGCGCTTCCGGCTATTATGCAATACAGTTTTTCTCCTTGCCCTCTCCTATCAAAGCTTTCAGATTTGGGGATGTACCTCATAGCTGCCGTAAGTGCTGTAAATTTTAGTAATGTTTAGAGCGATTTGATTTTAAGAGCGGTCAAAGCTCGATTTCATCCTAATTTCATTTCTGAATGAAAGACTAGTAGAAGAGTGTATTTCTAAAATTTAAAAGTACTTTTGACCGTTCGCAATTTCTTCTCTCCCATACATACTCAAGGATTTTTAGTAGCGATGTCTAACTCTCTGCTTTCCCAAACACCTACAGCTATTCGTTGTTTTTCTGGCACATTCCTGAGCCTGTTGTTATTAGCAAGTCCCGCAGTTGTTCTGGCTCATGGCGGACATGGAGACGAATTTCAAGGAGGAAGTGAAGCCACTTCAACTAATAATTCTATTCAGGTTGATGCCGACACAGCCAAACGGTTAGGGATTAAAGTCGAGCCAGTCCAACGTCAAAGGTTAGCTATTGGCATTAAAACTACTGGACAAATAGAGACTCTTCCTAACCAAAAAGTAGAAGTGACCACCCCAATTGAAGGGGCGAAAGTTATTGAATTGTTGGTGGAACCAGGTGCGTCAGTAAAGAAAGGTCAACCTGTTGCTGTTGTTACTAGTCCAGGCTTGGTGACGTTACGTGTGGAATCTCAGGACAAATTAGCACAAGGTCAAGCTGATTTACAACTGGCGGAAGCTGACTTAAGACTGGCTCAACAAAATTACCAAAGATATCAACAAATAGCTGACTCTGAAATTGCCCAAGCACAGAGTCAAGTTGACTTTGCTCAAGAAAAGTACAACAAAGACAAACAGTTAGCCACTGAAGGGGCTTTACCCCGACGCAATGCTTTAGAATCCCAGACCCAGCTAGCGCAGGCAAAAGCCGAACTTACTAAAGCTAACAGCCGTCGGGACGTTATCGGGGCAGAAAATCAACTTAAACGCGCTCAAGCATCAGTTCAGCTAGCAAAGTCAAATATTAATCGCAGTAACACTAGTTATCAAACTCGACTTGCTCAGCTGGAAAACCTTCCCAATGCTAAGGGACTAGTAACAGTAACCGCTCCCATCTCTGGTAAGGTTGCTGATAGAGAAGTTACTATTGGTCAAACTTTTAATGATGCAGGTGGTAAATTGATGACGATTGCCAATGACAGTCGGCTTTTCGCCACAGCTAACATTTATGAAAAAGATTTAAGCAAGGTAAAAACTGGTCAAAGGGTGACTCTAAAAGTAGCTAGTGTGCCTGAGCGTACCTTTTCTGGACGAATTTCCCGAATTGGTACGGCGGTAGAAGGAGAAACAAGAATTGTACCAGTACAAGCAGAAGTGAATAACTCTAGTGGGCAACTCAAACCAGGAATGTTCGCCGAGCTAGAAGTCTTAACAGACCAAACGTCCTCTACTATTTCAGCTATTCCTACCTCGGCAGTGGTTGACGCGAATGGTAAGAAAGTTGTTTACGTGCAAAATGGTAATGCTTACCAAACAGTTGAAGTGACTTTAGGGCAAACCTCTGGAGATATGGTTGAGGTCAAGAGTGGCTTATTTGAGGGAGATATGATTGTCACTGTGCGCGCACCGCAACTTTATGCACAATCTCTGCGAGGTGATACCAAACCAAAAGAAGATGAGCATGGTGCAGTTCCCTCACAGACAACAGAGGTTAAAACGTTTAGCTTACCACTACCCTGGTGGATTGCAGCAGGAGGGGGAGCTACTCTAGCTACTCTAGCTTTTATGGCAGGTACTTTTTGGGCTGGTCGTCGCAGTAAGTCGCCTTTAATACTAATAAATAACTCAGAGTTAGACCCTCCTGTCTCTGAAACAGAGATTTATGACGACAACTCTAAGTCGCCAGTTTTATCTAGATCGACAGTTGTGCATGAGCAAAAAGACTCTCAGCATCCACAATCTTAGTTGAACTCAACCTTGGCGTAATTTTATTGAACATTAATTGAACAAAATATGTTAAATGCTATCCTTAAGTGGTCAATTATCCAACGTTGGATAGTTGTGCTAGGAGCGATTGTAGTCACAATTTGGGGTACATATAACCTCACCCAGATGCCCCTAGATGTCTTTCCTGACTTTGCTCCGCCTCAAGTTGAAATTCAAACCGAAGCTCCAGGATTAGCACCAGAAGAAGTAGAAACACTAATTACCTTGCCGATTGAAAGTGCAGTGAATGGTACACCAGGGGTAGAAACAGTACGTTCTTCCTCTGCTGTCAGCATCTCCGTTGTCAAAGTCATTTTTAAATGGGGGACTGACGTTTATCAAGCTCGTCAACTAGTAACAGAACGATTGCAACAAGTACAGCAAAAATTACCAGAGGGCGTGGAAAATCCCCAAATTTCGCCTATTTCTTCCCCCATTGGCACAGTTCTACAATACGCCTTCACTGCTGAATCAACCCCACTTATGGAAGTGCGGCGCTTAGTTGACCGAGATGTCACCAATAGATTGCTAGCTGTACCGGGTATTTCCCAAGTAATTGCTTATGGTGGTGATATTCGCCAGTATCAGATATTGGTTAACCCAGCGAAATTAAAAGCTTTCAATGTCACCTTAGATGAAGTCACATCTGCGGCTAGAGGAGCTAACATCAATGCTGCGGGTGGGTTTTTAGTCAATCCAGACCAAGAGCTAATTATTCGTGGCTTGGGGCGCATCGAGTCAATTGAGCAACTGGGGAAGTCTGCAATAACGGCACGAAACGGAACGCCTGTACTACTACAAGATGTGGCAGATGTCAGCATTGGCGCAGCTTTAAAACGTGGTGATGGCAGTTTGGATGGTCAGCCAGCAATTGTGGTGATGGTCAACAAGCAGCCACAGAATGATACTCCCACGGTTACTAAAGCTGTGGAAAAGGCGATCGCCGAAATTAAAGCAGGTTTACCTAAAGATGTCAAAGTCATAGAAACCTTCCGTCAAGAAAACTTTATTGAAGCTGCTATTGAAAACGTTACCAGTTCTCTACGCGATGGCATTATCATCGTTTCCATCATCTTGTTGATGTTTTTGATGAACTGGCGCACCGCGATTATTACCCTCAGCGCCATTCCCTTATCAGTCTTAATTGGCATGATGATTCTGGGCTTATTTGGCCAGGGTATCAACACGATGACGCTGGGTGGTCTGGCTGTCGCCATTGGTTCGGTGGTCGATGACTCGATTGTAGATATGGAAAACTGTTATCGAGGTCTGCGGAAGAACCAAGTAGCAAGTAATCCGGTGCATCCCTTTAAGGTTGTTTATGATACTTCTGTAGAAGTTAGAGTTAGTGTGATTTTCTCAACGGTGATTATCGCCGTTGTCTTTGCACCAATTTTCATGCTTACAGGTGTGGAAGGTCGAATATTTGCGCCAATGGGTGTTGCTTATTTGATATCAATTTTTGCTTCTACATTAGTGGCAATGACTTTATCCCCTGCACTTTGTGCGATATTACTAGCAAATCGTCAATTACCCGCCGATGATACTTGGGTAAGTGCTTTATCACAACGCATTTATCGACCTCTTGTCAATTTTGCCATCCGTTTCCCCACAATTATTTTGGTAGTTGCGGGAGCATCATTAGTAGCTTCTTTGGTAATTTTACCGAGTTTGGGAAGGGTATTTTTACCAGAGTTTCAAGAACCATCCTTAGTGAATACAGTTCTGCTTTATCCAGGAAGTTCTCTGGAGGCGACAAACCAAGTTGGATTCGCGTTGGAAGATGCGCTGAAAGACGACAAGCGTTTTAAGACGGTGCAGTTACGAGCTGGACGCGCTGCTGGTGATGCGGATGCAGGGGGGGTGAATTTGGGACATTTAGATGTGGAATTGAGTGCAGAAGGATTAAAAGATCGAAAAGGGAGTATTGAGAAGCTGCGGGAGGAGTTTGGTAAGATTCCTGGAGTTGCTGCCAATATTGGCGGCTTTATCTCGCACCGCATGGATGAGGTATTATCTGGGGTAAGAAGTGCGATCGCAGTCAAAATCTTTGGCCCTGATTTAGCCCAATTACGTCAAGTCGGATCTGAAGTTCAGTCGGCTATGACTGGAATTCTGGGACTAGTGGATTTACAACTCGAACCCCAAGTCCCCATTAGACAGGTGCAAATTCAATTCAACCGAGAAGCAGCCGCTCGTTATGGTTTAACTGTTGGTAATCTGACTGAGATGGTAGAAACTGCGCTTAATGGACGAGTTGTATCACAAGTTCTCAAAGACCAACAATTATTCGATTTGGTGGTTTGGTTACAGCTAGAATCACGCAATAATTTAGATATCATCCGCAATTTGTTAATAGATACACCTACAGGGCAAAAAATACCTCTAGCTCAGGTCGCCAGTATTGATTATGGAACTGGCCCTAACACAATTAATCGGGAAAATGTTTCTCGCTTGATTGTTGTTTCTGCGAATGTCTCCGGTCGAGATTTAGGCTCTGTGGTGGAGGAAATTCAAAACAAAGTCCGTCAGTCGATACAGTTACCTACAGGGTATTTTATCCAATACGGCGGTCAGTTTGAATCAGAGCAACGAGCCACCCAAAATTTGCTAGTCTTTGGGGGATTAGCGTTGGTCATCATTGCAGTCTTAATGTACTTCGCAGTTAAATCTGTTGCTGCCATGCTGATGATCATGATTAACTTACCTTTGGCTTTGGTGGGAGGTATATTTTCTATTGCTTTGGGGGGCGGGATTATCTCTATCGCTTCCTTAGTAGGATTTATTACTCTATTTGGTGTAGCAACACGTAACGGACTACTGCTAGTAGATAACTACAACGGCAAGATTGCACAGGGAATGCCTTTACAGCAAGTAATTTTTGAGGGTTCAACGGAGCGATTGGTCGCCATTTTGATGACGGCTCTCACTTCAGCTTTAGGAATGATACCTTTAGTAATTGGTACAGGTGCAGGGAAAGAAATATTACAGCCTTTAGCTGTAGTGGTTTTGGGCGGATTGTTTACTTCTACAGCATTAACTTTAATGGTCTTACCAGCTTTATATGCTAAGTTTGGTAAGTTCTTGTTGCCTAAACATACTATGTCAGTTGTAGAGGATGGCAAAGTACCAAAAGCAGTTTTTGAGAATCAATCAATATCATAAGTTGATACTAAGATGCTATTCAATTTTATTGCCGAAATTCTTGGAATTTAAGCATAACAAAGCCTTGAAGTAAGGGTAGTGTTGCAAGAGTTGAATTTTACGGTTTGTTGCTACGTCGAGAGATAAAAACTAGACGTAGCACACCTCTAAAAGGTTCAGCTAGTAACACAGGGGTAAAGCACTTTCATGTATTACTACACGTTAGTTAATTAATCTGAATGTGACTCTGGATAAAGAAGATTGTGTTCAGTGTTAGGGGGATCAACAGCCGAACCCGCAGCCGCTGCTCCAACATAGTCTATATTGTAGATTTTTTTGAGCCAGCTTCGCAGCTGATTGATTTCCCTTGTTTGCTGAGTGACAACATTGGCACCTAAGTTTACAAATTCTACATGATAACTGCGGTCAATAATCTCTCCAGCAAATATAATGGCACCCCAGTGGTGTGAGGTCAAAGTCTTCATGAACATGATATTAAAATCGTCTCCACTCAACCTTGATAGCTGATTTATTACATTTTGACCAAATCTGTTCGATGTTGGTGAATACGAGATGCCATACCAGTTACTAAGCCACGACTGCATCGTTTGAATTTCTTGCTGTTGAGCGGTAATGACCTGACGACAAAGCGATTTCAATTCTTGAAGTGTAGCCCTCCGCAAACATACCTCCGACATTTCAATTGCAAAGTTGTGACCGTCAATTAAATCCCGTAGAAGGCGAATTTCAAGTTGCGTGAGCCTGTTTCTTGGAGCGGGTTGGCTTGCTAGTATTGGCTCAATCGCAATAGTAAAAACGCCAAGGGTGGGTGTCAGAGCTAGAAGCACTCGTAAAGCGATGCTAGCAGTTAAACATGGTAGTGAGCTTTTCCTATTATTCAACATCTGTCCTAGTTGTTTTTAGATAGCTTGCTTGCCACGCTATCAAGGATGCCTTTCTCATCCTATAAAAGTAAATCAAATAGCAAGACTTACACATGAAATAGTTGCCCATCAGCAAATGTCATATTGCTTTTAAGGCAAATCCATTAAATTTCTATCAAGCTCATTTGAGCAGACCAAGTAGTAAAAAATTTTTATTGTTGCCGAAGCGCTTGACCAAATTTTGGTTTCTACTGCGAGAACTGATGATACTTTAGGGGGTATGTAATGTAAAACACTTCTACCTAAAGACCTAATTGCTATTTATAACTAATTAAGTACAACAATTTCATCTTGATTTCATTCATCTATGCATAAATGTTATTATTGATACACTTAAAAAACTAAATCAGGGACAACTTGCCAAGCAAAAGATGATTACTGCTAATCTCCGGTTGGTGGTATCAATTGCAAAGAAATATCAGAAACGCAATCTAGAGTTTTTAGATTTGATTCAGGAAGGTACTTTGGGGTTAGAACGAGGGGTTGAGAAATTTGACCCGAACCTTGGATACAAGTTTTCGACCTACGCTTACTGGTGGATTCGTCAGGGAATTACGCGGGCGATCGCTCAGCAATCTCGTACAATTCGTTTACCCATTCACATTGCTGAAAAGCTAAACAAAATAAAGCGTGTTCAACGAGAACTATCTCAAAAGCTGGGTCATATTCCTACCTCGACCGAAATTGCTGAAGCACTCAATTTGAAACCTAGCCAGATTCGAGAGTATTTATTGTTTGCTCGTCAACCTATTTCCCTAGATATGAGAATTGGGGAGCAGCAGGATACTCAATTGCTGGATATGCTGGAGGATAGTGGACTGTCTCCTGAAGAACACACTGTTCAAGAATTTCTTCAGCAAGATATTCAAAACTTATTATCAAAGTTGCCTCTAGAGCAGCAGGAAGTGTTAACCTTGCGCTTTGGTTTAGCAGGCGAACACGAACTTACGCTAGTACAGGTTGGTCAACGCATGGGTATTTGTCGAGAACGAGTGCGACAGCTAGAGAAACACGCTCTTGCGCTTCTAAGAAAACAGAACAAAAACTTATAAGTTGTAACGCGATCGCGATTTTTTAACCTGTTTTCTCAGTCCCTAAAATCTTTTCTACTGTTGAGTCAATCTCGTCAATCTCATTATATGAGTGGGTAGGCTGTAATTACCCACTTTTCCTTCAGTGATGCTCCTTTGATAGCAGCATGAAATAGTTTTTAGCTGACATCTCTCCTCAACCTACTTTTGACTTTATCTTACAAATTTCATCTTAATTTCATTTTCATCTGGGACATTAAATACAGTACCTGATCGTAAACATCACTATAACCAAGCAAATATCTCAGCTAAGGTCTCAAAAATGCTCAATACCATTTGACAATGGTATTGAGCAACGGTGGCTAATCGTTATTGCCTCGATATTAATTAGTCTGTGGGGATTGCGCGTCATCACACAAATGCCGCTCGACGTATTTCCTGCCTTTGCTCCGCCTCAAGTAGAAATTCAAGTTCAAGCTTCTGGTTTAGCACCAGAAGAAATCGAGTCCTTGGTAACTCGCCCGATTGAGAGTGCGATTAATGGCACACCTGGACTAGAATCGCTTCGCTCTGCTTCTGCTGTGGGAATTTCTGCTATTAAAGCCGTCTTTAGCTGGGACACTGATATATACCGTGCGCGTCAACTGGTGACAGAGCGATTACAAGGGGCGCAACTGCCACAAGGGGTTGAGCAGCCAGAAATTCTGCCTGTTAACTCGCCCTTGGGATGGGCCGTTAAATACGCTTTTTCTGCTGAAAGCACCGACATGATGGAGGTGTGGCGCATTGTCAATTGGGATGTAAGAAATCGCTTGCTGGCTGTACCAGGGGTGAGTAACGTATTTCTCTACGGTGGGGATGAGCGACAGTATCAAGTTTTGGTTGACCCAGATAAGCTCAAAGCTTACAATGTCTCCCTACCAGAAGTCACTAAGGCAGTGCAGAATGCCAACGTCAACGTGCCGGGAGGATTTTTAATTACTCCTGACCAAGAAACCCTAATTCGGGGAATTGGGCGAATAGAGTCGATTGACAAGCTCAAGCGTTCAGTAATTAAGGCGACGAAAGGTACACCCGTATTACTAGAACAGGTAGCAGAGGTCAAAATTGGCCCAGCACTGCGACGTGGAGATGGACTATTTCAAGGCAAACGAGCGGTGATTTTAACTGTCTCCAAGCAGCCTGTGGCAGATACTCCCACCGTTATCAAAGCTGTGGAAGCAGCAATGGAAGAGATTAAACCAGGGCTACCGAAGGATGTCAAGTTTACTAAGACCTTTGACCAGAATTTATTCATTGAAGCTTCGGTCAAAAACGTTGAGTCAGCCCTGCGGGATGGCGTAATTATTGTTTCAGTTATTCTGATTATCTTCGTAATTGGTTCTGGTGCAGGTAAGGAAATTTTACAACCTTTGGCTGTGGTAGTGTTAGGTGGCTTGGTTACTTCCACTGCTTTAACACTCTTAGTTTTACCGGCTTTATATTCGCTATTTGGTAAATTTTTGGTTCCCAAAAAGACTACACAAGTACAAGAAATCGATGTTACTCAAGGTTCAGTTGTATGACACTTAATTTATTAATTCTTCCCAGATGTCCACCTGGGAATCTCGATATATTCAGGCGCTACATAGGAATTGAGCGAAATTTTTCTAATAATCAATGAGGAGTAAATCAATGCAATCATTCAAATTAGGTTTTGTTGTTCTCGCCAGTGTAGGATTACTTTTTTTGGGAGCTTGTGGCAATCAAGCTTCTGAGTCCAGTAGCAGTCCTTCTAGTCCTTCTACAGAAAATACTAACAAAACCGAACCAGCCGCCAAAACTGAAACATCTGCTCATGGCGACTCACATGGTAAAAATGCTCAAGTCGTTGAAGCAGGAAAGTATCACTTAGAGTTAGTGCCTGAGAAAGAAGGTAGCACGACTCACTTAGATTTATATTTGCAAACAGGTGATAAACACGAAGCAATTCCAAATGCGAAAGTTACTGCTGATATTCAGTCACCAGATGGAAAGCAAAAAACCGTTCCCCTAACATATGATGCTGATGGTAAACACTATGCTGCGAAGCTCGATGGAGTTACGGCAGGTCAATATCAAGTAAAAGTTACTGCGGATGTTGGTGGTGAAAAGGTCAACGGTCGGTTTAGTTTTAATCAATAATGTTAGTGTTTAGGCATCGCTTGCAAGGCAGTTATGGCTTATATTGATAGTTATTCATTAAGTTAGCCTAAATTTCAGGGTAAGCCTTGCTTGCCCACCCTGAAAATAAGCTAATTAAAAATGATTTTTACCTAATTTCGAGCCTGAATATTGCTTACTGCTGAATCTGCTGAAGGAGAGTTTGTGTTTGCTGATACCTCTGGGTATCTCCTTCTTGTTGAAACAGACTTGCAGCTTGCTGTAAATCGGTAATAGCGCTTTTGCGATCGCCTAAAGCATATTCAGCAAGTCCTCTGTTGCCGTAGGCATCAGCTAAGTTGGGATTGATTTTTAGTGCTAAGTTAAAATCTGCGTAGGCGCAGCCCGCCGCAGGCATCGCCAGCTTGTGATTTCCCTGTCTATAATTCAAAAAACCCCTATTGTAGTAAGCATCTACAGACTTCGGATCGATTTTTATTACCTGGTTAAAGTCAGGAATCGCTAACCCAAATCCAGATCCTTTAGTACGACGCGAGCGATCGCTTCGTCTGTCAAGGGTAAGTGAACGATGAAAGTGCTACCCTTACCAAGTTGGCTTTGCAACTGTATACTACCTCCATGAGCCTGAACAATTGCTTTAGCGATCGCTAATCCCAATCCAGATCCACCAGTACGACGCGAGCGATCGCTATTCACTCGATAAAAACGGTCAAAAATCCGCTTTTGTTCGTGCGATGCAATACCAATACCTGTATCTTGAACTTCAATTACAGCATTACCGTTGCTGCGTTTGAGGATAACAGTTACATAACCGCCAGCAGGGGTGTATTGAATAGCATTGGCAATTAGATTAGAAAGCACACGCAACAGTTGATCTTCATCTCCCATCACGTATAAAAGCTCTTGGCATAACACCAAAGATGTTAGCTGCAAAGAAGCCGCAGCCGCTAACGCTGAAAATTCTTCTATCAGGTCATTAATCAAAATATTCAGACAGCAATGTATTTGTTGTGTCGCTAACATTTGCTGTTCCAATCGAGACAGTAACAGCATATCCTGAACTAGTTCAGCTAGTCGATGATTTTGACGTTGAATAGAGGCCAAAACATCTCGCGCCTCCTCCGGCAGATAATCCATATCAAATAAAGTTTCTACCGTTGCATTAATCGCTGCTAGAGGAGTACGCAACTCATGAGAGGCATCAGACGTAAACTGTTGCATTTGTTTATACGAAGAGTCAATTGGCTGCATTGCTAACCCTGCCAGCCACCAACTAGAACCGCCAACTAACAATACCGTAATTGGCAAGCCCACCGCCAAAATTAATTTCAAAGCAGCGAGACGACTATCCAGGTCATTTAAATTACGCCCTACCTGAATATAGCCCCAATCTTGATTATCTTGAGTGTGCAGCAATAGAGACTTTTGACTGTAACGATTGCCTTGTAAGTCTTTGACTGTTTGCCACACTTGGGTTTGCACAGTCGGTGGCAATTCATCAGGTTGGAAACCTGCCACTGCAATTAACCGTCCTGAACCATCGACAAAACGGATGTAATATTGCTTCTCTTTGTATACAGTACTAAAAATGCCGTGTTCATTATGGGTGCTTTGACTGTGACTCAGGATATTTTGGGTAGGACAACTGGACTCAGCTAAACAAATATTTGGTAAAACCTGCTGGAAAACTAGCTCTGTAATACCAGGTTGTTTCAAAGTTGGTTCAATTACATCATGTAGTGTACCTGCTACCGATTCCAGTTCCCGGTTGATAGAAGCCACATAAGCATCAATGATTACCTTATAAACCACAAAACCGCATAAGGATAGAATCAGAGCCATAACTACCGCATACCAGGTAGCCAATTGCCAGCGAGTCTTATGAAATAGTCGAATCTGCATTGCCAGGATTGAAACGATAGCCCATACTAGGAATAGTTTCGATTAACCCATCACAACCATATTCCGATAATTTGCGTCGCAAAAGTCGGATTTGAGCTGCTACTACATTACTAACGCGTTCTGCACTAAAGGCATACAGATGATTTAAAATTTGGTCGCGGGTAATAACTGTATTAGGACGTTTCATCAAGTATTCTAATAATTGAAATTCTTTTTTTGTTAAATAAATTACCTTATTTTCACCATTAGGATACTGTCGAGAAACTGTACAATTACCGCAGTCTAGGATCAGACCACCAACTTGCAATTGTAAAGGCTGGATCTGGGACGTAAGCGATGCGCCTCCAAAAGAAGCTCGCCGTTGCAATGCCCGCAACCGTGCTAGTAGTTCTGCCATACCAAACGGCTTTATCAGATAGTCATCAGCCCCTGCATCTAGACCAGCTACCTTATCTGCCATGCTATCTTTAGCGGTTAGCATCAGCACGGGCAAAGCATTACCCCGACCTCGTAATCGCTTGCACAGTTCCAAACCTGACATTCCCGGTAACAACCAATCAAAAATTGCCAGTGTATATTGAGTCCAATCATGTTCTAGATAAGTCCAGGCTTCATTTCCATCCAAAACCCAGTCAACAATATATCTTTCTTTACTCAACTTTCGCTGAATCGATGCACCCAGATCCGGCTCATCTTCAACAAGCAAAACTTTCATAATCAGCAGATGTATTTTAGTAATTTGTTCATTAAATTACACGCAATTGAGCGACACCAATTGGTAACTCTACATTCGTACCAGCGAAAATGGTAGATATCTTGTAGAACTTATCACCAGTAGTCACTGCTGTTTTTTTAACATTATTCATTTCTACGATGATGATAGTTCCAGGAGTGATTGATTCGGCAAACTCTAATGTAGCTTTTTTGCCTTGAATAGAAACTTTTGCAGCAAATTTTTTACCGGATTGCTCGGAAACATCAATATTTTCTCTGAGAACAATGTTAGCTGGAGCTTCGATAATTAGCTGATAAATAGCCTTGCTGTTTTCGGGAACTGCTATTTTTAAAGTATGCCTGAGAATTCTCCAGTGGCGAATACCTTGAGGAGATTCCACTAGGCTAATAACGTGAGTAAAGCTACTAGATTGTGGTGTAGGATTTGCATAAGTAGCTGGAACTAAAACTGCCATAGTCAAGGCAAAAATAGCAGTATATCTCAGTATTCTAATCATTGCGCTTTTATAATCACTTTACTAGATCCATCAATCATCAGAATCATCTTCGTTGAAAGATGTTACCTCTTAATAGCTTGACAAAGTGAGATGAAATTTGGGTGAAATTTTAGCTAGTTACAGGGATTTTTTAAAAAAAACAAATAAGTGACCTTTGATGGAGCTATAACTTTTTCCTAAACGTATCTCTTTATAGTCTCAAAGCTTTCTCTAACCTCGTTTTAGCTGATAACGATATTGACAAACAGTTAAAGAAGCAAGATGTTCGTACTGATGTTTTCTCATACATTTAACTGAAAATATACTCTCGTAGATTTGTTTGGCAACGACGGAGGTAACTCAGTGCTTGTTTTTCTAAGTAACGAACTCTCGTCTCACTAATGTTGAGATGTTGAGCTATCTGCGTCAAAGTGAGTTCGCAATTATCTTCCAAGCCATAATGCAAAATTATGACTTGTTGCTGCTGTAAAGTTAATTCTGTCAGTGAGAGATAGATATCTTGACGCATTAAATTTTGAGTTACTTGGATTTCAGGCGAGGCTTCTGGAGCTTCTGTTAAAAGTTCTTGCAATTCTGTGTCTTCGTTATCGCCCACTTGTTTATCTAATGAGACAGGTTGACGAGATATCATCAGCAGTTCGCGGATTTGAGCAGGATTTAATTTCATCTTTTCTGCAATTTCAGACATACTAGGACTGCGCTTTAGTTTTTGAGATAATTCCCTTTGCACTTTTTTTAGTTTGTTCAACTTTTCGGTAAGATGAATTGGCAGTCTAATAGTTCGTGATTGCTGAGATATTGCCCGTGTCATTCCCTGGCTAATCCACCAATAAGCATAGGTAGAAAACTTATAGCCACGACTGGGGTCAAATTTCTCTACACCACGCTCTAAACCTAATGAACCTTCCTGAATTAAATCCATAAACTCCACATTTCGTCCTTGATATTTTTTGGCAATAGCAACCACTAAACGAAGATTTGCTACCATCATTTTTTGCTTTGCCTGTGTACCTTTGTGAAAAATCTCCTTCACTTCTATTTCTCTAAGCTGTGCATATTGAGCTAATTCTTTTTGAGATGGTTCGTGATTGAGTTGTTTCTTCAAGGTTTCCTTTTTCTTCTGTAACACCATCATCTGCTGTACCTGTTTGCTATATACAATTTCTTCTTCATGAGTCAACAATGGTACGCGAACAATATCTTGCAGATAATTCCGAACTATATCTGTGTTGAATTTAGTATTTGAAGTTGTTGTAATCATGTTGAAAGTTGGCATAATTTCAGTATTTTTTGGATGTAAAGATTTAGATATATTTATAAATTATTCATTCATGTTATGATATGTAGCTACAGCTGAAGGAGAACTGCGATTGAGGTAGCGAAATATCCAATATTTAAAAACTGTATCCATGATTACTGGAACAGTAGCAATAAATAAAGAAGTAAGGCTTTTGTTTTCTGGTAAACCGTAATGCTTTAAAGTACTTTCTATAATTATTTCCCATCCATAAGGAGAGTGAAAACCGACAAATATATCTGTAGATAGAATAATTAAAAAAGCCTTGGCAGAGTCGCTTAGACTATAAGTTATATCGCCAGCAAAAGACTTAAGAATGTATAGCTGCTGCTTACCTGTTAAGATTAAAATAATTAATGTAATGGCTGTAAGTATATCTGTAAAGACATTTGTTACTGCATTAATACTTTCAATTTTATTTTCTTCTACTAACGCAATAGCTTTTTTCTTAAGCTTCTTTTGAACAACCTCGTCAGAGAATGTGGTGATTTTACCTATTCGAGCTTCAAAATAAACATGTTGCTCAAATCTTTTGAGTTCTACCAAAGCTTTTTCTTCTTGAGAATAATTTAAGAAAATATGTGATTCTTGTGAATTCCATAACTTCTCAACTAGGGGAGTGATGACAAAGTTTCTAGAAAGCTGATTTATAAGTAATGGAACTACAATCAGAAGTAACAAAAAACGGACAGAGGAAATTGTTTGAAGTCGAGAAGCGCGAAACTCTTCAATAACCTTTGCTTCGGCATTTGGATCTAACGTCTGTTGAAATTTTCCTATCGTCCGCAGGATAGAGCGAGGAATAAAGCTCATCTTTTGAGATGATGACTTTGATTTCATCTTAATTTATAAGCATCACAATTCTAGTTGCACCCATAATTTAGTGAGACAACTGTGGCATTTTAAAGAGCTATAAGATTTAAAGTTTAAATCTCTAAACTCTACTTTACAAAAACAGGATGAAATTAAGATGAAAAATCAGTATTTTATAAAAATTTTCCAGATTTAGTTATTTTCGTATATATTAAAAACGGCAATTTTTACTTGAATAACTATATACTTTAGTAATTTGCGATCGCAAAGCTAAGATGATTGGCTATTCAGTCATAGTAACTATTCTAAATGCGATCGCCACCAAATTTTCTATCCACATACTCAACTAAATTAATTTAAACCACATTTTCTTGAGCAAGAGGACATGGATAACTTGGATCGCCTATTTCTATCTGAATTGTAGTGTGTTCGATACCAAAATGGTCGTGAAGTTGTTGATTTACCTGAACTAAAAAAGCATCACTAGGATTTCCAGCAGGCATAATTAAGTGAGCAGTGAGAGCTGTTTCTGTGGTACTCATTGCCCAGATGTGCAAGTCATGAACACTAGATACACCGGGAAGTTCAGCTAAGAATGTACGGACTGCAAGTGGTTCAATACCTGCTGGTACTGCATCTGTGACTAAGTTCAAAGATTCTTGGAACAATTGCCAAGTACTCACAATAATCACGACAACAATCATCAAACTCACAACTGGGTCAAACCATAGCCAACCAGTAGTAACAATTGCAATACCAGCCAGGACTGCACCTAAAGATACTGCTGCGTCAGCAACCAAATGGAGAAAAGCTCCTCTAATGTTTAAGTCTCTTTCACGACCTGATAAGAACATTAAGGCACTTCCCATATTGATGGCAATACCTACCGCAGCCACGCCGATAATTGTACCGCCTGATACTGGGCTGGGTTCACGGAAACGCTGGATAGCTTCCCATGCAACTGCACCAGAAGCTACGAGTACAAGGATAGCGTTTAATAAAGCAGCCAAAATAGAGGAGCGACGTAACCCGTAAGTGCGGCGTGGTGTTGGTTGGCGACGACCGAGGAAGCTTGCTCCCCAGGCAAGTAACAAACCTAGAACATCACTCAAATTGTGACCAGCATCGGCAAGTAAGGCAAGGGAATTGGCAGCTAACCCATAAATTACTTCAATGACAACAAATCCAGTGTTGAGAGCAACGCTAATAATGAAGGCACGGTTGTAATTAGTCGGTTCGTGGCTGTGTCCGTGACTGTGATTGTGAGACATGAATACTGCCCTTAAAGCGTTACTAATGGCGAAAGAATTTCTATGCTTTGACAAGTGACAAACTTATCTTTAAGCATATCTTTGACCAAGGAAAAAAATTCGGTTATTACACTTTCACTATCAATAACTGTAATGACAAGTGGTAGCACAGAAGACTCAATAGATGGATCTAGCTCGTTCATAGTGCGAAAAATTCCATGTTTGCCATATCCAGAAATTGCTCGCATCACCGTCATCCCTGTTATTCCCTGTTGGCGGGCGATTCCCAATAGAGTTTGGTGAAGTGGTTGGTGCTTCCAACTATCAGACTCACTGATATAGATTGTTAGCTCCTTCCATTTAATTGGTTCGTAATTGTACTGTTGAAGCATAACTATTATCCTATCGCTACCACTTGCTATTAATTATCGCTTGAAGGTAAAGCGACCGTTTACTTTTTCACCATTGACATCAGAAAGAATAGCAACTTTATATTCACCTGCTGCTTTTTCAGAAAGTACAGCATGGTAATGTTGTTCTTTAGCTTCATAAGTGAGGGGAAGCGATTTTTGACTACCATCAGGTAGCTGAACTTGAGCAGTTACTTTTGCATCCGAAACTGTAGTATGTTTTTCTCCTTTCTTTAAATAGAAATCTAAATGAGTTTCATTATCCTTTGCTTCAGTAACAAACTCCAAATGATACTGCCCAGACTCTAAAACTTGACCGCCATGTGAATGTTCACCTTTACCATCTTCGGAATGCTCAAGAGCATTATTTTTCCTATGAGAATGACCATCATTTTCCGAGTGATTATCTTTCGCTGCGATTTCAGTTTTGGCAGCCGTTTCTGTTGTTGATGCCGATTTATTCTCTGAATTTACAGCTTGATTACTGCCACTACAAGCACCTAAGAAAAGCAAGCTTACACTACCTAAAATTACGAAGCTGGGTTTCAAAAATTTCATTGATTTACATTCCTCAATTTTTGGTCAATTAACAACTAAAAACTTGCCTCTCCTGCAATTTCTGGCTGAATAATTGGCTCAGTCTTTTTCGGCATCAAAAATCTACCAAACTGTACATATAAAGCCGGAAGTACCAAAAGAGTTAAAGCAGTTGAAGTGAATAATCCACCTAACACTACAACGGCTAGTGGCTGGAGGATTTCTTTTCCAGCTCCACTACCAATTACCAAAGGCCCCATACCCAAAGCCGATGTTAATGCCGTCATTAAGATAGCAGTCAACCTTTCTACCGACCCTTCCATCAAAGCCTGCCGCAGAGGTTGTCCTTCTGCCATCCTAGAATTGTAGTTCTCAACCAGTAATAGTCCATTACGTGTAGCGACACCAAATAAGGTAATAAATCCTACCATTGAAGCTACAGAGAGAATACCACCAGCTAAGGCAATAGAAATAACTCCACCCACTAATGCTAAGGGCAAGTTTAGTAAGATCATAATGGTGGCAGGAATGGACTTGACAGCAAAGTAAATCAGAACTGCGATCGCAACAAAAGCTAATGCACCAGTCGAAAGTAAAGTTTTTGTAGCTCCTTCTTGTGCTTCAAATTGACCGCCGTATTCAATGTAATAGCCGGAAGGTAATTGTACTTCTTGCTTAACTTTGTCCCGGATATCTTTAATCACAGAACCTAAATCACGTCCAGCCACATTGCTGGAGACAACAATATAACGAGAGACATTCTCGCGGTTAATAGTATTGGGGCCTGTACCGTAGTCAATTTTTGCGACTTGAGCTAGGGGGATTTTTTGTCCGTTGGGTGTATCAACTAGCAAATCGCGGATGACTTCGATATTGTTGCGGTATTTTTCTTGCAACCAGACAACTAGATCAAAGGTTTGTTGCTGTTCTAAGATTTGAGATACAGTTCGCCCATTCAGAGCCGTTTCTACCGTCTCTGATAATTCGCCAATAGTCAAACCATAACGAGCTGCTGCGTTACGGTCAAACTGAATTTGCACCTGTTTCATTGGTACTTGCGGTTCTAATTGCAAGTCTGCTAAACCGGACACCTCGCTCATAGCTGATTGTACTTGTTGACCAAGCTGGCGGAGTTGTTCCAAATCAGGGCCGAAAATTTTCACAGCGATCGCACTTCGTACCCCAGAAAGCACTTCATCCATCCGGTGCGAAATAAAACCACCGATATTGGGAACTACACCGGGAATTTTCTCAAATTGCTCCCGAATCATTTCAATTGCCTTATCTCGGTCTTTTCCTCCCTCTTCACTCAGTTGCACATCTAGCTCTCCAACATTAACACCAGCTACTTCCGTATCACCTTGCGCTCGTCCAGAACGGAACTGAACTGCTTGAATCCGGGGGTCTTTTTTAAGAGTATTTTCCAATGCCAAGCCTACCTGATTGGTAGCATCCAGAGATTGGCCAGGCATCAGAATCGTGGTAATTACTAGGGCGCGGTCTTGAAATTCTGGTAAAAAAACTTGCCCTAAAGAGGTCATAATTAATATTGAAGCGACAAAACTAGCGATCGCACCTGTCAAAATAATCTTGGGGCGACGTATAGCAAACTGCAACAGTGGACGATATAATCGCTGAGAAAATCTTTCAACCCAAGTTTCTGTTGTTGGCAAACGCTGATTTACCAACAACAGAGCGCATAGTGCCGGAGTCAATGTCAATGCTACCGAGGTTGAAGCCACTATTGACAGCAAATAAGCTATACCCATTGGTGTAAAAATCCGACCTTCCACCCCAGAAAGGGCAAAGATTGGTGCAAAGACGACCGCGATAATGATTGTCGAGAACAGTACGCTTACCCTTACCTCCACTGAACTATTGAAAACAACTTGCAGGGGTGGTACAGGATTACCTGCTATCTGGTTTTCTCGCAAACGGCGGTAGGAATTTTCCATATCCACAATTGCATCATCTACCACTGAACCAATCGCAACAACCAATCCGCCCAAAGTCATCGTGTTGATGCCTTGTCCCGTCCAATTGAGGATCAACATTCCCAATAACAAAGACACGGGAATCGCGCTCAAGGTAATGATTACCGTGCGCCAATTCATCAAAAATAGAATCAAGATGACACAAACAATGATCGTGCCATCGCGCAAAGCTTCTTCAACGTTTTTTAGCGAGGCTTCGATAAAATCTTCTTGGCGGAAGGTTTCGGTGACTTTTACATCTTTAGGCAAGCTGGCTTTTAACTCTTCCATCGCTGCTTCAGCAGCCTTTGTAACGCTTGGTGTATCTGCTGTTGGCTGTTTGTTGACAGTCAAAATCACCGCTTTCTTACCCGCAGAACTGCCATCGCCGCGTTTGAGTGCTGCACCGATTTGGACATCCGCCACTTGTTCTAACAGTACTGGGGTGCCATTTTTGGCTTTGATTACTGATTTCTTAAGTTGTTCGATAGATTCAATCCGCCCTACCCCTCGCACCAATGTCTCTTGGTCGGGAGTAATTAAAAATCCCCCTGGTGCATTAGCGTTGGCTGCTTGTGCTGCCTTGGTGACATCATCAAGGGAAACATTAAACGCCTTGAGCTTATCGGGGCTTACTAGGACTTGATACTGACGCTCATCCCCACCAAATATGACAATATTACTTACACCAGGGACAGCCAGCAGGCGATTTTTCACCTGCCAATTGACAATTCGCCAGACCTCCATCAAAGGAGTAGTTTCAGAAGTAAAGGCATATTTGACAGTCCATCCCAAGGGGGAACTAACGGGCAGAACCTCTGGATCTTCTACACCTTGCGGTAGTTGACTACGTGCTTGTTGCAGCCGTTCTGTTACCAATTGGCGGGCGCGATAAATTTCTGTATCTAAGCTAAAAGTAGCTCTCACAGCCGAAAGACCTACAGCTGAGGCAGAACGCAATGCTTCTAGTCCAGGTGTACCGTTAATTACACTTTCTATCGGTCGAGTGACGAGGGACTCCACCTCTTCTGGAGCAAGTCCTGGGGCTTCGGTCATAATTTCCACTTGCGGAGGAGCAAAGTTGGGAAATACATCGAGTGGCATTTGTGTAAGGACGAGAAAGCCCCAAACAGATATGAGGATGGAAGCAATAACCACTAGCCAGCGTTGAGCGATTGACCATTTAACAATAGAATTAAGCATATTTTGACTTACATAGGATTTTTCAGCCCTAAACCTCGTCTAGAATCCCTTGGTACAAAATTTCGTAAAATTGTGGCTATCGAGGATTTAAATTGAAACGCAGAGGGACACAGAGTTGAGCGGCCAGAAGCGCAAAGTTTGTTCGAGTTTATTTGCTATGAACTTAGGCTGTACTTAGTTTGGTGAATGAGGATTTTCACGTTCTTCATTCTCAATAAGCTTGGTTGGTTGAGATAAGATAGGTTGCTTATGGTTGTCGGTATAAATCTCAGTTTCATACTCGTAGCCTGAATTGCCCACTGCTATTAAAGGCGATCGCGTGCGACGACCAGACCAGAAGCTACCTCCCATGAAAGCTACGGTAGCAATGGCTACTCCTCCCCCTGATAAGAGCAACCATAAAGGTACAGGAAAGCTGTTAGCTTTAGCCTCAGTTTCCTCTGAGCGCGAATCTCCTTCTTGTGAGTGGTCGTCTTCTTTGGGTTTACTGCCACCTTTTAACGACTGTGCATAAAGTTGTGGCGCACGCTGAGTAACTACTGAATCTCCCTCGAATAAACCACTTTTAATCTCAATTAAATCTCCAGAGGTTTGTCCTAACTCAACTTCAACAGATTGGAAGGCATTGCCGTTTTGGACATAGACCAATTTCTTATTATTTGCATCCACTACGGCAGAATTGGGAATTGCCAAAGTAGCTGTAGATGTCTGGCTTGTTACAACTTCAAGTTCGGCAAACATTCCGGGTTTGAGCTGCCCTCTGGTGTTATTGACTTCGGCTTGTACTGGTACTACTCGCGTTTCTCCTTCCACTACTGAGCCAATCCGTGTAATCTTTCCTGTAAAGGATTGATTAGGTACGCTAGCAACCTTCATCCTTACCTGTTGACCTGTCCTCACTTTATCTAAATCTTTTTCATAGATATTCGCTGTGGCAAAAACCCGACTATCATTAACAATCGTCATTAATCTGCCACCCGCATCCTGGAAAGATTGGCCGATAGTAACTTCTCTATCAGCAACCTTCCCCGAAATCGGAGCTGTTACCGTTATTAGTCCCTTAGCATTAGCACGGTTTCCTAGTTGTAGCAGCCGCGTTTCATAAATAGCACTGCTGCGATTAATATTGGATTTTGCTAGGCTAACTGCTGCTTGAGCGCGTTTGAGTTGATTTTCAGCCGCAATGACATCGCGGCGGCTGTTGGCTGTGGTTAGTTTAGCTTTAGCTTCTGCTAGTTGGGTTTGAGATTCAAGAGCGTTGCGACGTGCCAAAGCACCTTCAGTGGCTAACACTTGATCTTTCTCATACTTTTCTTGAGCAAATGCTACTTGGCTTTGGGCTTGGGCGATTTCTGCGGCGGCTATTTGCTGATAGCGATCATAATTTTGTTGAGCCAGCCTCAAGTCAGCTTGAGCTTGCTGTAAATCAGCCTGACCTTGTGCTAATTTGTCCTGAGATTCCACGCGTAATGTCACTAAATCTGGACTGGTTACAACGGCGACAGGTTGACCAATATTTACTGATGCGCCTGGTTCTACCAAAAGTTCAACTACTTTTACCCCTTGTATTGGGGTAGTGACTTCCACTTTCTGGCTAGGTAAGGTTTCAATCTGTCCAGTAGTTTTAATGCCGACAGCTAATCGTTGACGTTGCACTGGTGCGACCTTAACTCCTAGCAGTTTTGCGGTTTCTGCATCTACTTCAACAGAACCCGTCAATTCGCCTCCTGCTTGAAAAGCACTTCCGCCACTGTGGTCATGACCACCACCAGCCAAAACAGTAGTAGGAGTATTTAGTAGTAACAAACTCAACATTGTCAACGAAACATAACGCAGTGGAGCAGAACATTGAAACAAATTAGAGATTCCCATCGCTTGTTGTGTCCTAAGTTAGTGAGAAAGCAGAATCGCCTTTGGATGTTGGCATTTAATGTGCAAATTTGGACTACCGCTTTCTTTAGCTAGTTACATTGCTTTTGTGAGTAGTTTAAGGAGTTTGAATAGTAGTCTTTCTCCAGTGTTTCATATCGATATGAAATTTGGGTGAAATTTTTACTTGCGATTATTATTAGGAATAACTATAATATTTACGCTATATTTATGTTTTTAAAATTACACTTTTCCCAGAACCAAAAAATAAACCAAATGTATATAATACATATACGCTTTGGAATTGCTGTAGGCATTTTTACAACAAAAGCATAAATATTTACTTATATATTTTCATTACTATTAACTAACGTACAAATTAAATAGGCCAGAGCTTTCTACATAAGAAGGCGATCGCTATCAAATTTCAGCTATAGCAATCCTAAATGAGTCGTGAAAATATAGATAAGGAAACGAACCGCCAAGAACGCCTTCTCTGCGAGAGGCTTCTCTGCGAGAGGCTTCTCTACGAGAGGCTTCGCCAACGCCAACGCCAACGCCAACGCCAACGCGCAGCGTCTCGTAGAGAAGGACACAAAGAGAAGAAAGAAAAAAGAGATATATAATCACAAATGATTTAGTACTGCTATATTAGCCCTATATTGAAAATGAGACAGAAGGCAGAAGTAAAGAAAAATTTTATCTTTTGTTGTGTTTGTTTAGTGCGTGCTTTGCGCTCACTTTATTTCATAATGTTTCTTTAAAAAAACCTGATTTTATACTTTAAAATTAGTCTAAAATTCTATTATTTAAAGGGTTTTAAACTAACATAAAAATCGATAATCAAATAAGTTAAAACTTCAATATTTTATTAATTTAAATTTTCCACTAAAGAGCGATATAAGTTGATGACGTGACTGTCAGCCAAACTATAATAAACATTCCGACCTTCTCGACGATAGCTGACTAAACGCATAGCTTTCAATAACCGCAGCTGATGGCAAACTGCTGATTCACTCATTTTGGTTAATGCAGCTAGATCGCAAACACACAACTCACTAGAAGCCAAAGCTGATAAGAGGCGTATACGGTTTGTATCTGCTAACACCCCAAAAATTTCTGCCATTTGTTGTGCTTTATCTGTCGGTAAGATTTGAGCTTGAGATGAGCGTACATTATCTAGATGCACCAGATGAGTATCACAGGTAGGGGTGTCAGAACTTTGAATTAAGTCTAAGTCCTGCTTTTTCTTGTGCTTATTCATAGCAAGTTTTACTTAGCAATGGTTATTAATCTCAATAATACCTAAAATGATAACAATTGTACAATTGAATAGTTGTTCAATTGTTGTATTAGAATATTGGCAGTTAACTTTTTGCCTTAATTCTAAAGCTGCTATGACTCAAACTCCTTCGCTCAAAACCCAAACTTTGCAAGTTGGCGGTATGGACTGCGGAAGCTGCGCCAAGACAATTGAAGTCGCTTTGCAACAGTTACACGGTGTTACAGAAGCAACGGTAAACTTTACAACTGGTAAAGCCAGAGTTTCCTATGACGCAGAGGTATTGAGTGAAAAGAGTATCCATAACCGAATTAAAGGTTTGGGTTATACAATAGAGCAAAGTCATGAGGCGCAATCCCATCAGCAGACTCATTCCTGTGGCGGTGAACACGACCATGACCACCAAAATCATGACCATAACGTAGATATAGTTTCTCTGCAAACGCTACAGCTACAAATTGGCGGGATGGATTGTGGCAGTTGTGCCAAAACCATTGAGGCTGGGGTGCAGAAGATCATAGGCGTACAAGAAGCATCGGTCAGTTTTGCCAGCGAAAGATTGCATATATCCTATGACCCACAATTGGTGAATGAGAAAGCAATTTATGACCGGATTCAAGATTTAGGTTACACGGTCGAGGAGGGTGTTGAAGCAAGTTCCCATCATCATACTGATTCTTGTGGTCATGACCACGAGCATAACCATAGCCATGATCATAACTACGAGCATTCTCAGCCAATAAACAAGTCCAAACAAAAACAAAAATCCGACTTAACAAGCTGGAGATTCTGGATTGAAAATCGTCGAGGACAGAGTGTCATACTTGCAGGTATAGGTTTAGTTTTAGGTTTACTTACTCAGTATTTAGTACTACCCATCTGGATTGCACGAGCTTTTTATGGCATTGGTATAGTAATTGCTGGCTATCCGATCGCACGGGCTGGTTTGTTTGAGTTGCGCTTGCGCCGCGCCGATATGAATCTGCTGATGACTATTTCGGTGATTGGGGCAGTGATTTTAGGAGACTGGTTTGAAGGGGGGCTGGTTGTCTTTTTGTTCTCTTTAGGCACAACATTACAGATTTTCACCTTTGGTCGTACCCGCAACGCAATTCGCTCACTGATGGATTTGACTCCACCTACTGCTACAGTTAAGCGCGGGAATCAGGAATTTACAGTTCCGGTTGAAAGTGTTCAGCTAGGTGAAATTTTGACGATTCGACCAGGAGGGCGTGTGGCGTTGGATGGTCTAGTTGTTTCTGGTACCAGTGCCATTGACCAGTCTCCAATTACGGGAGAGTCAATCCCAGAAGATAAAGCCGTTGGGGATACTGTCTTTGCTGGAACACTAAATCAGACAGGTTTTTTAGAAGTTAAAGTTACGCACACTTCTAGCGATACAACCGTTGCCAAAATTATTAATTTGGTGGAACAAGCTCAAGAAAGCCGCGCACCCTCGCAGCAGTGGGTGGATAAGTTTGCACAGGTCTACACTCCGATAGTGATTTTAGCAGCGATCGCCATTGCTCTAATACCACCCTTGGCTTTTGCTCAACCTTTTAACGTCTGGCTTTACCGCGCACTGGTCATGCTAGTAATTGCTTGTCCCTGTGCCTTAGTCATTTCTACCCCAGTTTCAATTGTCAGTGCCATTGGTGCGGCAACTCGTCAGGGCGTTTTATTTAAAGGGGGTAATGCACTGGAGACGGCTGGACACCTAACTACCCTTGCTTTTGATAAAACTGGCACAATTACACAAGGGCTGCCCATTGTGCAGCAGGTTTATGACTTGGGGAAAGTGAATGCAGACATGGTATTACAGATTGCTGCTTCCTTAGAACAACAGTCTGAACATCCCCTAGCAAAAGCTATTGTGGCAAAGGCTCAAGATTTGGGGCTGGAGTTAGCAACGCCTCTTGATTTTACCGCATTACCCGGTAAAGGAATTCAGGCAAACTTTGGTGAGATGTTGTATTTTGTTGGTAATCGACGGTTGTTTTCAGACCAAGGTATTTGCTTGTCTGATGAAGCTGAATCTTTGTTAACTGAAATTGAACAACTTGGTCAAATTCCGGTGTTGGTAGGGACGAACGGAGGGTTATTAGGAGCGATCGCACTTTCTGATGGTATCCGCTTGGAAGCGACAGAAGCCCTGCGACAGTTGAGGCGGATTGGATTAAAGCGGTTGGTGATGTTGACGGGCGATCGCACTGCTGTTGCCAAGCAGATTGCCCAGCAAGCTGGGATTACAGAGTACCGAGCAGAACTGCTACCAGAAGATAAACTTGAAGAAATTCAACTCCTGCGTCAAAGAGGAGTAGTAGGTATGGTTGGGGATGGTATTAACGATGCTCCTGCGCTTGCTGCTGCGGATATCAGTTTTGCAGTTGGTGGAATTGATATTGCTCTGGAGACAGCAGATGTCGTGATCGTGGGAAGCGACCTCAGACGACTTGCTTATGCAGTAGAACTAAGCCGTCGCACTGTATCTGTGATTCAACAGAATGTTGTCTTTTCTTTAGTAACAAAAGGTTTGTTTCTGCTGTTGGGAACCTTTGGATTTGTTGGGTTAGCTGTAGCCGTTTTAGCAGATACAGGGACTTCCTTATTAGTTACTGCAAATGGAATGCGGCTATTTAAAACCAAGACTGTTAAGGATTAAGCAATGGTACACAACCGCAGCCACAAGCATCAGGGACACGAACACGGACAGGGCAACTACAACCGCGCTTTCGCAATTGGTACTGCCCTTAATATCGGATTTGTGATTGTTGAAGCAGTCTATGGCTACCGAGCAAACTCGCTGGCTTTGGTTGCCGATGCTGGTCACAATTTGAGTGATGTATTGGGACTACTATTAGCTTGGGAAGCAGTTCGTCGCTTTAGCGAACCTAACTCAGTATCAGGAGGTACAGTCATCGGCGTTGCTGTAGTAGGAATTATCATCAATACAGTTACTGCCCTAATGTTTTTGTCCGGTCGTCAACAAGACTTAAATATTCGAGGAGCCTTTCTGCACATGGCGGCTGATGCCGGAGTTTCGTTAGGGGTTGTATTAGCTGGCATCGCCATTGTTTTTACTGGCTGGTTATGGTTTGATCCAGTTGTGAGTTTAATTATCGTTGTCGTAGTAGTAGTTGGAACCTGGCAACTGTTGAAAGATTCTGTGAATTTAGCATTAGATGCTGTACCACAGGGAATCGAGCCTTTAGCTGTGCAGACTTATCTGACCGAGCGTCCTGGTGTGGCTGGTGTTCATGATTTGCACATATGGGCAATGAGTACTACCGAGACTGCACTCACTGCTCACTTAATTATGCCTGCCGGACATCCAGGCGATGCTTTTTTAGTACAGGTAAATCAAGAGCTTCACGACCATTTTGGCATTGAACACGCTACGCTTCAGATAGAGACTGGCGATCCGAGGTATCCGTGTACCCTTGCTCCAAAAAATGTGGTGTAAGAGTTTACTTGTTTATACTTATCTATATTGAATTAAACGTGCTCTAACACTCTGCTATTCGCTTACCCTTAACAGGACAGCAGGAATAACTGATCTCTTCATTTACATAATTGGAAAGCTTAAGACTGCCTTGAATCTTTATACCTAACATTAAAAAGTTGCCTCTGAACAAACCAGATAATTATGGGCGGTATCAGTATCCACTGAAGCAAGGGAAGCAAGCCAGTACCTAAGAATGGAAGCGTCGGCATAACATCAGCATATTCCCATCTATCAAGCACACCAGTAGCTAAAGCTTCAAAAATAATCGTAATTGCAACACCAACTAAAATAAAGCTACTTAACTGCCACCAATTTAGCTGACGAAACCACTGGCGCGACTTGGACATAATTGCAACAGTCCAAAAAGCGGTAAGTGAAATTCCAACATCCCCTACAGTAGCAACAGTGCAATTTATTACCTTATCTGTGCAAGAAAATTCAGAAGAAACCTGAAAAAACGGCATTTGCTGCATCTCCCAAAGGAAATTTAGAAGAAAGGAGAAAATAGCGATATTCAACTCTGGTAAATTAAGCAGGTGTTGGGGATGAATGACTTTTGAGGAATTTGACATACTGCAACTAAGGCTATACTTACGTCTGTTAGAGCTTCTTAACTGCTACACCAATTATTTGAGGGCTGACGATCGCAGGGAGGTTTGCCCGAAAATGTTGATAATCTACTTGCTCAAACCCTGCATTCTCCAATGCTAACCAGGTTTCGCGGTCAGGATGGCAACCATCACCAAGCGTTTTCCAAAGCGGTTTTATTCCATGCTGTATCCGTCGCAACATTGTTCCTTGAGGTGCCGCAACGTGTTCAAGGAAAAAGAAGCATCCACCAGGCTTAAGTACTCGTATAACTTCCTGCAATACAGCAGCTAGATTATTTACAGAACATAAAACGAGCGTACTTACAACAGCATCCATGCTGTTATCCTCGACTTCCAGATGTTCGGCATCTCCACTGCGGAGGTCAATCTCTAAGCCGAGCCGTTCAGCTTCTTGCTGTAGATACGGATGCATGAAAGGGTTTGGCTCAATACCAATCCAATGAATGTCGGACGGATAGTAAGACAAGTTGGGGCCCGTACCAGGCCCAATTTCTAAAACGTTGCCATGCAGTTGGGCAAACAAAGCTCGTTTACGGTCTGCTATCTCCTCCTCGTATTTAGCGTTGCCATGAGCCATCATCCAGGCAAATAAGCGTTTATACCAGTCTGGAGAACCTTTTATATTTGACGCTACAGTATGTATCTTCGCCATCATTATTTTCTCAATTCTGGAACTACAGCTGGCTTTGCTCAAGCTATCATTATTACTTTCTACTGATTAACTAAGGTAATGGCTGAACTGTAATTTTAATTACAAATAATCCTAACGTTCAAAATGCCTTGATTGCAGATTTGAGCGATTAGTATTTCAAGTTATTATAACTATGTAGATAGCCTTCAAATTTATTTTACTTCTTTCCATGTCTTGCCGCTATCTTGGGATTGAAAGACAGCATTGTTATCATTTACCGTATAAAATATTTGGGGATTACTAGGGGCGATCGCTAATTTTACGACTACACCATTAGTTTCAGTCCAAAGTTTCTCCCACGTTTTACCACCATCACTGCTGCGATAAACACCCGGCGCTGACTTGAGAAAGCGATAGCCATACATTATAAGATTGTTATCTTCTTTTTGCAGAGCTAGACTGGCAACAGGAGCTTCCTGTGTATTAGCTACTAACGTCCAGTCATTGCCACCGTTGCTACTTTCATACATCCCCAAACGGGTAGTTGCAAACAAATGCTCAGGGTTTCGCGGGTCAACCGCAAGGTCAAACGGAGCATCGCCTAATCCATTCATGCGGGGTTTAGTCCAAGTTTTTCCACCATCAGTAGAACTATGCAGCCCTTGCGCCCCAGAAGCAGGCCATCCATAAAAAACGTTGGGGTTACTGGGTGCGATCGCTATTGCATGAAAATCTACTCCAGGCATGGAAATCTGTTTCCAATCTTGCCCTTGATTTTCACTGATCTGGAATCCTAGATTACCTCCTGTGTGTGGATGTCCGCTGGAATAAAAGCGGTTACTGTCAGTTGGATCGGCAGTAAAGCCCATATAATCAGCTCGCTCTTTTCCCATCCAAAACCATTCTCCAGTTTCAGAACGCTGCAAGAGTCCGTTATGACTTGCAACATAAATAATGTTGGGATTATCTCGATTCACGGTCAAACCATGAACGTGATTATTTGATTGCCAATTGACCGCTTTCTCTAGGGATACATTGACAGCCTTTGGTTGAGGCTGATTGGTTGATTGGTTGGCAGAGAGTGGCTGGTTAGTTGACTGATTGCTAGTAGGCTGCTGGATAGAACGACCGAACCAGACCCCCAAGCCTCCGCCCAAAAAGAAGGAAACTCCTATGAGCACGGCGCAGCAAGCCACCATAGCAATTCCCAATTTCATCATGTTGTGGTCTTTTGAGTCAGGCTGACTCATAATTGTGTTTCTCCTGAGTAAGTTTTCTGCTGTAGTAAAGCTGTTTACTTATGATGAAACGCAAAAGCAAGCGTGATTTGAGCTTCTGGATAAAAGGAACGAGTTTGATAGTTATCCTGGTTTACCTTAAGTTCCTTAGTTCAAGCATAAGATGGCTTTCTTAGCCATGAGTTCACTAGCCTTTCTCGGCGAGACTTATCTAAACATTCCTAGTTTTTTCTAGCATTTAAAATTCAAATGTGTTTCTCGCCGAGGGATTTATCAAGCTCTATTTTGATGGACTGTCTTGGTTGTTCATCATTCCCGGCATATTGTTCATCATTCCTGGCATCTTATTCATCATTGCTTGGCAACACTTACATCCTGTTTGATTTGGCTGCTGTGGCGTTGGATTCGTTGGCGCTGTTCTTTGACTGGTCAGCACTTGAATTAGTTTTGCTTCGTTTACAGCCCTGGCGGGTTGATTCGGGGTCACAGTTCCCTTGGGGGTGTTGGCAAAGGAAGCAGTAGTGGTTAACGTAAGCAATGCAAAACTAGCTACGGCTTTGCTCAATACTGTTTTAACGCCTGTACTAATGTTCATTTTTTTACTTTCCATTATTCTGTTAAGTTAGTAGTTTACGAGAAACTAAGGCCATTCTAAAGTCTCTATTCGGGTATAGAGTCAAGTAATAAATTTACTAGTCTCGGAAATTGTGAACAGGTATATCAGAGCAAGCAACTTCCTCAATCAAGCTACAAAGCTCTTTATTACAGGGATTATCCAAAGGTCGGTTTGACCAACGTTGTTGATATGCCTCTAGCTCATCCTTCAATTCTTTCATGCGATAAATCTGCTCCTCAAGATGAGCAATTTTCTGTTTGAGTAAGTCCCGAACTAGTGGACAAGCAGGGTCGCCTTGGGAACGGATGCCTAGCACTTGTTGAATTTCTGACAGGGAAAACTGTAAGGATTGGGCTTTTTTGATGAATTGCAGCCTGTTGATTGCCTCGCAGTCGTAATAACGGTAGCCACTTTCACTTCTTTCAAATGGTTTTATCAAGCCTAAGCCTTCGTAATACCGGATGGTTCCCACTGCCACATCAGTTTGCTTTGCCAGCTCACCAATTTTCAGCAGCTTTTTTGGGGATGATACTTCACAACAAACTTGTTCCACGACAGCAATCATAGTTATTTACTACTATGTGTTGTTATAACTTTAAAGTCTATAGTTGGCTAGAGAGTCAAGTGATAATTGGAAAATTTTGTGTAAAGTTTAGTTACGTAAGAATTCAGCACCCAGGAGTCAGAAGTCAGAATTTAAAGGTATTTAGTAAATTAGTAAATTGATTTATCAAATATTTCTGCTTATTCTTTAATCATTCTGGCTCCTGGATTCTGACGGATGTATTCTTACTTAGTTACAATACTTGTGGGCAAAAATATTAGCTTAAAACTTGATGAGCCAGGGTTGCAAATTTGAGGAGATGATATGTCCAAATAATTTTGATTGAGGTTATTTGGAAAATAATATTTACCTATGGGGTTGACTCTATAGCCGGCTAGAGGATTCAGAATGAATGAGTAGAAAAAATTTTTGGTAGACATCATGACAAAACGTCAAATTGAGATTTTTACAGCTGACTGTCCTCTTTGTGATGAGACAGTGCAAATGGTGCAAGAACTGACTTGTCCTGACTGTGAAGTATCGGTTTATAACTTGCGACAAGAACAGGAGAAAGCCCAGCAGTATGGAATAAATGCAGTACCAGCGATCGCAATCAATGGAAAACTGGTTGTGACTGGTAAACCCAGTCGAGAGCAACTCCAAGCTGCTGGTGTAGGCCAGCCCCTGAGTTAAAATAGTTGAAACAGAAGGTAAATAAGCTCCAAGACCTTCAATTTGCAAAAAACTAAGTTATCGCGGGGTGGGCGTTTCGCCCGCCCTAATTATGCAACTGAAAGGCACATCAGATGATAAACCTAAATCTGTTTTATGAATGGTTTTGATGCTTCTAAAAAGGCAGATATTTTGATACTATGAATAATCAGAACTGCATAACATTTCCTATGTTCCAAGAGAGAATTATTAAATGTTTATTGTTACCTTACTACTGGACTTCCACTACACCACGAAACATGTTCATTCCACAGGTAAATTGATATTGACCTGGTTTAGGAGGTGTAAATTCAATGGGAGTGACATGGTTAAGAGCTAAATCTTGAGCAATATGAAAATCAGGTAGTAAAACTTTCTCTAAACAGCTACTGGGGTCGCGGCGAAAGAAATTTAGCCGTACAGGTTGACCAGATTTTACAATGACACGATCAGGTTCATAGCCTCCGTCTACATTAATAGTTAGCTCCTGTATCCCTTGACCCAGATTAGCTTTGATAGCTTTGTTTTTACTGAATAAAAACCACCACAGTTCCAATCCAATTAATCCTAAACCGCCCAAAGTAACACCGACTTTTAATGGTAGTGGTTGCTCAATGCGGCGAAATTGACTGGTTTGTTCTGATGAATGTTTTGGCATTTCGGTTGACATTTGTGCTGTTGCTACATTTGATGCTGTACCAAATAGAAGTCCTAGCCCAGCAATGCTCCCCAAAATCTTACTTTTATTGAACATTTGCTAAATTCCTCCATAATTATTAGATACTTTTGGGGTGAAAGTTACGCAAGCGTAAGGCATTCGTAACAACAGAAACAGAACTAAAAGCCATCGCCCCACCCGCAATAATCGGGTTGAGTAGCCAACCAAAGATCGGAAACAAAACTCCAGCAGCAATGGGAATTCCAGCAACGTTGTAAATAAAGGCAAAGAAGAGATTTTGGCGGATATTGCGAATAGTGGCACGGCTCAATTGAATTGCGGTAACAATACCTTGCAAGTCTCCAGAGATCAGGGTGATATCGCTGGCAGCGATCGCCACATCTGTTCCTGTACCAATTGCAATCCCCACGTTGGCTTGAGCCAGTGCTGGCGCATCATTGATGCCATCACCCACCATTGCGACAATTTTCCCCTCTGCTTGCAATGCCTGTATTTGAGACGCTTTTTGGTCGGGTCTAACTTCTGCAAATACTCGTGTGATCCCAACTTCACTGGCGATCGCTTCTGCCGTTTTGCGATTATCTCCCGTTAGCATAACTACCTCTAAATCTAACTTTTGTAGCGTTCTCACAACTGCTACTGAAGAGGGTTTGAGTGCATCAGCAATTCCCATCAAACCTTGAATTTGCCCATCCACAGCAATTAAAATAGCTGTCTTACCAGCAGCTTCCAAAGAAGCTTTACGCTCTTGGAGATTGTGGGTGTCGATATTTAATTCTTCCATCCAACGTTGAGTACCAATTTGTACTAAGTGGTCTGAAACAATGCCTTGGACACCACTCCCAGCGATCGCTTCAAATTGTTTAGCCTCTGTCAGTTCCACTTGCTGAGATTGGGCATACCTAACCACGGCTTCAGCTAATGGATGTTCTGAATTTCGTTCTACAGACGCTGCCAATTGCAAAAGTTTTAACTCGTTACTATTAGCTGTGCCGTTGACAGTAACAAAGTCAGTAACAGTGGGTTTTCCCTGTGTTAAAGTTCCAGTTTTATCCAGCACAATGGTCTGGATTCTATGAGCGAGTTCTAAACTTTCTGCACCTTTAATTAAAATACCATTTTCTGCTCCCTTGCCCGTTCCCACCATCACTGAAGTTGGAGTAGCTAAACCCAAAGCACAGGGACAAGCGATAATCAGCACTCCGACTGTAGTAATTAAGGCTAATGTCAAGTTGCCCATGACATTAAACCAAATGACGAAGGAAGCGATCGCAATGGCTATCACTGCTGGCACAAACCATCCCGTTACTTGATCTGCCAAGCGCTGAATTGGTGCTTTGGAGCCTTGAGCCTGTTGCACCATTTTAACGATTTGAGATAAAAAAGTGTCTTTGCCAACGCGGGTTGCTCGGAATTTAAAGCTACCTGTTTTGTTAATTGTGGCTCCAATTACTTCATCCCCCGGTTGCTTTTTGACTGGCAAACTCTCACCAGTCACCATCGCTTCATCAACGTTGGAAGCACCTTCTATCACTTCTCCATCAACAGGAATTTTTTCTCCTGGACGCACCAAAACTACATCACCAATCTGGACTTCCTGGATAGGAACATCAATTTCTTGCCCATTTCTGATTACTCTGGCATCTCTGGCTTGCAAACCGATGAGTTTGCGGATAGCTTCAGAAGTTTGGCCCTTAGCACGATTTTCAAATAGCCTTCCTAGCAAAATTAAGGTGGTAATGACTGCTGCTGCTTCATAGTACACATCAGGCATCAGTCCAGCAGCCGTGAAAAATCCTGGGAAAACTGTAGCAAACAGTGAATAAAAATACGCTGCACCAGTACCGATAGCAACCAAGGTATCCATCGTTGCTGTATGACGTTTAAAGGCTTTCCAGGCATTTTTGAAGAAGTCTGCACCACACCAGAACAAGACAGGGGTTGCCAGTACCAACTGTACCCAAGGATTGTCTAGCCACAATGTCCGAATCCAAGGCAGATTTAGCCCTGTCATAGCAGAAATTGACCCTAGTACAATTAAAGTACTGAGGATTGCTCCTACAACTAGCTTGCGGGTAAGTGTGCGTAATTCTGCTTCACGAGCGGTTTTTTCCGCATCATCTTCTCCAGTAATCATTTCTTGTTCCTGAAGTGAGTAAGATGAGTACCCAGCAGCATCTATAGCGGCTTGGATTGTTTGCAAATTGGTGCGTTTGGGATCATACTGGATAGTAGCCTGCTCCACGCCAAAGTTAACGTTACAGTCACTTACTCCTGGAACAGAGCGAATCGCTTCTTCGATGTTGTTAGCGCAAGAGGCACAACTCATGCCTCGAAGTTTAAGACTCAGAGTATCCATAGTTAAATATGCTTTTTTAGCCGCTGCTTTTACTGAGTTCTAAGAACGGTGTTTTGGTGTGATTGATAGCTGAGTGCCGTTATACTTAGCTTTGCCTGTGTGCTTTTCAAGCAACTTTACTAAGCGTTGCCTTGCTCTGTTTGCTGATCTATTCTTTGTTGATGGCTTTTAAGTGACAGAATAGCCAGCAGTAGTAATTGCTTCCTTAATAACTGTTTCGTCAGCATTTGTATCTACTAAGACGATTTTTGTTTTTGGATCTGCTTGAACCGTAGCAGTAGGATCAACTGTTTTAACTGCTTTAGTAATGGTGTCTCCACAAGCAGAGCAAGCCATATTAGGAACTTTTATTTGGAGTGTCATAATGTTAAAAACCTTGAACTTGGATAGTAAAAAGATGGAGTTAAGAAAATCAGGAGTTGAAGACTCAAATGGTTTACGGCTTTAGCTAGCAGGATAACCAGAGTTAGCGATTGCTGCGCCGACCAAAGGTATCGCTTCTTCGATTGCTGTTTCAAATGGCATAACTGAAAGTACACAAGCTGCTACAGCTTTAGACTCTCTGAAGTGTCTTACTTCATGAATTCATCTTAGACTCTCTATCTGGCTGGAGAGTCAAGTGATTTTGCTAAATTCTTTTTAATGGTTTCAAAAATATTGCATGAGATGTGTTCAAAGTATCTGCAACGAGAATTGCAGTCGTTGCACCTGTATTTCCCTACTAATGAGGCTGGGGTAGGTAATAGCCTGCCCATCCTGCTTTCAGCTATGCCACCCCTCTTTGGAGAGATTGAGTTATTACCTACTCGAACGATTAGGAGTATTTCGATTTTGAGTATTCATTACTTGAAGCAACTGTTGCATTTGAGCAATTTCAGTGCTTTGACTCTTGGCAATGGATTGAGCTAAATTTCTAATCTCGGGGTGCCTAGCACTGTTACCAACCATGCCAGCCATCATCGTCGCCATTCGGTGATGGCGAGTCATTTGGCGGAGAAATTCCTGGTCAAAGTTAGGCGCATTTTGTAGGGCTGTCATCATCTCTTTATCCATCATCTCTTGCTGCTGCATAGAAATCTTCATTGCCTCATCCATGCCGTTACCCATATTCATGCCACTCATAGGGACTTCAGTGCCGTACCACTGCTTGTACCAAGCCTGCATCTGCTGAATTTCGCGGGTTTGGTCTGAAATGATGGATTGCGCCAGCTTTTTGACTTCAGGGCTTTTGGCTCGGCTCAAAGCCATCTGAGCCATTTCAGTAGCACTTTGATGATGAGGAATCATCATTTCGATAAACGACTTATCTACTTCAGCCCTCATGTTCATTCCACCATGCATAGGGCTTGTGTTTGTTGGATTGGGGGTTTCTACTTGATTGTGATCGTTGGCTTTGGCGCTGTTAATCATGGGAAAAGCTGCGATCGTAGTGCCTGTCAGTAGAGCAACAAGACTGTAGGTTAAAACTTTTTTGTTCATTTTGATGACTTCTATTCAAGGAAATAAGTGGTTTAGAGAATGTCAACTCCCAATCAGGGATTTTGCTAGGCGTTGTCAATACGCGCCCTAAAATCATTGGTTAGAAACGATAGTCTTCGTCTATCTGTCCTTCCCTACTTGAAAGGCAAATTAGCTAGCATGTATTCAGCTTTTATGCTTGAGATGAGTTAGGCTACACCTGCGGCAGTAACGACCTTGCGATATTGTTCAACTTAGTTAGCGATCGCGTTTCTTTACCATACTTGCAGATACTACACATAGGCATTAGCAAGGGCGATCGCACTGACGCAAGCATTCTAAACAGGCTTAAATGCAACTTCCAAGGGTAGATTTGTAGTTTAGTTGTAGTCATAATTTTCTCCCTAGCTAAATAAGTGAATTAGTTATGAAGCTGTAGTTATGCTTCTTATAATTCACGCTAGGCAATTATTGGTATAAGAGCATCTACCTAATGATACGATGCTAATTTCTTCCTAATGAGTTGCCTAAATTTCATGCTGATTTCATTTAGGTATGCTACGGACTTTGGCTAATAAGTTATGAAATTTCATGTAAATTTCATTTGCATATGAAAAAGTTAATATATAGCTTGTAACTATCTATATTGTTTTGGTCTTAATTGTCAAAACAAACTTAGACCAAGTTCTAGCACCAGCAGAATTAGCGGAATCTTTACGTATAGATTAAGTATTATCTGTAAATTAACTAAATTTCTTTGTATACTATTCGTGGCAGTTTTGTATTCTGAAATATTCTAGTTATGGTATTTTTTTAATTACAGTTATTAATTGGAGAAAAATGAAGCGATTTTTTACTGCACTTGCCATCACTTCAACTTTTTTTGTTGCTCAAGCTTGCGCCTCACAAGTCAATAGAAGTGAAACACTAGACTCTAATGCTACCACTGTAAGTAATGCGAATCCCCATGCAGGTCACAATATGGGTAATTCCCAAACATTAAAAGCTGAAGAAAGTCCCCATAACACTCACAATATAGAGAATTCCCGTGACGAACATTCTGGTCATTCCAAGTTAGAACCTGCGAACGCTACTGCAAAACTGACAGTTGCTGACAAAATCACTTTTAACACTCCTGTACCTATAGTGATTGAAGTGCAAGACAACAATGGTAAAGCAATTGCTAATTTTGATCAATTCCAAGAAAAATTAATGCATCTTATTGTTGTCAGTGATGACCTTCAATCTTTTAATCATATTCATCCTACATATAAAGGAAATGGACGCTTTGAAGTCCAAGCGAATTTTCCCCATCCAGGCAGCTACAGCCTTTTCAGCGATTACAAAGTAGCAGGAAAAGCAGAACAAGTTTCGGTGTTAAAAGCAGAAGTTCCAGGTAACAGTCCAACTGCACCTAAGATTGATTTAGCTACTACAAAGACTTTTGGTAATACTAAAGCTAATCTCAAGTTATCTCAACCCACAATCAAAGCTGGACAAGAAGTTCACTTAATTTTCAATTTACAAGATGCTGTTAGCAACCAACCGCTGAAAGATTTGAAACCTTATTTAGGAGAAAGAGGGCATTTAGTCATCCTCAAGCAGTCATCGCCGTTAACACAAGCAGACTATATTCATGCTCATGCGATGAAAAATACTCCAGCTGCTGAGGTTCATTTTATAACTAGTTTCCCGAAACCAGGAAAATATAAAATGTGGGGACAATTTAATCGAAATGAGAAAATTATTACTGCTGATTTTTGGGTAGACGTACAATAGTTATCTCAAATTTTGTCCTAATGCTCAAATACTAAAATTTAGTCGTCTAAATTTATGGTTGAGTAGTCATTTTAGGCTTTTTAGTTGTGCCACTCTGGTATGGCTTAAAGCCTAGATTTATATTATTAATTAAGCGAAACTATATAATCATGTTTTTTAGAATGAATCTAACTTAATGAGCAAATAAACTGTAAAGTTTCATCTTAATTTCATTTTAGTTATTTATAATAAATATTAAGAACATGCTCCTCATGTTTCATAACTCTGATGGGCTTATAGTTGTACTATAAGCCCATTTTTTTATCGTATATGAAAGTAAAGCAATTTATTTCATCTTAATTTTATCTGGAATTTTTCTAATAACATTTATACCAAATCGAGATAGGTTGTATTGTTTAAAAATGAGCGAAAATCAGTGTAGCCAAACTTTTGGTGAGTTTCTTCTCTGTGAGACGCTACGCGAACGCTTCGCTCAGAATGACAACCAAAAGCAATTTGGTATTATAACGTATGCAAGTCATGCTGGAAGTGTACAATGTTGTGCGTATTAGACCCAAAGGATGTGGCACAGAAGAACGTTCCGGCTTTGGTGATACTACAGTGCGTGTAAAAGTTAACTTGTGCTTTGCAATCTTAAATTTATTTTTGCAAGCTAGTTATTTCATCTTAATTTCATAGTGACCTGTCACACTGGTTTTGTAAAGGTTCATTCACTAAGGATAAATCTGCAATCTAGTTGAGATAGTTTGTTAATTTAACAGTCAAGATGAAGAGAACATTGATTTATGCTGCTGTATGTAGTCTGGCTACCACAGCTTTAATTTCTCCTGACTATGCAAATGCGAAAATAGATAATAATAAGGTTGCTAATATTGAAAATAATATGCAATCTACTCCTGCTGGTTGGCAACTAGTTAAATTGGCCTTCCAGTTACACGTTCCTAAAAAGGGCAAGGCTCTTTCCCAGCTAATTATTGATGCTCCATCCACAGTAGCTGTAAGTAATGATATTGATGTCTTAGATGATAAAGGTCAAAAAATCAAAATTAATATTTCTTTAAATAGTAGAAGAATTATTATAGATTTTCCTGAACCAGTTACTTCTAGCACTACTAAGTTGCTAATAAATCTTAACAAAATATACCAATCAACTCTTGATTCTACTTCTATTTTCCATCTTTCCGTCAAAGTCGTTGGTAGTGATACAGAGATTCCTATAGGTGTAGCTCAATTTCCCACATTTTAATTTATAGATTCTAACGAAAATTGCTTAAATTTCATCTTGATTTCATTATGAGTTGTCATGCTAGTAGATAGAGGTAGCATACCTCTTTAGCAAAACATCACCGACGATTTGAACTTGATAAGGGCAAGCTAACTACCTACTTCTCCTGATTAACGGCTGTATCAAGGGGTAGTTAAATATGGCTTTGCCAAGTTTTGATCTATCTATTAAGAGCAGATTCACTCACGATGCATGAACCTGCACTTTAACTAATGTGTTTAATTATTTTGGAGATAAATATGAAGAGGTCATTGATTTACGCCGTTGTATTGACTCTGAGTAGCACAGCTATTATTGCTCCTAGCTATGCAAGTGCTAGAACAGATGATGGTAGGGTTCCCCATCTTGATGGAAATTCACAATTCCCTCCCACACGCTGGGGAATTTTTAGACATACTTTCCGTTTACACGTTCCCCAAAATAGCAAAGCTGTCACCCAACTACTTGTCAAAGTTCCAGACAATGTAACTATAAGTAAGAACATTCAGGATATCGATGTCGTGGATGAAAAGGGGCAGAAAATTAACACTAATGTATCTGTCAACGGTAAAACAATACTACTAGCTTTCGCCGAACCAGTTGCTCCTAACACTAAGTTTGATATTGACCTTAATAAAATAAAAAGACGAAATCTTGGTAATGGTTCTGTCTATAGCTTCTCAGCTAGAGAGGTTGGCATTGATGCAGAAATTCCCATAGGTGTTGCTTGGTTTCGTACTTACTAATGCAACATTATTTTTTCAGTAATAAACTATGGGATTTCATTGAGATTTCATCTGTGAATGTCAAACTGATAATAGAAAGGAAATTGAACTAGGTTTTGAGGAGAATCAAAATGAAAAAATTGATTTATGCTGTTGTATTCACACTGGCATTTACATCTTCAGTTGATGCTGTTTTTGCAAGCGGTAAACCAGGTGATTTTAGCGCTTCCCATTTAATGAAAAGTGCTGCTACTCCTAATACTACTTATGCCACAGATGCTACTCACAAATTTGAAGTCCATGTGCAGGGTAAACCTCTGGCAGGACTTACAATTAATTTGCCTGAAGGAGTGAAAATTGATAGAGGAATTGAGGTAAAAAATCAATCAGGGCAAAAAATTCCCACGACAGTTTCTATTAATGGACAAAAAGCTACAGTAGCTTTTTCACAACCAATAGACCCTGAGACAAAACTCTCAATTTTAATGAGAGGAGTCAATACTCAAACCTATGAACCAGGCTATGGTGCAACTTGGCAGTACCAAGTCTATGCCAATCAAGTTGGATTCACGCAAGAAATTCCACTTGGTCTAGCTCTGGTTCAGACCTATCCGTAGTCAGAGCAATTCTTAGAGTGTAAGGAGCTGGTGTCTAGGGATGTCATGTTGACAGAAGTAGGGATGTAAATTGTGATAGATGCGTGTTTGGTGGTTTTTTGATTCATTAACCTATCATTAACCTGTGATTTCATCCTAATTTCATCATGCTCTGAGAATCTAGTTATAGGAGTGAATCCTGTAAATAGATTTTCAGGTTTGAAGAGACAAGAAATCATGTCGGAATCAAATTTAGGTGTGAGTGAAAAAAGAATCATGACCAAGCCATTCTGGAATGTTCTAAGGCTCAGTCCAGTTATTGTTGCCGCTATATTTTTCGCTGCTAACAGCGCCTTAGCAGCTGAGGCTAACGAACAGGTAATAACTGTAGACCAGTTGACTGCCCAATCAGACAACTTCGGTCAAGTCACATCAGTTTCTCAGTTTTCTGACGTACAACCCACAGACTGGGCATTCCAAGCCTTGCAGTCTTTAGTTGAACGCTACGGTTGTATTGCAGGCTATCCCAATAGTACCTATCGTGGCAACCGTGCTTTGACGCGTTATGAATTTGCCGCTGGTTTGAACGCCTGTTTAGACCGAGTTAACGAATTGATTGCCACTGCTACAGCAGACCTGGTAACCAAGCAAGATTTAGCTACCTTACAGCGCTTACAAGAAGAATTTTCCGCTGAACTGGCAACTCTGCGTGGTCGTGTGGATTCCTTAGAAGCTCGCACTTCTGAACTAGAAGCTAATCAATTTTCCACTACTACCAAGCTAACTGGGGAAGCAATTTTTAACGTGTCTGATGTTTTTGGCAGCGATCAGAGGGCGGTTTCCTCTGGTGTTGATCAGGCTACGGCTCCCGACTTAGACACCAATACTATTTTTGCTAACCGAGTTCGTCTGAAATTGAACTCTAGTTTTACTGGAAAAGACAATTTAGAAATTCGTATCCAAAGCCGGAATATTAGCCCATACGGTACGAATGTAACGGGTACAAACATGACCCGTCTATCGTTTGACGGGAATGAAAATAACGATGCTTTAATCGATAAAGTTAACTACGCTTTTAACCTGAGCGATGCAGTGCGCGTCCAGGTTGATGCTGCCGGTGGTTTGTTGTACGAAAACAGCATTAACACCTTCAACCCTGACCTTCAAAGCAGCGGTAAAGGTTCTATTTCCCGCTATGGTCGGTTCAGCCCCATTTATCGTCAAGGAGAGGGCGGTGCAGGTGCGACCCTAATCTTCAATCCCAAAGGAGCTTTCACTGCATCTGTAGCTTATCTAGCTGGCAGAGCTAACGATCCTAGCGATGGTTCCGGTCTTTTCGATGGTTCCTATGCAGCCTTTGGTCAGATATCTTTCCAGCCCACTCAGGCATTAAATGTTGGTTTGACCTACGCTCGTACCTACCAAAATGGAGGACAGATTAACCTATTTAGCTCCACAGGCAGCGTCTATGCAAATAACCCCTTTCAAGGTGCTGCTTTGACTGCTAACCACTACGGTGTAGAAGCTAGCTTTAAACCAAGCCCTAATATTACTATTGGTGGTTGGTATGGTTTCAGCGATGCACAAGCTCAGAGTGGTGCTCAACAGGGTGATGAAGCAGACTTTAACTATTGGGCGGCTACCCTTTCTTTGAGAGACTTTGGCAAACAAGGTAACGTGCTTGGTTTTATTTTTGGTCAACCACCTAAAGCGACTGACAACGATTTTATCCAGGCAAACGGTGTTCGTCGTGAAGATGACGGCACATCCTATCACCTGGAGGGGCTGTACAAACTGCAACTCACTGATAATATTGCCGTTACCCCCGGTTTGTTAGTCATCTTCAATCCTGAGCATAATGACACAAACGATACTGTTTATGTTGGTACACTGCGTACTACTTTCACTTTTTAAAACTGCTATCATCATGATTTCAGTAATAGTGTTGTCATCAATACATAGAACTGTTTTTAAGTTCTAATTCTGTCTAGTAGTATGTGTTAAATACAACACTCTAGTCTTTCGATTAGGGTGTTGTATTATTTAGGCAAGTATAAATTTTAAATTTTCTGAGGCAGCTTGATATTTCATCTTAATTTCATACTGATTTGTCACAATAAAGATAACTCAATAGATTTATTGCTAGCAGTTAGTTAGTTTCCAGAACTTCTCTAACTGACTTTTGCTCACACCAATTTACAATCATTTGTGGCAATGAGGTCTATTGAGTTTTTTCTAACTGTTAATATTTTAATACTTTGATTTTAGACAAAATAACAAAAACTTATGCATTAAAATTAACTAAAGATGAAACTTGTATAGTTTTAAGCACATTTACTAGATTTTGAGGAGTTATATGGTGCTAAGGCTTTTTATTTAACTGATATTAGTAGCGTATATCCTGTTAACCCTACCATACGTAATGCTGTTTAAAATTACCAAATCCACTAGCAAGAAAAGGAGTACGATTGCCTACAGCACTGGCAATCGTACTCCTTTTCTTTTATAAATTATTCAACTTCGCAGTAGTTTATATAACGGTTCCAGATCGGGTGAGGTACGTTTTTAAAGCTATTAACCTTGGTAAACAAAATTTGGGTGTACCTCAGTTGCTTAGGAAATAATATACTTTGCGATCGCAAAGTATATCTCTTTTCACCAAAAATGCAGAAAAATCGAAATTTTTCAATTACCTATCCTTCTGCAAGGAAAAAGTACTGCCTGTATTTTGACTCTCTTATTTACGTTGCAGTGCGAAAAAAAGCACTATAATTTCGCTGACAGTACCCGCAAGCATTCCATACGCTGCTGAAGTCGCTCCGTTATGTCTAGTAAAAATCAGACTTCCACATACTATCAGGGTGAAAGCTGCGGCAACTAATGTTGCAAGGTTGATGAACCAGTTCTTTGCTCGGTGAATAAGCAGCCCTTGAAACGTATTTTGCAGTGCTAGGAGCAGAGGGAAAAATGACAGTATTTGTACAACCGGACGAGCTGCTTCCACAAGAGATGTATTATTTCCCAAAAACTGACCAAGTAACAAGAACCCTTTGTCTGTAAACCCAAGAAAAATTGGTATTACAGTAAAGCCCAAACCGACAAGAACCACAAAAGCAACCAGTGTCCGCCTAGAAGTTTCTTCATAGACAGAAATCACTACTTGTTGAATCATGCGTGTACCGTTAGCAATCGACAGAACTAACCCCCAAGCAGCAGGCCACACAGCGAGTGCAAGACTGCCATCGAATGAGCGAGCAATCAGACTTAAGAGTATTGCCCTTGCACCCCAAACAATAAGCATTGTTGAGGCTAAAGGAAGATAGTAAAAGGCGACTCCTCGAAAGGTTTTAGGCAGTTTCTTAGTTTCAGAATCTACTTGCCCTTTAAGAATAGAAATAGTGCCAAGACGCAAACAAAACCATGTGACCAGTACTGCTTCAATAAGTATGGCTCCCATCATGGTGATACCTGCAAGAAATGCCCCGTTACTTCTAAGACTGACTCCAACTGCCAGCGCCACAATTACCCAAGTTAATCGCGCCACACCTGCCCATCCTACAGCTATGCTCTTTTGAGCGCGGATAAGCAGCCCCTGAAAGAATCGTCGCCAAGCAATAACGAAAGGCCACAGGAACATCAATAAAAAAGCAGTTCTCCCTTGCGCTGCAATAAATGGGCTAACACCAAATACCTCTAAAAGAAGCCAGTTATACAAAGGCTCCCAAGTGAGTAAAAGAAAAATGCCACTGAGAGAAAGTCCTGCAATTACTGTAAATTGCCAAAGTGCGCGCCGAGATTTGACTTGCCCTCCAAGAGCAGTTGACGCATGAAGAATCATGATAATAGGGCTTTCTAGAAATACGGCAACCCCTTTGACTACCCCAACTCCGGCTAATGTCTCTTGTGGAAAGGCTAGGCGACTGAGTGCAGCAGTTTGAAGTGGATCGCCCAGAGTCATTGCCACATCAGTCAAGGAAAGAGGTATAAACTGGGCGAGTAACATCAATAGCGATCGCTGGGAGGTTGTTTTATTACCTTCCTGTTCCTGCTGAGGTGAGGTGTTCATGAAATTTTTCAGCTATGTGATGAGTCACTAAAAATACACAGGAGTCAGTGAGGCGATCGCATCATCAAGATGCTCTCCTTGTTTGAGGGTAAATCCATAACGGTCAAGCCAATCAAAATCGTAGACTGTCTCAAGATATCTATCCCCTCGGTCTGGATTGATCATCAAAATCCGCGCACCCGCACCAAGAGAGCGCGCCAGATGTAAACCACCAGCTACAATTGCCCCTGTGGAAGCACCAAGAAGCAATCCCTCACGACGTGCAAGTGCATGACACACGGAGTAGGCGATCGCCTCTGGTATCACGTAAGCTCGATTAAGCAGCGAAAGCTCTAGATTAGGTGGAAAGAACGATAATCCAACACCTGTCATCTTGTATGGTTTTGCTGGCGTTCCCATAATGACTGAACCCTCAACATCAACGCCAACAATGCGTATTTCTGGAAATCGCGGTCGAAGATAACGAGCTATTCCCATTATTTGTCCCGCCGTGCTAACACCAACCACGACAGCATCAAGATCGGAGGAAAAGTGAGCTTCAATCTCACGCGCAGTGTAGTATGAGTGGGCCTCAGCATTCAGAGGATTTAAGTGCTGACATGGATACCAAGCATGAGGAATAGTTGCGGCAAGCTCACGCGCTCGTTTCATTCTCGCCTTCTGCATCGAGCCTGATTCGTCTGCCTCATGTAACGGTACATCTACAAGTTCAGCACCGTATGCTTTCAGCATTCGTCTAAACGGTGGAGCAGTTTTTGCATCGACAACAATAATCACTCGATAGCCCCGGACTGCTCCTACCATAGCCAGACCAACGCCGAAATTTCCTGAACTTGACTCGATAATCGTACCACCAGGTATAAGAAGCCCTTCCTCCTCTGCACGCGTCACGAGATAGACTGCATTTTTCTCCTTAATTGATCCTCCGGGATTGCAGCTCTCTAACTTCAAGAAACATTCCGAGACAACACATACAGGAGAAATATTCTTGAGTTTTACAATCGGTACATTTCCTATTGCCTCGGTAACATCAGCGGCAGTAATCTTTTTCCATTTACTATGATTGTTCCATTGACAGTTAGAAACGTTCTCGAATGATGAAGATTTTGCAAGCTGATTCATGTTTAACATCCAAAAAATTCAAAAATTAGTAGGAATTATCAGGGCTGAATTAACTTGCTCATTGGAGCGGATTTTTATTTGCAATATCGTTACTACATTCTTTCATTGACGATACGAATTGTAGTGATTATTGCTTGTATAGCTAATCACCACTTAAAACTGTTTCAATTTGACCAAAAGTAAATATCAATTAGGTCTGAGCGATAACTACCTGAGCAAGCCTTTAAGTCATGTCCACAAAAATATTGATATCCATTATTGAATCGACCTATTTTTTATCTTGAAGGAGAAATATGAAATCAAGATGAAATTTTCTATTTTGTCTTTAATATTTTCCAAAGTTCAGTATTGATGATGTATTTTTATCATCTAATTAACTTCTAGTTGTTGTATAATTTTAAGAATAATTCAAAATTAATTAGTGTTGGGTCTAAGTTATCCTACTAGTTGAAGACCACCAAATTAAAAATTCGGTGGTCTTCAACCCATTTATTCATCCGCAATTCGTACAGGATTCATGCGCTCATTCTAACTCATGAATCCTGAATTCTTTCTTGATAAATCTAACAAAGTGCTCTTAAATGCATATGAATGAATTAGAATTAGCTGCAATATTTATTGTCATAACTTCTAACTTTAGTTAGAGATAAAAGGCTAACTTCATTTGCATATCAACTAATTAACGACAACAAATTTTATAACTGTTCTTGAGATAATTGAAATTTCATCTTAATTTCATATTTACGTGTCAAAATTATTATTGACTCAATAGATATCTTGCAAAACTTAGTTTCTATAACTTCTCAAACTAAGTTCACACCCTATTTGGGCAACCTGGTATACTAAGTCTTTTCTCTTTAATTATGTATCGCTAAGATACTAGCCTACTGTTAGATCTTGTATAGCTTAATTCTAATTCTTAAGAATTTCATCCTAATTTCATATCTAAGTGTCAACCTATTTATAGGGATATCCCTATTGCAAACTATGCTTAAGTCACAAATTTACAACGAACCTTTAACTACTCAATTTGATATGAGGGTGCTGCTAGTCGAAGATGAGCCGGATTTAGGGGCTGCTATCAAGCGTACCTTAAATCAACAAAAGTACTTAGTTGATTGGGTAATGGATGGTACTGAAGCATGGGCTTACTTAGAAAATAGCTCGGCACAATATACAGTAGCGATTCTCGATTGGATGCTTCCTGGAATTACTGGTTTAGAATTGTGTAAAAGACTACGTTACAAAGGTAATCCTCTTCCTATCTTGATGCTAACTGCTAAAGATAGAATGGAAGATAAAGTTGCCGGGCTAGATGCTGGTGCTGACGATTACCTAGTAAAACCCTTTGGAATGGTAGAACTACTGGCACGATTGCGGGCTTTGCAGCGTCGCTCTCCGCATTTCCAACCCCAACAATTGACTGTTGGTAACTTGACTCTAGATTATGGTAACAGTACAGTTGTAAGACAAAATACTACGGGTGAACAGCAAAGGATTCCTTTAACTAATAAAGAGTTCCAACTGCTAGAGTATTTTATGAAGCATCCCAACCAAATTGTTACTACCGAACAAATTCGTAACCAGATTTGGGAAGTTAATGCGGAATCTAGTAGCAATGTAGTGGCGGCGCAAATACGTTTGTTACGTCGCAAACTCACCAATAGCGACTGTACTAGCTCAATTGAAACTTTGCACGGTATGGGATATCGTCTTAATTTCACCAATGAATCAGAATAAGCTGTTTCGACTTACTCGTATTCGGTTGGCTCTATATTATGCCATTGTTATGGGTTTAATTTTAAGCCTATGTGCGTTCGGTTTTTATCGAGCAGTGTTCCATGCTCATGTGGTAGCTTTAGACAGTGAAATTGAGTCTGTAGCGGGAACATTACACGACAGTATCGAACTAAAACTACAGTCACCTGGACGTTTGGAACCATTGGCACATCAGTTATTCCCAAATATAGATAAATGTGGAACTGGAGCTAGTAATTGTATTCAACAACAGCCACATTCTAAACGTCATCTACTTGGTATCGTTACTAAAAGTAGCTACTATATACGTTTTTTTGATACTTCTGGAAAATTAATTGCTACTGCTGGTTATTATCCAGAAGGATTACCTGACGTTTTTAATCAAAAAACTTGGCAATTTCTCAAAGACAGCAAAGGCAAAGATTACCATCAAATTACTCTAGGGTTGCATACCCAAAATTATCAAGATTGGGGATATATGCAAGTAGGGCGAAGTCTACAAGAGTTTAATCATTACTTGGATAGTGTGAAATTAGTTTTGGTATTAGGGCTGCTAGTTGCAATGGCTATGATTGCTGGTGCTAGCTGGTGGCTATCAGGATTAGCTATGCAGCCAATTTATCAATCTTATCGACAAATTCAACAGTTTACAGCAGATGCCGCACATGAATTACGAACGCCTTTAGCTGCAACAGGTGCAACGGTAGAATCAGCACTTTTAATGCCGCAAATAGACTCTGAAGATACACGAGATATTTTGCAAACTATACAACGTCAAAATCAACGGCTAACGGCTTTAGTTGTTGATTTATTAATGTTAGCACGTTTAGATAAACAAGCCCAAAAGTTACAGCGTGAAGTTTGTTGCCTAAATGATATTGTTAGCGATTTAGTTGAGGAGTTTGAAGCGATGGCAAATGCCGCAGAGGTAAAGCTGACATCTTTAATACAAGTGCATCAACCTCTGAATATTATAGGTAATGCTGACCAGCTTTATCGCTTGTTTTCTAATTTAATTGTCAATGCAATTCAATACACACCCAAAGGAGGGGAGGTAAAGGTTTTATTAGACCGCAACGACCATTATGCTGTAATCAAAGTTCAAGATACAGGCATTGGTATCCCAAAAAACGAACTGACTCGAATTTTTGATCGCTTTTATCGAGTGAGTAGTGATCGCTCTCGTAGCACTGGTGGTTCTGGTTTAGGATTAGCCATTGTTCAAGCAATTATCCAGTCACACCACGGCAGCATAGATGTGCAAAGTAACTTAGGTGAAGGCAGCACTTTCACTATCAAGCTACCTTTTAATGTACCCCCACTCGATAGTGTACGCTCTATTTACCCATTTAAAATATTGTATCGTTAAAAACAGATACTTATATAAACCTGCTAGATCGTTTCTTGTTACTTAGCCATTCTGAAAATAAATTTTCATCCGTGGGTCATGAACTGTAAGTTCATGACCCACTAAACTCAAGTCTGCAAGACAACCGCATCAATTATTAATAATTAAATCGGATAGTACTTGATGAAAACCTGATCGGAATTGTCTATGGAGCTATATTTATTTCTGTAACTGCTGCCTACACCGTAAGTGTTGTCTTGTACACGATTTATGCCATCATGAATACTCAATATATAAGCAGCAGTATAGGGATAACCAGCAGCACTAACACCACCCAATACAGTCTCTGCTTGCGCTGGAGTCAGATCATATAAAAATGTATCTGCATGACTAATATGAAAGTCAAAAATTACTATTTTATCCACAACTGTACCTTGGAATTCTTTATAAATTTACTTCTTAAATTCTACTTTATAAATCTGAATTTAATCAGAGTGTATATGAAGTTTTTCATATAACTAATATATTTTCAGAACATAATTAAATAGTTCATAATTCTTGACATGTTGTTCATACTATAACTTGCAATAAGTGCATCCTATCTAATTCGGCTGCTGTAACGTCTGATTTATTGGCGGTATTCTTTAGCTTGTTTGCGTTTGGGTTAGTTTTGCTTAGTTCTTGGTGTTGGTGACTTGATTCGAGTCCATAATCCCCTACTTTAAGAAATTGTCGGCGCGCTTACGTCTGCCTAATGACATTAAAAATATTTCTTACTAATTACATACGAGAATTTCATCCTAATTTCATCTTAGTATGCATTAACTATTTTATTTATAGATAAGATAGGTAATAGAATAAGCTAAAAAGCTTACATACTAAAGATTTCAGCAGGATGTAAAAATATATAAATATCTTTATATATTCAGATTTATTTTTTATCAAATTACTGTTAGAATACCAAATGAAAAGTAAAAGATTATAACAGCGCATAAAAAATTTTTCAATAGCTTAAGATAGTACTTTGTATAAGTCTATAGCCTAAAACCTAGTTTTTTAGTTTCTTACTTTAGGAGAATTTAATCTTTATAAAACGGCTTTAAAAATGAAAGCGTAGTGTTACACACCTGGTTTTTATTATGTAGGTGTGTAATCTCTATGAAGTAAGTGAGGTAAAAATATGTCTGATTCAATCATTACGTCTGATTTGCTTGTGAATTTATCCACACAGGAACAGCAGCTTTTATCTGGGGGATACCACGAATACGACAAAGACGATGATTATAACAAAGGCAAAAACTACGATTGGTATGGTAAGAAATACCACGACAAAAAACGCAAAAAACACCAGTCATGGTATTAAGTTAAAGAGCCTATGGACTGAGTAGTCTTGTAGGAGTCGAACCGAGATCCGTGAGAAATAGTTTCACTTACATGAGATGACATAATTGTTTGGGGTTTTGAGGAGCATTAGCAGACACAAAACCCCATTTTTTAGGTCAATTTACACCTGCTAATCTCAATTAACAGACATAATAATCCCTCTTTTAACAATGCTTCGCTAATTTAAGAAGGGTTGACACCAAGTGGAATGGATTGAATACTGTCTAGTTGGGCTGACCTTTGACCCCAGGTTTAAATTTCCAGTCAGTTCTAGACGTTGCTTTGGGGTCAGTGACTCAACGCCAGCCGTCTTTTTTCCCTGATTATCCTGGGTAACTCTACGAACTGATAAAGCTCTTGGTCACCAAGACTTCATCAACGTTCTTTGGAGTCTGCGAAATGCTTTCACATCACCACGAACTGACTCGAATTTTTGATCGCTTTTATCGGGTGAGTAGCGCTCGCTCTCGTAGCATTGGTGGTTCTGGATTAGAATTAGCGATCGCGCAAGCAATTATTCAGTCACACCACGGCAGCATAGATGTGCAAAGTAACTTAGGTGAAGGTAGCACTTTCACTATTAAGCTACCTTTTAATATACCCCCACTTAAAACCGTTCGCTCTATTTACCCATTTAAAATGTTGTATCGTTAAAGACAGATGCTTACAAAAAACTTTTTAGTTCAACTCTACCCTGATTATGGGTGTGAGTAGTTTTGAAGCAGTGAAATGGCTTCTGCATCTAGGAGGTAACTTATATTACTTCGTCTCGATTGAGATTTGTTCTGATGTACTCAATCATGCAAACGAATGCCACGTAACGACATTGCATTAAATGAAACAACAACTGTCGAAACGCTCATCAGTATGGCAGCTATTGCTGGTGTTAATAGAATGCCGAATGGGTAGCCAACTCCTGCCGCTAATGGAATGGCAACAACGTTGTACCCAGCTGCCCATAACAAGTTATGAGCCATTTTGCTGTAGGTAGCTTTCGCAAGTTTAAGCGCGTAAGTTGCATCAAGCGGATCGCTTTTAACTAAGATTAGATTGGCAGACTCGATCACAACATTGGTTCCGGCTCTGATCGCCAGTCCTAAATCTGACTCGGTTAAAGCAGGTGCATCATTGATGCCCTCGCCTACAAAGGCGGTCGGCTTTTCAGCTTTGAGCCGATGAATTAGCGCAGCTTTACCCTGTGGTAGGACACGAGCATAGTAGCGATCAATCTGCAAATCCCCAGCAACGGTCTTGGCAACTGCTTCGGCATCGCCTGTAATCATTACCACCGCACGTCCATTTTCTGTAATTTTACAACCGCTTCTCGTGCAGATGTGTGACTTAAAGTAAAAGATGGTTCTTGTCAGCTTTTGGTGATCACTAGTGGGCTGGTTTAGGCAGAAGGCAGCTATGCTGAGGGCAGTCCCAATGAAAAAATTTCATCACCATGAATGAAAATGTGGTAACTTCCAAGATAAGGCTGATACAAGCGAGGTTGTTTCCTTATTAGAGCACCAGAGCCTGAAGGGCAGTCTAACCTGGATATCGAGAGGAATTACCAATTGTCGCCACTGAGCAATTTTTTGGTTTTAGTGAGCACGCAAGTCAGAATCTACTATTTAGATATCCACGTATTAGCCCCCTATCAATTTTGAAAGTTGTAGTAGATCAAGAGATATGCAGGTAGTCTACAATCGTTGTGCAGGACTAGATGTACACAAAAAGACGGTGGTAGCTTGTGTAATTACCCCAAAGTCTTCGTCCGGATGGCACAAGGAAATACGTACATTCACTACAATGACTCAGGACTTGTTAAAACTTTCTGACTGGTTAACAAGTCACAATTGTACTCATGTAGCAATGGAGAGTACTGGTGAGTACTGGCGACCTGTATTTAATATCCTAGAAGGAAACTTTGAAGTTATGTTAGTTAATGCCCGTCATATAAAAGCGGTGCCAGGACGCAAAACAGACATCAAAGATTCGCAGTGGATTGCCGAACTACTACAACATGGGTTGTTACGTGCGAGTTTTATTCCCCCTGTGGAGCAAAGAGATTTGCGCGATTTAACTCGTCATCGTAGCAATTTTATTCGAGAAAGAGTGAACTTGGTGAATCGAGTCCAAAAAGTGCTTGAAGCTGCTAATATCAAACTTGCCTCAGTTGCCAGTGACGTAATGGGAGTGTCAGGACGAGCAATGCTAGCTGCGATTGTTGAAGGTAGCGCTAGTCCTGAACTAATGGCGGACTTGGCAAAAGGAACTATGCGAAAAAAGCATGATTTACTGATTCTTGCACTTGAGGGTAGAGTTCGTCCTCATCAACGATTTATTCTCGCACAGCTACTGTGTCAAATTGATAGCATAGACGAAACAATTAAATGTTTTGACCAACAAATTGAGGAATATTGTTGCCCTTTTGAGCAAGCGGTAGAGTTATTAGATACTATACCAGGTATCGCACGTCGAACTGCGGAAATTATTGTATCTGAAATTGGCATCGATATGAGCCGTTTCCCAAGTGCCCAGCATTTGGCTGCTTGGGCTGGAGTTGCTCCTGGTAACTACGAAAGTGGTGGGAAAACGCTTTCAACTAGTACCCGTAAAGGCAATCGCTCCTTACGAACAATTCTGGTTCAAGCCGCTCACGCTCTAGCCCATACTAAAACTTACCTTGCTGCTCAGTTTCGTCGTATTAGTGGGCGAAGAGGCAAAAAACGCGCAGCTGTTGCTGTTGCACATTCTATTTTAATGATCGCTTACCATCTAATATCACATCAAGAACCTTATAAAGATTTAGGAGCTGATTATTTCGACAAACAACGACCGGAAAGTGTCAAGAAACGTTTGATTAAACGCCTAGAAAAACTTGGTTATCAAGTTAGTGTTGAACCTGTTCCGGTCGCAATTTAAACCTGTAATCAATATTTTGTTTCGGCTGTGTCGCCATTGAATGACTTCAGCCACATATCCTTCTTGGATTTAAGCCGAAGTTTGATTTTCAAGTCAGAAGGAAGAAAGAAGAAAACTACAGAAATTCCTGCTGTGCAAGGGTTACAGAACCTCTAGATCACAAGAAAAGTCTTCAAGTTCGATCTGAGTCTTGGTCACAAGTTCTACGACGACAGGCAGAATCTTAAAACCCTTCTGCCTTCTGCCTCCTGCCCTCTGCCTTAAAGCGCGTAACTTTTCATCATCACCAAAAGTTGCCAAGAACCTAAAAGATTGCCGTTTTTTAAAGTAAAAGCTTGCCGTTGCGGCAAACAATTTATTTAAGTCACAATCATAAATAGGCAAGTCGATCGGCTAGTGATTGAAATTTACTTAGATGTCTGCGCTTCCTTAACCATACGCATAATCTGGCTCAGGTTGTTTGATCTCCGGTGCGAGTGACCTTGACTGTCAAAGCACCTTCTCCATTGACCGCTCCGGCGATCGCTTCATCATTGGCTTTTTTGACCACCGGGCGCGACTCTCCCGTGAGAAAGGCTTCATTGACGTTGGAAGTACCCTCGACGATCTCACCATTGATCGGGACTTGTTCGCTAGGACGAATCAGAATACGATTTGCGTGGCTTTTCTGAGGATGAGGTTTTTCTATAATTTTACTCGTAATACTGATAAAATCTCTCTGACTGGGGCTTTATGTGCTTCTAGTTTCTCTATTCTCTCTAATAGTCGTTTTGGAATATACTTGCACTTTTTAACAAGGCGATCTCCATCTTTCCAGAACTCATAGTGATACCAAGCTTGGGGATAATCTTTGCCGTGAAGGGTGATGGTTTTCCACTGAATGGAGCCACTACCTAATCCTTTGTGTCGTCTAGTTTTACTAGGGTTATTTTTACTGGAGGGTATCTCTGACTGTTCGACATCGTTACTAGGGTTATTTTTACTGGGGGGTATTTCCGACTGCTCGACATCGTTACTAGGGCTGTTTTCGATATCCCCCAGTAATGTGTTTTTACTAGGGCTAGGCACAACACCCAGTAATGTCAAAATTTCTCTAATTGGGCGCTTCTTGAACTCTGCTTCTTGAATATCCCCAAGTATTTGCTTGGGAATGTACTTGGTCTTCTTTCTCCCTTTTTCCTGCCAATGATAGTAAGCCTGGGGATAGTCCTTTCCACCCCTAGTAATGGTGCGCCAATGAATAGTGCCGTTACCCTCACCCCAATTTCTGCACTTTTTACTAGGGTTGTTTTTACTGGGGGATATCTCTATTTGTTCAGAGTTTTTACTAGGGCTATTATCAATACCCCCCAGTAAAAGTTCCGATACAGGAGGCGGATGGTTTCGACAGCAGTTTGAAGACTCAGATATTTCCGGAGCGCAAATTCTGTATAATTCCATAAGACTTGTCAAAAAATACCGTTGCTGTGCCTGTTTCACCGTGCCGTGCTTTAGCCATGATTAGCTCTAATATTCCTTGGTCTGTAGTGTCTGGGTTGTAGTACTCATCCCGGTAAGCGAGAATAATATTGTCTGCCACCATTTCTAAAATTCCCGATTGGCTAAGGTCGCTCATCATGGGGCGCTTATTCTGTCTGCCCTCAACTCCCCTAGAGATTTGCGACAGTGCCAGCACAGGTACATCTAGTTCCCCTGCCATTTTGTAAAGTCCCCTGGCTACATCTCCTAGTCCATAGCTGCGGTTGCCTCCAGAGTCCTCTGCCATCATTTGCAGGTAATCAACGATAACTAACCCAAGTTTTCCCTCTTTAGCCTTAATTTGACGGCATTCGGAAGCAATTTGTGAAACGGTGATACCCCTTGAGTCATTCATGTACAGCGGTAATTCTGAAGCAACACCGACGATTTTGGCAATGCTTGTAAATTCCCAGTCTGCTAGGGGTTTATTACCTGAGCGATGTCTGCGGATGCGATCGCTTTTTAGTGGCGTTAACTCTAAATGCTTATAGGCGTTGGTGACACTAATTAAACTCCACAGCCTGTACTCCAATTGTTTCTTTGTCATCTCCAAGGAGAAGATGACCACAGGTAGCTCATGAAACAGTATCATTTGGAAAGCCAAAAACAAGGCGATCTGGGACTTTCCCATTGATGGCCTACCCGCAACTATGGTGAGTGTGCCGCTTTCAAATCCCACCATCAAATTATCGAGTTCATGAAGTCCTGTAGGGTAAATGGGGTTTCCTGAATTTAAATCCTCGTAAGCAGCAACGTTAATCGTGCTGTTGTGTTCAGTGTTTGAAGATAGGGTTTGATTAGATAATTGGAAAATTTTCTGTTCTGATTGGTCAAGGATTTGTGGTAACTCAGTTTCTGTCTCGTAACCCAGATGTACAATTTCATTTCCAGCCTTGATTAACTGTCTACGCGCGAATTTGTCCATTACCAACTCGGCTAAAGTGTCAATGTTGACAGCTGACACTGTACGGTCTACCAAAGTTGCTAGTTTATTTCTCCCGCCGATACGGACTAGTAAATCGTGGTCAGTAAGCCAAGCTGTAACTGTGAGTAAATCAGTGGGTTTACCAGAGCAATGAAGGCGCTGCACGGCTTGATAGATATCTTTATGGGCGCTAATGTAAAAGGCTTCGGGAATTAGGCGATCGCTCACCCTACCGATTGCTTCTGGATCAAGCATGATACCGCCTAAAATCGCCTCTTCCGCTTCGATGTTTTGGGGTGGCAATTTATCAATCATGTCTCACCGCCAGTATTCTCAGCGAGATTTTGACTTTGCGACTCTTCCCAAGCTCTTTGAGCTTGTCGCTGCCGTTCTTCAAGTTCTCGACGGAATTCGTCTCGAGCATTTTTTGTTTCAGTTTTTTTGGTTTGTACCTGTTTTGAAGCCAGATATTTTTCGTAATAAACTTCCCAGCGATTCCTTCCGGCTTTGTTCTTGTAAGCTAACCAAGCCTCAATGTCATTCACTGGCTGGCTAAGATTTTTGGTTTTTTCCTCACAAAATTCTAGAAAATTCGCTCGCTCCTCTTGTGAGAGAGTCTTAATAAAGTCTGAATAAGTCTTATAAGTCTTAGGACTTGAAGATTGGCTCTGAGTATGGCTTTCAGAACTCGGTTGTTGCGTAGCGATCGCGTCTGTTGCGTCATGATCACGCTTGTTGCGTAGCGATCGCGCTTGTTGCGGTGAGGCAACACTGTTGTCTGTAGGCAACACTGTTGTCTCATCGCAACAATGAAGCCCCCCAGCTAAAATTTTGACTTGGACTTTCAGTAGTTCAAGGTCAATGAATCCCTTGTCATCTAAGGCTTTGAGAGCGCGGCTAACTGTAGAGCGATGTACTTCTTTATTCTCTGTTGACAGTTGCCTAGCTATCCCGGAAACAGACAACTCAACCCCGTCGCCATAAGGATCGAGAGTGCGAATGTAGTACAGCACATCTTTTTGTGCTGGCGTTAATTCTCGGCAGGCTTTCAGCCATTCCTCGTGCTGGAGTGGGTAAAACTTACCTTGAATTTTTGAACTGTTCTGTGTCATAATCACCTTAATAAGCAAGAAAAATTTCCAGCCCCTGTCCCCCCAGACAAGGGCTAACTTTTTAAATACCAGCCATTTGACACACAGCAATAGAGAGCAAAGCGATTAGCAACTTCAGACGTTACTTGATGTATGCCGAAATTCTCTTAATTTGCGCCCTCAAAAGTGTCGCCAAAGCAAGTATTAGCCGAAGTTCTGTTCTACTGAAGAAAAGCTGATCTTATGTTTTCAGTCAGAACTGCTGTTGGCTTAATTTGAAAAGAGTAAGTCCCTTGTTATTATTGAATTATCCATAACTTTAAAAATCCTAATAGAGTTCTCTCTAAATATCGCATACTATAACAACTAACTAATCCTATAATTAGCTAGCAATGCAAAATTTTGTAACAGAGGAAACTTCTCTTTACCAGCAACTATTTGACGAGATGTTCGATAGGTACAACCTTTCGGCAAAGGTTGTAGCCAAGCAAGCTGGAGTTTCAGAGGTGCTAATTTCCAGATTTCGTAAGGGAAAGGCTGACTTGGGAACTAGAAAGTTTCTAGCATTGTTAGGGGCTGTTCCTATAGAAGCACGGGAGTGGTATTTGTCTCAGCTGCTTGGGGCAAAGCCAGGTGTAAGCCTGCAAAAGCTTGTATCTGCTGCCTCTGCTGTAGAAAGAGTTGAAATCATCAATTTAATTGCCCATTCTTTCCTAGAAGAGCGAAAAACTACTGGGACAGGTGAATTGATATCATCAGCAGTATGATCCATAGCAATCCCATGATATGAGTGAACATAAGGGATATTATGTGGACTTGTTGCTTGCTCACATCCAATTTTAAAACGATGTGATTGGATAATCTCCATGTTCGTCAGTCCAAAATACCAAAATACTTGCATCGTAAGGATTTTGTGTGGAGATGGTCAAGTGCTTTGAGGTATAAACTCATTGCCCACATAGTTCATCTTTTTTAAGATGCTGCCACTCTAATTCAATTGGATTCATCTGAGAGCAGTATGCGGGCAAAAAAAAGATGTACAAACCCATCTGTTCCCACTTTGACCATAACTGCTGAACTTCCTGACATCGATGTATTGGGCCGTTGTCCTGCACTATTACTCTAATGCGACCAACTTTCTGGGCATTAAGGGCTTCATGTTCCATCATCTGGATGTAAGGTTTACGACCAACACCCCCGATAACCAGACCGTAAATAAAACTTATTATTGGTTGAAAAAACCCGATAATGCTTAATCTACGATCACGACGCTTAGTTTGTTCCAGACGTTTTTGCTCACCTCGTTGGTAATAGGTGTAACCAGGCTCACTCCATGCACAAAACCCTGATTCGTCTAAATACTTTAGGTCTATTTCTCCAGTAGCAGCAGCTAATTCCATCAACTGATAGGCGTGGATTTTTTATTTGACCAATGTTCCTGTATGCCTGAATTATTAGAAATAGAAATTAGCCCACACGTTTATATGGACGGTTCATTATTGATTATCCCAATGAATAATCATACTGTTACATCACGTTACAGTATAGATTCTTATTCTCAAATTCACTCTAATATAACAACAAACTTTAGGGATGCACTAAAAAATATAACTCAGGGTGATTACTCAGAAAATATCAAAAATGAAATTTGGTTTGCCATTGATTTTATAGAACACCTGCTCCAAAATGAGGGGAACACTCAGCAAATAAGTGACTCTAGTAATTTTAGCGATCAGTACTTAGCTATTCCCATACATTTTTTGTTAAAGGATGAAATTCTCCAATCCTCATTCATAGGAGATGAAAATTCTCCTATGAGTTATGATTTTCGTATATTATTAGAGCGTTATATTAAAGCTTTGTACCCTGCTAATGATTTTCTTCCCATTAGTAATGGCTACCCTGAGTGTATGACGAGATTTTAGAGCATTAGAGCAAACTAAACACCTAAAAGGGTTTCTCTGCTTTAAAAATAATTTGCCAATAGCTCTGGATGGAACAGAATATTTTGGCTCCAATCGCATTCACTGCTGACACTGTTCAAGCAGAACCTTTAGAAATGGAACAACGCAATATTTTCATGCAGTAATTCTCATTAGGATAATCACTGTCTTTTCCTGCACCCTCACGGACATTTGTGCAATTACCTTAACCTCTCACGGATGGATTAGGGTTAACTTAATCGTTAACGTTAATTTTCTTAGCCAATGTCTGAAATTTGCGTTGTTCACCAGCTTGTTTACGCTGTTGATAACGTTTTCTAGCTTGCTTTAGTACCTCTTGCAATAATTCCTCATTTTCTGAGCAGACGAGAAATGCAGCTTCTAGGAAAGTATCTCTAGTAATTTTATTTACATTGCAAAGGCTATCTAGGTTAGTATCAATGTCCTGTTCTAACCTGATTGTTCGCCTGATAATCTGCGGTAACTCTAAGTGCTGTTCTTGATTAGAAGTGCTTACCTTATCGTTTATAACTTCCTCACTATCTAAATCCGGTTTTGGTTTCTCAGATAAATGACTAAATTCAGTAATTTGGTCATTTAGTAAATTCTCATGTTGTACTTTTACAAGTGTTGTATCCCGTGCTGGAACACTTGGACGTGTCTTTTTCTTAAGGCGCTCAAAAACATCAGACATTTTTTTGTAACCTCTCGATAATTTGTTGGAAGGGAGTTTCGAGTTGTTCAAAGCCTAGAGAGGACAAACTTACACCTTTATCTATGGCCTTTTTAAATTGTTCAGATTCTAAAATTGAAGGTAAAACGACTATTTCTTCGGCAATTGTTCGCATTGCACTGATACTCGCCTTACTTTGTGCGACTTGGTTATTACCTACCCATTTATCTCTGAATGGCAAGATGCCAAGCACTATCCCTGAAAAAGCATCAATTTCTTGAAGTTCCTCAACTAAACTCAGAGTTCGGATGAGAGAATTTACACCTTTGGATGATGCTTCTACAGGAATGATGATATGGTCAGCTGCCCCCAACGATGTAAGGCAGATTTGCGATCGCTGAGGTGGCGCATCAACAATGCAGTATTGAAATAAATCTGATACCTCTTTTAAGCGTTTGCTCAAAACAATAGCTCCCATACCGCTCCCAGACAAAAATTCTTGAGCATTATCTAATCCATCATCAGCAGGAATTAACCATAGGTTTTCTCCGATTTCGTAAATACCGTCTTCAGTATTGATCTGTTTTTTGAGAACTTCTAGAAGTGTGGGTTGATTCTGCTGAACTTCGTGCCCCAGGTAAAAAGTTAGGTTCGCTTGGGGATCGGCATCAATCATCAGTACACGCTGTCCTGTTTGAGCAAGCATTCTACCCAATAAGATTGCAACAGTTGTTTTTCCCTGGCCACCGGACAAGGATGCACAAGTAAGAATTAACATTTTACTGACTACCAGCAGCATTGTGTAAATTAGTCAATATCATAATGCATAATGTTGTTTTTAAGTTATTTAGTCATTATGTAATTTAGTCATTTGTAAATGACTAAATTGTAATTAACGCTATTTAGTCATTACTTTAGCTCTCAAAAAGTCCTACCCTTCGAGAAGATAGATGTAAAGATAGATTTTTGTCCTATTTGTTTGTTGGTAATTTTAGTCAAGACTGAATTTAGTCATTCAACAATAACTAAATTGCATAATAGTGCAATCTCGTAAACCAGTTTTATTTTCTGAATAAAATAAAACTTCACAAATGCTCATGGGGGCTTTATAGGGGCTATATGTACCCCAAAAATGATTCAGGACTTCGATGAGTATTTGACACCTGTATAGGGTATATATGGGTGTTTTGTGGGGTATATTTGACTGTTTGACACTTTATACCCCACTTAGCCCCCAAGGGGGTATGATAAGCTCTTGAGGCTGGAGAAAAAAGAGGTAGTTATTTTATTCTTCTCTCCTTTGCTCCCCCATATCTTCTCAACTGATAACTTTTACAAATTGAACCGTATTACCTTTCCCCCAATGTCGAACATTCATACCTTACAAAAAATTTTTCCTGCTGGCTTTGATAACGGTTATGGAAGCCTAAAACTTTTAGTCGATGGCTTTGAAGTAGTTCGTGTCCCCAGCTATATAACCAATGCCGAGATGGAAGATGTACCCGGACGAGTAGTTTTTAACGGCACTGCTTACACAGTCGGAGAATCAGCTTTCCGTACAGGTTATCATTTTGACCGGAACACGGATAACAATGAAAACAAAGTCAATAATGCGTTGTTGACATTATTGGGTGCATTGGCACATCTACCACACCGTAAGGCTTGGCACTTAAAATTAGTCGTCAGCTTACATGATGTAGGTCTGGCTGACGAATTGCAAAAAGTACTAAGTGGGGAATATCAGCCAATACTTGCTGGCAAACAATCAGACGTGAAAGTAGAAGTGCTGAAAGTTGTACTAGAGGGGATGGGTGCATTATTTGGGCATCAACTACCGAAAAAATTAACCATTTTAGACTTTGGCAATGGAACGACTCTGTATTCTCGTTACAACCAGGGGAAGCGAGAAGTTCACACCGCCTACCCCATCGGTGTAGAAGTTCTCATTGATGATATTTCCCAAAAAATGAAACATCTAAATGGGGGAAAAATCGGGGATGCATCCAAAATCCGATTTTGTCTGGAAATGGGACATACCAAGTACAGCCGTGACATCGATATTAAAGATATATATAGTGCTTGTTTGAAAGATTGGTATGAAAAATACTTGAAGAAAGTGGTGAACTTGACACTTGATGCCAAGCACCAAGGGGATGAAATCTGGGCTATAGGTGGAGGTTGCCTCTTACCTGGATTTAAGAAGCTCTTAGAAAAGAACGGTTTCAAAATTCTGGATAATCCAGTGGAAGCTAATGTTTTTGGGCTTCTAGAAATGGCAAAAACCATTATCAGCAAGAATTCACCAAACACATCTGGGAAGCTATAACAATGACAGACAAACAAGACTTGACACCGGAAAAAGTTCGGATCAAAGATAGCTACCGTGAGCGGATATTTGCAGAATCACAGCAATTAGGTAAAAGTTACCTGGAGACGCTTTACTTTATCATTGATTGTTATTTTGCTTTCAGAAAGGGTACATTCCCCACTCAACAAGTAGCTTTTACCCCGATTAATACTGAGTCAAACCAACTTATTCAGACTACTCTCCAGCCATCTACAGACTCTAAACCAGAGGATTCTGATGACCAAACCTTCAGCCTTGATTTTGATTTGTAAAGGAAAAATATGGCTTCCGTGAGGTTGGTCAGCTCCTGCTGTAGTCTTAGAGTCAGCGCCCAAGGATGTCACCAGTCGAAGTTAAAGAGCTTTTCACCCAGCATTTTGGTTGTGATAAAAATTACCACGTTGTTCTAATGTAAACCCACCCAGCAATAATCCCAACCATACTTCTACCATCGGCATTTTAAAATCCGACACAAACTGAATTTCCAAAATTACATTCGACTCACCCAAATAACTCTTGGTGCTGATAAGCAAATCGAGAAACATCTAGACTAGCCACAGGTTTAGCATAAATAGCCTGATTGCGAATTGCCTGTATCTGTTCTGACTCTCGCTCCATAGCTGGTGTGAATTCTTGTCGCTGTTTCAGCAAATCCTCAAACTCAATTTCCCCTGGTCTACCTTGATAAAAAGCCTCTTCAGCACAACGACGGACTGCATTACCAATTTCTGCCGGACTGCAAATGCGATATTCAGCCAACAGTCTACGCCATTGATCATCACTCCAAGGTGAGTTATTGTCTCGAAAAGCTGGAAAATACTTAGCTAGATGTAGATTGAAAACTTCATATCTTGCCCCTTCATGGGGTAAATCCACAAAAAAGATATCATCAAAACGGCGAACTAATTCCGCAGGTAGCATTGACAAGCGATTGACAGTAGCAATGGTATAAACTGGCTCTTGATGCTCTTGCATCCAAGTTAGTAAAGCCGCAGATAGCCGCCGTGCCACACCTCCATCTGCATTGGAGTCCCAGCCAGCAAAGCCTTTATCAAAGTCATCCCAATAAAGTACGCAGGGAGAAAGGGAAGTCACCAAAGCAATAAACTCCTTTAATGCTCTGTCGGGATGAGGATCACCCAGTAGTACACCCCAATTAGCTGCTAACAGTGGCAATCCCATTTTCTTAGCTGCTAACTTGGCAGAGAGACTTTTACCAGTACCCGGTGGCCCCCATAAGAGCATCCCAGTGGGAAACTTCAATCCATATTGCTTTGCTTTAGGTTGAAGTAGACAGGTAATAGTTTCCAACCTTTTCTCCAACAAATCTAATCCCCCGGCTGAAGGTACATCCGGTTGAGCAATGTATTCTAAACCCCGACCCCGCAATTTACTAACTTTATGCTCTAGCACTAATTGGGAGATTTCCTCAAGCTGCTCTGCAAAACCCAGACATTGCTGTAGTAGCATATTGATCTCGCCTATGGGTAAACCCTGACAGGCACGAAAGAGCAATTGCAGTGCTGATGTTTTTTCTGTTGTCTTTAACCAAGAATTGCGATCGGTTACAGCGCGGCGATCACGATCTGCGCTTCGCAGCAGCGCTTCGCGATCGCACTCCGCAAACTGCTGAAGCCGGGAATGACTACGGCCAACCCAGGCATCACAAAACTGCTCCACAACTATCTGCACCTGCTGTTGATCTGGAAGTGGATTTGATAGCACAGGAATAAAAGGCTGTAATTCTAGAGATAGTTGAACGTAAGTTTCCAATAACACCCAGTAATGACGTTGTTGACTCCAGAGAGCTTGATGACAGGCATTGAGTAATTGATAGCTACATTTTTGACTTATTTTGCTACCATCACCCTCATTTAGCATTCCCTCCAGTAAATAAATGCCTGGTTGATATTCCTCCAGAAGATACTGAATAATGTCCCCGTCTTTACCCCTGTCAGTTGACTGCAAGATGTACTGACCTTGATGGTGAATTAATTGCTGTAGTCCACAGTAACCAGGATTCCAGACAAAGACTGACAAAGACCGCTCCTCACCCCAATGGTAAAACTGCTGTAATATCTGCATTCTGTCAGGCGTATGATACTCCACAGCCACAATTGGAGTATTTTGGTTAGCTAGAGCAGGCCAGTCTGTCAACTTCATAAATCTGACTTCAACAACTTACTTTCCCCTTTTAGAGCAAATTTATTACTGATGCTTTAGCCACACGGATAATTATTACTAACGGATTGGCTATATTTCTTGTGTGAAAAAGAGCGATGGCTACGCCCGCCGCAGGCATCGCCTCCAGTACAGTGTTAATTTCGGAAACTGCTCCTAATCCGCTTCTTTATCTCTTAAAAGCATAAATTTGTCGCAGCAAAGACAGGTTTGAAATCGCAAAAAAATGAAATTGAAATGAAATGGATGTGAAAGCCGCGATTGCGGCAAGGAGGTGAAAAATTTACTTGATTAAAGGAAGCTGTAAAATGGCTATCGCTAAAGCTAGAATCAATAACAATCGCAACGGAGCTAATGCTAAAACATCTGCCAAAACCAATGGCACATCCGCAACAACTAAATCAAAGGTAGCGAATGCTTCACCACAAGAAGAGGCATTAGCATTGTTGAAGGAATTGCGGAACCTAATCTTCAAAGAATATGGCGTTAAATTACAACTACGGGATTCGCGTGTTTCAACTAAAATCGGTCATGCAGCGCGTGAAAAACTCGGACTTGATATTGCTGCTCAGGTCAAAAAGAAAGGTGGTAACAAAAAGTTTGATTGGCAAAAATGGAATACCAAATTATTTACTAAATTGTTTGGACAACCAGATGCACTCAAATATGCACCACAAGTAGTGGCAATTTTCATGAGTATGCTGTATGACACTATCAGCACTGACCCAGAGCAAGCAATAGCAGATTTAGTGGAATTCAACCGTGCATCTCTGGAACGTCGTAATTCTTTCCAAGAACAAGAAGAGGAAGAACTTGACGATTTAGATGACGAACTAGACGAAGACCTGGATGAAGATGAGGAGGATATCGAAGATGAACTTGACGAAGATTTAGATGAAGATGACGAATTAGATGAAGAAGATGAAGACGAGTAAATAACTCCGAATTATTCTCAGTAATTGACAGAATAATAACCCAAAATAACCATGTATTGCCTCAAACAATACAGGTTATTTTTTTGCAGAATAAAGAATTGAAATTGGAGCGAATTGCATCTTTCGATGCTGTTTATATGAGAAAAATACTAAATATCAAGGAGTAATTCTCATGGTTAACGCTAACGCTCGCAAAACTGCCAAACCATCACGTAAAATTGAAAGGCATATTCCTGCTTTAGAACGAGTAATGACTTATCAGGAAAAAGTACACCTGATGGTAATTGAAGTATTGCGGGAAGAATCAGGAAGAGAATTAGCAGCAGCAGCTAGATTTAACGAACAAGAGTTTGATTGGGACAAACACAATTCCCAATTCCGTAAGGACTATGTAAATACACCATTAAAAGAACTGGTGAATTATGCCCGCAAACTATACGGCTTGAATAATCTTGATGAAATCCGAGATAGACGTGCTTCTCATAAAGCTGCTAGGTCTAAACGAATGGATGAACTCAATGGTTTAAGTAGCAACTCTGATGACTTAATAAATGACGATTTTGAACAAGATGAAGATGACGAAGATATAGAAATTGACGATTAATTCTGATGCCCTGAATTATCTAATTCGGGGCATTCTATTTCCCACCCACCCGCATCCAACAAACAGAATTGAATGCAGCGATTGCTGCTGAATTCAAGAGATTTAAAAGTGAACTCTAACTCAGAAGGCATCTGTCGATGCTATTTAGGTGAGATGTAGCAATTCGTTAATCAAAGGATAATCAAATGACTCAAATGACTCGTAATCAGGAACAAACAAAAGCGTTGGATCAAGTAATAGGATATCAGGATAAAGTGCGATTAATGGTACTGGAAGTTTTACGTGAGGAATCAGGTAGAGAACTTGCTGCTCAAGCACGTTTTAATCAGCAAGAGTTTGATTGGAACGAACATAACATTCAGTTTCGCCAGGACTATAGCGAAACTCCCATCAATGAACTACTAGCATACGCCAAACGTCTGTATGGACTGAAAGATTTGGATGCAGTACGGGAGCGGCGCAAAGCTCATAAACAACAACGTACAGCTAGATGGGCTGAAGCTTCATAATTATCTGCTGGCTCTCACAGTAGCCCCACATTTTAGTGGGGTAACTTTTTTGCCCACCCACCCTTAACCGTAAAAGCTTTATTTTACCGAAGATGCAGCTTCGCATCCCACCCCACCAAATGTTGTAATTGTCCGACTGGAAAGTTTACTAGTCATCAACTCATCAATCTGCTGGTTTGAAAGTTGAGTTGGCTTGACTTCGACTGTGGGTGCAGTTCCTCCCCTATTGACTTGAATAATGGAATTAGCCCAATAAAACTGTTGCTGGTCAGGTTGTGAATAAACAGGATAACAGCCTTTTGAGGCGATCGCCAATTTATGCTCTACGCTAGAAACTGATGGTAGAGAAATACCAGCACGAACTAATTTTGCCTCTCCTACTGGCCCCCACAAACGTAATTGTTGATTTACACAACGTTTTCCATCCTTGAGAGGAGCAATGATGTTGCCACAAACTTTAACATCTACGTCATACATCGGTGGATAATTAGGCACAGTTTGAGCTTGAGCTTGAGTCGTATTCTTCTCATCCTTGCCACTGACATTTACAGTAGTAGGGGTACAAGCTATAACTATACCTCCTATTACCAGCAGCCAAAGCCAGCTAACTTTGCAGGTAAACATCTGCTGAATCCTCTTCTACGATTGAGAAATTGACAACTAATTTTTTAACTTAAACTCCGTCTATTTTGAAACCTGGAGTTTTTAAGGAGAGTATATTATTCGGTCGTGCCTTGAGTTGTGAGCTTTACCCTAATTCCAAAAAACTACGGTTTTCAAGGTAGACGCGGTTTAGATACAAACTGGCGCTGATTGCTAGGTGATGTCCATAACGTGCAGAACCCGGATGAGGCTTTTCTGCTACTTGCTCCAATTTCCAGTGTTACCCCCAAACGCTTAACATCCTTAGCACAAGTAAGTTGACCGTTTTGGTCACGACTCAGCAAATCTTGATTCCATTGCATTAGGTTGTGAGCAAACTTACCTTCATTACTGGTTGCCCATTCCAAAGCATTGGCTTGGGCTTGTGTGAGTTGGCGTGGCCCAGCAGGATCTAGATGACTGGATTGATACCAAGACATTCCACCTACACTTACCAGTCCGCCTACTCCAGCTGCAATTAATAGCAGTATTCCCGCAGCAATTAGAGAAGGAACTGAATGAATAGCACGCTCAAATTCAGTACGCCTAATTAATCCTGTCACAGCCTGAGCGATCGCTTTTTGCTGACCTTTTACTGCGGCCTTTTCATATGTCTGAAGATGGTCATAAAGCTGCGTTTGCCACAGGTCAAACATTGCTTCCATTTCTTTGGGATTGTCTTCCAACAGTACTTGCAGCCTGCCAGTAGCAATCATCATCAGAAATGCTGGGTCATCAGGGTCAAGTCCGGTTTGGACTACTATTTCCCAAACCCTAGCTTTAAATGAATCATCTTTACCTCGAATGGCTAAATCTAGTAAAGTTGGGTAAGGAATTTGGCTCAGTCCTTTGCCTCTAGCGGCTACTGAATCCAAAAAATCATCGTCTAAATCGAGTTCTTCAGTGTGAGAATTACTCATATCTGTATTTGCTTTTAGCTAATTAGCGCCTTCGTACCCTACGCTCATTTGGTAATCCGATTTGATTGTGGGAGATTTCATCAAAACAGTCCTGAGTAAAAAAGTAAAATTAATTGCACAGGCTAAATGCACCGCTATCCATCTACACCACTCCTGAATTAGATTACTTCTTGGTAGCAACTTTGCCGTTAACATTAGCATCATCAACTTTTTCTGTCGGGGCAGTAATTGAAGCTGTCGGAAGATTCCAAATTTTAGCTTTCTCAATTTCCTCAGAAGCTTTTTTGAGAAAATTGTGTAATCGCTGCTTACCCAATACACCTAACTCTCCATAATCTCTAGCCGCAGAAAAATTTATCTGATTGGCATCAAGGATATCCCGCTCTCGATAGCTGAACTTGGGAAAATTGATGACAGCTACTTTATGAGCTTTGATTAAATCCTGTAAATTCTTACGTCCATCTACATGTTTCCAGTCATCGCATAAACCATAATTGCGTACAAATATGTGCTTAATCTTGTTCTCAAAGCGTTCGAGAGATTGCATAAATAATTGAACGCTGTCATATCCACCACTACAAACAAACCACTTATATATTTTGACCTTATTTTTCCCAGTAATTTCTAGGATTTGATTCCGCTCAATCCAATCAGTTACTGCTGGGTATACTTGAGCAGGTAAATTGACAATGACAGAAGTTGTTAGTGCTAAATTAAAAATTTCATCAGCATCGTAAGCTTTACGCTCTGATTCGCTAAAAACTGCTGTTTTATGATTATCTGGGTAAAATGCGCCCACATCTGGATTACTTTGGTCTGCTTCTACCAATTCATAAGAGAGTTTGTTGTCAATGCAGTATTGCACCATAACCCGTGCAAACAAAGACTTGCCAACTCCACCTTTTTCACCATCCATGAAGTGAATTGCTGCCATCTGAAATCTCCTTTGTGATTTGACTAAATGTGCATTAATAAATACTTAAATATTCTCAAACATATCGTCTGTTTCATCATAGAAAGACCCCTCACCAGGAATGAATGAATCAGAATCTATTTTGTGTTTTGGCTGGTTGTCACTATTACTACTGCCATTGCCTTTCGTTTTACCTTTAGCGCTAGCATTACTATCATTTTCATCATCAATACCACCACTATTACCAATTTCTAGCCCGAACATAGTAGCAAGCGTTTGAGGATTGGTCATAGTGCTGAGAGGTACAGGCAAAACATCACTTGATTTATGCGGTAATCCTAGTTCCATTCGCAAATAAGCCAAATGTTGCTCCAGGGCATGACAACAAATTAACCCTACCTGACGCACCTCTTTATCACTAATTTCTACATCCGCATTTGCTTGAGCTTGATATGCTAAAGGCAACCAACACATTCGTAATGCCTGTAACACCATCTCTTTGCTAGTACTGACCCCATTTCTTTTTTGCAAATATATAATTAGCTTTGCATCAACAGTATTTGAGTAAGCACGAAGCCGAAGAGTCAAATTTTTATATTGTCTTTGTCTGTCAGTATCAGTTCCTTCAGACAGCCTGCGACTACCGCTACTATTGGGCTGTCTATTATTGTCATTATTTTTGGGTTGTTTTTTATTTGTAGTCATGCTAATTTCTCGATTTGCGCTCTAAACCGCATAAACAAACCAAACGCATCAATCAACCTAAACGACAAAGCTTCCTGTTCTCGGAAAGTATGGCAATAATCATTCCTTTTATCCTTGAATACTTCTTGTACCTGCTGTTGTAAGTCAGCACCCCAATAAGTGGAAATTTCTTGAAAACAATCTTGTAACTCTTGCTCTAAGTACAATGCTGCGCCACCACTCAAAATCACCTCGTTCACCGCAGGTAAAGTTGATTCCAGCCAATCGTAAAGCCTAGACCAATACTCAGTTTTAGCTGTAGCAATGGCATTAACAATCATCTGCAATTCATAATCAAGATTTTTAGGTTCTCTGCTTTTGACTAGAGCGCGAATTGCTTGGTTGTCAGCCGTGATATCTGAACCGGCTGCATAGATGGCAGAGGTTAAAGCAGTGGCATCCTGTCCAGATGTGCGCTCAATTACTCGCTTTACCATTTGGTGAAAGCCCAGTCCATTGGTGTAACCCGCCGTCATCTTGCCCCGTTCAAATAATAGAAGGCTGGTGTTGCGATGCCCGAACATTAGCACTGCGATGGTTTGGGCGTTAAACCATTCTTTACCATTCTGGCGTTGGCGAATCATTGCCAATCCTGCACCTTCGGGTAAGCACTCGAATCGCTCCAGTTTCACCCGCAACCTTTGACCCCGAAACCTAAAATCCTTGAGTGCAGACTGCAACTGTTGCTCAAATGCTTGGCGATTTTGATATTCACCATAGGGTAGTAGTGAGGTCAGTGATAGTGAAAACCTGTTAGGCAATTTGTTGTGTTGAGCGATCGCACCAATAACTGCCAGGGCTTTGTGAATTGAGGTTTCGTACTTGAGCTTATCGAGTCTGGCAGATGCTGAAAACTGCCGTGCCAGGAATCCAACTACCGTACATTGTGTATCACCATCCGCAGAACTTGACACCCAGGCTTCATCTGCTGGTTTAGGAGATTCCAAACCCTTGCGACTCGACATATAAGCGTCAATCGAACTTTGAGGCAACTTCAGCATCTCTGGTTCCATTGTCATCAAACATGGTTTGCCTTCAGTTGCTAGTTCGTAAACAATCTTGGTCAAGGAAGCACCAGGGTCAAAACTGACTATCAAGTTTGACATTGACTGTGGTTTACCTAAAAGCTTTCCTTTAAGTTAAGTGCAAATAGAAATCATACCAATCTACCCACTGACCATTTTTATCAGGCAAAAAATTAGCCCATTGGTTATTTTTTGGCTGCATTTTCTCAAGTAGTTATTTTTATGCTATTGAATTCAAAAATACGCCACTCAAATGCCAATTCAACGCCACTTAAGCGTCACTTGAGTGCCAATTCAATCCCAATTGAGCGCCAATTCAACGCCACTGCATACATTATGTATATATTCTTCTTTTCAAGAACTAAGCTTATTGACAAAAAAATGGTCAAAAAATGCCAATTTAGTGCCAACTGAATGCCACTGATATTTTTAATTTGAGTAGCCCAAAAAAACCTTTGGTGAGTAGCAAGCTATGTTGCTGTCCGGACATTTTTTCTGGGGAGAAAAAACGCACCCCCCAGGTGCGGCAACAAACTTGCCCTCCTTTCACGGTTCCCCTACCTAAGTAGGTCAACCACCGTGACAGAGGGGAAGATGATACGAAAATTCTCTGTAAAAGTTTAGCCTAGAAAATTTCTGCAAGGTTTGGGCGGATTAGCTTTTTAATTGCGCGATGAGCTATGCTCCGCCGTAGGCGATCGCTTTCGCTATATCGAGATACTCCTGAGCAACGCTATCTTGACTTTCTTAGTACTCAACCAAAGCTATTGCAGCGCATTCCATTTATCTCGCATCGCATCTTGGCATCGAACCAGAATCGTAAGTAACCGCTTGGTCAATGACAAATGATAATGCTGTCGTCAAACTTAAAATAGCTAATGACTAATGCATCAATAATGCGACAAAAACGCTCACACAGGATAGACATTAGACTGACTTTGGCAGAATACGAGAAAGCACAGTTAATGGCAGATGAAAATAATCTCACTATGAGTGAGTTGTTTCGTGCCAAGACTCTGAAAAATAAATTGCCCAGGCGTGCCACAAAAGTAGCAGGCCAAACTTACTGGGAGTTGGGGAAAATAGGTAATAACCTCAACCAAATAGCTAAAGCAATCAATACTTCAGTACTCATGGGAGAACCTGTGGTCGTAGATAGAGCATTGTTGTCACAGGTAAGAGATTTGGTGAAACAGGTACGGCGAGAGATTGCTGAAATTGATTTAATCACTGATTTGCAAGATGAAGGATGATTGGTAAGCACATCAAAGGTAAAAGTTTTCGGGGACTGCTAAACTACCTCTTTGGCAAAGATGGAGCAAGACAAATCGGTGGGAATATGGAAGGAACAAACCCACGCGAATTAGCAGCTGAATTTGGTATATCTCGAAGATTAAACCCGAAGGTGAGCAGGGCTGTTTATCACGCTTCTCTCAGTTTGGCCCACAAAGAGAGTTTAGATGATGATACTTGGGATGAAATCGCCCAGAAGTATCTGCAAGCAATGGGTTTTGATATGAACCAATATGTCGTAGTGCGGCATACTGACCGGACTCATGAACACATACATATTGCTGCCAGTCGCATTCAATTAGATGGGACTACAGTTTCTGATAGCTGGGACGATCGCAGAAGTGAAGCGGTAATTCGCAAGTTGGAGCAGGAATACAATTTGCAATCGGTGCAACCAAGTTGGGAAAAAGATAAGCACAGTCCAACTACTGGTGAACGTAGGCAACTTGCCAGAACTGGAGAGGAGAGCGTTAGAGTGAGACTTCAGCGATCGCTCGACCAAGCAACCCACGACCATCCCACTATGCCAGAGCTAATAGAGCGAACGCAACAACAAGGTATTAATGTCCGCGTTGGTTATACTCGCACAGGCATTGTCAAAGGCATTAGTTACCAACTTGATGGTGTGGCTTTTAGTGGTACGCATCTTGGTAAAGCATATACCTTTCCTGGTTTACAAAAGCATCGAGGTGTAAACTACAATCCCAAGCGGGATGACAAACGTATCCAGAAACTCATGGAGCAAACTGTTGAAAATCCCATACCAGCAGTTACTCAAACAAACTCTTTGCCTATACTAGAACCAACAAACTGGGAGCAAATACGCCTAAACTTAAGCCAGCAGTACAATTTACCCAATTCTCTGCTCACAGAATTGTATGAAAAGGATTGGCTCTATGCAAGTCAAACAGGTCAAGCAATATTTGTGGAACGCACGCTCGATGATCTTCCAACTCTTGCCAAGCAGCTAGAACCAACAGGTGACTTCACCGCCATTCCCCTGAACTCTGAACCGACAAAAAAAGGTAGTTTTTGGATTGCTACAGATGCCACAGTAGAAAGAGCAGTGCTACTAAGTGACCCGATTGAAGTTCTCTCTGTCATTGCCTTAGAATCAACTGTTGACAAAGAAAAGCGCAAACCTACATTATATTGGAGTGTAGGCGATAGCGAGCAAATACCTTTAGAATTTTTGCGAGCGATCGATACAGTAGTCATCGCTTTTAAAAATAATGAGAAAGTTGAGGACTTGATAGCTGAGATACTGGCTGAACTACCTCAAGCCAAACAAGTTTCTCCCGGTGAAGCTGGTTGGAATGGGATGCTAACTAACAATCACTCGCAACCCAACCAAAGGCGAATCCCAGAGCTTCAAAGTTGGGAACTTTGATATCAGTTATCATTTTTTCCTGAGTGAGCCAAGCTAATTAAAGGTTTCAGGCAAAAATTTATATGTGAAGAAGCTGGTTCTAGCGCAGCTAACGCCACTTAGAGAGGGATAAACTCTCTAGGCATAACTGCCATGACCTTAAATCCCAGAGAAACAACGATTAAATTTCTTAGACAAATAGGCTTTACCACCGGAACCAAAATTTGGCTCAGGATTTCTTGGGACTTGCCTACAGAAATGATACCTAAAAACTGGAATAACTACTGTCGCAATGGTCAATTTTTCTACTCCCACTACATTCTCTGCGGTAAAATCACCCAGCAAGGATTTCAACTCTACTGCTGTACTTACGGAGGTCGAGACAAAAAGGGCAACACCTGCTGGCGGCTGACACCTAAACGCTATGCTGATGGTTGGGCATTGGCATTTAAAATGTCATATCTTGGTGCTACAGTCAGCTTTTACCCCAACCAACCAGACAAGGGCATCAGCAATCAGCACGTTAGTCAATGCCAATGTTTGTTCTACGAAATTGATGATTTGGGATTGAGTGAGCAGCGACAAGCTGTAAACCGGCTAAGGGATGAAATCAACTTGGAACCCGCCGCCGTAGTTTACACAGGTGGGAAATCCTTGCACGTTTACTTTAAATGCAACCATTCCTTAAATCCTGCTGAATGGCTGTATCTCAATCGCCAACTGACGATTATCCAAAACGCAGATCCAGCCATTTGCAACTTAGCTCGTTCCATGAGACTGCCAGGTATGCTTCGCAGACGGGTGGTGGATGGAATATTGAGTGCAACCATCCCCATTACCCTAGAGCATTGTTCAAACTGTCAGTACAATGTGGAAGAACTAGAAACCGCATTTGATTCTACAGCCTTATTTCCCTACGAACTTTCTGAGCAACGCTGGCGCAAGTGGGTGCAGCTTCTCACAAGAGCGAAAAATGGAGAAGTTATCGACCCACAAGCAGCGCTACTGCAACCTTCTGTGACTGTCCCTCGCTCAACCTTACATTGCCGACGAGGGACAGTAACACAGGCTACAACCAGAGATAATCGCTCATCTCTTAAACAACTACGCGCTAGCGGAGTGTCTGTTCCTTTATCTATCTGTTTAACTTTGAGCGATCGCACTTTACTAACTTATGGTGAATCTGAGGGAAACAGAAACAATTCTGGCTACAAATTAGCTCGTAATCTACTAGGTACATCTAATTTACTTACCGGACACCGAATCGTTTATCATCCCGAACCACGCCAACTATTTGACCAATATTGCGATCGCTGTAAACCTCCACTCGAACCAACTGAGGCAGATACAATTTGGCACAGTGCGAATAAAACAACAGCCTTTGCCAGTCGGGATTTTGGCTCTGTCGCTATGAGCATTCGTAAGTGGAAGTCACACCGCAAATCAAAAAAGCAATGCGTAAGAAAACCAAAAAGATTAGTTAACGCAAGGTTGACAAAATCGATGTAATACCATTCCAATTTTTACCCATAATCTACTGTGTACACATATCTTTGTACAGGATTAAAACGGTGTGGGACAACTCTAAAATACTTGTGTGTACACGGTAGCCCTATTCTGGGGAGACTATATGATTATTAAAAATGAGTATTGAAGAAGAGGCAAGGGAGCAGGGAGCAGGGGAGAAGGAACAGAAAGGGGGATTCGACCCAATCAATTCGAGAACCACTTATTAGAAGTGGGGAACTCAGACCCATGTTCCACTCCGCTTCACGGCTCTTAGATGGGGTCATTTCCCCCCAGCTAAGAGCCCCCTTCCCCCTGCCTCTTCGTTGAAGGTACTATGTCTAGTTTTACTTTCCCATTTTTGGTAAATAAGACTGACGATAATTGTTCTTAGCCATCAGCCTAGCCTCACGCTTTGTCCACTGTTTTTGTAAAGGAACATCAGCTAATTTTTGCAATAATATGAATACACTATCATCTCCAGTCAACCGAGCGATGATTTGAGCGATCGCCTTACAACAACTCCAAGGATGACGCACCACCTGAACTTCTGCAAATCTCACCACACCCCAATTGCGCTCTAAGAAAAAACGGTTACGGATTTTATCATCATCAACATCAATGCAGTGGTGAGGTTTACCTGTATCTCCAGCATAAGGTTCATCAATCTCAATATCGAGAGCTAACCCAGAAAACTGATGGTAAAGGATAAAATCAGCCGAGTAACGTCGAGACGAACCAGGAATTTCAAATTCTACCGCTTGACAGATAAGATTCTCTAGAAAAGCACACAGTAAATGGCGAAAAAATTGCTTTTCACTGACACCTTGCTTGGCCGTACCATTTCCATTTGGTAATTGAACGCATCCTTGAAACGAAGCTTTCAGATGCTCCCGACTTTTATAATCCTTAGTGTATAAACATCTTACTAGTGGTGGATAAAGAATAATTGGATAGTACCCAGTAAACATAACCACACGTTTGTTAAACTTTTAGCAATCAAGAAGAACAACATCAAGACAATAACTAGAAGTTATCTAATCTAATATCCTTCCAAATATCAGAAACTTGCCATCCCGTCTTACCAACAGAAAGGACTATAGGATTATCACGTGCTGGAATATAGTTAGCTTCCTTATTACTTCCACCTATTTGTGGCTGTTCTTCAAGCATTGGTTCTTGGATATTAATAATGTCAATTTGAAAATTCTGTTCTTGTGTTTCCTCGATGATTTTTGTTTCTTGGAGTAGCTTTTTCGATTTTTTGATGAGCTTCATATCTATTTGTAGTTTTAACGCTTGACATTGACAAAATAACAATAATCTGAAATTAAGTTAATTCCTAAAAATTTGGGAGAATACCAACACAGATAGGTGCGCTATCGCGCCAACATTGATGGTGTTAAACAACCAAAGCAATGCAACAATTAACAGCAATTTTCACTAAAGTTAAAGCGCAATTGGTTACTCCTCCCATTTCAAATCTTCACCCTACACAAAAAGTCACTTCCAATTTATCTTTCAATACTAATTTAGATTCAGGCACTATAGCTATCTTAGAACAGATTGAAGCTGAATATGAATACTACCAAGCTTGTGAGGAGTGGTAATCATGAATTTAGCACTCGCTCAACAATCCTTAGCAGGACTTTCCCAAACTGCTGCTCATCTCTGGGAACAGCTAACTAATTGCCAGACTCCTGAAGAAGAAGCTGAGATCATCACCGCTATTTGGGAAACTCAGGAAGTTCAGGAAGAAGTTGTTGATATCCAAGCAGAATTAGCATTGCAACTGGATGCTGAAATAGTGGCTATTAAGCAACGACTAGAACATCTAAAAGCTGTACATCAATCAGCACTGTTAAGACTAGAACGCTGGCGACAAAAATTAGATGAAACTATTTTAGAACAAACCGCCGCAGGAATTCTACCTGAGCAAATGATTGGTAATTTACTTCGCATCACAATTCAAGAAAACCCGCCAAGTTGTGAAGTGCTGATAGATGCAGAACAATTGTCCGCAAAATACCGCAGAGAAAAGACTGTTTACTCAGCAGACAAGAAAGCTATCATTGCTGCTTGGAAGAAAGGTATTCCTGTAGATGGCACTCACATCCAGCGTAAGCGCCGAGTTATCTATGCTTTAACAGCAACAACAATTCACGACTTCAAAGACTCGCTTTTAACTTAACAATAGCTTTAACTGATTTATCAGCCAACAGCAGGGATTTTACTGTTTTGTTGGCTGCTACTTATAACTCTTTTTTGATACTTAAGTAGGTTGGTACTATGAAAGTGAAATATGTTCAAACGTAACTGAATTAAGCCTGGTTTCTAAAATAAATAGTGTTTCATCTGGTTTCTCTAACTGCTCATTTTTAGCCAACCAAACACCTGAGTAACAGTTAACTCCAAGTCTATCCCGGCTAACACTGGTAAACGCTCATCACCCTGCAAAAGCTCTGGTTGTTGATTTGGACGGAAAACCAAAATGGAACGATCTTCTGGGTCTATCAACCAACCTAATTGGCAACCATGATCTAAACAATAGAGAATATTGCCTGTAACTCGATTTTAACTTTGTTCAGGAGAAAGAATTTCAATTGTCCAGTCTGGAGAAATTAGAAAATCATTGGGTGCCTCCCCATCAGCAGCAAAGGGAATACGCGACCAGTTGAAAACCGCTACATCAGGTACTATTGAGCGGATACCAAAACTACACCGCAGTTCTGGAAAGGCATAAGCAACATGAAGGCTTTCGGCAACATCGTTGATACTGTTGCACAACCTTAACTGTAATCGGCTATGCTTCCCTTTCGGCATTGGTTTTTGAATAATCTCACCATTAATGTAAACGCTTGCAGGCTTCGTTTCTGGTAGCTTGAGAAACTCCTCCAGAGTCAGGGATTGGGTAATTACCGTAGACATGGCTCCCGAAGAAAAGCAAAGGGGATATCTTTTAGTCTAGCAGTACCTACTCTCAAAAACAGTTTTTACTTCTGGCTACCGCCACAACCGCTTGCACACCAGTTAACAAGGCCAAAAAAGCTATGACCGCAAAATGGCTAACACCAGAACAGGCCATTGTCAAAGCCAACCTCACTGTTACATCTGAAACCTTAAAATCTTACATTTCAGAACAACAGGGAAAAACCACTGCTGAAGAACAATTCCAAGCTTTAGGATTGCTATTTGACAGGGAACGCTTGCGTGCAGGTAAAGCTAACTTTTTACAACTTTTAGAACCAGTAAGTGATGAGAATAGCTACGCCGAAGATGAAATCGACTCTCATCAGTTAGATGACGATGACATAGAAACATTTGCTACCAACAAGGTAAATCAACTAGAACCATTTATTTTTGAGCAATGCAAAGTTCAAATTGTCATCACTTTACTACCTACACAACAAACAGGAGATAGACCTGTAATGATTGCTGCTAGCAGTCACGGTGATTTCCCTGTAGTTACCATGCTTAATCAAGAAGAACTCGGTGATTTACCACCTGCAATTGTTCAACTACTGGACGAACTGAAAGCCGATTTTCCTAATCGCCAAATTCGCCGGAATATAGCCCAGACTAAAGCTGTCAAAACCAATAAACCGCCCACTACCCAAACTCCAATTCGCACTGAAACTGCTAGCTCAGATATTACTAAACCAGCCAGTAATACTACGCAAATTTCCCTGTTTTAAATGCCATGACTACTACAAATAGTAACAAATTACTTGTTATCTACGAAGGTCAACAACACTGGATTCCAGAAGCGATCGCCATTAATGACCAATTACTACGGGATGCCTTTACTCCTCTTTGTGCTGAACTGGCAAACGCAGACATTGAGCGTAAACCAGGAGAACCCATTCATATCATCAAGAAGCCCGGTAAAAAAGGTACTTCTCCTCTAGATTGCCTGATAGTCGCTCCTGAAGAAATCAACCCCGCAGTCCAAATGTGCTACCAAATGCGTCAACGTCAGATCATCACTGGAATTGACTGGCAAAATGCAGCACAGCTATCAGCCCAGATTGAAGAGGCGATCGCATCTGGGACAGAATTTTCTGAGTCACTCAACCAAACCCTAAAATCCCTAATAGCCTGCACTCCTACATCTAGCGTTATCCCTGAAGGTTTTTGAGTGCTGACAAAAAGGGTTGGAAATTGACTTGAGGGGTAAATTATTGTCCAAATTACAGCAGTTTGCATTTCGGCTGAAGTAGACCCCATACCCTACCTGCATCTCTTCTTTAATTCCAACCCTCATAATAACGAGTTGTACAAAGTATGTCTCACCTCGTACCCCTCAGCATGGCAGAGGCAATTTATAGTCTTTATCAGTGCCAATTTACCTTAGATGCCACAGAATCACTCGATTATCTGGAAACCCAACTCAACATTTACTCCTTACTAGCACTGTATCAGCAATACTTCCCTACCGAATGGAAAGCCAGCCAAGCTCCTATTTACCCACCTACAGATGTAGATTGCCATAGTCCCAGAGAACTGGAATTCATTGTACTGATTTACACTCATCTGTTTCCGTTATCTCACTGGACTGTAGAAACAGCCTATGAACAAAGATTGCATAGCATTCCTATTACCCCAATGGGTATTGACTGGACAATGGATGGAGAAATTGAACATCTCAAAGATGGTTGGCAACTACTTTTACCTTTTAGCCATGACAGTCGCCGTTGGCTCGATGACATACACCCAGAAGGTAGCGACTGGTTTGATAGTGAATTTGCAATTTACGAAATTACGTACAGTGACATCGACCATCCAGACAAAATTGACCACAAAAAACTGAAACAGCAGTGTCATCACTTAGATAATCCTTTAAAGTTTCTGCCTTTAACTTTAAAGCTGCTAGACCATGAAACTAAAAACCTTTGGTTGGACGAGTACACAGACGATTATTACTACCAACCTGACCGCACCTTTTTACCTTGGTCAAAAGCATCTATTGATTTGCTCACCAGAAAATGGCAGCAAGCAAACCGAATGCTGAACTGTGCAGCCAACTTAATTGATTGGCTAGAAGCAGACTTAAAACCTCATGCTCAAATCCTACTAAAACTATGGAAACAAGCATTGAAACCACGTTAATCGACGTTACATCGACACCAATTCTATCCAGCGAAATTCTACGAGCAATTTTGGCAGACCCTCCCCGAAAATCTCCAGTAATTCAAGCAGAATTGCTGTTTTTGGATGGCATTTACATCTTCCACCACCGAGACAAAGAAATTGCCGATGCTCATATTTACAAATGTATCTCACCGGCAGCCCTGAGAATTGCTTTTAGCAATGAACCAATTGATACTGGTTGGATGGAACCAGGAATTGTGCGCTGGGGTACGGGCAGTACAGACACATATTTGGTAAAATTTATCCCACCAGCCACTCATACAATCAATTGCGATGAACTTGGATCTTTAACCGTTCCACTACCTGCAATGGTGTTTGTGGGCAAGGGATTAAAATATTGGGTTTGGGCAATTCAAGAACAGGAGTTTACTCCTCAAGCAGAAGCTTTTCATGTGCCACTACCCAATGTCTACAGTTCTGGACAGATTTGCTGGGGAGTGAACGAACCACCTGCTGCTAATGGTCTATCAATTAACCATGCTTGGAATTTGTTTATTTCTAGTATTTTCACTAACCACTTAACAATAAGTAAATCACAAAAATACCGCAAGGATGTTCGCCAGCAACTTCTAAAACTGCACAAAAGATGTAGACGCGCAACCTATCCTGTATCTGATTTTGTGCCTATCGGCAATCAGAAAAGTGTCGCTATGCTTGTGCAGGAAATCCTCGATGAACCCATTGCTTGAAGGTATTATTGGTTACAAAATTATCACAACTTCATCTCTGCCAACACACACCAGTAGTGGACTAGAGTACCTTTATGCCGGAAATGGCATCTTTGCTAGAGCCATTCGTCCTGGCATAGAGGTATTAATGCCTATTTGCTTGTGTTCCCAAACTATCAAAGGGCTACCTCACCTAACATCTTATCTCAAAGTCACTCCCTTAATTCCCAAACCGCTACTACTGGAAATGTGGCGGTCGAGTTATCAAGCTGGCAATCAATTTCATGAAATTCTCTTTCACCTCCACTGTGCTGATGCAGACTGGGATTTACAAGTCCCAGAGCAAATTCAAACTCCAACTAGCTGCCAGCCAACTCATTCTGGCAGTGACTCTTCCCACCAGAAAGCGGCTGTAGACATCCATTCCCACGGTTCCTTACCTGCCTTTTTCTCTAGCACCGATAATGCTGACGAATCTGGCTTTCGCATTTATGGAGTACTAGGTAGAGTTAATACCCTGAAACCAGAGATTAAAATCCGGGTTGGACTGTTTCGCCACTGTTGGGATGTACCTGCTAGAGCAGTGTTTGACATCGACCGAGACTTTTTTATGGTTGATGTCTCACTTTCATCTGGCTGCAAATTTTACAGTACCGATGTATCGCCTGTAAATGTGATGGAGAAGCTATGGAGGTGAATTTCAATTTAGCAAATGTCTGTTCCCTCACGGATAACTGTATTAACTTAACCAACCGTACTATGGAGCTAAATCTTGATTTGGCAAATGCTTCTCCTGTCGTGACTGTCAACTACTCGAAGATAGAACTATGGCTAGTTGGGTGCGGCGGTACTGGTTCTTGGTTGGCTCCTTCTTTGGTTCGGTTAGGTAGAGTTCTTTCTCAGCAAGGTAAACAGGTGAAACTCTACTTTGTTGACCCGGATCGTGTTGAGTCAGCTAACGTTTTACGCCAGTGCTTCTGTGATGCAGAAATCGGACTCAACAAAGCCAAAACCCTGGCGCTGCGCTACTCCCTGGCTTGGAAGATGGAAGTTACAGCGATCGCTCAACCTTTCCAACCCGAATGGATTGTCCCCAGTTACAATACGCTGATTGTTGTCACTGCTTGCGTAGATAATGCCAAAGCTAGAGAGTCAATTACCCAAGTACTTCAGCACAACACTCACCGCCCTGCGCCTCACATTTGGCATTTGGATTGCGGTAACTCCAAGCGTAGTGGTCAGGTACTATTAGGTTCTCATCTGTCTACTAACCCCAATGACTATGATTTCGAGGCTTTAGGCTGCTTTCGCTTACCTGCGCCAACTATACAGCAACCCGACCTACTGGTTTCACAACCAGAAGAGTTGGCAGACAACAACTTGTCCTGTGAACAAATGGCCTTGCTCAATAGCCAGTCCTTGAGCATTAACCAGCGAGTTGCTGCGGAAGCATTTGATTATTTGCTGCAATTGACGACGGGGAAACTACGACGATTTGCTACTTATTTCGATTTAGAGAGTGGTAGCGGAAAATCCCTGTATACAACGCAAGTTGGTATTATGCAGGCGATTCTCCTGGGTCACTCCTGTGCATAGGCGTAGCCCGTCGTAGATATTGCTCCCCTCTCAAGTTAATAACCAAGCACTGTACAGTTGCTTCTGTACAGTGACTTCAATTGAGCAAACCAGCCCGCAACGCTAATACAGCTGCTTGGGTGCGATCGCTTGCACAAAGCTTGTTCAAAACTCCACGCACATATACTTTTACACTTCCCAAGCTGAGATAGAGTTTCTGGGCAATCTCGTTATTGCTATAGCCTTGGACAATTAACTCTAAGACTTCCAGCTCCCGATTTGTCAGTGGGTCTGCTTGTAGAATGCTTGCTTGCTCTGGGTCAATTGCAGAGATCGTCACCGTTTGAGTAGCATTCGGTTTTACCGCTGCTGCTGCTCCTTGACGAGTATGCTTGAGAACGATACGAGCGATCGCTGGATCAATCCAAGACTGACCTTCATGGGTGATATGCAGCGCTTCTAGCAACAACTCGAACTTAATTGTCTTCACACAATAAGAGTCTGCCCCGGCTGCAAACGCTGCCAGTACCATCTGCTCTTTGGCAAACGAAGTAAGCATCATGACTTTAGTCTGTGCTGCTGTTTCCGACACTAGAGATTCCCGAAACTGCTGCACCAGCCATATTCCGTCCCTATCCGGCAAGCCAATATCAACGATCGCTATGTCTGGTTTTGTACTTTGGAGCAGTTTTAACCCATTGGACGCTGTAGCTTCATCACCCACGACTTGAATACCTTCCTGCTCGTTGAGAGAACTACGCATCCCAATCCGCGTTAAGCTATGGTCTTCAATAATTGCTACTCGAATATCTACCATCATTTACCTCAGCAGCTTGGTAACTATACTTTTTTAACTGTCGAATATGGTTTCAAGGAAAGGATTACTCCATTGGACGAAAAATTTTAGCTAAGTAGCCAATATGTAGCTATTGAGATGGAAAGCGGCATTTCAATGTTATTAAACCTCATCCAGGTTGAAACCAGTAGTTTTTACAGTATTGGTTGAAAAGTTCATATATCAAAGGCTACATATCTCAACTGGCTGTTGAAAAAGCTCCAGTGTTCAAAATGGACATCGTTTAATCTGAAAATTCTCTGAAAAAATCTTCCTAAAGTATAAAAAAATATAAAAGCACCGAAGTTAAACTGAAACCAATACAGTTTATTCTGACTTGTGTCCACATCACACTTACAGGAGGATGTAGCTTATCTCTAAGCGAGAAACCTGGCTCTTACACATAACATAGCCAGATTAAAAATTCGTAATTACGTTATGCATGGGAATTTAGACCTCAATCATAAGGTTGTGACCTGTAGAGATGGGAGACTATAACCAGTTTCTTAATTACCAATTACGTAGTTTGCTTCTTGTCGGAGGCGAGTATTACGAATTAGTAATTATATTTACCAGTGCCTTGAGTTTTAGAAAAATCTGATGAATCTTCATCGCTGCGTAGTGGTTAGCATGGCGCTTGAAAATACACTTTTGACAACGAAATTTAGCTTTATTACTCTATTTCTCTACTCAAAAGAAATTAGGTTTATCAAAGGCATTTTATGAACACTTTATCTTGGAATATAACTTCAGAACAAAGAAACCAAAGAATTCTGCTGGTGGATGACTCAGCTGACAGCCTCCGCTTGCTGCAAGTCACCTTAAAACTGAAGGGATACAACGTGATCATAGCCGACAGTGGTGCTGAAGCATTGGTAAAAATTGCCGAATCTCCTCCTGATTTGGTACTGCTTGATGTAGTGATGCCGGATATGGATGGCTATGAAGTTACCCGACAAATTAAGCACAACTTAAACTTACCTTTTATCCCAATTTTGCTGGTGACAGGTTCTGAAAAATCAAGTGTCGTTAAAGGTTTAGATGCAGGTGCAGATGAATTTATTCGCAAGCCTGTAGATAAGAAGGAATTACTGGCCAGGGTGCGGGCTTTGTTGAGACTGAAACACAGTATGGACGAACAACTATTCCTCATTCAGCGACGGGAAGATTTTGTGACCCGTCTCACTCACGACCTGCGAACTCCGTTGATAGCTGCTGACCAATTCCTAAAGTTGCTGCAAAGAGGTGTTTTTGGCAATACCTTATCAGCAATGCGTGAATCTTTAGAACAAATGGCTCAGAGTAACCAAACTTTGTTGTCAATGGTCGATACCTTGTTAGAAGTTTACCAGTATGAAGCTGGAGGCAAAACGTTGGATTTCTTTGTGGTTGACCTGTGGGAATTATGTCAGCAGGTAGTGCAAGAACTAATGCCTTTGGCTAATGTTAAACATTTAAGTCTCAAAGCTGTCTTGACAGAGGGTACTGAAGCTTTTTTAGTTAGAGTTAAAGGCGATCGCCTGGAACTACGCCGACTTATCACTAACTTAGTTGGTAATGCCATTCGCTTCAGCGATGCTGGGTCAGTAGAAGTTCGCCTCAATTCCACTGTTCAAGGGGTAACGATTGAAGTAGAGGATACAGGTATTGGCATGAATCCAGAAGAACAATTACTCTTATTTGATCGCTTTCGACAGGGCAAGCATCAACGTCGGGGGAACGGTTTAGGATTATATTTGTCCCGTCAAATTGTTGAAGCTCATCAAGGGGATATCTCTGTTTCATCGACTGTAGGGAAAGGCAGTATCTTCACAGTTTATTTACCTGTGGCAACAGCTTATTCAAAAATGTTATCAGCATAAAAAGTTTGGTAAATCGAGCTTAAGGATTTGCAGTGAAATAACTTACCTGGCTGATCAAAAAAATGATAATCAAGGCTTTTAGTTATTCAAAAAGGTAACTTATTAATGCGTGCCTCTTAAGGTAAGTTTTACCAAGATTCATCTGGTTCAGGTGGTCGCCAACCACGAGTAGTTGAACTTCCATCACCTAGTCTATCAATTGCCCCAGGATCGCTATTGAGAAATTCATCTAAATCTTCATATCCACTTGGATAATAAAAACCTGATGTGGGTTTGATAGGAATTTTCTTAATTATTATGCTTTCACCAGGTTTGAGATGAGCATATTCGGGGTAATGCTCATCTTGGGAGATATTATCAGAAGGAACGATCAACTCATCTCCTGGCGAATCTAAGTCATCGTCATAAAGCATTACTAATAAACCATCTTCTAGCCGTTGAATTCTTTTATTCATAAAATATAGTAGTAGCTTCAAAATTGTGTAGCTTAAGTAACACAGTGGGAAAATGATAATACGATTAAAAGCGCTGTTCAGCTATTTAACTTTCTTGGAAGTCTGCTAGCAGAGCTAACACCCTATAAAATACCGTCTGCCATGAAATCAGTAAATTATCCACTTGGATGATTTTATCGAGTGTAATTTCGTGCCAAGGTGAATATTGGAATCTCATGCTTGCTAGATAAGCTATCTAATTAGATTATTGGTAATGGATTTAACCACTAGAGTCTTAGAAGGTTCTGGTTTGAGCATACCTATCTTTGATGGGTCGTATAACAATGGTAAGGGGAGATATTTATCTGAACCAGAAATCATTAAAAATTCTCTGCTCGAACAGATGTTTGAAGCAGAAGATTTACAATCTCTACTACTGGTTAAAATTGACAGTAAAAATCCAGATGCCAACCATTTAAGACAAAGAACCTTTCAGGATGGAATCCGACGCAAGCTAGCTTTCAGTTCTGGCAATAGTTATTACTTTGCTGATGGTTCACTGCATAAAAAAATTAGACGCTTATTCGCTACAGAACCAGATACTGCCTGTCGCTATGGTTCTTTACTAGTTAGTAATTGCTACAAAGGCTCAGAAACTTTTACAGGGCTACGAGTCAAAATAGTGGACTTTGAAGATCCACAGTATGCTCATTATAAAACAGGAGACTGTCACGGCAAGATTTCGCCCCAACTTGCCAAACAATTGGGAGGAGAAGGCAATTGTCCATTCCAATTTCGGTTTGCTTGGAGGAGTAATTGGGCTGAACCAGATAATTCTCAGTGCTCAAAAACCAGCTTCTTATCCAAAGGTACTTTCCTACCCGATGCCAATTTGACTGATGCCAAAGGCTACGACATTATTATGGATCGTTCCTCAATTAAAGGCATTAAAAAGTCGGAACTCAAAAACTTAATACCCTGCGGTGACTATGAGTTTCCCCAAGCGGTAATCGGTAATCGAGGTAACGCCAAAGCTACCAGCTACGATAATAGTTGGCAATTTACCATTTGGTACTCAGAAGAAGCAGTCAAACAAGATTTGAGTAAACCCACCGAAGAAAAAGCTAGAGAACTTGCCGAGTTGCAGCGCAATCCCTTGGTGTTGGCAAAATACATCATCCAACAATATGACAAACAACAGCGATCGCAGCAAGAGCAGTCAGAAGAAGCTTTTAACGAAATTGAGGGTAATGCTAACAATCAAGCACAGGAATCTCGCTGGATTTCCCTATTACGCAGCGATAAATATGGTCAATTGATTGAAACCCCCAAATTCCGCAAGTTTGCCACCGATTACATAGCCAATCAATGGCGTGACCTAGCGATTAAGGGAGGATACAACCATAATTCGGGTATGGCAATGCCATGCGATCGCCTAACTCGTGGCACAATCTGTGTACCCCATCTACCGGAAGGAGATGTCATTCTCACCCGTTACCCCATCGTCAACTCAGACAACATCCGCCTCTACCAAAACATCCACGATCCAGAATTAAAAAAAACTCGCAATGTCGTTTGGATTCACCCCAAGGATGCCGAGGAATACCACCAAGCCGATTTTGACGGCGACCAATTAATGGTCAGCCCTGCCAGTAAACTGCCTAATATTGCTCAAGAAACTCTCCGCGCAGGTGAACCGGGGCGATTTGAGCCAGTTAAACAACGCCCTAAGCTAGCGTATACGGAAATCACAGATGAAGAAGGCAACTTAAAATACAAAAATTTAGCAGAGATTGCTGCTGCCAGCAGTCAAAATAAAGTAGGGCTAGTAGCAACAAACATTGGACGTGTACAGTCATCGATGCCCCAAGACGGGGAGAATGTAGAGCGATTTGAAAAACGACAAAGGAAGCTACTAAACCGCCTATTTCAGGCACTTCAGGTTGAGGTAGATTCGCCCAAAAGTGCAGAAAGATTGGAAGATATCAAGGAAATAGGTGGGGAAAATTTGCTCGCCGATGCCAAAAAATGGTCAGAGTCTCACCCCAGTTACTTTTTTGACTTTAAGAAAGATGAACGCCTTTATCGCTCCTTTGCCATGCCTGCGGATGCTCCCGGCTCAATTAACGTCATTGCAAGAGTTGTAGTCAATCCTTTGTGGGAACCAACACGCATTCGCAGCAGAGATAGGCATGAATTTCGCTACCTGTTTCCCAAAGAGACGCTATCTGTAGATGCCTTGGAATGGGCAGAAGAACTGAAAACTAGGTTTCAGCAAGCTAGAGACGAAATTAAGGAACGGGTGGGAGATGACAGGGAAGCCTTTAATGAGGAACTAGGAAAGCTCTACGAAAGCTATCGGGCGGAAATTGATGAATTATTCACCAGTCCAGAGGAACGATTTGTAAATCCTGCGGACAAGCTCCGCCAATGCGTAGCGTCTCGCAGAGAAGGCGCGGCAGCGCTGTGGCATACACAACACACTCGTCCAGAATTAGATCGGCATCGCAAAGACTGTTTAAAGCTGGCAGAACAGATGGAAATTACGTTTTCGTTTGAACACGATTATGAACTGCCAAGCGTTGCATTACCACAGGATATTTATGTTTTGAGTGTTCCTTTCGGTGCAGGTGCTATTAAATGGAAAGAATCTTTAGAACAAAAGGGAATTAAATTTGATGCTACGATTCATCCTCAATTACCTCTGATTGAATTTGCTTTGAAAGACTTATCCCCCAAAGTAGTTGATAAATTAGCAGCTAAATTTGGTGAAAACATTAACGATTTAGATGAACTTAATATTCCCAAGGATTTGAGAATTATCCCGCCAGCAGATCATAGTTGGGCAACATCACGTCAGGATTCAGGTGTTGGTGCTTTGGCATATAACCTGTTTACAGAGGAAGTATGTCAACAGCTTCAGGATTTTCAGTTTGATGAAATTAAAGTGTTGGGTATCAAATACAATCACTTCGCCAATGAAAACTTTGCTAGTAAGCAATGGAAAAAGTGCAGCGTTACTTTGGAAGTAGGAGTTTTTGAGTTACCCGAATCACACCCAGAGTTTTATCGTTACAACGGTACACCGATATTACAGATTGATGGTAAGAATTTAGGCACTTTTGCTCCTGACAGTCCGAAACTGCCCATTGGTGCTACATTTGCAGCTACTTTGCAACCAGATGGCTCTAGTATTATCCTCAAAGTTAATCCTGAGTCAATCAATCTGCCAGAAGTTCCATTACCGGAATCAGAACCAAAGTTAGATACTGCTGGGCAATTCCGAGCCATTCACCGTGAACTTTGGCGTAAAGAAATGTTTGATAATTTGGTAGGGGCGATCGCTACCACCTACGAACAGCGACAAGCCAATCAATCTGCAAGTAATGAAATTGAGCAGTTTAAGATTGGTAGCCATTGGACTGCTTATGTGCAACCCAGTGGTGATTTTATTGTTCGGAATGAAGGTAAACGGACGATTTGTCGAGGTAATCTCCAGACGGGTGAGGAGATATTTCCACTTTCAGAAGAACGTGCCAGTGATCTAGAAGCGATGATTTTAGAGAGGGAACAATCACCTCACAGAAAACATGAGTTATCACATAATGGACACCATATTAGCAGTCAGGATATAGAGTTGAACTAAAGTGGTAAAGAAAATTATTTAAATAGCCCGGTCAATTTTATTAAATTACGATTATTTTGGAAACTGCGATAATAATTTATTACGATAAACCTGTAATATTAAGCTCAGATATTCATCTGGTGACAATGACTCTACTCTCTTGCTTGATAGGAATCAATGACTTGTTTTAGTCTATTGATATCCACTCCATTTAAACCATTGAGTTTTTCTCTGAAAGAGAACCAGTAAGGCTGTACAGTTCCGGTGATTTCTATAGATTGATTAAACAAAGATATAAAGATATCTGGACAACCATATGAGTCATATATTTGATTATTTGTACAAAAAGCTTCGAGAATGTAATTCCAGTGTACAGGTTTCAAGAAATCAACAACTTTAGATATTAGGTAAGCATTAGATTTAGCACTTGCAAAGCTGCCAGATTTCATAAATTGATCTACTATATTTGAAACATTTGTTTCAAGTAAAAAGTTAATATGTTCATCAATTAGTAGGTCAGGGTAGTTTGATTTTATTTCCCAGAGTTTGTCAATCTGCTCAAAAGAACATTCTTTTATGAGTCTATTTACAGAAATATCTATTATGTTATTTAATTCGAGTACCTCTTTATCCTGGTCTTCCAATTCATCCATAAAATATTCTCTAATTAAAATTAATTCATCCAACGAAGCTGTGCTAATCTTTTCTTTAAAAAAGTTTTCAATCAAGTGGTTTATCTTATCATTTTGAGTTCTTTGTATAACTGAAAATATACGTTTTACTGAAGTTTCCTTTATTTTTTCCTTTAAATAAAACTCCATTTCTTCATTGAGTGATTCATTTTCATCAGTAAGTATTGTTATTAATTCATTAAAAGATGCTTGTGGAACAAATGTTTTTAAAATAGGATTAACAATCTTTTCATTAAACTGCTTATTTTGACAAAGCTTTTTTAGGGATAGCAAATCCTTGAAAGGTATTTGAAGTTTACTAATGACTGCATCTGTAAGGAAATCTATACGAGATGCTTTTACTAATATGTTAATTTTTTCAATTGACAATTTATTTATATAGCTTGATTTCTCTTCATATATATTCAGCCTTTCAATGAAGGTTCTTGCTTTGATCTGACATGGTTCACTGATACTTTCCCAAGCTGTTACATTGTCAAGGTAAATAATTACTTTATCCCAACTTGTATCAACTATTCTGAGAATAATATTAGATAATTGAGCATTTAATATTTCTCCGGTTTCCTTATAATACATTTTTGATACAGCATTAAGTGCGGAAAATTGGCGTTCTCTTTCATCTTCTGGTATTTCTTCATTTAAAAGGCTTTTAGTTAATCCGATAACAATATCTTTTATTAAGCTAAAACGCGCACGAGCTAGTGGACCTTTATGAAGAGAACTCACTGCACCTTCTGTATCTTTAGGAAAATACTCAGATTTTATAGCTTGCCAAATTTGATTAAGAGCGGAACGACCTTGAACAGGTGGACGCTGTAAAAGATGCATTACTGCACTTCTCAAATGATAGCGTGCAAGTTCTGCTGTAGCCTCAAATGGTTCTTCTAGAGATGTCATAGAGGGATGGGCACATCGACTCCTATCTTCAAAAAGCCTTTTTACATCTGCTTGTTCTACGGGTGAAATAAGTTCAAATTTTTCGAGTGCCCATTTTGGAATATCAGACTCAAATTGCCATAACTCCCTGACTTTTGATTCTGAACTTATTTTTTCAAATTGTTTTAATAAATTAGATGCTTCACCATTTTCTAGTAGCTCTAATTCTCTCAATTTATGAAGAAAATCAAATACTACTGCATTCCATGTTGCAACTATGCAAGAGCGAAATGCTCCGGCTCTATAACAAGCGACAGCTTCCTGGATAAACTTTTTAGCTTGCTTATCCCGGCAACGTATTATCAATTCATCAAGGTCAATAAAAGTTTCATACATACAATTTGATGCCTATTTACAATAACTATCAACTCTACCAATGCTTCTATTAGCACTACAAGTCTTCCAAAAGCGGTCAGCCTTTAACTTTATCTTGCCAGTAAGCATCCCTTATGTTGCTCCCGCAATCCGCATCCTGTCTAATCCTAGAAAAGCACAGTATACATGAGTTTTTTAGTGAAGAGTCTATTTCCAACCGACAAGTGTTACGCGAACTGCTTGGGTAAATATTGACACAAGAGGATTGGGAAACTATTGTGTTAGTTGTAGCAGATTCTTTGAAACAGCAAATTATGCACAAAGTTTTAGTATACCATCGCTATAAATAAGTATTAATTAATTGGATGCTTGAGCAGCATCACTAATTTCGGGTATAGAAAGTAGCCAGTTGGATAATCTATAAATCGCCATTTGGTCTAACTGTTTCCAGATCAAGCCTTGTTAGGCTAACTGCTAAGGCAATCAGCTTTGAGTACCTATGGCTACCAAAACACTGACCAAACCTAAGCAAAGACAAAATTCTCAAAATCGCTCATGGGATAACCTGACAGATCGCCGCAAACTCCGCCATATTGAAAACACGCTGGATAAAGCGATCGCATCCTCAATTCAGGATGATTCTATCCAGTCCCACGAAGACTTTAAAGCCTATGTAGAAAATTACAGCCAGGAATCAGGTAAAGCCCCCATCACAGTAGAACTCTGCGTTGGAGGTGGGGATGATGACGAGATTAGAGGCTATCGCTTCTACCTCACCAGCGATCCCAACCACAGAACCAGTGGTAAGTACCTGATTAAAAACCTCGAAGGAATTACCAGCAAAGATGAAAACTACTTCACCCCTTCTAACATTGCTGAAATTTGCGGTTTTGCTGAAACAGAACTAGACGATCTCGATGATGAATTAGAAGATGACCTGCTCGATTTAGATGAAGAAAATGAAGAAATAGATGATATAAACGACGAACTAGACGACCTATTAAATGACGATTTCAACACCAAACTTGATGACCTAGATGATTTACGTGAAGAAGACGAGCCATCTGTTAGTCGTGTTAGCGCAGCCCAAACTAAAACTCAAGCCAAAACTTCAACTAAAACCCAAAGTAATTCTCAGCCTAAAACACAACCTAAAACTCAGGACAGAGCTAAGACCAATAAAACTGCTGCCAAAAACTCTAAATCCAGAGAGCCTCTAGACGAAGCTTCGCGTTTAAGTGCCACAGCTGCCACCAATGGACGAGAAGTGAATGGGGTGAATTTGGCAGGCTTAACAGGTCAACTGGCATCTCTGGGAATTGCGGTAGGACAAGGTGTTTTGGAACAGCTAGCAGCCGAGGCTGATGAAAAGCGGCTTGAACGAATTCTCAAAGAACTCCAACAACAGAATGACCGCGTAGATAATATAGCCAGTCGCTTGCAAGAAGCAAAGCCGGACTCACCAGAGTCTCAAAAGTCTCAAGATTTTCAAACTGTATCTGAAGAATCAGCCGCAGAAAATCCACTGGCTGTAGCTGCTACCAAAATCGGCTCGAAAGTAGACAATCTTGGTGACAAACTAGACCCCAAATACCAATCTCAACCATTTGAATTAAATAAGGATGCTAGCGTCAGCGAACAGCTTGACCAAATTGAAGCTTACCTAAAAGTTCTTTCCAAGCGACTTGACCGTTTAGAAATGGTAATTAGCCGATTGGAAAAACAGATGGCAGCACCACAAAATAATTCTACTGTTGTCGAGTCAAAAACTGATGCAGATATTGTCCAACCTAACTCTGCTAACCAGCCACCAGCAGACGTTGACATTTTAGAACATCTGACGAAACGCCAAGCACAGCAACAACAAGCTGCTTGTGCTGATGCTTTAGTGGGGTTTGCCAAAGTTGCTAGTGAATTATTTGACCAATCTCCCCAAGCAGGTATCGCCATTTCCAGTAACAAAACTTTATGGGTAGAAGCACAGGACAAACAAGTAGCGATCGCCTTAGAAAATACCCAAGGTGAAACACTCTTTGCTGGTACTCGTACTCAGGGACAGTGGGCGATCGCACAAGACAATCTCAGCCCTGATGAAAAGACGGGCATCTGCAAACTGCCACAGTCGAAAGAAGAATACGCCCTCAAAGCCAGCACCCAAGCATTAATTCAAAAATTTCAAGAACAACTACCTAACCGATTTAACAGCAACGATGAACCGACGTTCACCTGGACTGAAAAAGGCAAAGTCAAGTACGAATTTGAAGTCGTAAAACTGCCCAATGGTACACGGCTACTTCAAGGATTTAACCCTAATCGTAACGATGAACAAGTGCTTGATGCCGTTTTAGTACCAGAGCAGCCCCCGGAGATTTTGCAGTGTAGCATCCCTCTGCGTGAGATAGAAACGCTACTGGACAATCAGCAATCAACTCGCTCTACCCAAGCCCAGACTGATAAAGACACTGCAAGGCAACGTCAGAAACAAACTCAAAGAAAAGTCAGTAAACCAGAAATGCAAGTTTAATTCTACAAACGAGAAGAGAAAAATGAACAACACAAAATCTCACATTTCTCAGTTAAAACTGCTGTCATCTCGGAAATTTTCAACCAACTTGAGAAACCTGAAAATCAACCGCACAGACTTATTTTTCATTTTACTATGTCTTGCGATTGGAATTTATTTGTTAGCTACCAAACCCATATTCGTCACTATTTTGGGATGTGCCACCATTGTTTTCTTGAGTATTGGGTACGTAATTCGGACAGTACCAATTCTAGAAAAGTATTTAGGTAGAAAAATTCGCTTCTGGCATATTGTTGCCGCCATTATCACTGTTACCGCTTTACTCGATACCTTTACAACTCCAGCCCAAGCTATTTTCTTAAGCGGGTTGGAAAGCTTCTTCAACAATCTAGCTCAACAAAGTTCCCAAGCAGGAGGCGGTTCTACTGGCACTTTGGATGCCAACGTTGTTGGTTTAACATTCAACCTCATCCGAGGTGCATTCTTGCTGCTGGTTGCTGCTGCTTCTTTATTTGCCTATAACCAAGCACAGCAAGGTAACGACTGGCGACCGATTGTTACTCAAGTTGGTTTAGCGTTCTCCATCGTAATTGCCATTGATGTCATCACTTTTATATTTGTCGGTAATGGTGCAGGAACAACATCAGCCATCAGGTAAACCCAACTTGAATTTTATACCCATTAAATAAGAATTCAGAAGTCAGAAAACATTCGTCAGAATTCATCAGTGGGGGATGAGCATAGTTGATCTAGAAAACTTTGAGAGGTTATTGACAAGAAGAAAAGTCCTATTCTCCCCCTTATCTTCACTTGTCACTTCTTGGTTGACTGACTACTAATGCAGCACCAGAGAATTACAAAAATATGGCACAAGACAATCAAGAATTCATCAAAGTCAATCGGATTCTAGGCAAACAAGCCAGCATTGGGCCAATTCCGGCTGAACAGCTACTTCCTTGGATTGCCATCATTGTAGTTTGCTATGTTCTCACCAATGGTTTACTCAGTTTGGGTATGGGTTGGTTCTTTGCTACCTCATTCTGGCTAATTATCAGTTGGTGGATTCTCACAGGCAAACAGCCCCATCAGTTTTTAGATCGATGGCGTAATCCACCAGGAACAGAGTGGTGCAATAGTAACAGCATTTACATCTCACCGATTCCCGAATATCGACCCTGGTGGGTGCGTCGGCGCTACGCAGACTCGCAAGTGCAAATCCGATTCAAGCCACTGATTGTACCGAATCAATATGGAGGCAAAAGTAAGCTCATGCCTTTCCAAAATGAGGTAAACATCTGCTGTATTGCAGAAATTAAGAAAGATGATCGTGAAGTGGCTGCCCTGTTATTAGATAAAGGCAACTCTCAGTATCAACTCGTGTTTGGGTTTCGCATCGCTGGACTGCATGACATGCTGCATGAAAATGAAGTCAGCGAATTTGCCCACTCTATCGAAGAGGGTTTGAAAGAACTACCTCCCGGTGAAAAAATTACTTTTTGTACAGGCTGTTATAGTGATGATACTGAGTCATATCCCCTACAGACAGGCTCTACCAAGCGAGTACCGCACAAACGCCAAACCCCACTTACTGCCTTAGCAGACGATTGCCACTTGAAACCAGTTTCTGTGCTGCTTCGCAACGAGCAATTGCGGGTGGAACAACTCAAGGAAGCAGGTTCTCGCCAAATCTGGAATCAAATTGCCTTCTGTACTTGGACGAGCGATGATGAAGCTGGTTCACAGCAAAAGGATTTTGTGGGTGGACTGATTGAAAAATGTAGAAAATTCGGCTCTTGGGCAGTTGAACTGATTACAGGGAACAAACGCATTTACCAAGAGGAGTTTTTCAAAAAGCTTTTACTGCAAGGGTTTCAGCAAGGATTTATCCAATGGGAATTGCTACTCAATACCAAAATTGGCTTAGAAGTAACACCTTGCAATGCTACAGATTTGTGGCAGTGGCTTTGGAATCGATTTAATGAGGGTGCAGCACCTCCTATTCCCCAAGTCATTACACTGAAGGAGACTGACACGGGACTGGAGTTAACAGAAACCCTAACCACCGACAAGCACATCTGTACATTACTGATTGAAGGACAACAGGGACGTTCCGCTTGTCCCGAACATCGGGGAGATAATGACCGAGTTTACCTGACAGGTAAAAGCAAGGTTTGTGGAGTCATGGTTGTAACAGATCCCCCCGTCGGCTGGTCTAATGCCCAAGAGCAGCTAAAGTGGGTCTGGAAAATCCTTGCTTCTAGCTACGTCCATGATACAGAAGCTTGGATTGAAATCAGCCGCAGTAATGACTTCTTAATCCAAGACAACCTGGCGCGTCAGGCAAAACAATCCAAAACTGCCCGCGCTTTAGCCATAACTAAAGGACAGGGACGGGACGTTGGAGCGGAAATCAAACAGGAGGAATCTTTTGAAGCTCAACGACGACTTTACGAAGGGACAAAAGCGTTGCACTGTGCGCCTGTATTTCTAGTTTATCGTCACAGCGCCCAAGAGTTAACCCACGCTTGCAACTTATTGGCTAACAGTTTTGAGACTGCCAAAGTAATTCGAGAGCGTAATATTGCTTGGGAAATTTGGCTGCAAACCCTGCCAATTACCTGCAAATGGTTGCTGCACGGAGGCAATCTCAGCGAACGCAGAATAACTTTAGATACCCATACTGTGGCTGGGATTATGCCTTTAACTGTCCCCAAGGACATCGATAAACAAGGTGTGGAATTCCTTACCAGTCGTGGTGGTAAGCCTATTTATGTTGACTTATTTCACCAGCAGATTGGACGCGCTCTAATTACAGGTACTTCCGGCTCAGGAAAGAGCGTTTTGGGATGGCGCTTTGCTCTAGAGGCATTAGCGAACAATATTCCCGTTGTTGGTATGGATATCTCTGCCAGTGGTAACAGCACTTTCAAAACGGCAATTGAGCTTTTGGGCGAGCAAGGAGCATATTACGATATTTCCAGTGGCAGCAGTAACCTACTGGAACCGCCAGATTTGCGACGGTTCGACAAGTCAGAACGGGAACGGCGCATGGAGTCTTGGAAGGACTTTATTCGCAAAGCATTAACAGCGATCGCAATGGGTAAAGTCAAAAATCCTCATTTAGCTCAACGGGTTGATGCCTTGTTAGTCAAAGCTTTGGACGTATTTTTAAAAGACCCAGAAATTATTACTCGCTACAACCGAGCCTTTGAGATGGGCTGGCTTTCACCAGAATGGCAGCAGATACCCACGCTACCAGATTTCGTCAAGTTCTGCACCAGAGAGCGCCTTAATCTGAGATCCTTTGAAGAAATTGACCGACAAGCACTCAACCAAATCCAGAATCAGATTAGTGCTTTACTCGCATCTAGGTTGGGAAAAGCGATCGCTCGTCCCAGCACTTTTTCCCCATTACCGGCGATTAAATTCTTTGCCCTCAGTGGATTGAGTAACGAGCAGGATGCTTACTTAATGGCAATTAACGCCCACAGTGCCTGTATCCGTAATGCTCTATCTCATCCCAAGAGTTTGTTTATTGGCGATGAGCTTTCCGTATTGTTACGTAAAGATGGCTTTGCCCAGATTATAGGCGAAACTTGTGCCACGGGAAGGAAAGAAGGCATTGCTGTTCTGCTGATGTCCCAAGACCCGGATACCATTTGCGAGTGTTCGACAGGCGCTCAAATTATGCAGAACATGACCTACCGGATTACCGGACGTATTACCAGTAGCGGTATTGCTTCTTTCCAACAGTATCTGGGCTATCCCGTCAATATTATCAGTCAAAATGCGACTGAAGCATTTTTGCCCCGTACCAGCGACCTTTATTCCTGCTGGCTAGTAGAAACAGGTGGTAGATTCTGGCGTACCCGCTTTTACCCTGGAGAAATGATGCTGGCCAGTGTTGCCAATAACCAGGATGAACGGGAAGCACGAGAACGGGTGATGGCTCAGTATCCAGATACCGCTAAAGGCAATCTGTTAGGACTGAGAGCGTTTACAGATGCTTACATTCCTGCTTTGAAGGAAAACAGAGGGTTTAAGCATATTGGTCAAGAGATACATCAAACCGCAGCATTGCGCGATTGGCTACGCCCAGCCGTAAATCCTGCGGACAGCCTCCACCAAAGCGGAGCATCTCTGCAAGGAGGAAGCGATCGCCAAGAAAGTAACGATGGCCAACAGGCTGAAAGTAGCCTGATTGCAAGTTGATATATCTAAAAACTGCATTAAGGAAGGTGAATCATGAAATCTAAACTTACCTTTATCAAATTGATAGCACTGATTTTAATTTTTGAACTTGGTTCTATCGCCAGTCCAGCCCTTGCTCGCACTCAAGACGACGGTCGAGATCCAGTAGCTGCTGCTGTTAGTAACAAAACTACTGGTAGTAGTATTTTCACCGCAGACACAGCATCTCAAATCAATGATTTTGTCGGAGATGTCAAAAATTTCGCTCAAAATGACCTATTTAATCCTCTTGGCAATCTGCTCAATTCTGCCTTGGGTGCAATTCAAATTCCAGATTTAAACAAAGTTTTGGCAGGAATTATGAACGGTTCTGCCAACAACGACCCTGGTGCGGTGCTGTCTGAAACTTTGGAGAACAAAACCAATGGTCAAAGCTCTTATGGTATCCGTGAAGACCTTGGTAAATATGCTACTAGAACAGTTGCTACAGAGATCGCTAATCAGGCTACTTTGAGCCAAACAGCCCAAAGTCAGATGGCTCAAATTAAGCAAGCTACTCAACAAGATACTCAAGAAAGCGTCAGCTTGGGTGAGGAATCCCAAAGTTTAGATGTCACCCAACAGATTTTGCAAAACCTATCCCAACAGACTGCCATTACCAGTCGCGTCAACGAGCGAATGCTTCAAGAAGCCCAGCAAGCACGCATTGACAGGGCATTGAGTAACACCTTAACCGCTCAAACAGCCAAGGAACTTTCAGCCATCAATACTGCCGATCGCCGTAAGAGTGTTGCCGCAGGCAATGCTGCCACTCAACAGGCGGGGTTATTGATCATGCCTGGTGGCATTACCCTTGGTTCTGACAAGCAGTAGCTAGGAATTGGAATCTTAGAGCTAGTACGGGCGGAAGCCAAAAGTCTGATTAATCAACCTTTTTAACTATTTTCTAGCAAGTTTTAAGAGTAGGGCTATGGTTGGTTTATTTATGCCGTGCCTGTACTACCTCTAAGTAATTAATTAGACATTGTAAATCAATAACAACTTACGCAAAACCTTTCATTTCTTCGTGTCTTCCCTTCTCTATGAGAGGCTGCGCCCTAAGCGGAGCTATGCCGCAGGCTTTATGGGACGATCCGCAAACTTATTCTTTATCCGTAAGTCCTGTCAATTTTAGCTGCGATCGCTAACGCTTTCGACACTCATGATCCACATTATTGCTCAATCATTTCCAGTAACAGGCGGAGAATCCGATGCCCTAGAAATTATCTCCAGTTCTTTAGAACTTTCTCGTGCCACAGTTGAGTCGTGGAACACGGTCTGGCTAGTTACTTTAGATCCGCTCGGTTCGGCATTATGGATTGGCTTGATTAAATTGGGCATCACCTTGGGAGCCGCCAGCATCTTATTTGTGGCACTAACCACTGGTAAGGAAATCATTGAAAAGCAATCATGGTCAGAACTGGCATCAATCTTTGTTTGGCCCTTCGTGATTATGATTTTCTTGGGGGCCAACGGCAATATGCTGGCCAAGACAATTACTGTTATCCGAGGCTTCGCTTACAACCAAGTGCAAAGCGTTCTTCAGCTTCAAGTTGGTGAACTAACATTTCGAGATGCTATTACCAATGTGGCAATTAGCAGTATCGCTAGACAACAGCTAGAAAACCTCTATAGCGAATGTCAAGGAAAAGTCGGTACAGAGTTAGTTGAGTGCTGGAACTCAAAGCAAGCCCAGGCACAGGCAATTGTTACCAAAGCTGAAGAGCAAGCTAAATCTCCACTCCAACCACTACGAGATTTTGCTAGTTTTCTCTGGAATAGAACTTTACCTGGTCAAATCGGTACTGCTGTTCAGTTTGCCAATGATCCAGGTAGTGTGTTTCGAGATACTGCCATCCCCATCATTCGCTTTATCCTGTATGCCCTGCAATGGGGCTTTGTAAATATTTTGGAAGCTGCTCTGCTGCTGACGGCATTATTTGCACCGATCGCAGTTGGTTTATCTTTGCTGCCATTACAAGGTCGTCCTATTTGGGCATGGCTGACAGGGTTTATTTCCTTGTTTGGTGTTCAACTTGGTTACAACATTTTAGTAGGTTTAGCAGCTGTTGTACTGGTGAAGTCGGGTGCTGAATTAGCATCTGATGTAGCATTTTTATGTTTCCTGAGCATCTTTGCACCAGTTTTGGCGGTATTGATAGCTGGAGGTGGGGGAATGGCGATTTATAACGGCATTTCTGCCAATGTCAAAGGCTTAATCGATATTTTTAGCAGTGCCATTGGAACTGCTACCAGTATTGCTCTACTCCGTAGGGGGTAATAAGTAATCGGACAGAAATATTTACACATTAGGTTTTAGGCTACATAAGGGTTTCAGGTCGAAATTTGTGTAATTAATTTTGTCTTACTACTTACCAGTTTTGGATTTTAGATTTTGGATCTTGCGGAAAGTCTGTAGCAAGATCCCGCAGGGTGCGCCGACTTCCGCCTCTCCGTTAGCACAGCGTAAAGCCTACGGCATAGCTTATCTACGAGACGCTAGCTTGCTTAAGAGCAGGGGTAAGCTTAGAGCGACGGAGGAGCGTCACTTTTCAAGACAGTCAATCACGGGAAAATCCCACAATCAATGGATGAAAATCCTTATTCCCCTATTCCCTGTTCCCTATTTTCAAGCTAAACGGTCATGTGATGAATCACACAACGAGGGCATGAAAATTAACCTACCCTTAGTCCCCAGTCCCCAGTCCCCAGTCTCTAGTCTCTAGTAGTCTGCCAACCCAAAAATGCTAGGTGAGGTCTGGGGAAAGGGTAAGGGATTTAAAACCTTTCCCCCTTCCCCTTTACCCCGCCAAGTTCACTTGGCGAACTACTAGTCTCTAGTCCCTATTTTCAAGACAGGCATCAGAACTTTCCAAAACGAATTAAAAACCTTTAACACAAGGCTGTTCGGTGGATTTTCAAACAATACTACTTATGCCAATTTGGTATGACTCTGCAAATTAAACGACTTCAAGCTCCATTGCTTCCAGAAGCCAAAAACCTCCTAGCTGTTTGCTTTATCTGCCTAACTGCATTTAATGGTCTCATATTTTTGTTGACTCTATTCACCGCTTTCAGGGTCAATAAAATTGCCGATCGCAAGACGACTTTTGCTCAGTTGGTAAATGGTGAGACAATCTACATTTCTGAGCAAGACCGCAACTGGCGCTATCCAGCTGTAATTCAAAAGGTAGTTAGTGACTGGACAACCCTAACATTTAACTGGGATGACAAACTCACTGGCACTAATCAACCAGACCAAGGCATTCAAGTTGGTAGAAATGGGCGCATTCCCACAAATACTTGGTTTGCTTCCCTGCTGCTAGAACCGGAATTTGCCAAAGCTTCTCTGCCGAAGATTGCCGAATTAGTTCCTACTAGCTTCTTTTCAGGTCAGCTGCGTAGCACCACTATTATTTCCTATCTGTCAGAACCGAGAGCAGTACGACCTGGGGAATGGGAAATAGACATGATTGCTACCCGTATCTTAGTTGACCGAACTACTGGTAGAGATGAACGTATTCCTTTTAACCGCACATTTACCGTTCAAGCAGTGGAGATTCCCCGATCTCCTTTAAGTAAAGATGCCCCTCTGGTAGAACAGAAAATTTATGAAGTGCGATCGTCTGGACTGCAAATTACCAAGATGGTTGAGTTCAATTCTCAGCAACGACGCTAAAGGAAAAGGGTAGAATTATGACCAATTCAAATCAAAACCATGAATTTGACTACCTAAACGAAAACTCTGCTGATTCTTCGCCGGAATTCAACAGTACTAACGGCAATCATCGCTCTAACCAAGCCACTTTGGTTGCTGATGATGATATCAGCCCTGAAGAGGAGCAGTTGTTGGCAGGTTATAACCCTACTGCAAATCACCTCATTTCCGAAGAATATCGCTTGAAACAAGATGCAGAAGGAGCGGTAGAGCGACCGTTAGCAGAAAAACCTAGTGTTCGACTAGGTTCAGTAGTTGGCTTAGTGGGAATGGTTATTGGATCTGTAGCACTGATCTGGTTTGGATTTCTCCAACCTAAACCTCCTGTCAAACAAGTAGTCCAAAATCCTACTACATCTCCAAAAGGCGAACCAGTTTTAGATGAATCTGCCGAACTGAAAAGCAGATTAGCGTTTCAAGACCAACAGCAACAACTTAAAGTGGAACCTGTTGCTGCTAAATCCCCAAATCCAACCCTACAAAATAAACCCAAACCAAGGCCATCTCAACCTCAAGAGACTTTTTCACCGCGCACAACTCCTACATCACGCATAACACCAATAACTCCTGTAAGAATTTCTCAACCTGCGCCCCCAGTAGTGCGGTATATTTCTCCCAATCCTGTTAGTTATCAAGCTTCAACACCAATACGACAGCCTGAAAGGAATGTCGATCCTTTCCAGCAGTGGAGCCAACTAGCTAGCCTGGGACAGTCGCAAATCGGTAACTCTAAAGCAGCTGAAACTCAGTCAGAAGTTGCTGTTAACACTCAAACTCCAACAAGTTTGAAACCAACAGCTAGGCCATCCATTTCCACTCCCGAAGACCCTGGTATTCAAACAGTTTTAATTGGCTCCAAAAGCACTAACAGTAAAACTGATAACTTAACTCCAGGAATGGTAGGTATCCTCAATCGCACCCCTGTAGCTCTAGCCAATCTCAATGTAAATGAAACTAAAGAGGTAGCACTGAGTACATCTGCTCCAGGTAGAATTATCATGCCGATGATTTGGGATCAGGGAGGGAATAATCCCAGCGATCGCTTTGCTATCGAGTTAACCAAACCTCTCACAGCCACAGATGGCACGGTGGCACTCCCGGCTGGTACTATTTTAGTAACGAAAACAGTGGCAGTAGGTAAAAAGAATAACTTAGTATCTGCTAGTGCGATCGCGCTTATTTACCCTGACTCCCAAGGCACAATCAAACAGGAAACCATTCCGGCTGAGACTCTGTTAATTCGCGGTCGAGGACAGCAACCGTTAATTGCTAAAAAGCTGAATGATGTGGGGACAGATATTGCCCAACAAGATTTGTTAGTTGGATTACTCAGTAGTTTGGGTAAGGTGGGAAGCATAGTGAATCAGCCCCGCACTCAATCTAGCACTGTTGTTTCTAGTGGCACTTTTAACCAAAGTACTATTACTAGTAACTCTAATCCTCAGATTTGGGCGGCGGCGCTAGAAGGTTTTTTTAGTCCAGTCAGCGAACGTCTGTCTAGACGCTCTGACCAAGCAGTACAGGAATTACTACAGCGTCCCAATATCCAGTATTTACCTGAAGGTACAGAAGTCTCGGTTGTCGTCAATAGTTTTTTGAAAGTTGAACAATGATACCAATTTGGTATAAATAGCCAGCAATTTAAAATTCAAACAGATTGAAGTCGAGTTATCTACAGCATCCTGGCTATTGAATAGATACAAACTGAACGTTCTACAACTTAATGTTTGAGATTACTAGAACAGTTTATAAGTCAAAACTTCTAGTCCAAAATTCTTTCATTGGTATGAAACAATTTGCCACTCTTGTTATTGCTAGCACCACAATACTATTTGGGGTAACGATACCTGTTGTACAGGTACAAGCACAAACTTCTGCATATCGCTTGATTGAACGGGATATGGCTGCAAGTAATAGGATTCAGGTTCAAGTTACTCCAGGACGTGCTACGCCTATTAGTTTCACTCAAACCGACGAGGCGATCGCCTATATTTTGGTAGCAGACCCTTCACGACTGGTCTACACCACAGATACAGATTTAAAAAGCGGACGCGCTACAACGATTTTTCTGAGGCCAATCCAACCGCTAAAGTTTCCAGGGGCTACCACTACTGCTATTACTAACTTACTTGTCCAAACTGTAGACAAAACGGGACAAAAACGACTCTACAACTTCGATATCGTTCCAGTGCGTAGAAACACTGGGTATGTTGGTATTCAGATTGCAAATGCGATCATCGTACCCTTACAGGGAAGCAAGCTACGCGTAGCGAACGCACCAGAAGATGTTGCCGTACCCCTACGGGGAAGCAAGCTACGCGCAGCGTCTCCGATAGGCTTCGGCACTGCACGTAGACGCCGAACAGCTTCTGAAAGTAGCGCAATCGCTGGACAACAGACACTATTAATAGATAAAAATCGCAGAGCTAGAGTAGATGATATTGAAACCGGGCTGAGAATTGCTATTAATCGGGGTTACACCAACAAAAGCGATCCAGTTGTTCCTAAAGTGCAGCAAATTTTATCTTTGTTGCGAAATAGCAGAGTAACAATCCTAGAAGCAGCTACATCTGTTGGTGTTCCAGTTGAGGTTATTTCTGAATTAGGAAGAATCGCCTTAAATGACCGCCTACTCAGACTAGGACAGCAACGCTAGAGGTGATGCACTGGTTAAAATAGAAAGAAATTGACATTTGATCAAGTTTTTAACACCTCAATGATCTTGTCCACAAGTTCCATTGGCTTAATTGGCTTGGCAATAAAAAGTTGAAACCCTGCTTTTAAAATACGTTGCTCATTTTTGGCTTCAGCAAAAGCAGTGAGAGCGATCGCTGGAATTTGTCCCCCTTGCTCTATAGTGCGGGAGCGAACTTGACGAATTAAGGTAAAGCCATCCTCATCTGGCATACTGATATCACTAATCAATAGAGCGGGCGGTGCCTGGGTTGGGCTATGCCTACGCTGTTCTAAAAGTGCCAATGCTTCTTTTACTGATGCTGCCACTAATACATCTGCCCCGGCGCTCTGAAGAACAGTCTGCATTAACATCCGAGCATCTGCATCGTCATCTACAACCAGAATGCACAAGTTCTGCAATTGGGCAATTTCCTTATTCCCATACAGCAATTCTCCAAGGAATAGTTCATCATTACTCAACTGCTTTGTCATTGTCACGATAGGTAGCCTCACCGTGAATGTCGAACCCTTGCCGAATCCCGCACTGGCTGCTGTGATATTGCCATTGTGGAGTTCTACAATTGTCAGAGCGATCGCAAGTCCTAACCCTAATCCACCAGCAGAACGAGTAGTGGAAGCATCACGCTGACTAAACCGTTCAAAGACGAATGGTATAAATTCTGCTTCTATGCCCCTCCCTCGATCAATAACAGTAATCTGAGCTTGAGACTCAACTTGTTCCAACCTGACCTCTACACTTTCATTTTTGGAACTAAACTTGATTGCATTTGAAAGCAAATTCCAAACAACCTGTTGTAAACGAATGGCATCACCTAAAACGTTGGACACAGCAGCATCAAGATGTAACTGAATTTGAATGCCCTTTGTTTCGGCTGACAATCGGATAGTATCTGCTGCTGACCGAATTACACTTGCTAGGTCAACAGGTTCGATTTCCAAATTCATCTCGCCCTTCTGCATTCTAGCCAGATCCAACAAATCGTCAATTAAGCGAACTTGTAGACGGGCATTCCGCTCAATCGTTTCCAGTCCCTCAATTTTCAGTGCTTCATCCATCTCAGATTCAGTTAGCAATAGTTGCGCCCAGCCGTGGAGATTATGCATGGGAGTACGTAACTCATGAGACAAGACAGCAACGAATTCATCCTTTACTCGATTTATTTCTGCCAGTTCCTCAGTCTTTTGTCTCAGTTCTTCCTCTACACGCTTTTGTTCAGTGATATCAATGCCAATTAAAAATGCGGCTTTGTTCTGGTCATATTTTTGAGCCACAATTAAATAACTACGATCTGCGCTTATCGATTTCAACTCATATAATGCTTCAGATTGATCTCCAGCAAAGAAATTTTGCACGAATTCACGAAACCCATTACCACTAGCTAAGAAACCAATATCCTGACCGACAAAAGCTTCGGGAGGCAAATTAAAACTATCAGCTAAGTGCTTGTTGACACCTAGATAGCACAAATTGGAACTGACCCAAGATACAATTCCAGGTACAGCCTCCAGTACAGTCTGCAACTGATCTCTAGCTGCTTGCAATTTTCTTTCTGCTTGGTTGCGCTGGGTAATATCTAGAAATACACTTACACACCCCCGCACTTTTCCATCTTCATCAAATAAAGGGGCAGCATACTGCGACAGGTTAATTCTCACACCATCATCACGAACCACCTCAATCTCAGAATCCAGTATTTCCACACCATGAGTAGTAGCATATTGCATTGCCAGTTCTTTTGGAGCTAGTTCTCTGCCATCCTGGTAAACTTTAAAGTTAGTTGGACGTTCATCATTAGGAGCGCTGAGAGAGGCATTTGCGTCAACAGGTATGCCCAGCAGTTTGGCAAGAGCCGGATTAGCTCGAATAGTTCGGCATTCTGGATCTTCTGCAATGCCAATGCCAGTTGGAATCACCTCTAACAAAGTTTGTAGTTCTTTAACTCGTCGATTTAAAGCTTGGTTTAGCTTGATAATTTTTGCTTCTGCTTGTTTGCGGTTCGTGACGTTTTGGAAGATTGCCAAGCCCGTCAGGATTTTGCTATTTTCATCTTTGATTGGAAAAGTTTGTATTAGATAAACTTGGTTGTTATAAGGAATTTCAATACACATTGGAGTACCCTGTAAGGTACTACGGTAAACTGGTTCTATGAGTTCGTAAGTCTCAGGGAGAACAGTTTCGTGCAGCGTTTTACCTTGAAACTCTTGTTTTGCTAAACCAAAAATTTGCAGTTCTGTACCCTCAGCACCCATAAAGCGCATATCTCGATCAAACAGAAAAACTACTCCATTGGGTAGATTTTGGGTTAATGTTCGGTATAGTTCTTCACCTTGACGGAGTGAACGCTGACTCTGTAATAAATCTTTTAGATTAATTTGGGCTTCTGTTTTATCCGTATCTGACTGCTGTTTGCTTGACTGGAAGTTAGCAGTTAGCGCACTGATTAATAGACCCTCGATAACAAATAATACAAATTCCAGACTATCGAGAGTAGAAGATAGGTTTGTAAAAAAGTAATGACTAGCTAAAGCAGCCAAAAACACTGATGCCAATCCTGAAATGATGCTACCGTACCAAGTACTTATAGAGATAGCAATCAGCCACAAGCTGAAAGAACTTGTGATTACAGTTAGATGCTCTAGTCCCAGCTTTACTAGCAAGGTTACTCCCACACTGAAAAATGCAATCCTATAGGGCAGGTATTTTTGTTTGATAAATAACATAGAAATGGGAGCAACACTCCAAAGTGAGGCCGGATAAAAAACGAGCAATGTTTACGGCGGGCCACGCCTACGCTAAAAACTATTTTCAGTATAATAAAATTTTTGGTATATTAAAATACGTATTGATGCGTAGTAAGATTTACTAGGTCTAATGTATGGTGACGAGCGCAAAAATTTGTAATGACAAGAATTAAAGTAGGATTTCCGAGTAGCAATAAATTTAAGATTGGGGATGTTTACCTTCATCGAAAAATATATATGTGCAACTCCAGATTTAACTAAATCATCTGAATGTTAAAAAACTTTCAATATATTGATTGCCGATGATGCCAAATGGATATGGAAACATATTCCTCAAACCAGAAAAAGTGTTGTTTTTTGGAGAAGCAAAACCAACAGCTATCGCTGCATTGAGTGGATCAATTAATGGAATTAGCTCCCGCGATGATGATCCAAACACTTCCTACTTTCGCTGCAACAGGTTCTTTTCCATTTCAACTCACCCAGCAGCAGCAAAAAGCTTTATTATCAATGTGGACATTTATACAGCCAACTGTGATGGCTGCTTTATTTCTGCTGGTTGGCTATGCTGGAACCGGCAAGTCAACTATTGTTTTCCAACTAGTTAAAGTTCTTGTCGCCACGGGTAAGCGAGTTGTATTGACTGCACCCACTAATAAAGCTGTAGGTGTGCTGCAACGCATGGCGGCAGAAAATGGCGTAACTGGGGTAGAATTCTTTACCATTCACCAGTTGTTGGGACTGGGTATGGTAACTAGAGGTAAAGAGAAAGTACTTGACCAAACTGGGCCTTCTTACATCAATCTATTTGATGTTGTCTTTATTGATGAATGTTCCATGATTGGCAAACAACTCTGGCGCTGGATTGAGGATGTTGCTAACCAATCATCCACCTGGACAAAAATCAAAATTATTCTCATGGGCGATCCAGCACAGTTAAATCCAGTTAATGAAGGAAAATCCCCTAGTTTTCAAGTGCCAGATAAAGCAGTATTGACTCAAGTTGTGCGTCAAGGAACTGGTAGCCCTTTGTTAGAGTTTGTCACTGCTTCTCGCTATGCAGTCACCAAGAGCAAGTTTCCTTTTAAGCCTTATGCCAAATATCTACCTGATAAAAGTAATGGGGCGCTGATGGTTAAACGTCAAACTTTGCTGCGCTATGCCTGCAAAAAGATGAAGAGAGAATTTGCTCAAAACCCAGATTGTTTCCGAATTTTGTCCTGGACTAATACTCAAGTTGACTTTTACAATCAGCAGATTCGCACACATTTATATGGTGAAAATCTCAATCGCTTTATTCCTGGAGAGAGATTAATCACCAGAGATCCTGTGATGGCTCCTGATGGTAAAACTACGATTCTTTCTACATCTACAGAGTTTACTGTTTTAGATGTCTTTGGAGATCGTTACAACAACTATGATACTTGGAGGTTGAAGGTAGAGACAGATGAAGGGATTGTGCGTCAAATCTATGTTCTGCATGAAGATGAGCAAAAACAATTTGACCAAGAAACCAAACGCTTACTCAAAAGTGCCAAGCGTAATCCCTTTCTGTGGAAGCAGTACTACAAACATTCAGAGCAGTTTGCGAATATCAGAAACTGCTTTGCATTAACTGTTCACAATAGCCAAGGTAGCACTTTCTTAGAAGCGGGTATTGATGGTAAAGATTTGAGTAAGCGACTTTATCCAGAACGAGGAGATGACAGTAAAGCAGTCCTGGCAAAGATTAGAGAGTTTAATCGTTTGTACTATGTTTCTAGCTCACGGGCTAAACAACGGATATTAGTTATCCGGTGATAATTGTGTATAGCAATCTTGACACACAATTGCGATTAATCATTCGTGAACAATGAGAACCCCGATTTATTAGATAAATCGGAGTTCTGTGCCTTGTAATTTTCACAAATCAAATAAGCTAATGAGCATTTAAGTTGGATGAAAGCAGGGCTTAAGCTCTTACTACAAGCGAATAAATCTGGAAAAATAGATGACGATTAGCTTATGATTGCTAGATTATGAAATAGATAATGTCTTATGAAAAATTTGCTCACTTTAAGAACTGCTTACTAACTATAGAAAGACTGTCTTTTTTTACAATTTTCTGCTAATAATCTAATTTTAGCAGCTTTTTAGTCTCAAATTATTTTTAAAATTACAATCAAATTTAACTATATTTAGTAAGCAGTTAAATGATTTTTATGAATAAAATTATAGCCTAAATTAGTGGCAAAAAGGTAAAGCTTACGCTTTATTTACTGAGGGTAAAAATTATTATTCCTAGTAAATGTGGTACAAGCAGTGATTACACATTCAAGCGAAACCTTTCTAAAAGACGCTGTTGTTGAAAGATATAACATCTCTAAGTTGAATAAAACTCGCATCCGTTTCAAGATTCAATTAAAGAAGACAACCAAGAGTAATGCTCCAAAATGGACAGATGTTCTCAAATATTCTCAAGATGAACAAGAATCTGATTTAGTGAAGGTTACAACCTCAGAAGTTGGTTTAAAGGGCATCAAAGTTTTCAAAGCTTTAGACGAAGCAGCAAACCAATTAAGGCAAGAAATTGCTTCAGTCCAAGAATGGATGAATTATGACAATGGTGATTGGATTTGTCCTATAGACTTAGCGCCCTTGGTCTGGAAACAACTAATCGGAATTCGAGATAATATTGCACCTGTTTTACGCACTCAACTGAAAGAAGAGTATGAAAAGGGGTACACAGACTATCAAGAACGTATTGACAAATTTCTCTCACTCAATGCTTGGCAGTTATCTGTAGAACAACAACAAGAAGTTAAGCAGAACCTGGTAAAAGCTTTTCCTTGTTTAGAGGAATTAGAGGACTATTTACAAGTAGTAATTGGTCGTCCTGTCATTATTCCCGCCATCAGTGAACAATTGTCAGAGAAACAAGCTGAATGCTTAGGGCAAATAACTCGGTTTATCGAGCAGTATGACAGAAATTTAGAACAAACACTGAGGGAATCAGCGATCGCTCTCGGCGAGCAACTAGCAGCCCAGTTGCTCGAAGATTTGAGCAATTGGGAACCAGGACGCAAGCCAGTCAACTTCAAGAAGAAGATGGAACGCCATTTCAAAAAAGTCCAAATGCTTTTGGCTAACGCCAGTTTTGAAGCAGGTAGCAGCCTTGGACAAATGATGACTCATCTAGAAAATGTTCTCGAAAACGCTTCTGTGGATGCTAAAAAGCTGGATTCACAAGGGCGTTCTCAGTTACAGGAAAAAATGGATGAAATTTGCTCCAAGCTTTTGGATGAACAACGCCATCTCCAACGATTAGCAAGTAATCAGGGTATGGGCTTAACCAAAGCTACAGCGATGTCTCTCAAACTTCGCTAGAAAAAACAGTCAAGAACGTGTCTGTATCGTCGTTGATCGAAAGCTAGGTGTGGGTTGTAGAGGAAGACAATACGCCCACACTTCCTAAGCTTGCTACAGAAGGAACTTTTTGCTTCCTTGTCTATCACCACTGTTCCCATTAATTTACCAGTCCACAGTATTTAGAGGTAGGAAATGTCACACTTTTCAACTGTCACTACAAAACTAACTAACCGTGAATGTTTAGTACAAGCTCTACAAGATTTGCAGCTTACCGTCCAAGTTTATGAAAAACCACAATCGCTGAGAGGTTATTACGACGACTCCCAAGGACAAAGTGCTGAGATTGTTGTCCCTGGTCGTAGTTTAAGTGTCCGTGCAGATATCGGGTTTAAGTGGGATCAAGAGACAGGGGTGTATCAACTCATCCATGATGCCTATGAAACTGTACCCCGACTAGGAGAAGACTTCTTTTCGCACACCCTAATACAAGCCTACGGACAGAAGATGGTTCGCGCTAAAGCAGCCCAGTTACAAGAACATCTGGGAGAATGCACCATCACAGAACAAACCAATGGTCAGGTACATACCCTGCGCCTTGCATTTTTAGCACACCAGCAAACTCAACAAGTACGGAGATAATTTATGGAACGGGCAATCTTAATACATTTTGACACTGTTACAGGCGAAGTGAAAATAGAAGCCGAGGGATTTGAGGGTTTGTCCTGTCTAGAAGCAACCCAACCCTTTGAGGAAGCTTTGGGTGTGGTGCAGGGCGATCGCACTTACAAACCAGAATCTCAGCAACAGCTTCGTAGCATCATTACTCATCAACAACGACTGCACCAATAAATAATGACAAGGGAGAGGGGGAGCAGGGGAGGCAGGGGAGGCAGGGGAAGCAGGGGAAGCAGGGGAAGAGATATTTGATAGTCATCTTGGATGGAGGAATTGAGTAATTTAATTTTTGGAGTTCCCTTAATAATTCCTCCTTGTCTTCATGTCCTCTCTGTCCTGCCTGTTCCTCACCTAAACAAACGTGCTATTCCACCAATAAACATTCGATGGGGGACGAGGAAAATCCCCCTGCACAATTTTTCTATGAGCGAACTACCTGAAGATTATCCGATGCTGCATATTTACCCCTCAAAAGAAGCGCGGCAACCAGTAATTATCAAAGGAAATGCGGAGGGACTTTGCGCTTTAGTCAATGCCCTAATTTGCGCCATTGCTCATCCAAATTCTTCTGGAGTTGCTGAAGTGTTTAACGGCGATGCCGAAGTTTACGAAGTAGTCGTGCATCTTGTTACCACTCACGAAAAACTTTCTCCCTTACCCGATCAAAATTCGCAACAATGAAACTATCAAACCTGATTACCACCATTGACTCTCAAATACCCATCGTGGCAATAGATGTTCTGTCCCCCGAAGAAGCCACTATCATTCAGTGGTTAACTACTGAAGTGATGGACAAACTTAACAGTCCTGTGTACTTCTGGAATTTGGGAGTTTCCGGCTTGGAGCAATGTCTGATTGCTGACGACGGTGGACTGGTGTTCAAATCAGTCGAGACGTATAAAAAGCCTCATAATATAGACCCTTTAATATATGTGTTCGAGTACATCAACAATTTCGGCGGTAATGGGGTTTTCATCCTGGGAGATGTTCACCCTTTTGTGGGTAAAAACTCCCTGCAATTGAGTTGGGAAGTCCTCACCAGAGTAAAAAACTTGTACCATCGCCTCAAACCGACTGAAAAGCGAATTGTGTTTTTAGGTCAAAACATTCAACTGCACGAATCCCTACTGAGACTAATTCCTTGCTGTGAAGTTCCTTTGCCCAGCATTGAGCAAATTCAAGACCACTTAGAATCATATTTGCTGTACTTGCAAGAATCTGCCAGTGAGCAAGAGGTAACTTTTACCGTATCTCTCACCACTGAAGATAAAGAAACCTTGGCAAGAGCAGCATTAGGGCTAACCTTGGAGGAAATCAGCGACTTTCTCCGGCTCACTGTTAAGGAGCGATTAACTTCTAAAGGTATAGTAATTGATACTACGGTCATCCCTTTGGTTGTCGAATACAAAACCCGCTTACTGGCTCAAATGGGTATCGAATTGGGTAAATCGGCGACCATACCCTTTGGTGGTTTGGATTTATTGCGGGATTGGTTGCAACGCCGCAGCCGATTATTTTCCCAGGAAGCGCGATCGCTAAATCTACCCCAACCTAAAGGTGTGTTACTGGCAGGGCCACCAGGAACAGGTAAATCGATAGTAGCAAAGAACATTGCAACCATACTCAATCTTCCACTGCTGCAATTAGACATTGCCTCAATGCTTGGTAGTTTGGTTGGAGAATCTGAGGGCAATGTCCGTCGCGCACTCAAAACTGCTGAAGCTATTGCACCCTGTATTTTGTGGATTGATGAGGTTGAGAAAGCACTTTCAGCTAATGGCGATACCTCTGGAGTCTCACAAAGGATTCTGGGAAATATCCTCACTTTCATGTCTGAATGTACGGCGGGGGTGTTTGTGGTGGCAACCTGTAATGACCCAACAGCGCTGCCTATTGAGTTTAAGAGGAAAGGGCGGTTTGACGAGAATTTCTTCGTTGACCTGCCTACTGAGTTGGAACGTTGCCAGATTCTCAAGATTCACTTAGAACGGTTTGGTATAGAAGTTCCGCAGGAATATCTAGAGGCGATCGCTGCTAGCACTGACAAATTTAGTGGTGCTGAGTTAGAAACCCTGGCATCAGAAGCAGCACTACTGGCTTTCGATGAGGGAAGACCTCAGCAAATCACACTGGCTGATTTAGAAAATTGTCAGCAAAACATCACCCCTTTAGCGATTCAAGATGCTGCTGCTGTTGAGCGGATGCAGTCTTGGTCAAAGATTGCGCGACCAGCTTCCAGTCCTGTGCAGGTATCTAAGAAAGGTCTTCGTACTTCTAGGTTCCGCACTAATTAGGTATTCCCAAATTAGTAATGATTTGAAGCTTTTGTCAAATGAACATCTGTTGTTGAGATATTCATTTGACATGGCAATACTTTACTCTAAATTACGTCAAAAATATGGAAGTTTACTTAATATTTGTAAATGCGGCTCAGAACAATAACAAATTCTGGAGTGCAAAAGTTGAGCAAGGTAATCTAACTGTTGAGTGGGGTAGGGTCGGCTACAAATCTCAGCAAAAAGTTCACTCTTTAGGTAATTATCAACAAGCAGGTTCTAAATTTCACAATCTCGTGGCTGAGAAGAAAATGAAAGGCTACCGAGAAAGCCAACCTCAAATTGATAGTACTTCTGATTCTCTAGAAATCAAAAGAGCTATCCAATTACTGAATATTTTGCGCCCTTATGTGGCACAAAGACAATTTACCAATAGAAATTATCTAGAGGCATTAAACCAATATTTGAAAATCGTTCCTACACCTTTAGGAATGAAAATAGACCCGTCTCGAATATACCGTGATGTGACAGATGTTGAACATCAACTATCACTGCTGAACTCTTTGTTGGAAACTAATTCTGTGCTGGCTGATAACACTACAGAAGAATCTGCTAATAACAGCAAACTTATTAGTTTAAAAAGCATTGGAAAGAACTTTTGGAGGCATTTGTAGAACTTAATAATTCAGGAGCAGAGCCAGATACTCCGAAAGCTGTGATCAGAATAAAGGCTTACCTGAGAGCCGTTAAATGGGATATACAGCAAAATTCAGAAGTAAAACAGGCTTTATATCTGGCTTTGAGACTTAGCTTGTGTACAACACTTTCCTTGAAATCCGCTGTATCAGTAAAACTCTGTATGTCTCATAGAGTAAAAGCATCTGATTCAAAACTTCACATCCTTTATTTTCTGCTATCGCAGTCACCTTTCTAACAATGACGCAACCAGAAATAAATTATCATGACTCAAACAGCATCGAAACAAAGGGTAAAGCCTGCCAATCAGACCAAGAAAACAAGTGTAGCTACTCCTAAAGCCGAAAATGAAGTATCAGCAAATATCCCAGAAATATCTACAGGTAAAAAGAAAAAATCTACATCTCCTGATGCTGATACTTCAACTGAGCCTATCTCAAATAAGCGTACTAATAAACGTTCTGCCAAATCAGAGTTAAACTCTCAACCACTTATAGAATCAGGAATGGAGGTAATCTGCTCACAAACTAAATTTCACGATGCACTCTCTTTAGTTAGTTGTGCTACCCCAGCTAAACCTACCCATCCTATTCTTGCTAATGCTCTAATCATTGCAGATGTCGAAACACAACAGATACATTTAACTGTTACTGATTTAGCATTAACAATTCAGGCAAGTTTTGAAGCCCAGGTGTTGCTCAAGGGTGAAGTTACTGTGCCAGTAGAAATGCTATTTGAGATAGTTAAGCATTGCCCTAATGGTAATCTTAACCTCAGTAGTCAGACTCAGATTATACAGCTTAATGATGAGGATAAGCAAACAAAAATCTGCTCTCTCAGTTTATCTGATGCTGATGGAAAATATGAGATTAGAGGCATTAGTGCTGAAGAATTTCCACCTAGTTCTACAATTGATACTACCCCCATTCCTCTGCCAACAACAGTTTTCAAAGATGGTTTGAAAGGTGTAATTTATGCTGTCAGCACTGATGAAAATAAATATATTTTGACCGGAGTTCATATCCAACTTACACAGGATAAGTTAAAGTTTATTGGTACTGATGGGCATCGAGTTGCAACTACTGAACTTTCAACTCAAGGAATTGGTAGAAAACCCCGCAAACAAGTAGAATCTTCAGAGATACAATTTACTATTCCTGGTCGAGTCCTCAAAGAACTAGCGCGTAACTTGGATGATTCTGTCGAATTCATTAATCTGTTGTATGATGCCCAAAGTAATCGCTTGGGTTTTGCTTGGCAAGATATTATCCTCAGATGTCAATGTTTGGAAGGAACTTACCCTGACTGCGAACAGCTATTGGCAAGATTTAGCTTTGACCGAGAAGTAATCCTAGAAAAAGCATTCTTAGTCAAAGCACTGGAACGCTTATCTGTGTTAACAGATAAAAAAGAGAAAGGTATTTACTTACAATTTGATGGAAGTTTGCAGCAGCTACGACTATCAATTGAACGGGAGTTTGGCAAAGGCGATCAGGTTATTGCTGCTCATCTACCATCAGAAATGTCATTGAATATCCAGTTTAACCTCAAGTATTTAGTAGAAGCAGCCAAAGCAATCCCTAGTTCTGCTATCAAAATGCACTTGCAACAATCAGATCATCCTGCCATGTTGGTTCCTTATGGAGATAGACCAAATCCAGAACTGCAAATGGAAATGCGTCAATTCTTACTGCCACTGTACACTCTAAATGCTTAATAACTGTTAATCGGAATCTTGAAGTTTTGTAGGGTGTTTTGGATACGAGTGGTGTTTATTTTAGACGGGGATTTGAGGAACTCTAGACAAAACTGGACAACATGAACGAAAATCCTCGATTTTGACCAATAGAAACTGTGCATTTTGGCGGCAAATAGTCGGATATTTACCGCCAAAATGCCAAATTTATTCAGTTTTATCAATAAAAAATGAAGCAGAGCAGGGTGCAGGGAACAAGAAGGTAAAGATAGAAAAGTGTGTTTTACAATCTAATTGTTACCCAATATGGTAAACACTTTACAATCAGAGTATTACTCAATAGTTCCACCATGCCAGCAAAAGACATATACCATAATGAAGTCAAGAATGCATTGATAAAAGACGGTTGGACTATCACAGATGATCCTTATTTTATCAAATATGAGGATGCTGAACTCTACGCCGACCTAGCAGCAGAAAAACCAATCGCCGCAGAACGCCAGGGACAGAAGATTGTTGTAGAAATCAAGAGCTTTGTGGGTAAATCGCTGATGTATGATTTTCATAATGCTTTGGGACAATACATAGTCTATCGGAAACTCATTCAACTTACAGAGCCAGAATATAAGCTTTATTTAGCTGTTGATGATGTTGTCTATGAGAACTTTTTTCAACGTAAATCTGTACAAGCAGTCATCAATGAAAATCACCTGCTGTTAATAGTTGTAAATACAGAAAAGGAGGAAATTCGGCAATGGATAAGCTAGAACAATACCGCAATGTTATCAAGAAGATATTAACGGAGTATTACGAAACTACTAATACTCAAGTTATAAAAGATACGAGAGTTGAAGTAAGCGATCGCTTGGCTTTTGATGAAACAAGAGATCAATATCTTTGGTTTCGATTTGGCTGGGATGACAAAAAGCAAATACAGTATATTATCATTTATATCTGCATTAAAAACGGCAAAGTTTGGGTGGAAGAAGATGCAACTAATTTATGCGTTGTTGATGATTTGCTATCAGCCGGAATACCCCAAGGCGATATTGTTTTGGGTTTCCATCATCCCAATAAACGAGGTTTAACAGAATTTGCTACTGCTTAAGGAGGCAGGTAAAAAAGGGAAAATTAGCGTTTTATGAGCCAAGGAGATGAAGTTTAAAAGTGCTATAGCTTGGTTGTAAACCCCATAAAATTCTCCACCTGTTTCAACGTTTAAATAATTAGGCATACTCAACTTCTGGTATCGGTAAATCTTACTGGAATTGAGCAAATCCGCCTACTTTTGATTCAAAATTACACCCCCTTAACAGGGGTAAGGGCGACAAATTAAGGTTAATGAATCCTATGTCTACAGTCGCCCTACATCAAAAATATCGACCCCAGACAATAGCCGAATTAGTTGAACAGCCCTACATTAAAACTGCTCTGACTAATGCTGTAAAATACCTGCAAATTGCACCAGCTTATTTATTCACAGGTTCTAGAGGCACAGGTAAAACATCAACTGCTAGGATATTTGCTAAATCTCTCAATTGCCTCAACACTAAAAAACCAACTGACCAACCTTGTGGTATTTGTCAATCCTGCCGTTCAATTGAAACCAGTAATAGCCTAGATGTCAGTGAAATTGATGCTGCTTCTAATAATGGTGTAGATGATGCCCGTGCTTTAATTGAGCGCAGTACCTTAGCACCTGTTGCAGGACGTTACCGAATTTTTATTCTTGATGAGTGCCATTGTCTAACTGGTAACGCCTTCAATGCTTTACTTAAGTGTATTGAAGAACCGCCACCTCATGTTGTTTTCATTCTCTGCACAACAGAACTGCACAAGGTGTTACCTACCATTGTCAGCCGTTGTCAGGTGTTTAATTTCCGCACTTTGTCTATTCAGGCAATTGTGCAGCACCTCGGTATTGTAGCAGATGCAGAATCTATCTCTATTGATGAGGAGGCACTAACAGCGATCGCTCGACTCAGCGATGGTGGACTCAGAGATGCACTGCAATTACTGGGTCAGGTGAGTCTTTTAGATGAAGATATTACTGCCAATCATGTCATGGAAATCGCTGGTGGTGTGACAGAAACAGAATTAATGTCAATTTTACAGGCAATTTCCACTAACAACACCTTTAACTTGCTGCAAGTAGCAAGACTTCTAGTGGACTCTGGTAAAACGCCCAAATTGATTCTCTCCAACTTACTGCAAACATACCGAGATTTATTGATTATCAAGTCTGCACCCAAAGAGCAATCCCTGCTAACTGGTTGTGTTAGCTATGCTCAACTCAAGGTTTTAGCAAATCACTGGAACTTCGAGACGCTTAACTTGTCCCTAGCAGAGTTACAAAAAGCAGAAAACTATCTTCGGTACACAGTAAATGCTGCTGTGTGGCTAGAAGTTTGCTTACTGAACCTGATACCCAGTTTATTGCCTGTCAGTGCAACCAAGACGCTAACTGTTAAACCTGTAAATGACAAAGGGCATGATAGCAAATTGTTACCAGCAGTTGCAGCCAATACCGCTAACCTGGCTCAAATTTGGCTTTCTGTGATGGATACAGCTAAACCCAGCAATCAAAAGCTGTTGGCTCATGCAAATCTCGTTAAATTGCAAGGTGACAAGGCGATTTTAGAGGTTACACCAGCTTACCTGAATAAGTTTGAGAGTAGTAAAGAAGCGATCGCTAAAATGCTGCAACGAGCTACCCAAAGTCAACAACCAATGACTGTGTTAATTAAAACTGCCAACAAGAGCAGTAATGGGAGGGTAAAAGCATGATTGTCTTGCTGACAGGTGATGACCAACACGCTATCCAGGAACAGCTGAACCAATACAAAGCAGAGATTGATGCCCAATGGCTCACACTTTGCTATCACCGATTTCCAGCCGATCGCCTTGACCAAGCTATCAGTGTAGCTCGCACTCGTTCCCTGACTGGTGGTAAAAAACTGGTGATTGTCGAAAATTGCCACCTCAAGCAGTGGGGTGATACTGAGCTGGAAACTTTGCAGCAGCTTGTTCAAGTGCCTGAATTCACAATTCTGGTGTTTGTCGCCACTAATGTAGATAAGCGCCTGAAGATTTACAAACATCTTGTCAAGTATGCCAAGTTGTTTGAGTTTCCATTGATACCACCTTGGCGTACTGATTTGATTGAAAAGGCGTTAGCGAAGCTCGCCGCAGGCATCGCTACTCAGGCTAAAAAAATTAAGCTGGTGCTGTCAAAGGGTGCAGTGGAATATCTAGCAGAAGCAATTGGTAACGACATGACCCGTGCAGCCACAGAGTTACGCAAACTGTATATTTATGGTAAGGGCAGACAACTTGAGCTTGCAGAAGTAAAAGAATTAGTGCCATGTCAGACTCAGAATAGCCTACAACTGGCATCTGCTATTCGCCAAGGAGAAAGCAATCAAGTTTTGCACCTGCTGGATGATTTACTGTCACGCTCGGAACCATTAATGGTGATTATTGCTACTCTCCTAACGCAGTTTAGAACTTGGCTGTGGGTTAAGTCTGCGATTGTTTCTGGGATTAAGAAAGATAGTGAATTAGCTCAACTGTGCAGTATCAGCAATCCTAATCGCATTTACTATTTGCGTCAGGAGGTAGCAAATACAAGCATCAATGCTTTAGCTAAGGCAGTAACTATGATGCTGGATTTAGAGATGTCTATCAAGAGAGGCGTTGATAGCCCAGCGGTAGCGAGTCATCGAGCGTCGGCTAAAGATTTACTACCAACAATTCTTAGTGTTAGCAGGTTATTCAAGTTAACTTAATCAGATAAAATTGACTGATAGTTTTGGATTTTGGATTGTATATTTGATTTCAGTCTAAAATCCAAATTCACTAATAATGATATTAGTATCTAACAAAACTTTCACAAGTTATTTTTCTCATTTTATGAATAGGACGTGCTGACTCTCTTGAGAATATTGGTATCAAGTAAGTATTTCAAGCTCACGGATAAATTTCTCTGACCACACTGCGCTCTCGTAAGTCAGCGAAATCATCATCAGTAAAGATAATCCCCTCATTTTGGATTACTTTTCTAAATTTTTGTAATCCCTCCCAAAAATGATCCCTTCTAGATTCCTCATTTTTTTTACGGATAACCTCAAATAAATAGTCCCGTTCTTCTGTAGGCAAACTTTCAATAGAATTAATAATTTCTTGTAAATTCATCATAGAACCTCCTAATCAAGTAAACTCTACCTTTACTAACTCTATTTTAATCTCTATTTCCATTGCCTCAGCCTCTTACATGATATTTTTCCTATCACTCTGTTTCTAGATTTATTTTGCTTGATAACCTATAAAACTTGCATCCATATCAATAACGACTATACCCCCTCGATTTTTCTCTATTTGTCGCCAGACTTCATAGCCCATACAAATTGCCTTCTCCCAATCACCAAGTGAACACATAGAAACTTCTAAATCGAGAGTCATATTTTTAATGATCTTCAATAGTTGTTCATCTATCTCTGAAATTCCTTCCAAAAACCCGTGATCTTTGGCATAGCTAAACGCGAGTGCTGATATGCCTTCTTCAATAGCTACTGCCCGACCGCCATCTTCAACTTCGTCGGTGCGGGGATTGCTTTTTCGCTTAAGTTTTAGGCTACTCCGAATAACTGGCGACCAACCTAAAACGGCAACATACGACAAATGAAAAACATCATGAAAGCGGTAGCCATCACTGGAATATGAGTTATCAGTGAGGTAATTTCCAATTTGTTTACCATTGATAAATGCTCTCACTTTTACTGAGTTATCTTCGGTTTCTTCAGTAATATTTATTTCAATTTTTCGTGGAAAACGCTCGTATTCTGGAAAGTCATTATCAAATAGGTATGCTGTATTTTCACCATCTGTTTGTGCTAAATCTCTTCTTCCCCAACGGTCACGACATTTATTCAAATTACTTTGTGCAATTTCTGTTAAATCCAGATCAAACTTACTTGCTACGTTAGCAACATACCAAAGTAAATCTCCTAACTCTTCCGCAACACAATCTTTGAAAAGTTTATGGGCATCTTTATCTCGAAGATGTTTTTTATATTCAGTCAGGAGTGAGCCAGCCTCGCCTACTAAACCCAGCAGAGGAACTACTATTCCATCTCCATTTTTAGCAGGAACTTGATCTGTTTTCAGTGCTTGTTGTTGATATGCAGAAAAATCCATCATTCACTCCTTACCCTGAGATTCTAATTAGATTTAGACCGTCCAGAAGCTTGAATTTTTGTATATTCTTCTATAGTTTGGTTAATTTTCCATTTTGGTGGATACCAATAACTAATTGGTTGTACGTTAACTGAATACTTTTGCTTTATACGAGTTCTTCCTGATATTCCTGATATTTCAGGGTGTTTCATCCGAGAATATTTATCTACCTCACAAAATAGATTTTGGCAGTCAATTAATTGCAGTTTACGTCCCCAAAGTGACTGATAATTGAGTCCTAACCTCTCAAATTCTAATTCTTGTCGCTCTGCCATAAATTTAATAATTTCTGGTTCGTTTAAGCCTCCTAAATCAAGAAAACATTTGCGGATACCATCAAGCGCACCAGGCCCAGGAACGACAAATGCCATCTCGCTATAGTTAGTAATCTCGCTATAGTTAACATCAGTTATAAACTGATATGCCAAAAAATCGCCAATAGTTGGATAACTATGTAGTAAATCGAAACCCTGGTGCATATTTCGTGACTCTGCGAGTTTCTGTGGCAGATTATCCGCCATCATCTTCTCAATCAACTTAAGATTATTGCGATGTTTTGTAGTATATCCAAATGTTTTACCACCCGATGGCATGATATAGGCCGCAGAATAGATGGTCTGACCTGACTGCATGGTTTCTGTGAGAATTTTATCGTAGCGTTCAAATGAATAGTCAGCATAAGTAATGTGACCAATATTATTTTCTAGAAGCTCCCAAGTTTCAATTTTGTTAAAAATCTTGAAGAGGATAATTCTAAAGAATACTTCATTGATTGAAGATGGTAGATCATCCCGATAGATAACATTGCGTATTAAATACTGGCTTGTACGATCACTTGCACGATAAGCGTTTGTAAACTTGTATGTAGAAAGAATTGGATCATCAGTCCAAGGCATTGGTGCATTTTCTAGTTTTTTGAAAAAAATCTTTTGTCGTTCCGCAGCGAACTGCCAATAAGTATTGAATACAACTGTAGGCTTTATGGGTGAAATATGTGAAATAATGACTGGTGATGAGATTGCTTTTTCGCCACTGTTGCCAATATCAAGACTTAATTGTTTGTCCTGCCCAGTATTTTCGCTGGACTGTTTCTGACGTTTTGTTACCATTTTATTTCTCTTAAGAAACATCTCTGTTTCCCTAAATTAGTGAATGACTCTTGTCCGTAAAAAGCTTTTGTTAAGCTTATCTACGCAAACAAAAGATATATTTTATCTATTTTTATGTTTGCCACTTACTAGTTGTATTTCTAGCAGCATCTATAACTGGAGTGAGAATTGGCGATTTTTTACCAATTGTTTTTGTACCAATTTTCTGTAATTTTTCTACACCTACAAAGCAGTTCATCCGGTCAAGTATCAATCCCATTTCATGAGCCATAAAATATCCCAATCTGCATAGCCCCAAGTAGTTACCGTAGGCTTTATTAATAAGCTGTTGAGTGGCATAGAAAGCATTGATAACAAGAGTTTTGTCTTCATTGTTAGGCACAAAACTGACGTGTTGCAGACAAGGAAAAGGAAGGTATGGATCACAAACATGATCTTGTGCAGGATCAAAAATTGAAGCTTGAAGCATACTTTTTCTAACATTTGGGCGCGATGTGTACTCAGAAATAATGTGTTCTAGCTGGTTGAAATGATGTGATTCTGAACCAAAAGCAATTAACCTTTCAAAATAAAGTCCACGTCTATTTTTAGACTTAGCAAGAGCCTTAATTCTTGGCAAAGTATCAATGTAAGTTTCAAAGAATTTTTTCCGGTCATATTTAGAATGCCTCCATAAAGAACCAGGGAAAATTGTATTTGCAACTGTGTGGATACTTTGTTCGCTGTTATTTTTAAGGCAGTTATCTAGTGCATGTCGAATAGATTGATCTTCGTTGGGAATACCTTTGTTAAAGCCTGTTAAGCTTATTATTAGTGGTGAAATTTCATTGCCAGGATGATCGATAATGTGCAGGAATGCACGACACCAAGCATAAGAAAGGTTTGTTTCATCAATAAGGAGAGGCGTACTATTACTCATCTTCCATCTCCTCAAGGTGGCGATATTGACTTAATCCAACAAACTGATAACGAGAAATCCGCACAAGAACTGCCCAATCAGCATCAGGACAGTAGACACGCACAATCCCAGGACGGTTAGCTCGAAAGAGACGACCTTGTGGGTGATTTTCTTGGAAATTAATAGTTTCATTCGTTGCTTCTGCTGTGCTTGGTAGAAGAAGATAACTTCCAACCTCAGCATCAAGTGTAGTCATTGACCAATCTTTATCAGCAATAATTAACGGCTCTGTTGATGAAAAACCAATAACTTCTTGGCGGATAGATTTGGGTGTAAATTTGAGAAGTAACTCAGCTTTGGTGCGATTAATAATTTCTAGCGCATAAGTCATGTGATTGATCAGAGTCTCGTACCCAACACCAAAACTACAGGCAACTGTGAAAATCTGAACTGGTGTTGCTGAAGAAATATCCCAGCCACGAGAAGTAAATGCTTTTCTTACGCCCAAAGTCGGCATGAGTAAGAAAGCTGCAAAGGAGTCAACCAGAAACTCGTCAGGATAAAAAGGTTTAGATTTTTCCGAATCCTTTATCAGTTCATCAATGGTTGAACTGTGTCCAAAAACGTGATGTCCGAGTTCATGACCGCAGGTAAAGTTACGCCTAGTAAAAGGACGTAACGCGGAAAGTAATATTTGTGGTTCATTTTCTTTTAGATACATACCTTCCATACTGATGTCAACAAATCGAACTTTAACGTTAAGTTTGTCGCATAAGTTATAGATACAAATTGGACTTTTGAGGTCTAAACCAGCTTTTGTCCGAATTTCGATTGATTTACGCATGGCCTGTTTAGCCAATTCTTGCTTCTGATTAGCCACAGATTTTTTCCTACACTTGGTATCAAAGTAACTAATATTACTAATCACAGGTTGTCTCTCCCTGTTCGCATTGAAGCAAGTAATATTAACAGTCGGTCTAAATCTTCTGGTTTCAGCTTTTGGAGTTCCCGAGCAGCAAGCTGAAGTTTATTGTCATGAATATCGACTTTATCCACACCCTCAGCAAATAGCCATGACACACTTACATCAAAAATTTCTGCAAGTTTTGCTATCTCTTCAGCAGAAGCATTTCTGTTCCCGGCCTCTATTTCAGAAACAGAGGGTCGATGCAGTCCAAGAATTTTAGCTACTTGTGCCTGAGAGAGACCAGCCATTTTACGCGCTTCCCGAATGCGAGAAGCGATAATTGCTTTTTTGTCTTTTAGTTCAGTCATCTCTTTTGATTCCCTTTACTGACGATTTCACAAACTACATCAACTGATTCGTTGATAGTGAGTCGCTGCGTGCCATCCTCTGAAAGAAAAATGTTTACATCGTTTGGAATGTCTACATTCAGTTCAGTAGACAGCATAGTAATAGCAGCAAGACATAGATAACTGTCAAACCACCCTAAATCATTGAAAGGACAGGTTGTTCCCGTAATTGGTTGCCCTTGATACCCGCAATCAGTCTGCATTTCTTGAAACACTTCTATCAGCTTGACCTTTACATTTTCTGGGGTCATAGTGCAGCACACTATATTACGTTTAGTAAGATAATCTTACGTTTGGTAAGACAAAATGTCAATCGGAGTTCAGACTAATTTATTTGTTAACCATCAACCGTGAGATAAGTTTTGTATATTACACTGTGTACTGAATATTCTTATGCCCAGGTTAAAACAACCCAGAGTTGTAAAAATGACAATAAAGACCTAGCCTACTTCGGTATCACTCCCCCAATGGGGGATTTTTTAGGGCAGTGAGCGAAGACTACGACTATGACCACGCCCAACTACAATGCCCTGCTACAAAGCTTTTGGACACCACCTAGTACACCCATTACAGAAAATTCCAACTTAAATAACCATCCTACTGAACCAACAGATATTGCTGAATTTCTAGGTGAAGATTTACTCTGGCAACAGACTATTTCTGCCAAAGAACCTAATCTTAAAAATATCCCTAATGACCTACCAAATAAATTAATTAAAGCACTTCAATCATTAGGAATCACCCAACTTTACTCTCACCAACTTCAAGCCTTACAAGCAATTAGACAAGGTAAAAGTTTAATCCTCACCTCTCCCACAGCCAGTGGCAAAACTCTCAGCACATACCCCGCCATTCTGGAAGGTTGTATAAATGAAGAACATCGAGCATTAGCATTTTATGGACTACGAGCCTTAGCACTAGACCAGTTCCACAAAATCTCTGAACTACTCTCTACCATACCAACACAATCCAGACCTATACTGGCAATGATCACTGGAGATGTCAAATCAGAAAAACGAGAACAAATCCTCAAGAGTGAACCGCATATTTTAGGTGTCACACCAGAATTAATCCACTTTCAACTCAAGCAAGCCTGGAAATCCGCGCATTGGGCAAACTTTTATCAGCGATTACGCTATGTACTGCTTGACGAAGCTCATACCCTCTCAGGTAGCTATGGCGCAAATATGTCCTGGCTGATTCGTCGCATTAAACTAGCAGTAGATCATTACGGTGGTGACTCCAAGAAACTGCAATTTATCTTCCTGAGTGCCACTTGTGGTAATCCTAAACAACTGGCTCTGAAAATCTCCGGTTTAAAACCAACTAAACTCAACCCTAAACCCCTGATTTGGATTCGCAAAAGTGGAGCAGCTTCACCATCTAGACAAATAATAATCACTCAGCCTAGTTACAATCTGACTGGTGATACCGCTCGGATAATTCAATTTTTGCTCAATCAAGGTAAATCAGGTATCGCCTTTTGTAACTCCCGTCGCAGCGTGCGGGAACTAACAGAATTACTCAAATCAAACCAAGTAGCCGCTTTCTACAGTGGCATTACTTCTGAGCGTCGCGCAGAAGTAGTTGACCAGCTCCAGTCTGGCACGCTCAAGTGGATTATTGCCACAGAAGCATTAGAAGCTGGAATTGACCTACCAGAATTAGAATGTTGCATTTTGCGTGGCTGGCCAGGTTCCAAAATGGCATACCAGCAACGCAGTGGTCGTGCCGGACGTTCTCAGTCTGGACTGACAGTGCTGCTTCCCAATGCTCTCAATCCCATTGACTGCTATGTAGCAGAACATCCAGAAATGCTGGTATCGCCAGAAGCTGAGGAAGTATTCTTTAATGACGAATATCCCATCTTTGCTGCTAAACATTTGATGTGTGCAGCCGCAGAAACTGGTATTCCTACTAATAAAATCAAGCACTACTTTGGCACAGCAGCTTACGAGGTAGCAAAACTCCTGTTAGCCCAAGGGCATCTAAATAAAGGTCGTAATGGACTGTGGGCAAAGGGTTATCCCCATAAAGATGTTAACTTTCGGGGTGGCTTATCCCAAACTACCATCAAGCTAGTAGATGCAGAATCTGGGGAAGAACTGGAGGAAATCTCAGAAGATATTGCCCACCGGGAAGTCCATCCCCAAGCCATCTACAAACGACAAGATGCCAATGGACGAATGCTGACTTATCAGTGCATCTCCCTTGACTTGAACAGCAAGCAAGCAATTTTAAAACAGACAGCAGATAGCCCACTTTTTACAATTGCAGTTACAGAATCAGAAACCAGTAGCCTAACAGTGCTAACAGATCCGGTGAAGTTACCATTGCTGTTTTCTCAAGTCAGTAAAGTTGATGACTGTCAGGAATACTTAACCCTAGAACTTAGTTTTGGTGAGGTTAAACACATTACCAGTGGTTACAGTTTAATGACCCAAATCTATGAGCAGACTTGTTTGAACAAGCGGTGTCTTAACTACAAGGAATCGCTACCTAAAAAACATCGTTGTCCGCTTTGTAGCAAACTCACACGCAAAGCTGTAATTGTGAAAACCCTGTCAGAAGAAAAGTTTGAGCAGCCTTTCCGTACTCAATTTTCAGCACCAATGGTCAAACTAGCGATTAATTCAAGTGCGCGGGAATACCTCCAGCACAATGCCTTGGAAACTAGAACCAATTTAACCCGCAGTGGCGAACCGATTCCACCGGGCTATCAACAGTTGTGGGAATATTCCAGTACCTTGATTGCTATCCACAGCTTTGGGCATCAAATTATGAGAGCGTTACAGCTGGTGGCTAGAGTTGACCCAAAACAGGTGAATTTTACAGTAGTGAAGGAGTTAGGGGAAAGTAACAATTACACAGGCTATTTCTATGATACCAGTGATGGTGGTAATGGTGCGGCTGAGGCTGTGTTTAAACATCTGCCAAAACTTGCTAGTGCTGCTAAGGCGATCGCACGAGATTGCAATTGCGATACTGGCTGTGCCAAGTGCCTAATTCAACATGGTTGCCCTGATGGTAACACTGCTTTATTGAAGCAAATGGGATTACTGTTGTTAGATGCGATCGCTACACCTGATGTTTAACACTCTCCTGACTGTGAAACCGAGCGCTTGCGTTAGTTTCGCAGTCAAGAGAGTGTCAATGTCCCAGATACTCAATCACTGCCTCCAAGTCTGCAATCGCTCGATTAAATCGATTGAGCATTGCTTCTGCTACTTCTGGTTGGGCGTTGACAGTTGGTAGTTTTTCCCTCACCACATTTTTGAGTGCTTCTAGCCACAGTGACAAATTTGTATGTTGAGCTGCTGTCAACAATCCCATGTTGGTGAGAACAGACAAATGAAACCCAAGTTGGTCTTGTCCACCATAACCCAAATATCCGTTGCTCAGTTCTAGTTTTTCTGGAGTAAATTCAAAATACTGGTCAGAGGTAATACCAGCAGATTCTAGTTTGGGTTGTGGTAATGGAGGTTGGGATTGAGTCATTATCAGTTAGGATTGTTGTACAGCAGGTAATTTTGACATTTGCAAAACACTGTCTGACCAAATACCAAGTTCTTGAATAATCTGGTTTTTAGCTTCTGTGTTATTCCAGGCTTGTTCCCACTTAAACAGCCAGCGTGTGAGAAACCTTCCTAAATTTGCTAACTCAAAAGCATTGTCAATATCTATATCTGGGGCTATCCACTCAATAAAATACATAGTCTCTCTAATCAAGCTTTTGACCACATCTTCATCCGTAGAGTCACTGAAAAGTTGACTTATCCGTGCTAAATTAGTTGCCAATTTTCCCAATCTAACAGGGATACTATCTTGCACAAAGGTTTCTTGCTCATAAGTTAAGCCACTATTCATCCCAGAAACTCCATAAGAATTTGGGACACAATTTGTTTAATCTTAACGTCCATAATTTTCATTGAACGATTAATGTTTTAATAAGATATGCGTTAGCCGTACTCCGCAGGAGTTGCAAGCTACGCAAAGCGTCTCCAAGAGTTGGCTTTGGCGTACCCTTACTCAAAAGCTTGCTACGCGTAGCGTCTCTAAGAGTTGCCATCGCTTGCAGCTTAATTTTACAGGTATCTAGAATTAGCGCGATGTCTACAACGGGCGTAGCTGAAGCACTCCCACACTTGAGCAGTCCGCTTTACCCAATCTATGAGGTGCCGCAGCTACGCCCAGAGCAGGCATCGCTATAATAAAACCAATATCACGCTCGGAAAACTCACAATGTCCATTACACTTGATCTGCCACCGAAAGTTGAGGCACTGCTGCGACAGCGTGCTGAAAGTACTGGACAAGATATTTCGCAAATGGCGCTAGCGGTGCTGACTTTAGGACTGAGTTTGGACGATCAAGATTTTTTTGAGGCTTTAAAGGGAATCCAACGTGGGCTTGATGATTTTGAGCAAGGACAATTTTCGAGTTTAGAGGACTTCATTGCTGAACAAAATCAGAAATATGGATTGTCTCTTGAAGCATGACGTACCGCATTGATTTCTCTAGCATTGCGAAAGCCGAAGCGGATGCCGCATTCTTAAGTTTTTCTCAGTTTACCACAGATGAACGCGCCCAACTCTGGTATCAAGGGCTGATTAAAGCAATCGTCTCTCTGCAAGAAATGCCTCGGCGCTGTCCAATCGCTCGAGAGGATGCCTTCTTTAGTCAAGAAATTCGTCAGCTTCTTTACGGGCAAGGAAAGCAAACCTATCGTATTCTATTTACGGTTCTTGAAGATCAGCCTGTTCCCACGGTGAGAATTCTCCATATTCGTCATGGCGCACAGAAGACAATTGGTGAGCCGGAAGTAGAGGATTGATTGTATTGACATTCCATCCACAATATCTTCCTCAAGTATGGAGTGTAAGCGTAGCCTGATAGTGACGGGCTACGCCTACACTCATGAGCGCAAACCACGTTGTAGAGCGATCGCCTTTCGCAGAAAAACAACATTTGTAACAAATAAAGAAGTAATGATACCAATAAAAATAAAACAGAGCGATGGCAACTCTTAGAGACGCTACGCGTAGCAAGCTTTTGAGTAAGGGTACGCCAAAGCCTTTGGCTAACGCTAATTGTTGCTCTAATAGACTGAATAATATCCAAAGTGACAATACTGCTTCAGATTTAGTGCAGTAATTTTACAGTTCTTATTAGATGTACTTTATTTACCTGATATTAGCCGTACTATCGCTGAGTGCATAGCAGTCAACCGCCGAACAATCTGATCGATGTCTAAATATATGCTGTAATCAATGACTGCCTGACGAATAGGTGTATGTCCTTGATTGACAGCTAATTCTTGTATCTTGGCTGTACGTATAATTAATTTGCAGCTTACCGCTGCATGGGAGAGATGTTATATTCTCTCCACCATGCCAGTAATTAATCTTGCCGATATTCAACAAATTACTAAAACACAGCAACAACTCCTATTACCCAGTCAAAAATATCATCCAAATCGCTCTACCTTTGACTCTATAGTTGCAGATAACTTCTCTTTGGTGATGAGACAACTATTTTTAGGACTGACTGTAGAACCTTTATTAAATGCCTATCCTCAAATTGCTCAGTGGGTTTCTCAAATACAGGAACTTGCACCGGAAATTTTTCAATCTCGGAAAAAGTTATTAGTCGATAATCCAGTTATTGCACCTCTTGCGATTAATGACGATAAGCATTTTATTCAAGTATTAACAAATATAGCATTTAAACAAGGTATTCCCAGGCTTTATGAATGGGCTATACGCCATCCATACTTAAGCTGGCAAGACCGGGTAAAGTTGTGGACTACAGCTAGACAATACTCAGTTACTCCTAACCAAATACAACTCGTAGTTTTAGCATTACATCCTGTTAAACCAGCCCAAAGATTAGATGTACGCTGGAATAAAAAGGATCAGATGCAGACTGAAGAATGGTTAATTCAACTACTGACTCAATCTCCAGATAACAAATCACAATCAAACATAGTCATTCCTGAGTTATCGTCAATGGTCAATTTAGAAGCTATTCCAGAAGTCAAGATTTAAGAGGCTAATGCCTCTGCCATTGGCAAATGTTTATTACAGATAACCCCAATGGTACTTAAATCAACTTTTGAACATGGATGGCTATTATCAAAACTACTGAAATTAGATGATGAATATCAAGGTAGGTGGGAGCAATGGCGATGGACAATGGAAACTGGAGAACTACCTAAAGAAATACCACAAACTGAGTTTTTAGACTTAGGACATCCTCAAGTTTTACAGATGCTCTCAAGCTGTCTGCAATCTATTCCTACAGGTGGATGTAGCAGTCCTTCCAGATTTATTCCCTATTTCACTGACTGGTTACTTTATGCTCTAGGGCATCCCAGCATTGCTAAATTGCCTCATGAGCCAGAGGGATGTAACGGTGCGAGTAATCGTCTTATTCAAGAACTAGAACTGAAGCTTTTGATTTCTTGTCCCTTCGATTACTTTGGTCATTTGTTAGCTGCTAATCGTTACGGACAAAGAGCTAAATTCTATCCTACTCCTACTTGGACAGCCAGGATAATGGCTATTGCAGTAGTTGAGAGTTCTGCTGCAATAGCACCATTTCATATATATGAACCAGCACTTGGTACAGGACGATTAGCATTGGAAATGTCCAATTATGCTATCAGTTTAACAGGCTGGGAGTGGGATTCACTACTAATAAAAATAGCAAGTTTAAACTTCATGCTTTACGCTCCCTACTTTGCATTGCCTATTCCTAGTTTGGGTGGAGATTTAGTCATCGGAGACACCCTGACTGGCAAGGGTATTTCTTTTATCCGACCAAATCTAAAGTATGAAACTCCCGCATCAACACCTAAAACTAAGCTAAATAATAATTTGCTGATTAATGGTATCAAATATGAAAATACTAAAACAAAAAATATGTTGCAAGGAAGTTTATTTTGATGAAAGATAAAATTACTGAGTGGCAACAACTATTTCAAAATTGTGTCAGTAATCCTCCTCTGCCAATTTCCTTACCTACTGTAGCACTTGCCAATCCTCCCTATTGCAAAATTAATCTCACTTCCGATTCAGAACTAGCCCGATTTGAGATGGCTTATAAATGGATAAAACACGGAGATGGAAGCTACGTTATTACATCCAAATTGAAAACCCAAGCAGAACAAGAGTGTTTATTTGTAGAACAGTGTTTAAATCAATTGCAACCTGGTGAAATAGTCTGTATCTTGGTATCAAATGGAATTCTGTCTTCATCTAACCAAGCGCACTTTCGCCGATGGCTATTAGAAGACATGGCTTTGCTAATTGCTTCCATTCAGTTACCTACAGAAAACTTTCAGGTAGAATGTGGGTTGGGAATTATCACCAGCTTTTTGATTATTCAGCGCAAAGGTGGGGATTTACCAATACCAGAAGACTACTCAATCTTTATGGCAGTTGCGGATAAAATTGGTTTTGATAGTCGAGGTCGTCGTCTCTTTCGTTCAATTACAAATGGGCAACAAACCCAAGAAATTGATAGTGATTTACCTCTGATTCTAGAAGAGTTCAAAAAGTTTATCAAAGAGGTATGGCAAAATAATGTTGATAAATAGCACTTGCTTTAACCACTTCAACCAAGCGCAGATTATCCTCAAATTACTAGCAACGGGAAAACATACACCCCCTGAACATTCTACGTTGTGAGCAACAAGATATCTAACAATATTTCACTTCTTAAAAGCTACCAGCCTCTTATCCTTGCAATCCGGGTGTTTGATAAACTCGTGTTGGGAAATTTTCTAAAACATCAGTTTCACTGCTACTAGACTCATGTGCAGGTGCTACATCTTCTTCTGGTAAAGGCAACATCCGCGCGGCTGACTCAATCCGTTCATGTAATGCTTGTGTTAGCGTTTTAATATCAGGAATTATCACCTGACTTTCTAAAGCAGGTTTAACTTGTGTGTCCCAAAGAGCCTCACTATCATGCGCCCGTTTTTCATCGGCTTTGGACACTGGAATAATTAAAGGATAAGGAATAGAAGCTTGTCCCTCGGAACTGTAACCAGGACTGGTAATTACGCACTTACCTTGAGGAAATTTCAAAATTTCGTCAGCACTGATTACAGGCATTTTTTGTAAATTCTCACTCCAGCTAATTGAACGGCTCATTTGTCCGCCAAGCGATCGCCCAGTGGTACGATTTTTAATCAGCACTTCCTTCTCACCGTAGCGTTTAGAGTAATCCTCAGCCGTTTTGTAGTTACCAGGATTAAACAAAACATGAGTACTACAAGCAGAAGCGATCGCACTCCCCATCTTATCTCCATAAATATCGTAAAGTTGCTCTAAACTTTGGATACCTAGAATAAAGCAGGCACCGTTGGAACGATATTCATTAATCCATTGAGGTAAACGGTCTAGCTTAATTGATGGTAATTCATCCAAAGAAATAATCAACGGGTCTTTGCGGGGACGGCTCAAATTACCAACAATCATCAAGTGCATTGCAGCTGCCAGCAGAGGCCCCACCACACTGCGACGTTCATCATCTAGCTTGAACACCACCATCTCTCTACCTTCAAGCTTAGTGGGAATATCCGATTTCCCTATAAATGCCCTCAGCAAATCAGCTTGGATGAAAGATGAGAAAGTACCTGCTGCTGTGGTCAAAATCCCCGAAATAGTCTTCTCTGCATCCTTGGCACTCAAAAATTGAATAAATGAAGTCGCTACCCATTCATCCAACCTTTTGGACTGTACTGCATGGTCAAGACGCTGTACAAGTTTTGGCAACCGCAGCACCGCATAAAGCATCGCCATATCTGGGTAAGGAGAACCCTTAACTAACTGCAATAGTGCTTTAGCTAACAAGTCTCCGGCTTTAGCAAAAAACTCATCACTTTTACCACCACTGGAAGCATTGCGGTTAATCACTTGTCCAATTTCTCCTGCCATTACCCCATCCCGTGCATCACGCATATAATCCAAAGGATTAATAACACCGCTAAAGGGTTCACCGGGGGCAAATACTCGTACTTTGTAACCATAACGGGCAGCTAGGGGTGCATGGAGTCGTAGTTGGTCGCCCTTCTTGTCGTAGAGTAAAATCGGAAAACCTTGCTGCATAGCACTTTCTAACATCCGGTCTATGGTAGAGTAGGTTTTACCAGACCCAGGCGCACCTATTACCAGTGTTCCCCTTTCGGCATTGGGAAACCAAACACTAGGAGATGCACCTAACATTGTTTGCAGATTAGTAATTAGCGATCGCCATTTACCTTTTACCCAATAGCGAGGAGTTCCAGACCACAGGGTAACTTTATTGTGTTTATGCTCCTTGATTTGCTTGAGTGCTAGGTTAGTTGCTGCTAGTTTCTCGCTGATACCGGAGACTTTACCAGTGGTAATTTTTCCCTTACCAGTACCACTGATTTGCAACAACAGTATAACGAACAGTATTCCACCTACCATCATCCAACCTTGGGGATTGTTATACTGTTGAAACAACTTGCCAAAGTCAATACTAGCCAGAGGTGTTTGAAAGGATGAGACTTCAATTAATGTTGAGTTAGCAGTGATCTGGTTGTCTGGTAGATTTTTCTGGTAAAGGTTCATAGCATTTAAGTAGGCATTTAGCAGAAATTTTAGCTACCAATTGAAAGCTAGGGAATTGACCTTTTGGACATTTTTTTAGAGGTGTTAGAAACTCTATTTATAGAGGAGTGTCAGATACATAACACCTTTATGAGTGGTTGCTGTTAAACCTGGCCAATACATCCTCACGGGAGAGATTCGATAACTGCAACAGTAAAGAAGCATACTCTTGTGAAGGTAGCTCTAGAATAGGCTGAATAATTGTGGCTAATTGTTCATCTAACGTATCAAATCGAACTGTTAGTAAATTGTCTACAACCATACGTTGCCCTTGCTTTTGAGCCTCTTGCTCCCACTGTATATATAGTGGTGATAATTTCATGATTAACCTCCTTTCATCCTCATCTATATTTTCGCTAGTTTGTAAATTAGCATTCAAGATACTTTATTTGATGGCGTAATTTCAATCTGTGGTGGAGAGTAATTGCCTCATAAACAACGATTGGTAAATAAGTTTTGAGGCTAACGCCTCATGCGTTGGGCAATCATATTTATGTAGTCCAATGGTTAAATCTAGGGTTTCAAACAACTCTAATCGCTCCAATCAATCTACTGCCAAAACTGCTGCTTCTAATCCCAAAGCTAATACCAAAACTCAAGCAGCTAAATCTAAAGCTCCTGACACTCAATTGTCAGACCTTGATATTGACGATATTGACCCAGAACTTCTCAGCGACAGTTATAACCAAGTTAGACGACCGTTACTGCCTTACGGCATTGTCGTTAATGACAAACCTGCCGGACTTCTGATTCCAGAAGATCAGCTAGAAAAGGCTGGCTGGCTTGATATGCCTGATGAAAACGACCTAACCATTGTCACCCTAACTGAAGATGTTACTGGACTCTTAATTACTCAAGCACGTTTACTAGTTTTAGCTTTTGTGCCAGAGTATATCCGTTATAAATCAGATGTTGAAGACTTGGGTGGTTCTTTTGTTGGGCTTTATGATGAATACAAGCATAACCTTGACAAGAAAACAATGGATGTGTGTTCAGAACATGCACTGGTGTTTCTGGATGAGGATAATCAACCCCTGCATACTACTCCTGTCGTTGTCCGCTTTAAGAATGTAGCTCTCTGGAGTTTTAAGTCAGTGCGTGAGGAGTTTTACCGTTCTTTGGAAAAAACCTTTGCTGACTATTTCCAAGTGCCATTTAGCGGCAAAACCGATAGGTGGCGTAGCTTAGGTGTGCTGTCAGTCGAGTTCAAAGCTGTCAAAGAGGGCGAAGGTAAGAATAAACACGACTGTTGTAAGACTGTAGACTATACTAAACCCACCGTTGAAAATCTGTCTCAATTTTATTTGGGTCAACCCGCAGCTAAAGCCCTAATTTGGCAACAACATGATGCGATCGCTGGTTTTAATGAACCTCAATCCCTACCTGCTTTGCCAGGAGAATCGGTATCTGTAGACGTGGAAGTATTGCCACCAAATAAGAATAGGAACAAAACTCAAAGCGTTCGGAAATCCAAACCAGCGACCAAGCCACCTCGCAAAATTCAACTTATTGACGATGACGACTTCCTCGATGAAACCGACGATTTGGAAGCTGAGTTAGACGATGATGATTTTGAGGAGGAAGACGATGAACTAGATGATGAGGAATAGTCCAATGGGCGCATCTATGAATTGGGGGAGTACAAGCGTTTTGATAAGCCTCAACAGCATTGCTTAAATCGTGTAACGGCTCTTGATTGCGCTAGAAATTGGTGTAGCACGGGCGAGGTGTTTGCACTTCGCCAAACAATTGCCAACTTGACATAGAGCGTTTGGTCTTCGAGCGGTTTGTAAACGACCCCTGCTCGTTGCAAATTCTGGAGTGAAGCTGGGACAAGCGCAACTCCTAATTCCGCTGCCACTAAGCTGACAATGGTTTGCATCTGAATTGCTTCCTGAGTTACTTGGGGAATAAATCCTGCTTGTTGACACAAACGGATAATCTGGTCGTAAAAGCCGCTTCCTAGATGGCGTGGGGATAAAATGAAGGACTCCTCGGCGAGTGATGCTAATGACAGTTGTGTTTGAGTCGCAAGCGGGTGTGCTTCTGGCAATACAGCGACGAACGATTCTTGTAAAACCGTTTCCACGCTGAGTTCGTCATCGCTGATGGGCGGACGAATAAAGCCAAGCTGAATGCGACTGTCATGCAGTGCTTCAATTTGCTCGGTCGTGGTCATTTCATGCAGCATCAAACGAACATCAGGAAACTGATGGCGAAATGACCGCACGGCAGTAGGCAGCAGGCTATACGTGGCAGATCCAACAAATCCAATCGCTAAACGACCCACTTCACCTCGACTTGCACGTTGGGCTACCTCAATCGCTTGCTCAGATTGCACTAGAATTTGTCGTGCCTGCTGTAAGAAGGCAAGTCCAGCTTCAGTAAGCCGGACTGTTCGCTTTGTCCGATACAGCAACTCGACACCGAGTTCTTGTTCGAGTTGACGGATTTGTTGACTCAGTGGCGGTTGAGCGATTTGTAGTCGTTGCGCGGCGCGACCAAAATGAAGTTCCTCAGCTACAGTCACGAAGTAACGCAAGTGTCGAAGTTCCATTGTCAATTAATACTTTTTAAGTCTTAGTCTAAGACAAAAATCATATTGGACATATTTATTCAGGTTGCTTAATGTGGAAAGTAAGTTACAGAATTGCAGTTGCGCTTTTGTATTAAAGAAAACAAATGAACTCAGACAAAAATCGTGTCGCTCCTAAAGTTTGGTTGATTACAGGATGTTCAACAGGGTTCGGACGGGCCCTAGCAGAAGCGGTATTGAAGAAGGGCGACGAAGTGCTAGCTACTGCTCGCCAACCAGAGCAACTTCGCGCTTTGATTGAACACTATCCAGAAACCGCAAAGGCTGTACGTTTGGATGTAACACTGCCCCAAGACATACAAGCAGCAGTTGATACCGCGATCGCTACATTTGGTCGAATTGATGTGCTGGTCAACAATGCTGGACATGGACTCATTGCCGCACTCGAAGAAGTCAGTGATGTTGATATTCACCGATTTTTTGAAACCAACTTCTTTGGGGCGCTCCGTCTGATGCGAACGGTCTTGCCTGTGATGCGTCAGCAAGGCAGCGGTCACATTGTCAATATGTCATCCACAGCAGGATTAGTGGGATTTGGTGGAAGCAGCCTCTACTGTGGCGCTAAATTTGCTCTGGAAGGTACGTCTGAAGCCTTGGCTAAGGAGGTTGAATCCTTTGGAGTTAAGGTCACTTTAATTGAACCTGGAGCATTTCGCACAGATTTTAACGGACGCTCTCTGGCAGCAGCAGAACTTTCCATTGATGCCTATGCGACCGTGAGCGGTGCTTCATTGCAGTGGTTCAAACAGATGGATGGTAAGCAACCTGGCAATCCAGCGAAAGCGGCGCAAGCCATCATTCAAGCTGTGGAAAGTCCTCATCCACCAATGCGACTGGCATTAGGCACCGATGCTATGAGCCTGATTCAGGAAAAACTGTCAGGGGTCAAAACGGATTTGGATGCTTGGCAGCAGGTTACTGTAAGTACGGATTATGTAGATAAGGAACAGTGAGGTAATCGTTGGGTAGCCAACCTCTGAGCGAGTTATTAAACGGTGCATACGCCCATTAATCGGTAGAAATAATAGTTATGCCGCTGAATCCTGAGTGAGGGCAGTAGCTAGAAGTAATTCGTGAGCGTTCGGCAATCAGGCGATATCTGTTTTGTAGTATTGTGTAGTATAGTCAGTGAAGTTCACAGATTATCGATGCCTATGAGTCAGCAAACCTTTCTGAAAGTGCCTTTTGTTTGGGAAGAGCCGAAACCGTTGATTGAAATTTCGCCTCGGTTGACCTTTGAGCCAGTCAAAGCGTTGCAAGACGATCGATTCATTTCAGCTGTTGCACGGGTAATGGCTGAATCAGTTGATGCCAGCGACCAACAAAGAGCGGCAGAACCTGATTTTCATGCAGCGGTTGAGATGTTTTTGAATTCAGCAAGCGAAGACTTCTTGTATCAAGATGAATGGTGGCAGTTTGGAATAAACGAAGCAGGGGAGATTGTAGGGTTTGTACTTCCGGTCATCTTTGCAGGATGTGCCAAAGCGGATTTAGAGGAAGGAACAATCTACTATATGGGAGTTGTGCCAGAGTATCGAGGGCTTGGTTTTGGGAACGATCTGCTGTCTAGGGGAACACGAATATTACAAGAGGTCGGAGTCTGGCAAGTATTTTGCGATACGGCCGTTGATAATGTGCGGATGATCTCTGCGTTCAAGCAGGTTGGTTATCGGCAGTACAGTGAACCTTGGGAACGCCCAATTTAATTGATGCAAGTTTGCGCGGCATAACAACGCCCATGAACCCGACCGTATCAAGGTTATTGGTACCCTGCCATAGCTTAGATGACTATGGCAGAGTTTTATTCTAGATTTTGATTGATCAACTTTGGGAATTTTTACTATTAGTGAAAAGCTGACTATCAGCAAGTTGATAGCCAGTGCCATTGAAACAAAAATTCAATTGGCGTAGCTGCTCTTGCTCGGTTTGCAGTACCTTAATGCACGGTAATGCCTGACCTCGGTTCTCTCCCACTGACAACAAATGCTTACCTGGTGGCAGATTGGAATTCAAGTAACTCAAGAATACCTGAGTAATTGGTTTGTCCTTTCTGAGCCAGTAACCAGTATACAGACATCCCAAAGCACCACAGACATCAGGCGTATTCAAGTTGAAAACTGCGAATCTACCGTCTTTTCCTTCCACACTCCAAGCCAGTATATTTTTAGCAGATACTTTGGCATTTAACTCTGTATTTTCTACAATCACCTGTTCAATTACTGAAGCAGGCACAACATTAGCAGCTTTGTTCCAAGTAACGGTTGCCGCATTTAAGCTACAGCCCCCTAAGCTCATGAGAATCGACAGCAACAAAAAGATGCCCAAACCAATGCGAAACCAATGAACCCAGTAGCGTACCCTCATAGTCGGTGCTGGTAATTGATATGCAGTTGTCTTCAGTGGTTGAGACTGACTAGGGGAGGCGAAGTCAGAATAAACTCCCTTTCCTTCCCCTGTTTGCCCAAGGTCTATTTTTGAATGCAACTCAGGATCAAATATTTCTTTTATCTCATGGGGTGAAGTAATAAAAGTTTTAGATAAATCTGCCATACTCTACCTCCCATTTTCAGTATTTTTAGCAGTGCTGATGTAGCTATAATTTACATTTGGAGAACAGGTCAGCGTTCCATTATCGGTATTACTGTTGCGATAACTAGCTAAAGCGGTTTTGCCGTAATCTTTGAGACTGAGGCGACCGAGGGCATCTGAGCCATTTCCATCAACTTTGCTGTAATCACCACCAAAATGCTTTTGAGCCACTCGTTCAATTAGGCGTTCGCCCGTAAATGGCTGTCCTGTAGCCGGATCGATTTGCTCTTGTGTCACTTGAATTTTGTTAGCCATATCAGCCATAAATGCCCTATCTTGGTCAGCTGGAGGAAAAAACTTAAATAGTTCAGCCTCTGTTGGTTGATGTCCTTGCTCCACTTGACTCAGGAACTCTTGACCTCCAGGCTTTAGAGCAATTAACTGCACTGCGTAGGGGTTATAACTCATGAACTGGTAGCGACCGAGAGCGCGACCACAATTTAAACCCCCATCCGCACAGGTATGTATGCCAACTGCTTTGTAATCTCCGCTACCAGCGCTCTCAATTTCCGCAATTGCATTTGAGAGCGATCGCAAATCAATACCAGAGAGTGATTGATCTGTTATCGACCGACTAGCATTACTAAACGTGCATGGATTAATCTTCTCTCTTACTCCAGTACCGTTGGTAGTGCTAGCTTTAGGCTCTCTTGTCGCTCCAGTTGGTAAAGACGTAGTATTTGTCCTCTGTTCACTCAAATTGCCTACAAATATCAGGGAGTTAACCTTGTAGCTAAAAAAAGGAACAGGCCCGATAAAATAAGGTGTACAACCCATTCGCCAAGCACAGAACCGAAAGAACAACGCCGTATCTACCGTATCAGTAGTTTCATCCGGCTCCATTATCACCACCTTAAAAGCTTTACCAAACGGTAGCCTTCCTGTTGGTTCCCGACCGTTATTCGCTGCTTTCAGGATACCCCGCCCACCCTCGACTTCTTGGTATTTACCGGAAATCCACTGTTTACCTTCTAACTTACTGCGATCGCTACGACCTGTATTCTCCAAATCGTCCAATTCTAAATAAGCGCAGTCTTTTTCAGTACAAGGCACAGAAAACCCTTGCACGTCTGAACCAGAAATCGTATTGTTACGGCGGTTTTCTGCTGGCCCATAAACTACATCAATCCGCATTACCAAGCTACCAATTTCAGTGATGGGATTAGGCATTAATCCTAAAGGTACTTGTCCCAAACCAGGAATATCCGAAACATTGCTATTCATCCAACCTGTAAATTGTTGTAGCTGTACTGCATCTAAGTTAGGAATTGAAGAAATAGAAAACTCTGACAAATTGATTTCTCCCAGCTTCATTTGCCCAACTTCATACTGTGTTAGTACCTGAGCTAGTGTTAAATTAGATGCGGCAATTAAGTGAGATTTTAGTAAGGTTGCAACAGGTGTAATATTGTTTACTTGTGTCTTAGCTAATTCTGGAACAACCTGAGCTAAATGGCTCAATGTCTGCTCCCCAATCAGAGGAAATTCACTCAAGGCAATTTTGTTTGAATCTATACTGTTAATGTCTGTGTTCGCCTCTGGTTGTGTGGGGAGAGCGATCGCCTGGATCGCCTGCAAAGAAAACTCCTCTGCCTGCAATACTTCACTGATATCTCCTAACTTCAAATATTGGTCAGGAGTCATACCCACATTCCAAGTGCGACTCAGGTCATAACCTAGTGTTTGACTGTAGGGACTGCCATCAATTGCACCGGATTGACTGATACCTGGTAGCTGGGCCAGAGAAATGCGGCTCCAGTCTGGGAGCAAAACTTTAGTAGCAGGTAGTCGAGACTGAGGATTTGCAACTTCTACAATTCGAGTCGGTAAATTGCCATCACCAATTGTATTGATTGTAGCTTGGGCGGCGATATTATAAATAATACAATTTATGACAACCAGAAGAGATATCCATGCTTTTGGTATCTTCATAATTCCATGTTTAAAAATGACAGCAACTATACCCCAATCAGCAAAGTGATTTATTGAATAAAAACCCAATTAATTGTTGCTTATGGGGTATAGTAAGAGAGTGAAAATATGACTTATAACTCTAGCTCTGGGGATGCTGACTGTTGATTTTTCTTAGACTTGTAACCGGAGCCAGAGCCATATCCTGATAATTGAGGATTGGGATTAGCAGCCGATTCAGTGTAAGGTGTATCCCCAAGATTGATTTCAAAAATATTCTCTTGATAACCATCCCTAAATTGGTCTGTTTGCAAGGGATTACTACTATCTCCAGAATTTGATTGCTCAACACCGTAACCTTCAGATTGATAGCCACTGCCAGACTGATAATTACTACTGTCGTCAGTATCAAGATTTTGGTTAATTGTAGGTTCGTTATTCATTGGCATTACCTAAAAAAGCTGTATCAATGCCAGCATAAAAAGATTTATCTAGTATCAGCATTCACCTATTGGACATTAATTTTTTAGCCGATTGGCTATTTTGGGTGATGCGCTCATATCGAGATAAAAAATGGAGCAAATGAATTTAATTTCACCAGAAATAATGGCAGAAATTAGTAATGGGAATAGTACCAAACTGCCAGATAACACCCGAAAAATGCTGCAAATTCTGGCAAGTTTAAATACACCAAAAGAATTATTAGCAAGTCTTTTAGAAATAGCTGAATTTTCCCTACACCATGTTCGCTACCTTGCAGGGCCATTGGTAATTCATCGCAGTCCTTGGAGTGATACGATTCCCCAATGGCTGAAGTTTGCTTGTATTCAGGAGCGATTGGAACTTATCTTCACTGAATACGAACAGGATCAGGTTGGTGTTTCCAGCACAGCCACAGAAGTTCTTACCTACATGATGCCAGCAACTTACGAAGCACCTTTACATAGGGACTACGCTGACCTTTATCTTTGGGTAGGTAATGAAGTTTTAACCAAATACGATAAATTACCAAAGGGTTGCAAGAGTTTTTATGAATTTCTAGGTGATGGTGATACGAGCAATGCCAGCAATAATCGCATCATTCATTTTAATCAGGTAAAAAATGAATTCAACTATCTTAGCAGGTCAATTCGACGCAGCATAGTTAAACACGCAGCACAAGAGGGATGGGGTAAACGTCATGTCAATACCAAGTCTAACTTAGACTCGACCCAAAGCACTCCAACTCCTAAACCTTCATCAAATTCAACTGTGCAAATTAGCTTGTTCTAAATTTTCAATAAATCCTCAGTCATTCAAATTTTCATCTGAGGATTTTTCTGTTAAATGGAAGCGATCGCTTCTTTAATTATGAACATAAATTTTCAAGTTAGTCATCATGAATACTCAAGAAATTCAAGAAGTTTTAAATCATCTCATCATTGGAATTACAGCCATATATGCCATTGTGATGGTCGTTGATTTCGTTGTGGGAATAGTCCATCTGTGGCAGAAATTTACACTCAACATCGAATACCATACCAACAACACAACATCTGAAAAATCACACCTGGAATCTATTGATATTAATAAATCTCTCAAGTTGGAAAATCAAAATCAATCAACTAACCGTATTACATCAAAACCAGAACCTCAACCAGACAACTTTATTAGCATTGATGTAGACAAAATTGATTTACGGACAGCCAGAAAAATTGCTACTGCCATAAAAAAAGCTTCAACATCCAATCCTGACTTAATTATCAAACAAAAAGTCAACAGTAAAAGTGTTCCTTTAGCCTGGTTGCAAGCACAGATTAAGCATCGTTTAGAACTGGCACCAGAAATTGTCGCACCCATTATTAGAGAATTGGCTCCTACTGCTTTTACATCTGTTCGAGAGAATATTCAGCATTATAACATTGCAAAAACAGGTAAACGTAAAGTCAGTTAATCATATAAAGAGAGGAATATCGATATGGCGGTTATCGCTCGGATGAGAAGACAAAAGTACTTGCTGTACAATCTTTCCAGCAAAGTTTTTGTATCTCCCTCAACTGCACACCGCTATAGTATTACCTCTCTTTAATAGGTTTTCAAATCTTTGTATAAAACTAAATATTTTGAAGTCGGTACATATACAAGCTATCGCTTCTAGGTGAGAAATTCAAATTAAATTCATTATGAATACAAGCTTAATAAATACAAATAATCCCAGTATTTATACTCCAGAATATACTATCGTTTCCAATGTTTCAACTCTTAATTCTGCTCTCCAACCTCTGTTTCAGGCAGAAGTTTTAGCCATAGATTGTGAAACAACAGGACTTGACCCTCTAACTGATTCTATTAGACTGATTCAAATAGCTGCACCAAACCATCCAGTAGTGCTGATTGATTTACCAGCTATTCCCAAAAGCGATCGCCCACTACTCAAAAAACTGCTTTGTAACTCTGCTGTCAAAATTGCACATAATGCCAAGTTCGACTGGCAATTTCTCACACTCGCAGGACTTCAACCAAAGAGTCAATTCTTTGATACCCAACTTGCTTATAAAGTTCTAACCGCAGGATTAAAAACAAGCTCATCTTTACAAAATATAGTTAAAAAGCTACTACACCTTCAACTAGATAAAACTCAACAAATCAGTGATTGGTGTAAACCTCTTAAATCGGTTCAATTGCACTACGCTGCCGTAGATGCTGCCATATTACTTGACCTTTACCCAATTCTCCTCAACAAGTTAAAGCAGGCAAAGTTACTCAAAATTGCCCGACTGGAATTTCAGTGTATGCCTGTTGTAGCTCAAATGGAACTTAACGGGATGCTATTTGACTTGTCTCGATGGCAGATACTGGGTGCAAAACTAGAAGCTGAAAAGACAGATGCTTTAAACCAACTCAAGCAACTCCGTATTGCTAGCTCTCAGATGTCATTGCTGCCAGAACTGACAGATGCAGTAAACCCGAATTCACCTCAGCAAGTTTTGGCTGCTCTACAAGCTATTGGTATTAAAATCAACTCAACTAATCAAAGTAAATTAGTTTCTTTAGCTGCACAGTATCCCATAATTCAAGCATTGCTAGATTACCGCCGTCTATCCAAAATTATCGGCACTTTTACCGAGAAACTACCCCAGCATATCCACCCCAAAACTGGGAGAATTCATCCCAACTATTATCAATTAGGGGCAAAATCCGGTAGATTTTCTTGCCGCAAACCACCTCTACAAAATATTCCCCGTGATCAAGCAGCTCGTAGCTGCTTCATTGCTGCCCCTGGCTATAAAATTATCAAAGCCGATTACTCCCAAATAGAACTACGAATTATGGCTCGGCTTAGTGGTGATACAAAGATGTGCCAAGTCTATCGCCAGGGGGCTGACTTACATCGATTAACAGCATCTCTAGTAACTGGAAAATATATCAATGAAGTGACTGAGGAAGACCGCAGACTAGCAAAAGCAATAAACTTTGGATTGATTTTCGGTATGGGCGCTGCCAAACTCCAAATTTACGCCCAAGTAAAATATGGGGTGGCAATGACATTAGAGCAAGCAAAAGCTTTCTCTAAACGATTCTTTGAAGCTTATCCTGGAATAGCTAGGTGGCATAAAAACATCAAACGTAAATACATCCAAGGCATTAAGGAAAGTCGTACACTAGCAAATAGACGACGGAGATGGGTAAACAAGCCCCGATTATCAGAGTTATTTAACCATCCAGTACAAGGTTTAAATGCCGACATCAACAAATTAGCTATGGTAAAACTTTCAACGACCTTAGCTAATTTCAGAACAAAACTCATCTGTGTAAGGCATGATGAAATTGTACTGGAATGTCCAGAGACTGAAGTTGACCAAGTTAGCCATATATTACACAATTGTATGGTTGCTGCTGCCCAAAAGTTTCTCAGTCCTATTCCAGTTGTTATAGATATTAAAATATCAAATAGCTGGTGAACTATCCCAACTTGCCCAGTACGACTGAAGTTGGATTTGCAGTCAAGCTATTCTGAGAAGATTTGTCAAAAACTCAACTGCCCTCCTCGCAGTATAGCTCGTGCAAAAATGTGGTTAGAGGGCGTTTCGTTTTTGATCCGAAGCACTATCCCCGCCCTATCCCAATACCGTTTAGTTAAGGACATTTATCTGTTGGGGCGGGCTGTTCTTGAGCAGGGGAAGCAGGGGGAGAAAAAGGCTTAACCCAAGCGTATTACACCCTATCCACTATTTCTGGCTATTCCTGAATCGGTATTCTAGCGATTATAAATAACGGAACTATTTTAACTATATCTGCTTACGCAGATTTAGAGTGAATCAAGAGTTTAAAACCCATCTAAGCGGGTTTTATTGGTGTGTCTATAAACTCTGTGACTGACAAATACCTGATGTAAAAAATGAGTTCCAATATTTACATATTTGAGGTGTATCAATGTCTAACCCCCGGATTTTAGGGGCAAGAGAAATTCATCTAATTTCACTCTACAGTCACTGGGAATTTGGTATGAAACCAGAAGATTTTTATGCCAAATGGGATGTGAGTTATGAACAAATTGCCTTAATATGCTGTCGTTCTGATTCTACGGTCAGAGGTTGGTTTAAGCAAGGTAAATTTAGACGCTATCCTCAGCCTAATGATTTACGACATTTGGCATTCATGGACTTTTTGCTGGAACATTTTGAAGAAGTTCCCGAACAAATTTGGCAATTGCTATGTCTGACTCATTCGCCTTGATATCAATAACATTTCTATTCTACATATAGCAATCCGGTTTGATTACTGAAAGGTTTTTAAAACAAAAGCTTTGCCCTGCAAGGTTTTCAGACTCACTACACAATATTTCATTCCAGTCGGAACGCTATATATCTGTCAAATCAATCTAATACATACATAATTCTAATTGTCAATATCAATTTGACCTGTCTTTGAGTATACCTCCTCGTTTAAGGTAAATATTGGCGATTTAAAAGTACATAGCATGGTTATTTTACAGCATTTTTAAGGGGTAGAATATGACTTATTCTGAGCAATTAAAACCGTGGTGTATTGTCCGTGATATTCCCAATCAAGAAAATATTGTTGTGAAAAGATTCCGCCGACGTGATGATGCTGTTGCTTATCTGCAAGTGTTGAAGCAGTCAGCGAGAGATATTGCTTTTAAAATCATTTTTAAGGCTCAAAACGTCAATATGCCACGGCAAAATGAAGCTTTGAACGGTTCGTTTTGAGAAGATTTGAAAATAATAAAAATACTAACTTGCCGGATGATATAATCCCGTATTTTCGTTAAATTCCCACCCCATACCCGATTTATCCTTGCCCTTGCACCATGCCACAAAAAGCGGTGGGTGCAGCTTATTTCGTTGCTCGCGTATAGTTTCTACATTTACACCAAGTCTTGAAGCTAAACCTTCTTCGGTTAATGGTTGAATTCGCGGAGTTTGCCCTTTGAAGGATGAATTGTTGTTGTACGATTTATTAGCCCGTCTTGGTTGGTTGTTGAGATAGTTTTGAATTTTAATAATCGCCTCAGTAAACTGTGTCATTCGGGCTGTTATCCCCTCAATTTTTTGTTCTAAATCGGCGAGATTATGGATTGCTCCAGTTTCGTTGCTATGAGATTCACCGAAGTTCTGTGATTCCAGCTTATCCAGTCGTTCGCAAATAGCTAATATCGTTTGGGAAGTAGGGTTGGCGCTTCTACTGTTACTGTCCAACGCCAGTATTAATTCATCCAAAGAGTGAAGCAACTCGCTTGTTCGTCCTTGTCGGTGCAGCCGGGATAACTCCCTAACTGCTGGAATCAGGGGAGTGGGTACGCGGATCATCTCGCTGGGTTTGTTCTCGTCAGACATAGTGATATCGCAATTGATAGCAACAGCTATCGATATCAAGTAGATAGCAATGCTATCAACATATCAGGGATTGGTGATTCAAGCACA
>NZ_WVID01000018.1 GCF_010091925.1 Nostoc sp. B(2019) | reverse complement strand
ACCTTGTTTGTGTCTCAAACAACCTTCGCCATCCGAAAATTATCTCATGTGCCAGTTCAAAGGGCGGAATGTGGGATATAATAATATCGTCTACAAAACGACAAAAATCCAACCCTTTTAAAGATAAGCTGTTATCTACAGGAACTAATGAAAGCTCTCCTAATAAGTGTGTGGCATGGGGCCCAATAGGAATTCCTCTAGAGACTTTAGCTGTAACACTTTCTAGTAAATTCATTAACCATTTTTTGATTTGATTAGGAAAGCCAGAGTCCATTAACTGATTTTCAATATTATGGTGATATATTTGATTATAAAAATCTGCAATATCTAAAGATACCGCATATTTATAAAATGAAGTTTTCTTTTGACAATTTTCCCAAAATTCTAACCATGAAATACTGGGATTATATAAACTCCAATCATTTTGTGGTGCAAATCTATAACCAAATATTTTATAGTCAGATATTGGTATTCTTCGATTTTCAATCAATTGACCAAATTCGTAAATAATTGCTGTCAAGATAATATTATCCAGAGGATCTAATTGTGTTGCTGTTCTGTATGAAATTTCGTCTTTAGGTACTATAAATCGTCTGGAAGGATTATGTTGATAGTTTCCTAAGTCTATATCTTTAAAGCGATTTATTACCTCATTTTCAATTTCATGAAGAATGTCGAATTCAACAGGTTTAGGAAATAAATCAGTATCACTATATTTAACTAGATGGTTCAAAGCCCATCTGAGAGAATTTTCTTGTAGTTTCATTTTTATATCCCCACGATAATCTGCATTCAATCAAAAATAAACGATGGGTTAGGCTAAGCCTAACCCACCTTACAAGTTTCTTTACATTTTCTTGCTTGGCCACAAAAGACACAATTAACTCAATCCAGACTTTAACTCACTTCGCGCTTGTTCTAGAGCTTCTGGTAATTTACTCGCGTCGCGTCCGCCGGCTTGGGCTAAGTTTGGGCGTCCACCGCCGCCGCCACCGCAGATTTTAGCGATCGCACCGACAAATTTACCAGCTTGCAAGCCTTTTTTGTTGACTTCTGAACTAAAAGCTGCAACTAAGCTAACTTTCCCAGCTTCGGGAACGGAACCCAGTACCACTGCACCGTTACCGATTTTTTGTAACAAGCGTTCGGCTGCGGTTTTCAAGGATTCCGCGTCAACTTCTTCCAATTGAGCGACGATAATTTTATAATCGCCTATGATTTCTGCTGTTTGTAGCAAGCTATCAGACTTAGCGATCGCTAACTGTCCTTTCAAAGTTTCTAGTTGCTTTTCGGCTGTTCGCAGTTCGTTTTGCAGACTTGTGATTCTATCTGGTAGTTCTTCAGGTTTAACTTTAAAGCGATCGCTTAAATCCTTCACTACTTTATCTCGAACGTTGAGATAATCGAGTATTGCTGGCCCCGAAACAGCTTCAATTCGCCGTACCCCAGAAGCTACCCCAGCTTCCGAGATAATTTTGAAGACGCCAATCTCAGCGGTATTACTAACATGAGTTCCACCACAAAGTTCCATTGAGACGCTGGGAAAGTCGATCACACGCACTTCTTCGCCGTATTTTTCCCCAAACATGGCGACAGCACCCCTAGCTTTAGCCTCTGCTAAAGGTAATACTTCCACTTTTGCAGCGTATGCCTCAGCTATCCAACTATTAACTTGTTCCTCAATTTGTTGAACTTCGTCTGCTGTCAAAGCACGCGGACAGTTAAAGTCAAAGCGCAACCTGTCAAAAGATACCAACGAACCTGCTTGGGATATCCCGTCATCGACAATTTTTTTCAATGCCGCTTGCAGCAGGTGAGTTGCAGTATGGTTAGCTTGGAGACGACGCCGACAAGCGCGATCAATTTGGGCGGTGACGGTATCGCCTACGCAGAGTGTACCGCGTTCGATGCGTCCGAAGTGAACGAAGAAATCAGATTCTTTTTTCACGTCTTCAACACGAACTAAGATCCCATCACCGGAGATATAGCCGCGATCACCAATTTGACCCCCAGATTCGGCATAAAATGGCGTTTGGTCGAGAACAAGTTGTATTTCTGTTCCGGCTTCTGCTTCTTCTTGGAACACACCTTCTACTAATATTGCTTCGACTCTCGCCGTTGCTACAGGTTGGGTATAGCCGATAAATTCGGTAGCTTGGATGTGTTCTGCTAGCTTGTCGAGGGAACCTTGCACAGTTAAATCGATGGTTTCGTGTGCTGCTTTTGCACGTTCCACCTGCTTTTGCATTTCCACATCAAATCCCGCTTCATCAACTGTGAGATTATTTTCCTCAGCAATTTCTTGAGTGAGTTCGAGAGGGAAACCGTAGGTATCGTAGAGAGTAAAAGCACTTTCACCGCTAATTTGGGTTATTCCTTGCTGCTTCACCTCTTGGATAATTTCTTCTAGCAGTTTTTCGCCTCTATCGAGAGTTTTGAGGAAATTGGATTCTTCCCGTTGCAGTTCGGCTTTAATTGCTGCTTCCCGTTGGCGGACGTTGGGGTAAGCTGATTCGCAAAGAGCGATCGCAGTCTCAGCAACTTGTGGTGTAAAAACGTTGGATGCAACGTCTTGACGATAAATCCCAATTAATCGCCCATGACGTACCACACGCCGAATTAACCGCCGCATTACATAACCGCGCCCCACGTTAGAAGCGCGGATTTCATCGGCTATCATGTGGATGACAGCACGAATGTGATCACCAATGACTTTTAGAGAAACTTTGGTTTTTTCGTCGCTACTGTGGTAGTCAATGCCAGCAATTTCCGCCGCTGTTTGAATAATTGGGAAAATCAGGTCAGTTTCGTAGTTGTTGGGGACTTTTTGGAGGATTTGCGCCATCCTCTCCAAACCCATGCCGGTGTCGATGTTCTTGTTTTGCAGCGGTGTTAAATTGCCTGAATTATCGCGGTTATATTGCATGAAGACGAGGTTGTAGAACTCGATAAACCGGGAGTCGTCTTCTAAATCAATATTGTCGTCACCGCGTTCCGGGTGGAAGTCGTAATATATCTCTGAACAAGGGCCACAAGGGCCAGTAGGGCCTGATGCCCAAAAGTTATCGTCTGCGCCCATGCGCTTGATTCTAGCTGGTGGCACACCAATTTGATCGCGCCAAATTGCAAAGGCTTCATCATCTTCTTCAAAGACGCTGACGACGAGATTTTGAGGCGAGAAGCCAAAGACTTTTGTGGAAATTTCCCAACCCCAAGCGATCGCCTGTTCTTTAAAATAATCACCAAAGCTGAAGTTACCCAGCATCTCAAAAAACGTGTGATGCCGTTTGGTGCGTCCGACGTTCTCGATGTCGTTGGTACGGATACACTTTTGAGAAGTGGTAGCCCGCTTAAATTCTGGCGTGCGCTGTCCCAAGAAGATCGGCTTAAATGGTAGCATCCCCGCGATCGTCAGCAGCACGGTAGGATCTTCTGGCACGAGAGAGGCACTTGGGAGAATTTGGTGTTCTCTTTGGGCAAAGAAGTCAAGGAATAGGTTGCGAATTTCGTTACCGCTGAGTTTCTGGGGATTTGAAGACATGGGTGAACTGAAGTATTAAGTATGAAGTGTGAAGTATAAAGCAGTTGGCTATTTTCTCGTACTTTCTCCTTTAGCTTTTATCCTTCACCCTTTCTGTAAGTTTATATATTTTCGCATTTTGTTTCGTGTTGCTGCTAGGTAAGTTTGCCAATTGGTGAGTTATGTACAGTGATTGTGATATTTAACCCCAATTACCTAACTCTAGCGGGATGAGCGATCGCATTTTAATTCAGTATATTAATCCTTAAGAAATAATTTAGAATACACATAGCAAGGTAACAAATGGCACTAAAACTGAAAGTATCGAATATTACTTGTGAAAAATGTGCAGATACAATTACTGAATCGATTCACGTAATGGAACCTGATGCCAAGGTGGATGTTGATGTCAACGATAAAACTGTCACAGTAGAATCAGCCGCTTCTGAAGAGTCAATTAAACAGGTAATTGTTGCTGCTGGTTACACAATTGAAGGTTATTAATCTAATTTTTAGCAAAAGTTTAGATCAATAGCGAGTTGAACCAAAAAATTCTTTCCTAATTTTTCCGCTCTTTAAATGAGCGTACTCACATTTATCCCCTCATCTGAGGGGAGTTTTTCAAATTATCTTTTTTATTTAATTAAAATGATATGAATAAGTAAATTAATACAAAAAATTACAATAAGAAAAAGTTTTTATTTCTAATACACACATACATTAGACTTATTGCAAAAGTCTTAAATTGCCATACATTTTTGTTAATGTCATGTCATTAAACACATATTCTAACTATGATTCAAGTTGTAGGCTCATAGCGAAAGTAAATTAAAACTGATGATTTTACATCATTCTCAACAATAGCTAAAGCCTTCTAAAGAAGACTGAATTATAATTTGAGTTCACAAAGCATGGAGTTGAGGTATTAGCGCGGAAATTTCTTTCTGGGCGGGATAGCAACGAAGCGAGAGATCGAAAAACCAAATTATTAAGTGCCAATTTTGAGATATTGTATTTCTCTCTACAACGAATAAATGCAATGGCAAGTAATCTACTTATTGGCTAGATACTATTTAAATGCGTTAAAAATTAGCATATTTATAGTCCATAATACAATATCTCGGATTTTACAGTTGAATGAAAAATTTAGTAAATTCTTAAAGTTTATATTCAAGTTGAAAAAAAATTTTCTTGCCTGAAATGGTGAATAGTGAAAAATCTTGATTTTGCAATTATCTCAAATAACTAACACCTGGAAATTACAGTAATACTTTTATGTTGAAGAAGAATATTCAGTATTTATACCGTTTGAAAAAAAATACTGTAAAGATGACATTAGGTATCATAAGTTGCAGTGCGTAGGACTATAGTAAAGATAAAGTCTTAAGAGGAGATTAAAAGTGCAATATTATTGTAGATTTAGCAGTAAAATGACCAAATATCAGGAATATACCCTAGCCAAAAATCCCGGAATTTTTATTACTAGCAAGAATAGCGGCAAGTTTTACTAGGTTGATCCCCTTGAAATAGAAATAGGGTAGAAGCAAAGCAATGAATATTTCTATTCTGGTCTTTGGAAGTAATAACTTTCTGGTTACACTTCCAGATCAGATCTGTTATGCAAGCGCTTTTAGTGTAGAAGTTATTACCAATTTAGAGCAGGCAGTATCCCGCATTCAAATTACGCCGCCCGATGTAATACTTGTGCAGGCTAGCCTGGATGGCAGTATGGAACTGTGTTGTTGGCTTAAAGATCAGACAAACCTATCCTGGATATACTGTATTCTCTTTGAAGATCGTCCCCAGCAGCTTGCTGATAGAAGTATGTATGGCTGGCAGAGGGAAGTAGAAATGACTGCTGCTGCCCTAAAACAAGGAGCCGATGCTTATATTTGGCAGCTTTCTGAAGATGAAATAGACTCTAAGGCATTGACTACCAACCATCAATTAATACTAGCCCAATTGACAGTTGGCTTGCGGAAAGCACAAAAGTACCGCGATCTGATGCGGACAAATGATTTATTGTCAGCGATCGCCTTGGCTGATTCATTAACAGAAATGAATAATCGCCGTGCTTTGGAATGGGACTTACCCAGGCAAATTCAAAAAGCTAGGACTCAGCGAGAGCCGATGAGTTTGATTATTTTGGATGTGGATTATTTCAAGAAAGTCAATGATACTCATGGGCATTTAATTGGCGATCGCCTCTTGCAATTGCTGTGTACTCGGCTGCGACACAATTTGCGTTTTCAAGATACTGCATTTCGCTATGGTGGCGAAGAATTCGTGATTCTTTTGGCTCACACTACAGGTGAAGAAGCATTAGGTGTGGCACGTCGTCTCAATCGCATAGTTAGCGAGCAGCCGTTTGCACTCAACAATAAACTCACTATTAATATTACGATTAGCCTGGGCACAGCCTGTCTAGAAGCAGAGGATGATGATCAGGGAGAAAGTCTACTGTATCGTGCTGATCAATGCCTATTGCAAGCTAAAGCTGCTGGACGTAACCGGGCGATCGGCTGGGAATATTCATCCCCTGTCTCACATTTAAAAGCTGTTTCTTCCTAATAGAGCTGAGTACTGAGTTGCTTGCAGGGCTGGCATTTTAATGCCCACCTTACTGTGTCTATTCATAAAAAACTCGCTGTAACTCAGAACTCAGCACTCTCAATCGCACTTTGACAATCTGCTACTGAGGCACGTTGTTGCATAGCCTTGACTAAAGCTTGGTAACTAGACCAATTTTCTTGCAGTAAGTTTTTTGCCTGAAGGGCATGAAACCGCTGTTTCTGCTGGCAAATAAATTCAGAAAAGCCCAAAACTGTCAATACACCTGCTAGCTTATTTTTGTCATCAGCTCCACCTTCAGCATTGTCAAAAGCTAGGGTTTCAGCAGCAATACCCGCCATCCAAATAGTGCAGTAGCGATCTAGCATTTGGGCGCTGATTTTTCCCATTTCCAGTTGAGTTGCTAATTCTGCATCATCAAAAGTAACACCACCTTGCCCAACTTGCCCCTGCTTCCAAGCTTCCCACGCGCTGAGTGTGTAGTTGGTAACAGGAATATCTAATAAGTAAGCAACAAGAAAATGCCCTGCTTCGTGATGGACAATGCGATCGCGGTGTTCAGGAGAGAAACCAGCAATCCAATCTAAAAAGATCGTACCTCCCTTACCTTGCAAGCCAAAACTATCTAATGTGGCTATACCCAAGATGGTGAAGGTAGCAAGTGCTGGTACTGTAGGCGACAAGTGAATGAATGGCCCCAGTAGGGTGGAAAGGGTTATGAGAAAAATAGATATTGCAACTAAATTTAGGGCAGTTTGGCTCATGCGGAGTTTTCTGAGTGCAGCTTAATCTTTCTTCATTATGAAGCGAAATTAGCTACGAGTGGAATGTGATTAAACAATATCGTTTTGGCAAACTTTCGGCGTTGCTGAATTGAAGTATGAAATTCCAAAATCAATGAAGAGTGCTCAGTGCAGAGTTAGCAGTTCCTTCCAACGGTACAAGATTTTTGTCAAACAGTAGTGCAAAGATCAAATAATTATAAATGCTGAAACTCCTAGCCACTCAAAAGCGTATCCGTAAAGTAACTACTCTTTGTAGCATTCCAGCATAGTTACAGAAAGAAGCTAACGCGTTTAAAACAAGTGGAGATGCCTACATGAAAATAACAACGGAGAACACATTCGGCTCAGACATGACTGATGAAGATTGGTTTAACTTAGGAAAATCTGATGTCTGGGCTGGAAAACCCAAAGCGCCGCCAGAACAAGATTCTCAAGCTGCTAGTATGTACGAACTGGGTTACTGCGAGGGAGAAATTAAATCTCCGCCAACTGAAAGTAGTCAGTATCCTACAGCAATACCCCGACATGATACAACCGATAGTTAAAGCAGATTGCAAAAATCATTTGCTCTCCTTGCATAAATCCTTGAGAAAACTTCGATAACTCTAGAGAAAGCATTGCTTTAGTTTGCTTAGCATGGCTGAGCAAGTCTGAAAGCAGACTTGAGTTAAATAGAATGGAAAAGGAAAGCGGTAAACATGGCACAACGAGAAGAAGTATTGAGAAAAGCTAATTTTAAACCTCCTAAAGTGGGAGCGCCTGACAATCGCCAAGGAGGAGCAACGCGTGAACTCAGAGTGCCTGATAAAAAATTGGGATAGGAGTATCTGAGTTTAAAGGTCAAATTTGACAGATTTTAGTCTGTCCTGAAGTGGAAGCTTGAATCAAAAGCCGCATCCAAGAGTGGGTGCGGTTGTTGACTCAGACATCAATATTTATCTGTTCTATTTGTCTAGCAGCTTTGTCCCAAAGCTTTGCTGAAGTCTCATCTTTCCAATGAGTCCTGAGATTTTCGGCTTTTTTGTGAGATATTCGCTCTAACATCTCTAAGACTGCGGCTAATGTCAACTTATCAACGAATGCTTCTAAAGCATCCATATATTCTTTTGTCATAGCCAACCTCCTTAACTACTGCTCAGGTCTTGTAACTGCAAATTTAGATTGCGATCGCCCTTAACAATCACACTAGTTGCAAAACTTGAGAAATTTGTGAGGAACTATTTGAACCTCTAAACTTTGATCAGTTTTCCTGAACCAATAAAACTGACTTCACAGGTCGCTTGATGGGATTTCCCTCTAAATCAACTTTCCCATAAAAGGTCTTGCCCTTGTAATAAAGTGAAGACGAACTTCCTCCATCTAGGTTCATCGCTTTTTGAGCACCAAGGGTTTTCATCAAATCTGCTAGTGCTGGTAAGGATATCCCATTAGCGGCAGCGTTTGGTTTTTGAGCCACCATTACTAAAATAAGACTGCCATCACGAGTAATACCTACGGCTGTTCTGGCGTTGGGTTGGTTGCTGCCAAGTGCATCTCTTCCATTAGCATTATCTACAAAGCCCTCTTTTACTAAGGTGAGTTCTGGTAACAGGCGTGGCCCTGCGCCTATGGCATCAACTAACTGACAACCTGCTGGCGGTGACTCACTATGCAGGGAAATATCATAACGGATGGTCTGTCCACATGAATAGCGCCGTAATTCTGTGCGATTGAAAATCTGACTCAGGTAAGGTTTTAAGTTGGGATTATTCACCAGTCGCTCGTTTTCTTTGGGGTCAGCCACTACTTGACCAGAAATGACAATATAGGATGTAGATTTTCGGTTAGCTGGGTCAAAAAAGCCTGCGTTTAAGATCGCGATCGCTTGATGCTTCTGGGCAAATTCCTCTACAGTATTTAATGAGGATGATAATGCAGGAGTTACCAAAAATCGGCTATTAGCTGGAATCACAAGGATATGAGCTACACTTTGGGACAAGGTACGCTTAAGGTAGCGGATAGTTTTTGATGGTGAAGCTTTAACAGTTGGTATAACTGAAGATACAGACGGTGGATAGGAACGTAAGACAAGCCATATCCCCAAACCAACTAATGTCATCAGTAGCCAGATTTTTCTCACTTGTTACACCCAAAATACTCTTCGGTTAGCTCAAAAAGAAATTTTTTTGTTGAAATCAATATAGACTATGCAATGCAGATATTCTATTTTTCTAGGTTTTTGTACATTTGCGATCGCTCCATTATCACAGTGAGTTTTTATACTGGTTAAAAATTTAGAAAATAGCTATATGGAGAGATATTTTAGATATATTGCTGGGTTAAAAAATAAAGTAAAATCTTTAATGCGTCGGGATTCTATTTTTTACAAACTGTTTCAACTAGGACTGGAGTGGCTATCGTTTTTGATCCTCCTTCAAATGTAAGAAAGTCTCCAAACAAAGCTATCTTATGTTTAGTCAGAGAGAAAATCACAATTAAAATTTGTGGTTCTACTTCCTGGTATTACACAGATGTGTATGACAATATGGGGGTAATTGATTCTAGCCAAATAACATTCAAGCAAAACTGAGCTTTGATATTCTTATCAGGAAAAGCCCATGAAGCAATTTAAAATCATCATTGAGAAGCATTCAGATGGATATGTTGCTTACCCAGTTGGCGTTGTAGGAGCGGTTGTTGGTCAGGGCGATACCTATGAAGAAGCCTTAGCCGATGTGAAGTCGGCGATCGCTTGCTATATTGAAGTCTTCGGTAAGAATATTCTTGACGATACACCTTCCGTCGAAGTTTTTATCGCTGAGGCAGAGATTGCTGTTTAATGGCGAAATTTCCGGTAGATGCCCCACAACGTCGAGTAATCGCAGCATTTGAGTTGCTGGGTTTTGTAGTGGTTCGTGAACGTGAGCATATAGTTATGAAAAAAGAGAACGAAGATGGTACGGAAACACCATTAGTCATGCCGAACCACTCCAAAATCAAAAGTGGCACTCTGAGAGCAGTCTGCACACAAGTTGGCGTTTCCAGAGAAGAATTCTTAAACGCCTACAATCAGATTTGACTCGTCGCAGCACCGGAATGCCGTAATATGGTCGGTTGAGTAACAAAGGTTATCTGCGTCCGGTGAGCTTGGTCATTGTGCCGCTTAGGTTGTCGGTGAATATTAATGTTAAAGCAGGTATAGCAAAACGTTGTGGAAGCATGACACAAACTAGCGCCTATGACTACATCGCAAAAGCTGCACTTGACCAGTATGGTATGGCTCAAGGGAAACTTTGGTTTTTAGGTCATAGTGGAAGCGTAACCTTTTGCGTAGAAATACAACAGAAAAAATTTCTTCTGCGTATTCACCAACCAATATCTAGACTCCAGGACAATGTATGGCAAAGACCCGATGTTATTAAATCTGAACTTCTGTGGCTTGCTGCCTTGCACCGTGATACAGAGATAGTTGTGCAGGAGCCAGTAAAAAATCTACAAGATCAGTGGGTTACTCAAGTTTTGACAGATGAAACCAAAGAAGTGTTTTATTGCTCATTGTTGCACTGGATTGATGGCAACATTCTTAATTCTCATCGAACCCCACAACAAGCTTACCAACTCGGTTTGTTGCTAGCTCGATTGCACCAACATAGTAATCAATGGCAACTGCCACAAAACTTTGTTCGCCCAGCCTACGATCAGAATCGGCTGCAAGCAGCACTCTTAGCACTTTATCCAGCAGTGTTACAAGAATTGATTTCAGCAGAGAATTACAAGATCCTCGAAGTAGCAGTTAGCCGAGTTCAAGGGATGATAGAAACACTTGGTCAAACACAAGATATCTGGGGACTGATTCACGCTGACCTTCATGAAGGCAACTATCTATTGAATAACGAGGAATTCCGTCCAATCGATTTCGCTGTCTGTGGGTTTGGATACTATCTTTATGATGTTGCTAGTTCGCTTCAATATTTACTTCCTACTGTCAGAGCTTCGTTTTTTGAAGGTTATCAAACTATCCGAAAACTACCTGAAAATTACTTACAAATTACAGAAAGTTTCTTGCTCATGGCACTGATAGAAGTGCTTTCTTTTCATGTGAATAATCCACAAGAGCATGAGGGGATTTCAGAAACAGTGAAATATATAGCTAGGGAGCATATTCCTCCGTATCTTGAGGGCGAGTCATTCTTGTTTGACAAGTACTAAGGTAGTTGTAGGCGATCGCCTATATTTTTCCAAACGACGCTCTCATAACAGCTTTTTTGCCAACTTGGAAAATAATCTCTACCAAATTAGATGAGCTTACCTTGACAGGAACTCTACCTTTACTCAAAATTTTGTTACTTTGTATCCAATATAACTTGACCGAAGTCCTCAAGGAACCGTGTAAACCTAATGTCTGAAAAGCCATACCAAAAACGTCTGTCCACCTCACAAACTCCTTACACAAGCAATGTTCATCACTCAGATAAATGGCAACAGCAAATAGCGCAAGTAGCATATCGCTTCAACCAACAGTATCAAAATCAATCCTTTGAACTACCAACAGAAGTCCAGGCAATGCCAATATTTCGAGAGTGGATTACTGGGATATTAGCAGGCAAAATTGTTTCTCCTTTCTGGGAAATTGCTCAACCTCAAAAAAACCAGCACTGTTTAGATATTGGCTGCGGTGTCAGCTTTTTGATCTATCCTTGGCGGGATTGGCAAGCATTTTTTTATGGGCAAGAAGTCAGTAATATAGCAAGAGATACTCTCAATTCTCGTGGTTCGCAGTTAAACTCAAAGCTGTTCAAAGGTGTTGCATTGGGCCCAGCGCATCATTTAAATTACTCGTTAGATCAGTTTGACTTAGCGATCGCCACAGGATTTAGCTGCTATTTTCCCCTAGAATACTGGAATGCTGTGTTGGTCGAGGTCAAACGGGTATTGAAACCAGGTGGACAGTTTGTGTTTGATATCCTTAATCCAGAACAACCTTTAGCAGAAGATTGGGCAGTTCTGGAAACTTATTTGGGTGCTGAGGTATTTCTAGAGCCTGTGGCTGAGTGGGAAAAAATGATTAAAGCTGTTGGTGCTAAGATTGTAGCCCAGCAATCAGGAGAGTTATTCGATTTATACAAAGTGCGGTTTTAAAACCTTAAATAATGCATCAGTTGGGCGATCGCATCACCAGAAAGTTCCAATCGTCGTTGGAAATCAACCAAATTCCGGTAAGGCCCAGCTGATAACCGATTTTGCACCACTGCTTGCGCCAGAGACAAATCTATAAATGGAACTTGTGCTAGTTTTTCAACTGTTGCCGTGTTCGGGTTCACTAGATGCGTAGAATTAGTGAGAGATTCGTCATCATAGTAACTAAAATTTAGCAGTGGTTTTAGTGGCTCTAGCCGCGGTAATGGCATACTCAAAGCCGCAGCAATATCTTCAATACAGTAAAATTTAACACCCGAACGTGAAAGTTCTACAAGCGATCGGGCCTGATGAATTGACAAACCAGGTAAGCGCAACCAATCATCCACAGTAGCTTGATTAGCATCAATGCGGATACCCAATACTGCCGCTATCTCAATTTCTGCGCCAGATTGTAGCCGATAATACGGATCTTTGAGCAGCTTAGCACGGAGCTTTTGTAACCTGGGGTTTAAGGGTAGCCAGTTGTTCATGATTGTTGCTTGTATCAAGAAATTTGGTCTAGCAACTGACGGCGCTTTTGCTCAAATTCGTACTCTGAAATTAGTCCATCCTGACGCAGAGCATCTAACTCACGCAAAGCGCTAGCCACCACTCCTACCTGATTGCTCGTCTGCTGTGAGTTCCTGGCTGCTGACTTACCCAGATTAAAATTACGATCAAAAGCTTCTTCATCTTGAGCTAAGTACCAAACCCCCTCAATAGCACTAGCTACCTTGGGAATTGGCGTCCAAGAAAGCAAAACATACAACAGACCCCAAAGCGGCTGTCCCAGATAGAATTTATGTAACCCTGAAATTGTCAGCGTCCCAGAAAGAGCTAAAATAGCGGCGACGCTTCGACTTTTGCGCTTAGTTAACATATTCTCAATAAATCTACCACTACCACAGTTCCTAAGACAGCTATAGTAGCAAAGCACTTTAATAAATTAAGCATTACAGAATTCTTAGTTACCAGCAAGCATATAAATCTATTCTAGTGAACTACTAGTCTGTCAAAGAGAAATTGAAGAATAGCGGTTGTTCGTAGCTGGACTATCTTCGCTAAAGCCCCAGCTACAAACTCATCAAATCAAACTTGACAGACTACCCGACCTTGTTTTGTGAAACTCTTGATGCAGTCATTTGTAATTGAGTTAACATTAAGTCTACTTATGTACAGCTATCACTCTTTAAGTAAATTTGAGTAAGTTTCACATCACAGTACATTCAGCTTTGATGCTAACTTTGAGTTTTTAACGGCTCATACTACTGCAATGTCACAGACTTTCTTACCACCAAAATGGCTGGAACAGCTTTTTGATCCCTACGCTGTGCTAGGAATTTCTGTGGCTGCTGATGAACGTCAGATTTTCAAACGCTATCATACTTTAGCGAAGCTGCTACATCCCGATCGCCATACCTCAAGCCATAATCCAGACCAAGAATTAGCAACAGCAATATTTAGCCATTTGATCAATCCAGCTTACGAGCAACTCAAGCACACACAAAAGCGTTTTAGTACCATAGCTACATTGCGGTTAGAAGCAAAAGGCTGGAACCAGAAGCAAACCACATCTCCTCAAAGTCTCCTAGTTCAAGAACTGATGGAAATGTCTGCACTAGAAGCAGAGTTTTTTTATGAAGAGGCGATCGCTTCCTATGCAAAAGTTCAATATAAATCAATCCGTCAATTTTATCAGGTAACTCAGCAGATCAGTATACTCAATAGACTTTATTTAGGGTTGCACAAGCATGATCTGTTCTTGCCACTAGAACCTGATCCGATCATCCTTGAGACGCAAGTCAAGCCAGTTGAATTGGCATTATGTGAAAAAACTAATGTCAAACCAGTTTTGAAAAACTACGCTCAACGTCATTACCAGCGAGGTATTCAGTATGTCAGACTAGCCAACTGGAAACTAGCTGTGCAAGAACTGCGTGATGCGATCAAATTAGAGCCAAATAACAGCGACTATTATGCTTTATTGGGGTTGGTACATCTCCAACAGAAATTTCCAGGGATGGCCAGGGTTTATATCCGTCAAGCCTTAAAACTTAACCCGCAACATTCACTAGCTTTAAAATACGCTCCCAAACTCAAAATTAAACCAGGTGAAAACGCTAATCCTCAATCAATGGCTAAAGCTGTGAGTATTGCGGCTTTATTAAGTTGGTTTGGCGAGGGCAAACGTTCTCAAGTCAAGTGTTGAAATTTCGGTAAAAAACCGTACTAAAACCGAAGCTTGTTCCTTTTAGTAGTCCCCTAGACTAAAATAAAAGTATAAGCAAAACTGTTAAGCTACTGAGTATTATGCCTCAGTTTAATATCAGCAATATGGGATTCTTCGATTCTGAGATAGTTCAGCAAGAGGCAAAACAGCTGTTTGAAGATTATCAAGCGCTCATCGCACTTGGCAACAACTACGGCAAATTTGACCGCGAGGGCAAAAAGCTGTTTATTGAGCAAATGGAAACCATGATGGATCGGTATCGCATCTTTATGAAGCGCTTCGAGCTGTCAGAAGATTTTATGGCACAAATGACTGTGCAGCAACTCAAAACTCAGCTAGGTCAGTTTGGTGTCACCCCACAACAAATGTTTGACCAAATGAACTTTACCCTGCAACGGATGAAATCCGAGTTAGAAGCACAGTCTTAAAGGCGACTGGGGACTGGGGACTAGGGAATAGGGACTGGAGAAATTCTTCAATACCTAATACCCAATCACCAATCCTGCTAATTTGGCTTAGGACGAGGAAACTTGGAAGGTGGCTTGAAATTTTCTGCTGGTACGTCCTTGAGTGCCTTTTGCATAAAATCACGCCAGACGGGAGCAACCATCCCACCACCCGTTGCACCACTAGCTAATTGTTTGTTGTCGTCTCTCCCCACCCAGACAGCAGTTGTTAACTGTGGCACAGTTCCAACAAACCAAATATCCTTTTCTGAGGAAGTTGTTCCCGTCTTCCCAGCAGCGGGGCGACCTATAGCGGCGCCTTTACCTGTACCATTAGTCATTACTGTTCGCATCACATCAATAATAGCTGCCGATGCCCAAGGATCGAGAACTAGCTGGGGTTTTGGTGTGTTATCTAGCAACACGTTACCACTACTATCAGTGACACGGACAATCACTGTTGGTGGCGACTGCCAACCATAATTGGCAAAGGTAGCATAGGCACTAGCCATTTCTAGAGGCGTGACGCCAATTGCACCTAGGGGTAAAGAAGTCACGGGTTCCATCGGACTCATAATTCCTAAAGTGCGGCAGGCTTCTATGACTTTATTCATCCCCACACTCTTACCAATCTTAATCACAGGGATGTTGCGTGACACGGATAGAGCTTGGCGAATTGACATAGAACCACTAAACCCACCATCATAGTTTTTCGGATAGTACCAACCGTCACCATCTCGATAGCTAACTGGAGCATCTACCACTGTTGTGTCTGGCGCAAATTTACCAGTAGCAAAAGCAGTATAGTAAACAAACGGTTTAAAAGCGGATCCTGGTTGACGCTGAGCTTGGGTTGCCCTGTTGAACTCGCTGGTTTTAGAATCGACGCCACCCACTAGTGCTTTAATAAAATGCGTGCGCGGATCAATTGCCACTAAAGCAATTTGATTCTTAGATAAGCCTTGACCTAAGAGTGACTTGTGCCACTTGCTGACAGTTTGCTCCGCCATTTGTTGGAACTCGGCGTCAACAGTTGTTTGCACCCGCATTCCGCCTTTAAGCAGTGCATCGCGCCCAAATTTCTTAGCCAACTCCTGCGCCACCGCATTGGTTACATAAGGTAGAGCACTACCTTGAAAAGACTTAATTTTACCAAGTTTGATTTCTTGCTTGAGAGCATTATCGTACTCTTGCTGGTTGATCCAATTCAATTCCAGCATTCGTCCTAGAACTTCTTTTTGTTTCTGTTTTGCCAGCTTCATACTCACAAACGGGCTAAATTCTTCTGGCGCTTGGATCAAACCCGCCATCATTGCCGACTCGCCCAAGTTTAAATATTCTGCTGACTTGTTAAAATAACTACGCGCCGCTGTTTGTACACCATAATTGTTGTGACCCCAATAAACTTGATTGAGGTACATTTCCAAGATTTGGTCTTTGCTGAGAATTTGCTCTAAACGAATTGCCAGCACCCCCTCTGCTATCTTTCGGGTAAAGGCACGTTTGCGAGTCAAAAACAGGTTTTTCACCAACTGCATGGTAACGGTAGAGCCGCCCTCTTTGACTCCACCTGCTGCCCAGTTAACCACCACAGCACGTCCAACGCCGACGGGGTTAATTCCGTGGTGGTCGTAGAAGTGACTATCTTCGCTTGCTAATACCGCCCGTTTTAAATTTGGCGAAATTCTATCTAGGGATGCGACTTCTCGATTGGCTTCCCCGTGAATGCTCGTTAATAGTTTGCCCTTAACGTCATAAATGTAAGTCGTTTCTGACGGAAAGAAGTTACGTAGTTGTCTGACATCTGGCAAATTACGGAAACTAACGGCTAAACCAACTAGTCCTCCGGCTACAATGGAACTTGCCAGCATGGTAATTGATAGGAGAGTACCGCCAGTTACCTGACCTACTCCTTTCAAAAACTCAAAACCAGATGAAGCCCGGCGTTGTGGCTGCTTATCTTCAAAAGTCCTAGACGAAGACACGGCTATTACACTTCCTCACTTGTAAATATAACTGTAATTCATTGGGCGAAGCAAGGCGGTTAATTTTTTGCAATTATAGTAGTTTGGCAGATGAGAGAGTGGATAAATTGCTAGTGAATATAACTAACCTAACTTCTAGAGTGCAAAGCATAGCTAATAGTGAATCTCCTAGTATGGCGCAAAATTTTGCTTGGCTGCGTCGTGGTGTAGTGGAAGTCTTTCCTCAACCAGCTGATGCTGACAGTGAAAGTGAAAGTTTAGAAAAGCGCTTGCTAACTACAAACCAACCCTTAAGGGTCAAATACGGAATTGATCCTACAGGAGCCGACATTCATTTCGGTCATAGCATACCAATGCGGAAACTGCGAGCGTTTCAAGATGCAGGTCATACAGCAGTTCTAATTATTGGTGATTTTACAGCGCGTATTGGTGATCCAACGGGAAAATCTGAGGTGCGCCGTCAGCTTACAGAAGCAGATGTAGCCCAAAATGCCCAGACTTATCTTGACCAATTGCGACCTATCTTGGATTTTGACACACCAGGAAGGTTAGAGGTGCGTTATAACTCCGAATGGCTCACCCAGCTTGATTTAGGGAAAATTTTGGAGTTACTGTCCACGATGACGGTGGGGCAGATGTTAGCCAAGGAAGGATTTGCAGAACGCTATAGAAAAGAGAATCCAATTTTTATCCATGAGTTCCTGTACCCGTTGATGCAGGGTTTTGATTCTGTCGCGGTTGAGGCAGATGTGGAATTAGGAGGGACTGATCAAAAGTTTAACATTGCTGTAGGTAGAGATTTGCAGCGCCATTTTGGTCAAAAGCCTCAGTTTGGGATGCTGCTGCCAATTTTGATTGGCACGGATGGAGAGCAAAAAATGTCTAAGTCTCTCGGTAATTATATTGCCTTGTCAGAACACCCAGCCCAAAAGTATCAGAAGTTACAAGGAGTTCCCGATCATCGGTTGGAGCAGTATTTTGAACTGTTGACGGATTTACCTTTGGATAAATTACCAGAAAATCCACGCGATCGCCAAACACTTCTAGCATGGGAAGTTGTTAGACAGTACGATGGCGAACAAGCAGCTAATGAGGCGAAAGAAGCAGCAAAAAGCGGCGGTAAAGAAGGTGCTGTCCCAGAATTTTCTTTAGCTGACGTGCCACATCCGGTTAAATTAGCTTATATTCTCAATGTCAGCGGCTTGTGCAAAAGTACAGGTGAAGGAAAGCGGAAAATCCAAGAGGGTGGGGTGCGCCTAGATGGCGATCGCATTACCGATGCTGATACTACTTTCGCTTCTTCCACTGATTTAGAAGGTAAGGTTTTACAAGTTGGTAAAAATAAGTTTGTGCGTTTAGTGCCTTAATTAGGGTGACACATGAATATAAATGAGCGGGTTATTGTTGCCCTAGATGTGGCAGATGAAGAGAGTGCGATCGCCCTGGTGGATCAACTTCCGCAAGTTGGTTTCTGGAAGGTTGGTTTAGAGTTATTTACCAGCACTGGGCCGAAAATTCTAGAAGTGCTAAAGTCTCGGCAAAAGCGGATTTTCCTAGATTTAAAATTTCACGACATTCCTAATACTGTTGCTGGTGCTTGCCGAGTTGCAGCTCGTTACGGGGTGGATTTGCTGACAATTCATGCTACCGCTGGTAAAGATGCCCTGAAAGCGGCAACTGAGGCGGCGCAGGAGGGGGCTACACAAGCAGGTGTGAAACCACCTAAATTAATTGCCATTACCCTGCTGACGAGCATTTCTGCTAGGCAACTGGCGTTTGATTTAAAGATTCCTTTAGAATTGCCAGAATACGCCCTAGAAATGGCATTGCTGGCGCAAGAAACGGGGTTAAATGGGGCAGTTTGTTCGCCCCAAGAGGTAGCGCAGTTGCGGCAAACTTGTGGAAATGATTTTCTCTTAGTTTGTCCAGGGGTACGACCAAATTGGGCAGACAAAGCCGATCAAAAGCGATCGCTTACCCCAGCACAAGCGATTCAAGCTGGTGCAGATTACTTGGTGATTGGGCGTCCCATCACTGCTGCAAGTGAGCCTGAGTTAGCCTGGAAGAGGATTTCTGAGGAGTTAACTGCGATCGCATGAAGGCAGGAGTTAGGAAGAAAAATTGTGGCTTGTGGTTTGTACCTTGTGGCTTCTGGTTTTTAATATCAAGTAGCCTTGTCTCTAACCCCGTGTTGGCACAGAAGCAAAATATAAGTGGTGTGAGGCCTTTGTGTTCTGAGCAAAATTTAGAAATATTAACTACTCAGCTATTGCGTGATTTACCTAGCTACGCTAATCGTGCCACTCAACGCGCCCGTCGCCTCAGTAGAAAAGGTGACGTTTACAGCTATATGCTAGTGGCAGGAAAACCTGATTTTACTCCTCTGCCCCTTAACTCTGAAGAATATAACGCAGATGCGCCTAAAAGCGCTGCATCAGGAGTTGAGCAAGTTTTCTTTACTACCTTGGAGCGGCAGTATACAGGTAACAAAGCGTTAGAATTGCAGCAATTTCACTGGCTGTTGTTGACTAAAGCTAAAAGTGGTTGGCGTTTAGTGATGATGTTTACCCAAACAGGTGCTTATCCAAAACAGCAACCACCATCACCGCCACGTGATAGTAGTAATGGTGCGATCGCTCAAGCCGTTAAAGCTTGGTTACGCGATTGTCATGCGGGAAGTGTGCGGATGCATTCTGGGAATCTGTGAATTTAATTTGATTAACCGCCTAGCTTAGTTAGAGCTACTACTGCTGCTACAGTCATAGCTACTGCCACAGTTATTTCATCTATTTTTCTGGATTTCATCGAACTTAGCACGCACTGCTTGGATATCTTGCCACATCAACCATTTGGGCGCACCAACTTCACGGGATGGGTTACGCAGCAAGTAGGCGGGGTGGAAAATTGGCATACAAAAACGTCCTTCCCACTCTAGCCACTGTCCGCGAATTTTCGTAATCCCTCGCTTGTCATTTGTGATACCTTTGACCGCAGTTGCACCCGTCAACAGAATTATTTTGGGGTCAACCAAGCGAATTTGCTCTAGTAAGTAGGGTTTGCAAGCCGCCATTTCTTCAGTAGTGGGAACTCGGTTTTCTGGTGGGCGGCATTTATTGATATTAGCAATGTATACATCATTCTCAGTAGACAGATTCACAGATGCCAGAATTTTTTCTAGCAATTGTCCTGATTTGCCTACAAATGGTAAACCTGTTTCGTCTTCGTTTTGCCCTGGTGCTTCTCCCACAATCATGATTGATGCTTTGAGATTGCCGCGTCCAACAACAGCATGAGTCCGAGTGTCTCCTAATGCACAACGATGACACTGATTACAATGCTGTGCCAACTCGGTCATGCTGGAATAGGTTCCGGGAGGGATAGAAATTTTGGCGTCTGTGGGAATCAGATCTTGTTGGTTAAAAGTTGAGTCGTCGAAGAGGCTGAGTTGGGTTTCGCTGCTCATGAAAATCTGGATATTGGCCTTAGTGTCAGCTGTCCGATCTGAGTTAAATATGGCTCTGGTTGGAGATTTTTCAGAAATAGACTTTTGCTGAATACTTACTATTTGCACAAGTCTTATTGTATCAGTTAATTTGAGTCAAAATTCAGTCATGATAAAAGCAATGCCGTCCTAAGATGCTGGGGGAAACCATGTCATATACCCCACTTTTTGCCGATCGCACCCATGCCGGTGAAGAATTGGCGCGAGTGATTCATGATGTTTTGGCTCAGCAAACTATTGAATCTGGGGTAAAGCCTGTACCAATTGTCTATGCTTTGCCAAGAGGAGGTGTGCCAGTAGCAGCACCAATAGCTAGCCTTTTGGGTTGTCCATTGACAATAGTTGTAGCGAAAAAAATTAGCCATCCAGACAACTCAGAGTTAGCAATTGGAGCAGTCACGACTTCAGGGAATGTTCTTTGGACTCAGCAAAAGCTATTGCGCCCCAGAGATGATTTGTGGTGGCGGGAAGTAGCTTTAAATCAAGCGCTCAACCAAGCTAAGTCTCTTGAAGCTCAATTAATTTCTGCTTGTCCGCAGGTGCATCCAGAAGGAGCTACGTTGATTTTAGTTGATGATGGCATTGCCACAGGGATGACAATAGCAGTAGCGGCAACTGCTATCAAAGCACTTTCTCCAGCAGCAGTTTGGCTATGTACTCCAGTAGCACCCCAGAAGTTGCTACCTTGGCTGAGTCAGTGGTGCGATCGCCTAATTGTTTTAGAAACACCAGAACCCTTCTGGAGTGTAAGTAATTTTTACATTGAATTTCCTCAAGTAGATACGTCAGAAGTTATCGTGTATCTACAGCAACAAAAGAATATGGAGGAGTGAAAGTCATTTTAATTTTAATTTTAAATTTTGTACTTTAAATTGTGAATTATTCATTTCCTTCCTCTTCCCTCTTGCCTGATTTAACTATTTAGAGATGTCCCCTGCTGGTATTGCATTGCTTTGGCATAATCGCCTAAAGCGTAGCAAGCGACTCTCAGACTAGCAAGGGCTTGTTCTTCACTGCGGCGATCTTTAATAGTCCTGGCTAACAGTAAACGTTCTTCATAATATGAAATCGCTGTGGTATAGTCACCCAAAGCTTCACAAGCAACTCCTAAACTACCTAAAGATTGTTCTTCGCTGCGCTTGTCTTGAACTTCTCTAGCTAATTGCAAACGTTCTTCGTAATACTTAATGGCTTTAGCATAATCCCCTAAAGCATAGCAAGCATTACCCAAATTTTTGAGCACCTGAGAAGCACTGCGAACATTTTTTAAGGAGCGTGCTAGTACTACACACTGCTCATAGTAGGCGATCGCTTTTGGGTAATTGTCCAAAGCATACCAAGCATTGCCCAAATTCTTTAGTACCTGTTCCTCACCCCAGTTGTCTTTGAGTTCCCGCACAATTTCTAGACTTTGCTGCTGATACTCAATTGCTTGTGTAAAGTTGCCCAAAGCTTTATACACCAATCCTAAATTATTCAGTGCCGCCACTTGACTCCGCCTGTCTTCCAACTGCTGCGTTATTTCTAAACACTTTTCCAGAAACTCAATTGCTTTTTTATGGTCATTCAGGTGACGATAAGCATTACCCAAATGGGAAAGCGCTTGCATCTGCACCGCCAAGTCTGAGGTATCGTTGATTAACGATAAACACTGATGGGAGTAAGAAATAGTACTCTTATAGTCCCCTGCGGTATAAGTTACCAATCCCAAAAAAGAAAGCACCTGTGCCTGTTTTTGCAAATCTCCAACCGCCTGAAACATCTCTAGAGATTGCTGTAATGACTTCATCGCCGCTATCAATTCACCAGCTTGTTGCTGTTGAATTCCTTGTTGCATTAGCTTAGATGCATCTAATAGGTGGTGATCATTTTCCTGTGGAAGTAGTATTTCTGGTTGTGTTGGGTCAAATTCATGGGTAATTGTATTACGCTTCACTGGTTTGAGATATGTTATGGGTAATTGCAAGGGAACAGTATTTTTCGAGCTATTATTCCATGAGTCTCTTGGCATTGACCCCTTCCTGTTAAGTTTGGTAATAGATTTAGTATTCCCAAAACCACAAATTTATTTCATTAATGTACTGCTACGTGATGGACGATGTGATTGCAGTATTTATGTTGAGAATTACTTCCAATCCATTTTGAACCTGCTCAAGTTCTTGGCGTTTTTGGGAAATCCATACTTTGTCAGCCTCACGTTGTTCCAGAGTTTCGTTGTGAGCTTTTTTCTGCTGTTCTAGAAGATTTTCGTAAAGTGCGATCGCTTGTGCAATTACTCGACTAGCTGATTCAACTCTGCTATTAAAAACTGAGTCAGCAATTTCATCTAACTTTTCAGATAATTTATCCATTGATTCATCGAATTTTTCAAATCCTAGTTCAAAAATTTTCACTTTTATCTGGTCTTTTAGTCCATCAAAATCTAGCATCCCCAAACCAAATGAACCAGCAATTGCAGCAGCTACACTTGCGACAATTACGGCAATAAATCCAAGTCCCGTAAATCCTATTAATCCAGCAGCTAAAGCACCACCTATTCCAACCCCACCGCCAAATCCTCCAATACCCATAAAGTCATCATTTATATCGTTGATTGAAAGTTGAAGCTGTTGACTGAAATTAGTTTGTATATGTTGGTCGAGGCTTTTAAACTCGCCCTGAATTGCATCTAGTGTGTCAGAGGAATGTTATTTGTGGCTTTAGCAGATTACAGCAATCCCCATTTACTAGAAGAAACTTGTGCGGCTTGTCAACTACGCAGACTTGAATGTGCTTGGGCAATTGAACAAACAATTATTGCAACTTATCAAGTGCAAAATGAGGTTTCAGCGGTAAGCGATCGCCTATCTCATCTTCAAGATAAAATTTGTGAAGATGCCCTCGTTGTCATCAATCGCTGTGAATCACATGATGAACTGGATTTTCTTTTTCCTGAAATTACCCGTATTCACAATCATGATTTAGCAGTATTAAACTCATGGCAAAATCATGTTTATTGGATGCGTAGTTTACCGCCGCAGGCATTGCTCCCCTCTTCAGAATTAAAAATTTTAAGTAGCACTGATTTTAATAGTTCACAACTCACTAATAGTTCAGATACTCACCACTCAATAATCAACTTAGCGGAACCGCCAGAACAATTAATATATGAGAGTTTAACTGAAAAGTCCCATTTCTATTCTCTTCGTGATCAATTGCTATTGATGTTTGAGCCTGAACTACGTCGAGAGTACGAATTTTATATCAGTCAACAAGCTGGAATTGCTGGTTACAAAACATTAGTTGCATCTAATTTACAATACGCATCAGCTCTAACTGTTGCCAATCTTTACTACTACTTCCAAATTAGAGATGAATCACAAGATGAGGTAGAATTAGCCTCAGTTCTAAACTCTTAGCATTTAGTTTAACTATTCTCTTGTTTTTAAAGTATGCGTACTCAAACTACGCATACTTTCCTGGGGAACGCTAGTCGAACGTTTGTATAGCCGCGACTTCCAGCCGCCTAGGCATTACTCAAACACTACTGTGCGATTGCCATAGACTAACACTCGATTTTGCAAGTGTAAACGCACTGCTCTAGCTAATACAACTCGCTCTAAATCTTTGCCTTTTCTCACCAAATCTTCAACTTCATCGCGGTGACTAACTCGCACTACATCTTGCTCAATAATGGGGCCGGCATCTAAATCAGGGGTAGCATAATGAGCGGTAGCACCAATAATTTTGACACCACGTTCAAAAGCTCTATGATAAGGATTTGCACCAACAAAGGCTGGTAAAAATGAATGATGAATATTAATAATTTGTGGAAATTTAGCAATAAAATCTCTACTAACAATCTGCATATACTTTGCTAACACAACTAAATCGATTTTATAATTTTGGAGTAATTCTAGTTGTTGGGCTTCCTGCTCTATTTTGTTGTCTTTAGTGATAGTAAGATGCTGATAATCGATACCGAATTGCTCTGCAACTACCTTTAAATTAGGATGGTTGCTGATAATTAAAGGAATCTCTGCAATAAATTCTTTAGCACGTTGCCGCCAAATCAAGTCAAATAGACAATGGTCTTGCCGACTTACCCAAATGGCAATACGTGGTATTGTATCAGAAAAGCGTATTTCCCATTTAGCGCCTAAAGGTTGAGCAATCGCATTAAATGCAGGTGCAATCAACTCTCGTGGCAAATTAAACCCATTTAACTGCCATTCAATACGAGTGAGAAACAATCCAGCAGCAAAGTCTGTATGCTGATCTGCATGGATAATATTACCGCCATTTGCATAGATAAAATTAGCAATTTTCGCCACCAGTCCCCGTTGATCGGGGCAAGAAATTAGCAATGTTGCAGTCGGGTTAATCATGGAAATATTGCTTAGTTGCTCTTTGTCGGAGTCGGAAGAGGAATATTTAGTGGAGGTAGTTTCTGACTATTATCTACAGGTTGTCTCCATTCTGATAGTTCCCGATTCACCGCATTTGCAAAGTCTGTAGATACCAACAATATATCGATATTTCCATCTGGTTTAGCAGCAGGGTCAGTTTGAGCATACAAGAAACGATCGCTAAAGTCAGGTTTCCCCAAAATCAACTGATGGTTTTGCTGATTCTTCAGGGTGATATTAATAGTCGCCTGGGGTTTATCTAAAGCAAATTCTCCCCGTTGGTTTGCTGGGATTGATAAAGTTTTATCGCTCTTACCTTTTACTAACAAATCCATCAGATAAGAAACAATAGCATCATTTGCTGGGCCAGATGTGGGAGATTTTAGCGACCACTTAGGATTGCTAGATTGAGTGTTACGTTCCAGGCTCAGGGTAATATTTTTAGTCTTTACTGTTAAAGACTGCACATCATCTTCTCCAAAAGAGAAAATTTGCTGGTTTTTCTCCTTGATTTCTTCTCGCTGAGTCGCACCTTGAATTTCATAGAAGTAAACAAAACCACCTAAACCCAGCGCTAGCAATATTAAAATTAGAGTCGTTCGCGGCAATTTCATTTTTTAGTCATTTGTCGTTTGTCATTTGTCAAGGGTCAAGAGTAGAGACGCGATTAATCGCGTCTGTACAGGAAAGAGTCAGTATTTATTCCCCTTATGCCCCTCTGCCCCTCTCCCCACTCTCCCACTCTTCCACTCTCCCTTACCGTCGTTTCCACCAGATAACGGCTGCGGCAATTAAGCCAATGAGGGGTAAAAACAATAGAGACGACAGTATTAAAAGATTGGCTTGCATCGTTGTCAGATTTATGCGTCGGTTTTTGGCTTCTTTGGGGCGAATGGAAAGGGGTTGCTGATCTTGTTGACTCAGCCAGGTAACTGAGTTGAGAAACACATCTCCATTTAGTTGTTGTTGAAATAAGCCATCGGTAACGAAATCTGAATTTCCTAAAACTACTAACCGTGATTCCGTGGTTGTTTGAGATGAGGGAGTAGCAGGAGGAACGGGAGAGGGGGTAGTTTTCGTTTGGGTGGTTGGTGATGGTAGGGGTAAAGGTACTGGCGTTTGAGGAGTAGAAGTAGATTTAGCTGGTAGTTTTCTTGTTAAAGCCGCACCCAAGGTTAGAGGCCCTTTGAGGTCTTGGTCGGGATTAAACTCTAATTTTTCGCTTTGCAGGTCGCTTTCTGCCCAACTGTTGGGATAAGGTTTAGTTTGCAGCAAGGGAGTAGCTTCAACACCAGCTACCGGGGTAATTTCGAGCGGTCTTGCTAGTGGATAAAAAGAAATACCATTGCCAAAATCTTTGGTAATCGGATGTTGTCCGTATTCTGTCACTAGGGGAGCAGCTGGGCCAAGTCCGACTTTTTCACCGGAGACATCCACAGCTAAACGATTATCTAGGCGAATGCCCCATGCTTGCAACAAGCTGTCAAGTTTGGGATCTGTATTGGGATCAATCATCAGCAGTAAGTTACCGCCACGATTGAGATACTCTTGCAATGCTTTGACTTCGCCCTCAAACAACCCTCGCTTGGGCCCGGCTACTACCACTACAGCAGCATCTTCAGGAACTTTGGGGTTGTCTGCTAGATTCAGCGGTGATGTTGTGTAATTTCTATCGCCTAACCCCTGAATCGCTTGTGATATTGCACCTTTAGCGGCTGAGAGTTGGCGTTCGCCATGACCTTGAAGTAGGTAAACTTTAGCTGTGGTTGCACTAGTGATTTGTTGCAGGCGGCTAGTTAATCTGACTTCCGACAGGCGTTCATTTTCATTTACCACCTGTACTAATTGCCGTTTATCTCCAGATTCCAGATAAACTTCTCCGTAATCTTTGACGCCAAACTTGTCTGCTAGTCCAGGCCTAGCCTGGGGGTCAATATACTCAAATTTAAATTTTGAACTTTGCCGCTGATAATTATTCAACAATTCTCGGTCTTGAGGATTTTGAGTTACATCAAATACCCACACCTTAACTGGTTGTGGCAAGGTACTTACCAATTCTCGTGACTGGGGGGCAAGGGTAAATAACTGAGTCTCTGTTAAGTCTGCCCGCAAATGGTAGCGATCGCCTAAAAAATTAATTAACCCCAAAATCGCCAATATTGCTAAAGTCGCCACCAAGGCATTAGTCCCAGCTTGGGTAGAACGACGCTTCCACCAGCTACTCTGCTGGCTTTGCCATACTACCCACAACCCGGTGATCACAAGTCCTGAAATCAGGAATGCTAATGGAATTGCTCCCCACTGTTCAGACACTAACCCGGCTGTTAAGCCAACAATAAATAAAAACGGGCCCAGCCAAAACAGATATTGCCACAGTGTTTTTTTTGCGATTTTCTTCATGTTATTTGTCATTTATCCTCTCTTACAAAGTTCTGATCTAAGAAGCCTTAGCTCAGACTTTGCGCTTTGTCATTCGTCCTTGCTCATTTGTCTTTACTAATGACTAATGGCTAATGACTACTGACGTTGAAAACGTAGTGCATCAATTGATTGAGCTGTGAGAAAGATGCCTAAAAAAATGTAACTGGCAAATAAAATTAAGCTACTAGTATCAAAAATGCCTTGGATTAAAGTGTTGTAATGTTTTAGCAACGACAGATGACCCAGGGCCTCGCCTATAGGGCCAGGAATAAGTTTGGCGATTAAATCAATAAATAACAGTAATAAGATGACTGCAAACGTGAGAACAGCAGACAGAATTGTGCTTTCTGTTAAAGAGGAAATAAACATTCCTAAAGACAAAATTGCTGCTGCTAGCAAAATTAATCCAAAATGACCTAGCAAGGGTATTGAAGGTGACATTGGTGGATTTGCTCCACTGATTGCGATCGCTTCAAAAATTAGCATAGGCGCGACCATCGCTGTAAAAAATGTTAGCACTCCTAATAATTTACCTATGGCTACCGCCCAGTTTGTGACTGGTGACGTGGCTAACAGTTCTAAAGTGCCTCGCTTGCGTTCTTCGGCATAAAGTCCCATTGAGAGAATTGGCAACACAAACAACAATAGCCACCCCATCCGATCCAAAAATGCCCGGATAAATTCGTAAGGGACATCTATTGGCGGTACTGGTACTCCTATTTGTTGCCCTTGTAAATCTATTGCCGCAACTGTTGGCAAGATCCCATCTGGCCCCAGCAAAATCATGACGAAGAACAACCCCGCAATGAACCAAAACACGCCAGCGATCGCATAAGCCAAAGGTGATACAAAATAACTCTGTAACTCTCGGCGGTAAATGGCAATGATATTACTCAGTACTACACCCATTTATGCTGCTTCTCCTTCATTGGCTGCGGTTGAATCTACCTCAGTCTCTAAATTCTTTTCTTCTGTGGTCAGTTGCAAGAACACATCTTCCAGAGTAGCGTTGACACGCCGCATTTCATGTAGACCAAATCCTGCACGCACTAATGTTGTGGCAATATCTCGTCCTGGTTCTTTTCCTGGTTGCGATATCACCCGCAGGTAAGCGCGTTTACCTTGTAGAGGGACTTGACTATGCATTCCTGCTGTGGGAAACGATTCTACTAGAGTTACACCCGCGACATTTTGCAGTACTTGTTTGGCTAAGGCGGCTTCTCCTTCTATCTCTAATTCATATCCAGAGCCACCTGTCAACTGCATCATTAGATTTTCTGGTGTGTTAGTTGCAACAATTTTACCCCGATTGATGATGGCTACGCGGCTACAAGTCATGCTCACTTCTGGCAGAATGTGCGTGGAAAGAATAATTGTATGAGTCCCTGCAAGACTTTTAATTAAATTCCGCACTTCAATGATTTGTCGGGGGTCTAGTCCGACTGTGGGTTCATCTAGAATAATTGCCGGTGGATCATGAACGATCGCTTGAGCAATGCCGACTCTTTGGCGATATCCTTTAGAAAGTTTGCGAATAATTACTTGCCGCTTTTCTTCTAAATTGCAACGTTCTATTGCTGCTGTCACCTTATTGGGGCGATCGCCTGCTGATACTCCTTTAATTCGTGCTACAAAATCCAAAAACCCCTCCACCGTCATCTCTGGATATAATGGCGGTGTTTCCGGTAAATAGCCAATCCGCTGGCGTACAGCTAGGGAATTTTCATTGACATCATAACCAGCAATCTTAGCTTTACCATTTGTTGCAGGTAAATAACCAGCCAGAATTCGCATAGTTGTGGTTTTACCAGCACCATTTGGCCCCAAAAACCCCAAAATCTCCCCTGGCTCAACGCTAAAAGTGACATCAGTAATGGCTGGGGTAGATCCGTATATTTTACTCAGATGTTCAACTTCAATCATCAGTCTTGTGGCGATCGCAAATTATCAGATACCCAACAATCTTAGATCACCCAAAGAGGCGACGGTTTGCCACTTCTTTTAAGCCGTATTTCCAGCTACATGTCGTGAGAGGTTCGTAGTAAGCACTTTAGTGCTTAAAAAATCAAGGACTAAAGTCCTTACGACAAACACGTATGACCATCAGAATTAATGATACACACTACAACGACTCTAAGTAACTCAAAAGATCCGCCATTTCTTGGACGCTAGGCTGGAATTTTGGCATTGGCGGCGTTTCACCACTAATCACTTGGTGAATCAATCCATACCGAGACTTGTGTTTTGAGACAGCTTGCAAACTGGGCCCGACTCGCCCGTCTGCTTGTATTCCATGACAACCAGCACAGTTGATTTGAAAAATAGCGTGTCCTTGAACTGGGTTTCCTGTCAAAGATAGAACACTTTTGACGTATGGATCAGAGGCTCGAACCAACTGAACACCAAAAAAGCCCAAAGGGACTGCTAGCAGTATCGCCAGAGCCAACAAAGCGATCCGCTGAATCAGAATTTCAGGTTTGGTAATCTGGTTATCCAAAAGGTTTGCTGTGAAAGTCTAGGTGTACTAAAAAGTTATCATTTCCTACACATAGCTTAAAAGTTCTTGATTGTGTCTGCAAGCACAGAAGATTATTTTGTTGTCGGTAGTCGGAGTCTAAAAACGCTGTAGGGCGCGGATTTGTGCCGGATTTGGTAAAATCAAAAACAGGAAACGAATATTTAATAACTGCAAAGAGGAGATTTACAGTGGTTGAACCCCTGCTCTCAGGAATTGTCCTTGGTTTGATTGTCGTCACACTCGCTGGACTGTTTTACGCTGCTTATAAGCAATATAAGCGCGACAACCAGTTGGGAGGGGGGTGAATTAGTGCTGAGTGCCTTCCGAGTGCTGAGTGCTGAGTTTTGAGTGCTGAGTGGGGAAGATGAGGAAGTAAATAAAGATGCTTAATAATTACTCTCCCTCATCTTCCTTATCTCCCTCATCTCCCTCATTCCCCGATTCCATAATTCTGTAGAAAGTCAGAGCTGTATTGCCATAAACTTTCTCGCGGCAAATTTCCCAAGTAGAAATTAGTGGCGGTGTCCAACCTTGGGGGTTATGTTCAACTGCAATTTCGCCGCTAGGAGCTAAAAGTTGATAATGAGCGATCGCTTCTATGACTGGCTGGTACAAACCACTAGCATAAGGCGGATCAAAGTAAATTCTGTCAAACTGCTTGCCTGATAAGGTCTTTAACTGTTGGATTGCATCTCCCCGCAATACCTTCCATTTTTGCTCGCTATCAGCCACCGCCTGCCAGTTTTGTTGAATAATGGCACAGGCTCGGCTCGATTGTTCAATTCCCACTACTAAGCTGGCTCCTCTACACAAAGCCTCTGCGCCCATTGAACCAGTACCAGCGCACACATCTAGCCAGCGACAACCTGCTATTCCTCCCTGCCAAATATTAAACACTGCCTCCCTTACCCGCCCACTGGTGGGTCTAGTTTCTGTTCCCGGTAAAGTTTTTAGCTGACGATTCCCGTAAATTCTCAGGCTCATGATTAATTAGTCATTAGTCATTGGTCATTGAATATTAACGAAGGACAAAAGACAAATGACAAAGCGCAAAGTCGGAGCGGTTCGCGGAGCGTCTCGTAGAGAGGCTTCCTTGGCTCATAACTTTGTAACAGAGGACAAAAAACAAAATTAAAAATGGGATTATGCAGCAATTTTTTCGCGGACTTGAGCAACAAAATTAGACAAGATTTGCAATCCAATATTAGAGGATTTTTCCGGGTGAAATTGAACTGCCATCAGGTTTTCATGAGCGATCGCAGCTGTTACAGTTTGAGTACCGTGGGTAACGGTTGCTGCACGGATTTGCGGGTCAATTGGGTCAACATAATAGGAATGGACAAAATATACCCAAGGATCTGATGGCAAATGCTCCCACAAAATACTTTTTGGCTGAGTCACTTGCAGTTGATTCCAACCTGTATGAGGTATCGCAATGTCAGGTTCGGGAAGAAATCGCCGCACTTTTCCTCGAACAATTCCCAGTCCTGGTTGAGTACCTTCTGAACTCGATTCAAAGAGAATTTGCAGTCCCAGACAAATTCCCAAAAAAGGTTTACCAGATGCGATCGCATCCTTAATGGGTTGTTCCAAACCACGGGCCCGCAGGTGTTGCACTGCGGGATCAAATGAACCGACTCCGGGCAAAATAACTGCATCTGCCTGTTCTAATTCCTTTGGAGAATAAGTAATATTAGGAGTTGCCCCAGCTTTTTCCAAGCCTTTACAGACTGAGTGCAAATTTCCCATCTCGTAATCTACGACCGCAATTACTGGCATTTACCTGCTCCTTGTAAATTTATTATGGAGGGTTTTTCTATTCTAAATAATATTTGTTATGAAGAAAAGAATACTATTAACTTCTTTTGCCACTTGGTTAAGCGATCAACAGTCAAATTCTTCTGATGATTTATTACTAGAAGTTACCAAACTTGAATCGCTACCCCATGATTTAACTTTTTTACGCCAGTTACCCGTAGATGTGCAGCTTGCTAGTTCTCAGGTAATTGAAAAAATCAATGAAATGCAACCTGATTGCATCATCTGTTGTGGGATGGCTGCAAGCCGTAGGCAATTAAGTGTAGAAGTAGGTGCTAGCTGGGAAAACAGTATTTTGCAGACAGGGGTTGATTTAGAAAAATTAGTCATGAGAACTGCGGAAATTGAGATTAGTCACGACTGCGGTAAATTTGTTTGTGTTCGCGTAGCGTCTCGAAGAGAGGGTCTTTATTATTCAGTCCTGAACTACTTGTGTCAAAATCAACTCACAACGTGTTGTATTTTTGTCCACGTTCCGGTTTTAAATCAAGAAAATTTGCTCGGCATTCTTGCAGATTTCGTATTAATTATTAACAATCTGGCACTTATATAAAGTTGTCAGCGTCTTTTTGGAGGACAAAATATCTAAAAATATGTGGCCATTGTTACTATTTTTTCCGATCGCTCAATTAACTCCTGCTACGCCAACGCCTGAAGAAGTGGTACAACCGCAAGAAGTGCGTCCTTTACCAGGCAAGCTGGATACAATACCAACGTTTAACAGTAATAGTCCAGAATTAGTTTTGAAAGAAGGGATTTTACTCTCTACCTTTCCACCAGATGGTAAAAAAGTGCCAATGGCACATTTAAATTTTCCCTTTCGGGGGCGATTCGATATTTTTGCCCACCACGTTGCTAAAGCTGAACCACCAGAGAATTTGCGCTCGCTCTATTTGGGGATAATTTTGCATAACCCTGGTTCACAACCAGCGAAAGTAAATATTTGGCAAGCGGCGAGTTATTTAAGTCAACCCGATGCGCCATTTATTCAGTTACCATCTTTGAGTCAAAATCTTTTGGGTACAGTTTTTGCAGGGCCGGGCGATCGCGTCATGTCTGATATCTTAAGAGGAAGGCGACAAGAGATTTTCCCGGCTCAAATTGAGATTCCATCAGGGCAAAGTCAGATGTTACTAAATCTGCCAATACCCGTGCAAGGATTGACACCGCCTTTGAATGGTCGGTCTACGTTAATGCGACTGTGGAGTAATAGCACTGTCTATGCAGCTAGCCTAGCGATGTTTGCACGCACAAATCCAGATGGTAGCGAGCGATCGCCTACTTTAGCAGAGTGGCAAAATTTACTAGATAATGGTGACTTAGCTGTACCACGTGATAAAACCCCTACACCCTTAGAAGATACTGGCAAGCCTAGAATTTACGGACGTGTTGCTGGAGTCGCTGGGGGTTCCCAATGGAGAGCCTTTTTGGTGGATAGTCCTAAAGCCAGGTATCTAACTATTCCGCAGCCTGGTCAAGTGTTTTCTTACGCTCTGAGTACCCTGCATGGCGGAACTCTAGGGACTGGTCAAATTCAGAGTGCAACCATGCTGGTGCGCTATCCTGACACCGCATATCGCGCTCACGGAAACTATGGGATTCAATATAGTCTCAAGTTGCCGCTATATAACAATAATCAAAGTCCTCAGACTGTGAGTGTATCCATGCAAACACCACTAAAAGAAGATCAGTTGGTAAAACCAGGTTTACGCTTTTTTAGTACACCAGCTCGCCAAGTTTTCTTCCGAGGTACAGTGCGGGTACGTTACAAAAATGACCAAGGTCAGTCACAAACCAAGTTTGTACATCTAGTGCAAAAGAGAGGTCAACCAGGAGAACCGTTAGTTTTATTAAATATCAAGCCAGGCGATCGCTCCTTAGTAGAAGTAGACTTTCTCTATCCGCCCGATGCTACACCACCGCAAGTATTAACAATATCAACCCTGGCTGAAAAACGGTCATAAGTTAGGACTTACGCAAGAACTCTCTGAAACCCTCTTAACTTTGTGCCCTTTGTGTCCTTTGCGGTTCGTTTTTTCATAATTTTGCGTAAGTCCTGTAAGTGATAGGTAATACCAAGTTGCCAAAGATATTATTTTGTCATACTGTTCGCCATGAAACGCAGTGTAGTGTATCTCAGCAAGCTACATGTAGCTTGCTTCCCGCAGGGTACTCTTGACTCAGAATGACAAGCAGTGGCAACTTGGTATAAAAATTAAAGCTTGTTTTTTGGGGATTCAAAAAATAGTTTGTAAGATATCCATGTCAATGCTGCAACAATAACAATTCCGGCAATCACTGAGGCTATTCTTACTGCAACTAGCACCGCAACACCGAGAGCAAACAGTTTTCCAGCGATAATCAGTTTTTTCATCAACGATTTTGAGGAACTTTCCAGCTGATGCTTATGCTTAACAGTTTTATGAAAAGGCGCATCAGAAGCATGGATGTCAGCTTCCATCTCTCGGAGTCTGACTTGCATTTCTCGTTCTCGTAGTGTAAGTTCCCGTTGTTCAAGTTCTTTACAGCGATCATCTTGAGATGTCATCAGTATCCACCCCTTTGAGAACAATAAAATAATATCAGTACTTATCAGTTAGCCTTTTTGTATATTAGCTCACGTATAAGTAAGCAGTATTGTATTGCTGACAAAGCTAAAAAATCATCCTGATGTGTCAGAGAAATATCTAGCAAATCTTGCTACCGCCAGGGGCGATCACATATTGCCAGGGTTTATTCTAAATTTGAGTCAGGTATGGTGGCGATCGCACTTGCCTAAAGAATGGAAGGCGATCGTTATCTTGCCACCACTATAAGCCAAAATTTTTATAGATACTCACGTTAGGTAAATTCAAAATGGATATCAAAAATGGCTTTGTAGGCACTATTGGTAACACACCTCTGATTCGCTTAAACAGCTTCAGTGAAGAAACAGGTTGCGAAATCCTCGGTAAAGCAGAATTTCTGAATCCTGGTGGTTCCGTCAAAGACCGGGCCGCACTTTACATTATCAAAGATGCAGAAGAGAAAGGTCTACTCAAACCTGGTGGTACTGTCGTAGAAGGAACTGCTGGTAATACTGGCATTGGACTAGCACATATATGCAACGCCAAAGGCTACAAATGCCTAATTATTATTCCTGATACCCAATCACAAGAAAAGATAGACGCACTGACAGCGTTAGGCGCTGAAGTTCGTCCCGTCCCTGCTGTACCCTACAAAGACCCCAACAACTACGTCAGGTTATCTGGCAGAATAGCCGCTGAGTTGGATAATGCCATTTGGGCAAATCAGTTTGATAATTTAGCCAACCGCCGCGCCCACTACGAAACTACAGGGACGGAAATTTGGGCGCAGACAGATGGTAAAATCGATGGGTGGGTAGCTGCAACTGGTACTGGCGGTACTTTTGCTGGTGTAGCGTTGTACTTGAAAGAACAAAATCCGGCGATTAAATGCGTTGTTGCCGATCCGCTGGGTAGCGGACTTTATAGCTATATTAAAACTGGTGAAATCAAGATAGAAGGAAGTTCCATCACCGAAGGCATTGGTAACAGTCGTGTCACAGCCAACATGGAAGGCGCACCCGCTGATGATGCCATCCAGATAGATGATACAGAAGCGTTGCGGGTAGTTTACCAGCTACTACGAAAAGATGGGCTGTTAATGGGTGGTTCCACGGGTATTAATGTCGGTGCAGCTGTAGCCCTAGCGAAGCAGTTGGGCCCAGGACATACGATCGTTACCATCCTATGTGATAGTGGTTCCCGGTATCAGTCACGGATATTTAACCGCGAATGGCTTGCATCAAAAGGACTATCAGTAGATTAGTCACTAGTCATTAGTCCTTAGTCTCGGACTTTTGAGAAATTACAAGTGACAAATGACAAATGACAAACACAACTCAATCATCAAACTTCCCCACAACAGACCAACCCTCTTTTCCTAAATGCGTGCGGGTGTGCCAAAATCGCACTTGTAAAAAGCAAGGCGCAGCCAAGGTATTAGAAGCTTTTGCGGCTTTACCAGTCCCGGAAGTGACGGTAACTGCTAGCAGTTGTTTAGGACAATGCGGTAACGGCCCGATGGTGCTGACATTACCCGACATGGTTTGGTATAGCGGCGTTCAACCCCATGAAGTACCTTTACTGGTAGAACAACATTTACGAAGTGGTAAAAGAGTCAAACAGATGCTTTATTATCGATTTCATCCACAGGTATAAACCTAATTAAAATCATACAGGTCTGCACTCTTGTTGACCGAAGCGAGGCATCCAATGAATATCCAGCAGCTGCGTCAATCCTTGAAACAGAAGTGGCTAAGTTACTACGAGCAAAATTGTCCCTGGCTTGCCAAAATGCGAATTTGGGGCACTTACGATGGTGTGCGGCGTCCTTTATCTGGTTTTATTTTGGCAACGCTGTCTGTTTTGGAGCCGCAGTTTGATGATATACTTACTTTTCTCTCTGAGCTAAGTAATAATCCTGACAAAATAGTTGCAGCTTTAGGCCTCAACTTCAATCCCGATGAAGAGTTACGTTTAATAAAATCAGAGCATTCCGTAGCTGCACAGTTTGAGCACATATCTTCAGAGGATATAAGTTTAGAGGAGAGTAAAGCCATGCAATTTGTGACAACTGCTACTAAGGTTGCTCCCCAGCCTGTTGCCAAGACGTTAGACTCCCAAAAGCTGCCCTCAGATTTGCTACGTACACACAAGTTAATACCATTGTTTACAGTTACTACGGAAGTGGCTCACGCACATAAACCTGTACCATTGATCGCAGCTGCTACTAAGATTACTCCTGAGCCTCCAACCAAGTCACCAGCCGCTTTACTACGTGAAAAACAAGCGCGTAGCTTTGCAGCTTGTCGTCAGACATCGCAGCTAGAGCGACTCTCTTCAGCAGCATCACTAACAATTACCACTGAGGTTCCCAGCAAAGCCAAAACCATGCCTTCTTTAGCATTGGCTACTGAGGGTTCCGGTAATGGCAAAACAGTGCAATCGCAGTTTGAGCGGCTCCCTTCATCAGCATCACTGGCAATTACCACCGAGATTCCTCGTAATGGTAAATATGTAAATATACAACTACAAGACGTTAAGAAAAAACTTAATTTATCACTCAACACCAATGCTCGTAGTCTGGCTTCGTGGGTAGATGAATTTTGTCAAGGCACTGGAAGGGATTGAGTCAATATCTCCTACAAGCACTATGAATCTCCTTTGTGGTCTAGGAAAAGGTTAAAGGGTAAGGGGTAAATTTCAGCCTTTCCCCTTTTTCTCTCCCTTAACTTAAAGGTGGAAATTGAGTGTCTACTGATGCCATTCATCCTGTAACGATGCGAACTATGGGTACTCGTGAGAAACAAAGGGGGTTGCTACTATTTCGCCCTCAGTTTCTCCCACTTGAACTTTTAAGCCAACGCCACCAGCTTTGGTGCGGATGTAACCCAGTCCAAAGTAACCATCAGCGGTTTCTGTGTAACTGGTAAGCTTGCCTACTTTTTCATCTCCAACTGCGATCGCACTTCCAACTTCAGCAGGGGCACTGAGGCGGATACCCCAAAGGTGTTGTTTTACACCTTTGTATGTGTTTAACCGGGCGATGGTTTCTTGTCCGATGTAGCAACCCTTGTTAAAAGAAATAGTCTGCCATAAACCAACTTCCAAGGGGTTGTAATCATCAGTCAGTTCAGAATCGGGGGATGGGCGTCCTTCTAAAATTCGCAATGCATCCCAGGCGCGATCGCTCATCTCCACCGCCCCCGCCTCTAACAGTTTGTTCCACACCGTGGCTTTGTCAGTATAGGGGAAAGTAAAGGTGTATCCAGGAGCCGCTAACCCACTACCCACAGCGATTCGCACACCCTCCGCAGGTGGAATTGTGTATACTTGATGACTAGCGTAAGGTTGCCCGATTAGCTCACCAATACCCAACTTTTCCATAACAGCATCGCTTCCAGGGCCGATGAGGCTAAAGGTGTTGGTGTATTCTGTAATATCAGATAATTCCACCTTATCGGTAAAGAAAATATATTTATCCAACCATTCCATGAGAAACTGGCGGCGGTTTGGTGAAACTAGCAAGATTACCGCATCTTCTCTAACGTAGGCGGTTGCTAGATCAATTGTCCTGGCTGTGGAAGTGACGAAAACAGTATCACAACCTTGTCCTGGCTTGAGTATTTGGAAATTGTTAGTACTTTGATTATGTAAGAAGTTGAGGCGATCATCGCCAGCTACTTTGATGCGTCCCCAGTGAGAGCGATCGCATACAGCAACCCCAACTCTTGCGGCTTGGATAGCTGCTGCGTCTTTACCGTCAATTGTAGATGTTGGCATGGTGATGAAGAGTTGCCCTATTTCAATGTTGTCGCACTGGAAATCTTAGCAAATAAGAGTTTGCAGCTTCAATGGCATAGAGGTCAAAGGGGCGAAATTACGGAAAGTATTTGTAAACATCTTTTCTGTGCAATACCCTTACAAAAATTACCGCATCTTCGTACACAGCAATACCAATTCTGTAATCTCCAATTCTGATGAGATAATAGTCACAATCAGCTTTGAGTTTTTTAATACTACCTACATCCGCCAGATTTTCAACGTTAAATATAAAAGAGTTTGACAGTTTGTAAGTGCGATCGCTTTTTACTTTAAGTTAACTAAAAACTTATTTCAGCTTGAATTTCTTGAATGATTTTTAAAATTTCTTCTTCTGATTGAATATGCCGTGCTAATACTTGAGCGGTTGATTCTAGTACGCGCTCAGAGAATAATTTAGCTAAGTCTTGCCGCAAACTCTGCCCAATGTAAAATTTGAGTAATCCCTCAAGTGACATATCTCGATTAGCTGCGACTTTTTTGAGTGATTCCAATGTATCTGTTGGTATCTTTATTGATACTGTTTCTGTATCACGAGGTCTTAAATGTAGTTCGAGTTGTTCATCAGGCTTGTTCATATAGCTTGGATTAATTGCTCTTTCTAATCTTTCATCATCTTTTGACTAACCTTCGTCGCAATATTTTCAGATTTGATGTGAGTCGCTAGAAGGTTTTTTGATTAGAGGATGAGAGGCGATCGCCTTTAGCTCTGTGGACATTGCTGTATACTCTTAAACCCAGCAATCAGCACTTATTAACTCTCTGGTAAACTTGCAAATGCCTGCTCAACTAACTCCTTAGCCTTAGCATCCAAACGCTGCCAATCCACTTCACCAAACTCATCCATTAAACTAGTATCGATATTAACTGCTTCATTATCCGGGTCATACTCAAGAAAACACATTTGATAACACAGTTCCCACAAATCGATACTGACCTCTTGCCCTTGACGCTGCAAACGTAGATGATATCCTGGATGGGGCATTGGCAGACGAGCAAGAGTCTCTTTGATGTTTTCTGCTTCTTCTGGTGTTGCAGTTTCCATCTCTTGCAACAGACGAGTCACCAATGCTTTTAGCTCATCAGTGGTGTTAGGCGGCCAAATCAGTACATCATGGTAGGTTCCCGTCCAGTTAGATGCATCAAGCAGCTTGCGAAGATTATCGACAACGCGAATGAAAGCAGGTTGCATGAGGATTTCAGCCTGCTGCCATGCAACTGGGTTTGTGATTCTGGGTGGCATTGGTAATAAACAGGGGCACTAAAAGAAAAATAAATAGTCTGCGTTTATTAAAAAGCTGCGTTTTTAATCTAAATCTTTTCTCAAGATAGCGGATTTCATTGAAGAAAATTTGGAGATATTTATTACCAGCTGGAAAATTAGGTAATAACTCTGGGGAGAGGAAGTATGATAGGCAAGCTACTAGACCATCGTTACCAAGTAATTCGAGTCCTGGCGACGGGAGGATTTGGTCAAACCTACATTGCCCAAGATACCAGGCGACCGGGTAATCCTATCTGTGTTGTCAAGCATCTTAAACCCGCAAGTTCCGACCCCAGAGTTTTTGAAACTGCTAAGCGTCTGTTCAACAGTGAAGCCGAATCCTTAGAACATCTGGGGAACCATGACCGGATACCCAGGCTGCTGGCTTACTTTGACGAAAACCAAGAATTCTATTTAGTCCAAGAATATGTTGAAGGGCATACTTTAACTGAGGAACTCATACCTGGTAAGCGCTGGAGTGAAAGCCAAGTAATTGAACTGTTACAGGAAGTTCTGGGCATTCTAGATTTTGTCCACCGCCAAGGCGTGATCCACCGCGACATTAAACCAGATAATATCATCCGTCGCGCCTCTGATCAGAAATTAGTTTTAGTAGACTTTGGCGCAGTGAAGCAACTGCGTACATCAATAGTCGCAGCTGGTGGACAAGCTACTGCTACAGTAGTTATTGGCACTCCTGGCTATATGCCTACGGAGCAAGGGCAAGGCAAACCCCGCCCCAACAGTGATATCTATTCTCTTGGTATCATCGCTATTCAAGCACTAACAGGATTATCGCCAACAGAATTGCAAGAAGACCCTGAGACGGGTGAAATCCTCTGGCAGCATTTAGTACCTGTAAACTACCGTTTGGCAGCAGTCTTAAACAAGATGGTGCGTTATCACTTCAAAGACCGCTACCAAAACGCAACGGAAGCACTGCAAGCATGTCAAGACGCGATTAATCCTGTGCCTGCACTTTCCATACCTCAAGCATCCGCAACAAATTACAGTTATCAAGAAACCAAATCTTTACCTCAAGTATCTCGTCAGCAAACTGTCGCAGTTGCACCAGCAAATCCTGCACCCGCTAAACCTGCTCGCAAAGATTCGCCCGACCCATGGCCGCTATTAATTGGTATATTTTTGGCAGGTGGTGCAGCGGCTTTGGTAGCAAATGTGTATCCAAATGTGAAAAACTTAGCTGCTAATTTTACAGGTGATGATACTGCTCTAGCAAACAATTGCTTGGCTGTTGTTGTAGAAAATTCTAATATTCGTTCTGAACCTAGTTCGATAAATTCTGATAATATTGTGCGAACTGTTGCTAAAGACGCCAAGTTTGAGGTTACTGGCAAGCGGACTAAACGCGGATGGATAGAAGTTAAACTTAATTCTGGTCGTTTAGCTTGGGCGCACTCGGATGTAATAGCTAATAATGACCAATGGGTTTCTTGTCTACGCGACAAAGGCATGGCAATTAAGACAGTAGATGATAATACTCTGATTGCTACTCGACCAATTCCCAAGCCAAGACCAAAATCTCGTGATGTCGCAACGCCATTACCAGAAAAATCGGACAGGTCAACTTCTGATTCTGAGACATCAGATAAATCAGAGCCTAGTACTAACAGTACCAAGATTATAGAACAAGCAAGACAGAAGTATGAATCTGGAGACTTGCAAGGTGCGATCGCACTTCTGCGATCTATTCCGGCAAATACGGTTTCTAGTATCAAAGAAACGAGTAAAATGATTGCTCAGTGGCAAGAAGATTGGGCTAAGGCTGAAGCTTTATCTAATGATATCAACAAAGCGCTGGAAGACGGCCAATGGGATAAAGTCTTGGATTATAAAAACCATCCAGAAAAGTTACCTAATACTCAATACTGGCGAAATAAATTAGAACCAATGTTTAGACAAGCAGGCGAAAATCTTGTAAAACAGGCACTACCTAAAATAGACAATAAAGATAATCAGGATAATACTCAACAAGAACTACCTAAATCCGATAATCCTCAACAAGGATTTTTTAATACTGATAAATTTTTAACTCCAGAAAGTCCTGATAACAGAGAAAACCCTAAAAATGGGTTGTAATAAGTAGAAGGGTTTCATGAAATCAAATAGGACTTACGCAAAATATCTCTCAAACTCTCATTTCTCCCGAAGTTCTGATCGGAGGAAGCCTCCGCTCAGACTTCTCTCCGTGCTCTCTGTCTTGAAAAGTTGAGCCACTGCGTTGGACGGGTTTCCCGGCTTGTAGCAAGTGGCGTTCCTAGGTCGGGCTAACCCTCCTTCTCCTGACGGAGACGCTACGCGAACAGAACTTTTCGCTGCGCCTCTGCGGTTCGTTATTCTCTAATTCCTGCGTAAGTCCTATCAAAGTTCGTAGTAAGCGGCTTTAGCCCTTAAAAACCTTAATGTAGAGCGATAAATCGCTCTCTGCGAGACGCTACACGAACACTACGAACAAAAGTTTTATCTTACATTTAATTACGTCTGCCTACTTATCGTTGGTTAACCACATTATTTAAACATTTATTGATAATAGGTAATATCATATTCGGCTATGTACCTATTCTCGTTTTTCATTTCCAAGTTCTACCCACAGATATCAACTTAAACTTAAAGCCAGTCTCTAAGCTTAAGTTGATATCTGTGAATAATGTTATGCCCCTACTCAATTGCTCCCAAAAAACTCTTTAACATCAAATAAGCAGAAGTCCCTCCTGGGTCTTGATGTCCGATACTGCGATCGCCAAGATAGCTGGCTCGTCCCTTCTTTGCTAGCATTGGCGTGGTATTATGCAACCCTTGTTCAGCGGCTACTACAGCCGTATTCAAAGCTTCTAGTGTCTTCTTACCCTCTCCTATAGCTTGCTCAAAAGCCACCACAGATGGAGATAGTACATCCACCATTGTTTTGTCTCCCAGTTGGGCTTTGCCACGCCCTAGCACACCCTCTAATCCAGCTTGGAGTAGTTTTAGCACGTCCTGCTCTGTCAATTCTTGTTTACCCGCTACTGCTGTACTTGCACGCAAAAACCAAGTGCCATAGAGAGGGCCACTAGCACCACCAATAGAAGAAATCAAAGTCATGCTGACTGTTTTCAAAATGCTGCTGATGTCCTGATCTGCAAGACTCGGTAACTGACTGCTCACCTTTTTAAAGCCGCGATCCATATTAATCCCATGATCAGCATCCCCGATCGCAGCATCTAATTCTGTCAAATATTCTTTATTCTGCTCGATCTCGTTTGCAAAAGCTTGCAACCATTTTAATATCTGCGCTTGATTCACCATATTAAGCCCCCCAGTGCCAACTCGGCGTTTTTACTGGTGCATCCCACAGCCTAATCATCTCATCATCCAACCTCAGCAGGGTAATCGAGCAACCTTGCATTTCCAGAGATGTAATATAAGGCCCAATCAAGTTTCGGACAATTTGCAATCCTTGCTGTTCGCAGATTTCGGCTAGTTTGCGGTAGACAATATACAGTTCAGAAAAGGGAGTTCCACCCATACTGTTGACAAAAGCTAGCAGGCGATCGCCTTTTTGCAATGGTGGATTGATTAGTTCCACATCTAGCCATTCTCCTTTGTCCTCATCCCACTCGCGCACTGTGCGGCTGTAGGCTGCATCCTCAATTATTGAGCGCGTCAAAATCTCTGTAATTTCATCTACTGATTTCATTTCTGTACGCTGTCTGCCTGGTTCACCGTGAATACCGATACCTAATTCGATTTCGCGATCGCTCAATTCAAATGTCGGTGTACCTTTCGCGGGTACTGTACATGAGGTCAAGGCAATTCCCATACTCCGTCCATGCAGATTCACTCGACGGCATAAATCTGCTATTTGTGTTAAATCATACCCTTGCTCCGCCGCTGCACCACAAATCTTTTCCGCCAATATCGTTGTTCCTACACCCCGGCGTCCTTGTGTATACAGGCTGTCTTTCACTGCCACATCATCATCAATTAAAATATTTAGAACTCTGTTACCTTCAGCACGGGCTAACTCTGTTGCCATCTCAAAGTTCATGATATCGCCGCTATAATTTTTGACGATATAAAGGATACCAGCCCCACCATCTACCTGCTTGGCTGCTTCCAGCATTTGGTCAGGTGTGGGTGAGGTGAAAACTTCGCCAGGACAAGCAGCATCAAGCATTCCTTTACCTACAAAACCAACGTGCATCGGTTCGTGACCGCTACCACCACCAGAAATAATTGCTACTTTTCCTGGTATAGGTGCAGTGGCTCGGTAGACAAAGGTAGGGTCATAGTTTACCTTAATTAAATCGGCATGAGCCGCCGCCATACCTTCTAGACTTTCTCGCACAAAGTCTTCTGGCTTATTGATCAGCTTTTTCATGGTTTAGATCTGGTTTTGAGGGTGCTAAAACCAAGATAAAGGAATATTGCTACTTTGACTTTTTCATTATTCTTATACTAAAGACGCAAAAACGCCAAGTTACATGGCGTCTTTGCGTCTAATGCAATAAATCATTTTCAGATTTACTTGTTAGGCTGAGGAGTCATCCGCAGATAGGGTTTAATTTCCTCGTAGCCTTTGGGGAATTTTTGTTTGAGTACTTCTGGATCTTTGAGTGAGGGGACAATTACGACATCCTCGCCGTCTTTCCAGTCAGCTGGTGTAGCCACGCTGTAATTATCAGTCAATTGCAGAGAATCAATTACTCGCAATAGTTCATCAAAGTTGCGTCCAGTGCTAGGAGGGTATGTGAAACTCAGACGCAGTTTCTTATTGGGGTCAATAACAAAAACCGATCGCACTGTCACAGCTGCATTAGCATTGGGGTGAATCATATCGTAAAGGTCAGAAACCTTACGATCTGCGTCTGCCAAAATTGGGTAGTTGAGGGTGGTGCTTTGAGTTTCTTCGATATCTCCCACCCATCCTTTGTGGGATTCTACATCATCAACACTGAGTGCGATCGCTTTGACGTTGCGCTTGTCAAATTCTGGTTTCAGCTTGGCAACTGTGCCTAGTTCTGTAGTGCAAACAGGTGTAAAATCAGCGGGGTGAGAAAACAGCACAACCCAGCTGTCACCTGCCCATTCGTAAAAATCAATGTCGCCGTGTGTAGAGGCTTGCGTAAAGTTGGGTACTGTATCACCTAGACGGAGAGCCATGAGAGATTCCCTGTAGTTAGAAAGGCTTATGTGTTCTACTTTGTCATCATGACATAAAACCCCGATTCCCCAATCGGAGTTTAGCTGTTTGAAACAAAATTTTAAGTTGTCGGCTTTCTCTGATACAAACGCTTACTTTTTACACCCTACACCTCAGTTTTAGTCAAAATACCTTTAAAGCTTACGAGTCAATCATACTTTGACATCGTTGAGCTTAATTTACTGCTGCTAAACTTTTAACTAAAGGTAACTGAAATATTATCAAAAAAGGCACGAGGAAAGGTTTAATGAATACTGTTGTCCTCAATCTAGAACCGATCGCTCATTTAAGTGATGAACAATTTTATCAATTGTGTCTTGCCAATCGTGATTTAAGCCTGGAAATGAATGCAGCAGGAGAATTAATCATTGTGCCACCAGTAGGAGGAGAAAGCGGAAATCAAGAAGCTGGACTGATAGCTGATTTAGAAATCTGGAATCGTCAAGCTAAATTAGGCAAAGTTTTTAGTTCTTCAACTATTTTTATCCTGTCAAATGGTGCAAAACGTTCCCCTGATGCGGCTTGGGTCAAATTAGAGAGGTGGGAAGCTTTAACGCCAGAACAGCGCCAAAAATTTCCGCCACTTGTACCCGATTTTGCTATTGAATTGCGTTCACAGACAGACCGACTCAAACCTATCCAACAGAAAATGCAGGAGTATATAGAAAATGGTTTGCGTTTGGGATGGCTGATCAATCCTCAAGATGCAAATGTGGAGATTTACCGAATAGGAAAAGCTGTAGAAGTGATTCAAATGCCAGCGATTCTTTCTGGAGAAAATATTTTACCCGGATTTGAGTTACAAGTTTAGCACATTTTCTCTCTCCGCATTTTCGTGGTGATACGTAGGTGTATTCTTACATCATCAATCAGCCATAGAAATATGAGACTATTTCTCAATAAACTTGAGCATATTGTTCTAGAATTTCATCAGCCAGATGTTCGACCCTACACAGGATTTGCTGTTGCGTAGTTTTAGCAAAGATGATTTGGGATGGAAAGAAGGTTAATTATTCTCTATAATTCATCGCTGCTCAAAATTTTAGTAGACTCCATTTGGAAATTAACATACTGCCTGACCAAAGGCTGAAGAGTAAACAGCCTTTCATTGTTATTGTTTTGATGCTGTTCAATTAGAAAGCGTCTTACTAAAGACTGTATAGCACTAAATAGATCTATGTGTATTAACTGCGTTTTATCTATTAATTCCGACAGAGAAGCTGCTTCAGTATTTTCTGCTATTGCATAAATAACCTGCTTTTCTAAATAAGATAATCTATAAAATATTAAGTTTAATTTATCTTTTAAATCTTCATTTAAGACCAGATAGTCATATTTAAATAATTCAGAAACTCTGCCACCAAACAAATCTTGAATCATAGTGGCAGTAATTTTTAGCCATAGCGGGTTTCCTCCGTAAAGACAAGAATCCCGACTTCTTCAAGAAGTCTGGGATATGAACCTCAAAAACGAATTTTAAACTGTTGTAATTGGGTAGATGGCATTAGTATACTGCACAACATTAAATCAATGCGTTGGAAGTTCATCTATGCATTGAGTTAGAATTAATTTGTCAGAATTTTCTGGTAGGCTTGGATTGTTTGACGAGCGATCGCATCCCAACTAAAATGCTGCAATGCATATTGTCGGGCATTTAATCCCCGTCGTTGGCGTTCTTCAGGGTTTTGCAAAGCTGCTTGCAGTAACTCTACCAGTACTTGTACATCTGTTGCACCCACCCACCCAGATTCACTATCACGTACCTGCTGACAAATATGCACTTGATCAGAAATTACCACAGGTGTGCCTGCAACCATCGCCTCAGCTACAGCAATTCCAAAATTTTCATAGTACGAAGGCAATACGAATAAATCAGCAGCTTGTAGTAAACTAACTTTTAATTCACCAGTGACAAAGCCAGTGATTGTAGTGTGCGATCGCAATGGTGAATTTTGAATCTGAGATATTATTTTTTGTTCATAATCTGGATCTTGGGGATTTGTCCCAGCTAAAACAAAGTGAAACTTATAACCAATTGATAGCAGCTTTTCTAGTGCCGGAATCAACAGATTTAACCCCTTTTTCGGGTCAATTCGTGACATAAACAACACCAAAGGGATTTCAGCAGGAATACCAAATTGCTTACGCAGGACATTCTCCCCCTCTCCCCCTCTCCTCCTCTCCCCTTCTTTAACACCCAAGGGAATCACCAAATCTGGCGTAGATACTCCAAATCGTTGTGAGATTTTGGCTTCTTGATTGCTGGTAAAATGAATTGCTGCTGCACCAGCTAAATTTTGACGTTCTATGATTGCGGCATAAAGCTGTTTTAACTGCTTTTTTTTACGTAAATCAGCTGGATCGAGAGTGCCCAGAGGGCGCAAAATATAAGGTAGCTTTTGTTGACGACATGCGATCGCAGCAGCACTACTTACGGGAGAGAATAGAGCATGAATATGCGCTAAGTCAAACTCCTGAGCATGATGTTTTAGCCACTGTAGTAAGTCTAGAGAAAATTTGTAGCGACGAAATGGCGCACAACGAAAGTAAATTATTTCATAGCCATCTTGTTTAATTGGGCGATTTAAGGGAACATCTAGAGGCTTTTGACCAATATCGCCATTACTATCAGTTGTGAGAATTGTAACTTCTGCTCCCTCTTGTGCTAATGCTGGAGCTAGTCCTAATACCATTTGACTGGGGCCGCCATAAATCAGAGAAATTGAGGGGACAATCTGTAGGATTTTCATTTTTTTGTCATTTGTTATTTTTAACGACTAATGACTATTAACTAATTCTTGATAAAACTCTAATTGTTGCTTAGCTAAAGCTTTATTTGTGTATTGAACCATTGCTTTTTGATAACCCATTTCACTGAGAATTTGTGCAAATTCTGGTTTGCCCATTAATTGAATTAAGCAATTAGCAAGAGCTTGGACATCACCTTCAGGAAATACTAAACCAGCATCACCAATTACATGCGGAATTTCACCAGAATTAGAACCAATTACAGGTACTTGACAAGCCATTGCCTCAATTAATACGTGACCAAATTGTTCTTTCCAGCCAACTGAAGTCAAAGTTTTAAACTTGTAAGTTGTTTCCGAAGGTAACACTAAAGTATTCATTAAATTGATATAGTTGGCAACTTCGTCATGAGCAACACTTTCTACAAAAATCACACGCTCTTGAAGATTATTTTCTGCTACTAACTTAATTAATTCAGATTGCAGTTCTCCTCGTCCTAGCAGTAGTAATTTCCAAGGTTTACTTTTTAAACTGAATAATGCTTGTAAAAGTGTTAATAAGCCTTTTTCTTGCACAAAACGCCCGACAAAACCTACTACAAAATCTCCTGTTTCAATACCCAGCTTTGATGCTAATTCTGGTTGAGTTTGGGGAGTAAACAGACTTTCATCTACACCCAGTTGTGGCATAACTTTAATTGGCCCTTGATATCCCCGTTGTCGTAAAATTTCTGCTCCATCCTGATTACCAGAAATGATGCCGTGGCTATGATTCAGGTTATATTTTTCTAATAAAGCAATTGGTAATTTTAGTTGGTATGGTAGATTCCACCAGGTAAAAAATACATTTTTTGCCTTGAGTCCTAATAGCTGATTTAAGGCAATCATCTGGCTATAAGCCAGTCCCCTAGAACCTTGTTCTACCTGGATGATTTGGGGGCGAAACTGTTGCAATAATGTGATTAAATCAGCACCAAAAGTGAGAAGTCCCTGATGATTTTGACTAAAATTAGAAACAGGAACTATTTTAAATGCGCCTTCATCGCGGTATTCAGTTTCAATGATTTTGTTTTGCACGCCACCGGGTTTCCAACGCTTTGGAACGACAACTGTAACTTCAATTCCTGGTTTTAATCTTGATAAAGCGCGTAATTTTTCACAGTTAAGGTCTACAATATAAGTATGACTAGCAACTAAGATTCTCATTGGTATTTGGTAATTATTATGTGTTCGTTGTCAATTGTCACTGGTTAGTTTGTTGCTACTAACCAATGACTAATGACTAATGACTAATGATTAAACTTGTTGATCTAAGCGACTGTAAATTTGACCATCATTCCAGATTGATTGGATAACAGTACCCAAGGCTTTGAAAAAACCCAAAGTGTAGAAAACGGCGCGAGTCGCAATTTTGATGGGGGAACCACTTTTGTGACAAGGTGGACGTCCCAAGACGTGACAATCAAATAAACGGGCGTATAAGCGTAAGGCTTGGGTAGCGGTGAGGTTTTTTAGCCCCAGTAAGAAATGGTTGTGGTAAAAGGTGAGTTGATATTTAAGCGATCGCATACTAATATCATGACAACCCCCCGTTTCTTCTCCTAAATGCACTAGATGGGCTTCTGGGTCGTACCAAATCTTATATCCCGTTTGGCGCACTCGCAAACAAAAATCTGATTCTTCTCGCACTGCGCTACCGCGAAACCTCTCATCAAATCTTAGTCCGTGCTTAGTAAAAATTTCGCGGCGAAAAGACATATTGCAACCCCTGGCTGTTAACACCTGCTGGGGTTTAGTTGTATGTACTAAATCAATATGATACCAGGCAATTCCTGGATCCATCGCCTGGGGAGGTAAATATTCAATTTGCATCTCACCCCCAGAGTCACCCAATTTCATTCTGTCAAATACTCGTCCTGCGATCGCCCCAACTTCTGGATTTTGTACATAGTTTTTTGCATGGGCTGCTAAAAATCCAGGGGTTAACTGAACATCATCATCAATAAACAATACTATTTCACCAGATGACCGCCGCACAGCATAATTTCGCGCCCCTGGTAAACTCGCCCAATCTAAACGCAACCATTTAATTTTACCTGCTCCCGCCTGTTCCTCCAGATAAGCTTGAATTTCTGGCTGGTGTTTTGGGGTTTGGTCTACTACCAAAACTTCAAAATTCGGATAGTCCTGCTTGAGGACATCTACAATACTATCCCGTAGTGGTTCCTCTCGGCTGTAGGTCGGGATAACCACTGAAATTAAAGGCCAATGATTCATAATTTTTTATACTAGCTTAATTTTGCTATTTGGATAATTGGATGATAGCTAAGTAATAATTAGTTTTAGGAAACTTCAGTACACTCCTGCTGCTGCTGCATATAGATTGTCAAATAACTCATTTTGTTTTTCAGAGTTATGCACATTTTGAGCTTGAGCTAACGCTCCTGCACTTAAATATTCGTAATGTTCTGGTTTATCTGCTCTATCAAAAAATTTAATTATTTGTTGTAATGCTTGTTCTGCTAAATAATCATAAGTGCTATTCACAATATCCCAATATTCATCAGTTTTGGTTTTTTCTCCGTGCAGCCAATTACTCCAGTGCCTAATTTCGTTAATCGGCAATTCTAAAATATATCCATTTTCACCATGACGAATAAACTCTGGCAAAGCGCAGACATTAGTCGTAATTGCAGGAGTAGCAACTGAAAATCCTTCGATAATACTATAGCCGTACGTATCATGTAATGTAGCCATTAGTTGAAAATGGCTTTGTGATAATAATTCAATAACTTTTTCGTTAGGAATATTTTTGTGGAAAACAACGTTATTTAAATTAAGTAATTTTAAATCATCTATATATCTGCTGCGCTCAGGGAAATCAGTAGGTACTCCTGAACCATATTCCAGTCCAGATATTATGTGTATGGTAATAGGTAAACCTAGTTTCTCGGCTTTTTTCGCTAGCCTTAAAGCAACAATCCCACCTTTTCTAGCAAAGTGGTTTCCGATAAAGACAAACTGGAGATTTTGTTGTTCTTGATAACGTTTAAATGAGTTCACTCTGACAGGAAAACTTGGATGAATAACATCCAATTTATTGCTAATTTTTTCTTCTATCTTCCAGCCTTCTATCCGCTTGGTTAATCTCAACTTGGCATAATCTGAGATAGCTATAATTTTCTGGCAATTATCGAGTGCTAAGCGATTATTTAATAACTCATAAATTACAGCTTCTTGCTTATTTTGAGGATTTCTATATAGAAGCCGATGATCTTCAAATGTGACAAACCAAGGTTTATTCGTATATAAAATCCTATTAAAAGAATGAATAGCTTGGTATCTTCCCCATAAAGGTTGCCAGGCAATAAAGCTGCCTAAAGGATACCAAATTTTTTCTATTGGATATCTACCTGCGGGAAAAGGCTTGGGGCGGATTAGTGTATGTCTGGAATTACGAGGTAAATTAGGAATACTGAGGTGTTTTTGACCTCCTATAATAACTTTTACCATTTTTATCTCACTCAAATTTATGTTTGTAACCGTTTTCGCTTGGTTTTTTGTTGAGGGTCAGTATCTTCCTTCTCTTGTTTCTCCAAAACTGGCAATTTAAAAAGAACTCCCGCAAAAAACCAATAATAGACAGCAACCGGATCTACATCCAGAGGGTAATAATAGGTGTTGTAGCTAATAAACAATATAAACACCCATAAAGCAGCTCCGTAACTGCGGAAATTACGGTTTTTTATGGAGCGATACGTTTTGAAAGAAATGATTGTTAAAGTTGTCACCAAAGCCAAAAACGCTAATAATCCAACAATTCCCACTTCAAAAAGTACTTTGGGGTAGTAGGTTTCCACTAATTTAGTTGAACCCATTGCACGGGCAGAGTTTGTAGCTCTACCTAAGCCACTTCCCAAGGGGCCATCTACATTTTTCCAATTTTCTTCAAACTGCTGGACGATAAAATCTTGAGGTGGTGAAGCGTCCCAGCGGCTCGTAAAACTCTCGGTTCTCTCTTGCACGACAGCAGGGTTAGTTACCATCGCAATTCCCAGAATCAACGCAAGTCCTATACCAATGGGGATAAACCGTTTGAGGTTGGCAATTTGTCCAGTAAGCAATAGCAAAATAACGAAGCAGGTTGGTACTAAAGCTAAAGCGATTCTCTGACCAGAGACTACAGAATTAATAAAGACTAATGCCAAAGAACCTAAACCGAGCATCCGCCATATTACCGATGGGTCGGTGAAGCCTGTAGCAAAGGTAAAAAAGGTACTGGCAATTAAGAACCACGCCCATTGCCAAGGAGCCACAAAAGTTCCTGGTAGGCGAATAATCCCTTCTTCGGGACTATATACTAGCGCTCCACCAAAATAACACCGGGCTTCGAGTGTGGCTCTAAATAGGGCATCTCCTTCGAGTCCTCTAGTACCTTGGCATACACCAGTTAGTAGTAACAAGTACTGAATAAGTCCTAGTACACAACAGATGATGATGAGAACAATCTGTAAGCGCGATAAAAATAGAAAATCCTGCTTGTTGCGAATTAGATAGTAAGCACAACCAATCAAAGGTACGTAGCCTAAAAATACTTTCAGTCCCAAAATTCCCATACCTATGGGTATTTCTTTGGGTGCATTTTCTAATAGTCCGACACTAGGCGGGTTGAACTGCTGTCCACCATTGATAAACAATAGCGTTAACAGACTGCAACCCAAGACAATATACAGCGGGATTTTAATGCCTTGGGGAATAATTAGGGGTAGTCCCTGCTTGCGGCAAGTTTGCCAAAATCCAATTAATGCTGGAACGTAAAAGGAATCTTTAGCTAATTGGAGTATGGGACTATTGCCCAAATAGTAAGTGATAGTACCCCCAACAGGCACGTAAATGATGAAAGCAAATAGCGCTTGACGGGGGTATTTGAAGGAAAAAGACATGACAAGTATCCCCAAGACCGCAGGAGCCGCCATTTTCATTCCACCTACGAAAAAGAGCAGAATGCCAACAAAGACACCGCCAAAGGTGGCGGTGGTAAGCAAGCTAGTGAGTTCTTTACGGGCTTGGGCTGCTTTGCGCTTTTGAGCTAACCTTTCTTTGAGGCTAAGGGTAGGAGTTTCCTTTTTAGCCTGCTTTTTTGAATTTTTAGATGACTGAGATTTTGACTTGAATTTTGGCATAGTGGCGCTGTAGCCTATTAGCCTCGGAAAACAATATATTATAGTTGATAAATTTATGATAATTGCTGTAATTTGTACAGTCCGAATTCGTCCCTAATTGATTGATTTAATAGTTTGCGATTAAAAATGCTGAATCTCAATCTTTTGGAATTATCAAAAAGATTTTCTCCTGTTTCCAGAATATAAACTGCACCAGGAAATGGTAATGATTTAATGGCTTTCGCTTTGTTTTTGAGAATATCCCTAACTTTGCCGTGGTCTATATAATATCTGTAGTATCCATAGCCACGATTGTATTCTGCGATTTCTGGTAAATAATTCAAATCATATCGAGTAATGTTACAAGTCCCGCACATTTTATAAAAATTGTTTCTTTTAATATATATATATTTACTTCCTTCTTGATATTTATAACCTTTATTTATAAACCATCCATCAGAATCAGGATGTTGTTGAATAAATTTGGCTAACTTTTTACTGACACAATCGTCAGCATCAACTGCCATAGTATGAGTAGGACAAAATTGACGAGCGTAAATCAATCCTTTCAAGATTTTACGTCCTTTATCTGTGTCTCCTTGAGCTACGGGGTTAGTCTCGTTTGCAGGTGAAAAATCAACTGTAATGTATGTAATGTGGGAATGATTAAATTCTATTTTTGGCTTTTCGTGACAAACAACAATAACGCGAAAGTTGGGTGAGGTTTGATTGCAAACTGATTTAATGCATCTTTCAAATAATTGTGTAACACGCTCCCATGAATTAGAAACTTGGGGGCTTTTGAGTGGAATAATAAAAACCAGCATTATATAGCAATCCTATTTGATTTGTGAAAAGCGAAAGGCTCAGATTCCCGAATTCTCAAAGAATTCGGGAATCTTGTTGTTCACGAATGATTTAGGTTTGCAAAAGCTATAAGGGATTGGCGCTTGTTAAAAGCTAGGATAGTAGCTAACTTAGCTTATTAGATATTGCTGGACTTTTGAGACTAATTCACTTGTCCAATGGTTGGCAAGTTCAGCGTTGACGGCTTCCACCATAACTCTGATTACTGGTTCTGTACCAGAAGCGCGAACCAAGATTCTACCAGAATCGCCCATTGCTGCTTCGGCGATCGCGATCGCTTGTTGCAGAGATTGGCAATCTTTCCATCCTAAACGGCGATCGCGATCGCTTGCTCTCACATTGTGCAAGAGTTGCGGATAGGTCTGAAAGCTTTGGTCTACTAATTCTGCTAAGGAAACACCAGCCTCTTTTACCAAAGCTGCTAAATGCAAGGCTGTTAACAAACCATCGCCAGTAACGCCATAATGGCGGCAAAGAATATGACCTGATTGTTCGCCGCCTAGCATTGCCCCAGTTTTGAGCATTTCAGCTTGCACATATTGGTCGCCAACTGCGGTGCGAATTAAGTTTCCACCTTGTTGCTGCCAAGCTCTCTCAAATCCTAAGTTTGCCATGACTGTGGATACAATCAGGTTGTCTGGTAGTTGTTGCCTTTGTTGTAAGTGGCGTCCCCAGAGATAGAGAATGTAATCGCCATTAACTTGCCGTCCTGTATTATCTACAGCTAAGACGCGATCGGCATCGCCATCAAAGGCAAAACCCAAGTTAGCATTGTGTTCTTTGACAACAGCTTGCAGAATTTCTAGGTGAGTGGAACCGCAGTTGACATTGATGCGATCGCCATCTGCGTCATTATGCAAGCAGATTACTTCTGCTCCCATTTCTCGAAAAACGGATGGCGCTAGCCCGACTGCTGCTCCCCAAGCCAAGTCCAACACAATCTTCATACCCTGAAGATTTACAGCACTGTTAAAGGGTTGTTTCAACGCTTCGCCATAATGCCTCACTAACTCGAAGCGTGAGTAATGCCGTCCCCAATTACTGATAGTAGTAATAGATGATATCTTGCCACGCAGTCCCGCCTCAATTTCGGCCTGCAATACCTGGGGTAACTTCGCACCATCTGCGCCAAAAATCTTAATGCCGTTGTCCTCTGGTGGATTGTGACTGGCAGAAATCATGACTCCGCCGATGGCATCACTAATGCTAGTGAGATAAGCAACGCAAGGAGTGGGACATAATCCCAAATACCAAACTTCTATCCCAGCGGCCGTTAATCCTGCACTCAAAGCCATTGCCAACATATCGCTGGAATTTCTAGAGTCCTGTCCGAGAATTACTGGCCCTACTTGAGCAGCATGGGTACGTAAAACAATACCTGCCCAAAAACCAACTTGCAATGCTAAAGGTGCATTCAGCAATTCTCCCACTCGTCCGCGAATGCCATCTGTACCAAATAGAGCACTCGCTGGTAGTGGTATTAAATTCAGTGCAAAACTGCCATCAATACCTTTGCCCAATCCGTTAATTTCGGAAGCAGAACCCCCAGGAATGCCCGGAGTCCGAGTTATAGATGAAACCATAAGTTTAAACACTCCACACAATCACACTGCAAAATAGTACTTGAAACTTTATTCCACTTCGACAGAATACCTTATCTACAATTGTTCTTATTTTTATAAAATTATTCTAATAAAACTATTTTTCCGCAAAAACACCTAAAAATATGTCTATTTTATGTAAATTTTTCATAAATTTAAGTATTGATTTTAACGTTAAAAGTGAAGTTTATACATTTTAGCTAATTATTACTTTTATAATTTCAACTTCAGTCTTAGCTTTATCAAGTATTAGTTCACACTTTAACAATGCCACAGATCCAAAACAAGCTATGATAATCCTACTTTTGGAACAATCGCAAGTATTTCTTAGCGAAGCCAAGAATGAAAGCGAAATTTAGCTAATAAAAACAAAAAAGTTAAAATTCTTGGGACGCGCTTATATTGCCTTATAGCTGTTGTTGTGTTAAAAACTCAAAAATCTCCTGGCTTAAAAAATTTTAATATAAATTCTCATCAAAAAGTTCTAATGTAACGTTTTAATGGCTATTTTTAGCCGTTCGTAAAATCAAAACTCCGACAGTTAACTTTTTAAAGTTGAGAAATTTAGCATGAGCAGCAATTTAGCAACCAAATTACGTGTAGGTACTAAAAAAGCCCACACAATGGCGGAAAATGTGGGTTTTGTCAAGTGCTTTTTAAGAGGAGTGGTAGAAAAACACTCCTACCGAAAGCTAGTTGCTAACTTCTACTTCATCTACTCAGCGATGGAAGAGGAGATGGAAAAGCATCGTCAGCATCCGATTGTTTCTAAAATTAACTTTCCCCAGTTAGACCGCAAGCAGACCCTAGAGAAAGACCTGAGTTATTACTTTGGTGCTAACTGGCGGGAGCAAATCCAACTATCTTCCGCAGGTGAAGCTTATGTACAACGCATCCGGGAAATATCTGCAACAGAACCGGAACTGTTAATTGCACATTCCTACACACGTTACCTAGGCGATTTATCTGGGGGACAAATTCTCAAAGGCATTGCCCAAACGGCGATGAATCTGTCTGAAGGACAAGGTACGGCCTTCTATGAATTTGATGAGATTTCTGACGAGAAGGCATTCAAAGCCAAATATCGTCAAGCTTTGGATGAATTGCCACTTGATGATGCTACAAGCGATCGCATAGTTGATGAAGCTAACGCCGCTTTTGGCATGAACATGAAGATGTTCCAAGAATTAGAAGGTAATTTGATCAAAGCGATCGGTTTAATGCTGTACAACAGCCTCACACGGCGACGCGCACGCGGCAGCACTGAACTCGCTACTGCTGAGTAATAAGTGCGGTTAGCAGTAGCGGGGCGTTTAGCCCGTATGGTGTGCGGAGTTATAAATCCAGACAGCCTCATGAAGGATAATTCATAGGTGTCTTTGGAGAAAGAATGAGCGCTAAAAATGCTCAAAATATTTAGGGGCAATAGCCCTGTGACTGCTTTTTATTCGTGAAAGCAACCATAGGGAGATTGCCCCTCAATTATGTTTAATAAGCAAATTCTTCAGAGCATTTTTTGTTTTGGGTTTATTTGCAGAGCTTGCTGAATAATCAGCTTAGAATAACTAAGTCAAACTTTAAGCTCAGCTCATTCTCAGTATTTAAGTTTGTGATTTTTATAACTTATCGTACTGGTAAAACCAGGCACAAATATGGCTGCAAAAATTCCTGTCACAGTGATTACAGGCTTCTTAGGTAGTGGTAAAACCAGCCTAATTCGCCACCTGCTACAAAACAACCAAGGACGCCGCATTGCTGTTTTAGTCAATGAATTTGGTGAACTCGGTATTGATGGCGAATTGTTGAAATCTTGTCAAATTTGCCCCGAAGATGCTGATGGTGGCAGTAATATTTTTGAATTAACAAACGGTTGCTTATGTTGCACTGTGCAGGAAGAATTTTTTCCCACAATGCAAGAGTTAATCAAGCGGCGAGATAGTATTGACTGCATTTTAATTGAAACCTCTGGTTTAGCCTTACCAAAACCTTTAGTGAAGGCTTTTCGCTGGCAAGAAATTCGCAATGCTGCTACTGTAGACGCGGTGATTACCGTCGTAGATTGTGCAGCGGTTGCAGCGGGGACATTTGCCAGCGACCCAGAGGCAGTAGCAGCCCAGCGGCAAGCAGATGATAGTTTAGAACATGAAACACCCTTGCAAGAATTGTTTGAAGACCAGCTTGCTTGTGCAGATTTGGTAGTGTTAAATAAAACTGATTTGGTTGATGCCGAGACATTAGCTAGAGTTGAGGAGTTGATTAAACAAGAGTTGCCCAGAGTTGTGAAGATTGTTGAAAGCAATTGCTCTCAACTAGACCCATCTATATTATTAGGATTCCAAGCCGCAGTCGAAGATAACTTAGATTCTCGTCCTAGTCATCACGATACTGAAGAAGACCACACCCACGACGAAGAAATTACCTCAACTCATCTCATTCTAAACCGTGCCTTTGACCCAGAAAAGCTGCAAAATCAGTTACAAACACTGGCACACCAACAAGAAATTTACCGAATTAAAGGCTTTGTGGCTGTACCTAATAAATCCATGCGCTTAGTGATGCAAGGTGTGGGAACGCGATTTGATAAATTTTACGATCGCCCCTGGCTACCAGAAGAAGCAAGACAAACCCGCTTAGTTTTCATTGGTCGTGATTTGAAATCTTCCGAAATAGAATCACAATTAGTAGCTTTGTGAGTACTAAGTAAGTAATTTCCTATTTCCCTCATCCCTTGTCCTCATTTTTATGATCTCTCAAGTTTTTGACGTTGCCAATCTTTTTGTTTTGCCCTTTTGGGCCTTGATGATTTTCTTGCCCAACTGGAAAGTTACACGATGGGTAATGGAATCATATTTACCTTTTGTGCTGTTAGCTGGAGTATATTTATATTTGTTTATTAACAGCATTACACCCGAAAATGCTCAAGATTTTTCAAATATTCAGTTAGCTGATGTTGCACGACTTTTTGCTGATGAAAAAGTTGCAGCAGCGGGTTGGATTCATTTTTTGGTGATGGATTTGTTTGTTGGTCGTTGGATATATTGGGAAGGGCAGAAAACAGGTGTTTGGACAGTTCACTCCCTAGCATTGTGTTTGTTTGCTGGCCCTTTAGGATTACTGTCTCACATCTTGACTAACTCGATTTCTCAAAGATTTTTCCCAAAATTGCAATCAAATAAAGAGGCGACTACAGCATAAAATGCTGCGTCGCCAACTAGAACATAATTAGAGAAAGAGACAGACTCAAATATTTTGGTGATAGGTAATGGAATTTTTCCAATTACTTATTATAGTTTTCCTAATCTAATGAGATACAGATTGACCTCACCCCGATAAAGCAAAGCTTTATCTCCCCTCTCCTTACTAAGGAGAGGGGCTGGGGGTGAGGTTTTGGTATGTACCTCATTTACCTAGGAACCGCTACACCTAATTTTCAAATCACAAAGCTTAAGCTTTTCTATAGTCGGCATCTAGCCAACAGCGTGGTAAATCTTCACCAGAAGGAAAAACGAGATTTTCTTTTTTATAAGATTCAGGTGGCTGTTCTTCTTCGCCTTGCTGTTCTCGTCCGTGAATAACATCATTATTCGGGTCGATTAATTCTTGAATTTCCTCAATTTCTACCAATTCGCCAGACTCTTTGATTTGTAAAAGCATCTGAATAGCCTCAATAAGTTTGCATGAAAGTTAGAGGTGAGTCTCAAGATAACCTTGCTCACATTTGACCTAGTTTGGAACACTAAAATTCCTTAAGGGTTAAGGAAAATTGTTACCAAATTATGTATACAGATTCACAAGATTTATCTATGTGCTTCTGTATCTTTATTTTTATAAAAGCGAGTTACAAAATTATTCATTTAGTTAAACAAATTTGCAAGTTAAAATTTCAAATCCAAATTGAATTAGGAAATGCTTACTTAGCAAATTGTTTAACTAAGATATACCCTCGATTTAGTAATTATATTTCGCGTTGATATTTTTCTAAAATATCTACTAGAGTGACTTGACATTGTAGCGGTAGTAAATCGATTAGGGGAAGTTCACGTCTCCCACCACCAATTTTTACTGGAATAGATTCCAAGACTTTTACAACTCGGTCTTCATTTATAGCATTGGAAGTGATTAAAGGATACAGTTGTTCGGCAACTACTGTATGCAGTTTGGCATCAGATAAATAAAGATGCCACTTGGCAATGTCTATGTAGACGTTTTCGCCAATTTCGGCTGCTAGGGCTTCCAGGATTTCTGTGGTGTTAGTCTTAGCCATAAAAATAACCCTAAATTAAGAAAGAGTGTTAACTCTCAGGCTTTTTCACATTATCGCTCAATAAACCAGGCTGATTCTACTGCCACAGGTTACAATCGCCCTAGCATTAGTAGTCCGTCTTCAGGTGGATTTGGGTGGCGTTTCAGTGTAGTTGGCGATCGCAGCAATATAAATCAGATGCACCAACACTACTACTATCCAACTTGCAGTCAACCAGGGCAACCACTCCCAGGTAGTTGCTTTCAAGTTGTGGACAAACCATAACCCGGAATTAATAACAGATGCGATCGCTACATGAGTAGCAAAATTCATCCGGTCATCTAATTTGCGGAACTCTGGGTCTTTGCGATCGGGTTTGCGAGGCCAACGAGGAGGCATAAATATTTGTTACAAAGTTGAATACACCTTAATTATTCTAAGGTTTTTGGGGGTGCGGTTGCTATTAGACCTTTACAACCAGTCATAATCAAATTGAAAGTCAAGAGCAGCTGGGTTAAATCTTATGACTATCTTTGAGCAAATAGACCCCGACCTCCTCTATCCCGATAGTGACGGCAAACCAATGGCAGATAACACAGAGCAGTATCGTTGGATTGTCCTGATCAAGGAGAATTTGGAGATTCTGTTTGCTAACAATGAAAATATATTGATTGCAGGAGATTTGCTTTGGTATCCTGTTCGTTCCCAGCTGATTGCACCGACTGCACCTGACGTGATGGTTGTCTTTGGCAGACCAAAGGGCAAACGGCGTTCCTATCGTCAGTGGCAAGAAGATAATATCTCACCACAAGTAGTTTTTGAAATTCTCTCCCCCAGTAACAATGCCAAGGAAATGGATCGCAAGCTAGAGTTTTACGATACTTACGGTGTTGAAGAATACTATTTATACGACCCGGAAAGTTTTCAACTAGATGGCTGGTTGCGGCAAAACAACCATTTGAGTAAGCTATGGCAGATGGATAGTTGGGTTAGCCCCCGCCTGGGGATTAGATTTGAAACTGGGCAGGGAGAGTTAGTAATTTACCGTCCAGATGGACAGAAATTTTTGAACTCACTGGAACTTAATCAACGAGCAGAACAGGCTGAGTTATTGTTAGAGCAAGAACGCCAACGCGCAGAGCAAGAACGCCAACGTGCAGAACAGTTAGCAGCATACTTACGTGGTATTGGCATTGACCCCGACAATCTCCCATAAGCGAATTTAACCCAGCTATTTTAACGTGAGCTTCTAACGAATGCCTTTTGTTAGAAGCTCACATTATTTTATGGAAAAAAAGCCGGGTTTGTCACAAACAACAGAGGTTAACGATAGTTATATACCTTTTCTGACTCATAGCTCAACTATAGTTAGCTCATTTAACTGACAGATTATCTATCATAATGACTCTCGTTTGATGGGAAATTGTATAATTATCAATGCCTTATTTTCTTGTTAAAACTATCAATTATCCAGGTTCCTCTTGCCAATAGAAAAACTATCAAAGGTCAACAATTGGTTCATCAATCGAGTGGATGACCTTTAATTATTTATGAGTTAAAAATGATTCATCTTTTTGATAGAGGGAGTAAATACATCTGCTAGTGAATATGGAAATGACCTTTATAGGTAGATGAAGATGGCGAAAGCAAACCCAGTTGCAATACAAAAACACCTGAAAGGTGTTGACTACCCCGCTAATAAGCAAACATTAATTAAACACGCTAAAAAGCAAGGTGCTGATCAGACAATTCTTTCTCTGCTGGAGCAATTGCCAGAAGAAGAAGAGTACGAAAGCCCAACTGATCTCAACAAAGCTATAGGCGAGATCGAGTAAGTTATTGTTCTGGCGGGGAATAATCCCCTGATTTCCCGCCACTCTTGCTTACCAGATGAATTGATTCAATTTGAATCGACTTTTCTAAAGCTTTTGCCATATCGTATAGAGTCAGAGCTGCAATAGAAACAGCGGTTAAAGCTTCCATCTCCACACCAGTTTCGGCTTTGGTTTTGACTGTGGCGTAAATTTGATAACCAGGTAGTTGCGGATCGGGTTTAACCTCGACTGCAATTTTTTGCAAAGGCAAAGGATGACACAGAGGAATCAAAGTAGCTGTTTGCTTAGCTGCCATAATCCCAGCTATCCTTGCAGTTCCTAACACGTCTCCTTTCGGGGTGTTGCCGGCTTGAATAGCGGCGAAGGTGGCTGGTAGCATTCGCACCTTGGCCACTGCTACTGCTTGGCGGATAGTGGGTGCTTTGGCAGATACATCAACCATCTGTGCTTGTCCTTGGCGATCCAGATGGGTTAAGCCAGCAGAATTAAACAGAAAACTTTCTTGCGTCATTTGGTTCAAACATGTTAAGATAATCTCTCGGTAAGGGCGTGTAGCTCAGTGGACTAGAGCACGTGGCTACGGACCACGGTGTCGGGGGTTCGAATCCCTCCTCGCCCGTTTATTATAAAGATTGTAGAGATCCGTTTAAGCGCGTTTTTACAATCTAAATTTTTTTCAAGGCGTAAACATCTGGAGTGCGACCTAGAGCAAAGCGCAAAGAATTTGGTAAGTCTTTGCTGGACTGGGTAAGGAAGATGAGAAGTGCCAGAAAAGTTAAAACAGCACAATAGCCAAACATACTGCGGTAGCCGACTTGTTCGGCGATAGAACCTAGAAGAGGCGCTGCGATCGCAATGCCAAGATCAAATCCAGCTATACATATAGCAAAAATTCGTCCCCGTTCTTGTGGTAGTGAGCGGTCTGCCATCATCGTGGTAATCATAGAGAACATCGTTCCACCACCACAGCCCTCAACGATCGCAGCTAATAACAAAGCGATCGCGCTGTTGGCTTGCCACAGTATTAGTGATGATAAGCCATAACAAAATATACCAAAAGTAATAAATAAACCACGTCCTAAGCGATCGCTTGCTCGACCGGCAACCAGCCTGAGAATAAAACTAGAAAGCGCCGCGGCTGTGAAAAACAACCCAGCATTCAAATCTATCCCAGTTGATTTGATAAACAATGACACAAAAGTATGCACAGCACCAATCACTAAACCAACCAGCAACATCACTATAGCTGGAACTCTCACCCGTGGACTGCCCAAAATTTGCCAAAATTTGCTGTTATTGCGCTCAATTTCCCCTTTCAGCACTGGTGGATTGGGAATTTGTAAAGTACCCAAAAACGCGGCAAAACCCAATTCGGCGGATATTAGAAATAAGGCTGCATAACCAGATGTAGCTTCTAAATACCCTCCCAAGGCAGGCCCAATTGCTAAACCAATGGGAGATGTCAAACTCATATAACTAATAATTTCACCACGATTCTCAGCGGGTGCTAAATCTGCCACCAAGGCACTGTATCCAGTGGTAAAAGCAGCGAGGCTAACACCATGAAAAATCCGCACCAGTATTAACAACGGAATCGATGTGAATGCCAAGTAACCAAAAGGTGCGATCGCAGCTACTATCGTGCCAATCAACAAGACAATCTTTCGACTACGTTCATCCGCCAATCGTCCCAGCATCGGGCGAAATAGCAATAACCCAATGGCAAAACTGCCCATGACAATCCCAATTTGCTGCTTGCTTGCGCCTACATCTTGAATGTAGAGCGGTAGAGTTGGTAAAAGCGAAGCCAAGCTAGACCAGAATAATAAACCTGCTGTAAATAAAATCAGCAGGTTGCGCCGCAGTTCGGCGTCAAAGGTATTAAATGCTTTCAAGGTAGATGCAATTTAATGAGTTTTTTGTCAAGGGGAGCCAGTGCGTTGGGGAGACAGCGCCGTGGGCGGGTTTCCCGACTTGAGGCGACTGTCGTCGGGTTTCCCGACTTGAAGCATCTGGCGTTCAAGGGTCAAGAGTCATTTGTTCTTTCTTGATGCCCAATCATTACTATTGTTACGTTAGTTAACATTTTTTGCTACGACCTCCCGCACACGATAGATGGGGCGTCCTTGGGATTCATGATAAGTACGCATGAGTAATTCTGCCAAAAGACCGAAGCAAAACAACTGCACTCCAGTTACTAGTAGGAGAACTGCCAAAATCAGCAAAGGGCGATTACCAATCATCTGACCTAAAGCTAATTTGACAAAAGTCAAGTAAATTCCGATCGCTCCTCCTGAAACCATCGAAATCAATCCCAACAGCCCAAAAACGTGCATCGGGCGTGTAAGGAACTTTTTCATAAACAAAATGGTTAATAAATCCATTAACACCCGGAACGTCCGCGATAGTCCATACTTACTGCGACCAAAGCGTCGGGCGTGGTGACGCACAGGCATTTCTGTAATTCTTGCCCCTTCGATGTATGCCAAAGCAGGTAAAAAACGGTGTAATTCCCCATAGAGGTGCATATCTGCCACTAATTCCGCACGATAGGCTTTCAGCGAACAGCCATAGTCATGAATATTGACGCTAGTGGTGCGCCGGATTAGCCAGTTGGCAATTTTGGAAGGAAGTAACCGATTCACAGCACCATCTTGTCTTTTTTGTCGCCAACCACTCACCAAATCGTAACCTTCGTCTAGCTTTGCCAATAACATGGGGATATCAGCAGGGTCATTTTGGAGATCAGCATCCAGAGTGACGATCGCTTTGCCTAGTGCATAGTTAAACCCCGCCGACATAGCCGCAGTTTGACCGTAGTTGCGACGCAAAATTACCGCTTTTAAATCATTGCGTGTTTGCGCTTCCTTTTTGAGAAATTCCCCGGAACCATCTGTAGAACCATCATCCACACAGATGATTTCATAATTTAACTGACTAGCAGATAAAGTAGATGCGATCGCCTCTAGCAAAAGCGGCAAACTTTCCACTTCGTCACGAATTGGCACTACCACTGACACATCTGGAGCAATTGCTGGAATTGCCCCATTCTCCTGATTAATCTCTCCAGAAATCAACCCACTCCTCATATTTTCTAGCGTCCTCAGCGTTTTGACCGAAGTTGTGAGCGGCGAAAGCCGTCGCTCAGGCTTCTCTGTATGGTTCGTAACTCTTAATAACTCTGCCAGCACCTCGCAGCTGACGATAATATGACTGACTCACCGTATCTCCCTGTTCCGAGAGAATATCAATCCCAATTCCATTTCTTCCGTGATCTTTGCCAGAACTATGGATATAGTATCCATCCACCAAATAAAGCCCTACATGAGTCGCTTTTTGGGGAGTTCCAAAAAACACCAAATCACCTGGCTCTAATTCAGCAACAGTAATTGCCTGGGTAAAATCTTCTTGTTGATAAGCATCTCTAGGCAACCAAATACCTACTGAAACAAATGCCGCCTGCATTAATCCAGAACAGTCGTAATTTGGCCCGACTGTACCACCCCAAAGATAATAATTTGATTGTTGCATCGCTTTTTGAGTAAAATCGATGACCTGTGTTAGCAGTTTTTTAATCTCAGATTCCGAAAATGTTACAGCCCGATAAGGTACAGTAGCAGGTTGTAATAAACCCAAATCTGAAAAGGATACCCATCCCGGATAGTCATCCTCACTTAAATTCACCTCAACTGCTGAATCCTGTTGATTTGATGTTACCCGCAAATGTCGCCCAGATGCGGCTTGAGTTGCCAAGCGTGTACATTCAGGAGAATCATATAAATTCAGGTCAGCTAGACACTGATACTCTCCTGATTTTGGATTTGGGATTTTGGATTTTAGATTAAAGGACATCATTCGAGAATGATTTTTTTTAGTAAAGACGAACAACTCGAAAATCTAGGTAATGGCATTTTAGAGGCAACTTGGGCAGCTTTTCCGACGTTAGCCCGTAATCAAATTGCTCTGACTTGGATTGTTTACGATCCACCAGTATCAGTAAATACTGGTGGTGCTTTAACTCCTAACGCTTTTTGGAACCACTCAGTCCGTGGTTTCACTTATCGTGGTGTTGAGCGGATTTACCCTGCGAGTGTAGTCAAGCTGTTTTACCTAGTGGCAGTCAACGAATGGTTAGAGAAAGGCATGATCCAGCAGACTTCTAAGGAGTTGGAGCGAGCCATGCAAGATATGATTATAGACTCTAGCAATGATGCTACCAGCTTGGTTATAGATATCTTAAGTGGAACCACTTCGGGGCCAGAGTTACCGACAGGCCCATTTGAAACTTGGAAATATCAACGTAATATTGTTAACCGCTATTACCAGTCTTTGGGATGGGAAGAAATGCAGACAATTAACGTCTGCCAAAAAACTTGGTGTGATGGGCCTTATGGTCGAGAGAGAGCATTTTATGGGGAGATGCTGGAAAATCGCAATATGGTGACAACAAATGCGATCGCCAGGTTGCTACATAGTATTGTTGGTGGAGTGGCAGTGTCTAGCGGGCGATCGCAAGCAATGATGGCTTTGCTCAAACGTAGTCTCAAACCTGATGATTTGCCCACTGACGTAGAGGAAGATCAGGTAACAGGCTTTTTGGGTGGTGGCCTTCCCCAAAGTACCCAAATTTGGTCAAAGGCAGGTTGGACAAGTCAAGTTCGCCATGATGCAGCGTATATTGAGTTACTAGATCAACGCCCTTACCTCTTGGTGGTATTTACCGAAGGCAAAGCACACGCTAAGAGCCGCGCTATTTTGCCCTTAGTTTCTCAGCTAGTTGCCGAAGCAATAGCTACTTTATAGATTCTTTTTGGAACAGAAGTGAGGAAGTGGGGGAAGTAACAACATAGTTATTTTTGTACCCCTGCTCTCCTCTTCTGTACTTCAATTCTTAATTAGGTATTAAAAACAAGCCTTGAGATTTTGTAATTGTTGAAGAGTGAGAATATCTACGGCTACCATAATAAATGGTTACAGAATCTCCTGATTACCTTCTCAATAAATAGAGGCTTTGCTCTCAAGTAGAAAAAACATAGCATAATACAAAATCGTGATAGCTTTGTCATCTATCAAATGCAGGATATAGTATTTAATTTTTTGCTAATAAATCTTAAGTAGATAAGTTAAATTTAGGATGTAAAAATCAATTTTTTGGTGTTAAATTTTGAATATTGCCTAAATTTGTTGACTAAAATCAACAAAACCCTTTATTTATTGTGGCAATATTCTTTTAGGAGTGAATGTGAATACTATTCTTCGCAAAGGTGTTTTTTGGTTGCCAAGTTTAGCTGCGATCGCAGTCTTAGGTAACGGCTTATCAGCAGTTGCCGAGACAGTAGATATAGTCAGCAATCAGCCCTTAACCGATTCCGCGACTGTAATGTCTCCCAACCAGCTAGATGCTGAACTAGAGACTAGCAACCAAAACTTCTCTACAGAGACAACCGAAAAATCCTCAGTAACTAATTTTACTCAAGTGCAGCAGTTTCCCAACGCTGCCACACACCAAACCGCCAGTAGAATACTTACACCCGTTCCAGGGACAGTAACAGCTACATCTGTAGCGCTGACTTCTGAGTATGTAGAACCTATATCTCAGTCGGCTTCTCAACCATTTGATCCTAGAGTGGCGCAATCAGATATTGATATAGGCAGACCGACCCGTGGCGGTAGAAGCTATATAGGTGTTGCTGGCAACATTGGGATCAGTGGTGGTACATCATCTTTGGGAGATGGCAACTTCGCGGTCATCAGCAAAGTTGGTCTGGCAAATGCCATATCGGTACGACCGTCGGCAATTTTCGGGGATAATACTACAGTTTTAATTCCAGTCACCTACGACTTTTCCTTGCAGCAAGCAGATCCATTTAGCGAACCACTAGCGATCGCGCCTTATGTAGGAGTAGGTGCAGCCATTCAAACTGGCGATAACTCCCAAGTTGCCGTCTTAGTATCTGGTGGTATTGATGTGCCTTTAAACTCTCAATTTACGGCTACGGCTGCTGTGAATGCCGGATTTTTCGATGAAACCGATATTGGCTTGCTGTTAGGAGTTGGTTACAACTTCACTGGCTTCTAAGTGACGTACCTACACTTTCCTGTACCCAGGAAGTGTAGGCTTCTCAAAGACTCCCCATTGAGGACATAATTTGAGCTTTTAGATCGTGCGTCCCACGATTCTTTATATTTATAGCGGCATTCAGATCCCTGCACAAACTAATCTTACAGTTAGGGCAATTATGCGTTCTTTCTGATAGCAGCTTCTTTGATTTTTGACCACAGCTAGAGCATTCTTGACTAGTACCATTTGGATTTATAGCAATTACTTTTAGCCCAGCGTTTTCGGCTTTGACACTAAGTATTGAAATAAACTGACCCCATCCGGCATCATTTACACTTTTAGCCAATCTTGATTTAGCAAGTCCTTTGATATTCAGTTTTTCTACTGCAATAACATCAGATTTTTTGAGCAAATTGTTAGCAGTTTTGAAATGAAAATCTTTGCGAGTATCGGCAACTCTTTTATGTTGCATACCCAGCCTTTTAATTGCTTTTTTGCGGCGATTAGAGCCTTTTTTTCTACGAGAAACTCGTCGTTGTGCGGATTTTAATCTACGTTCTGCCTTGCGTAAAAACTTAGGTGCTGCTATTCTTTCATCTTCTGATGTGACAATAAAATCAATCAATCCTACATCAATCCCAACGATATTTCTGGAATCAAAATTTGGCTTGATTGTTGGTACTGTCTTATCTTCTAAGCTCAAAATCACATAATAACCATCTGACTTTTTAGTAACAGATACGGTTTTGATATCGAATCCATTTGGTATTTGACGATGAATGATTACTTTGATTGTGCCAAGCTTTGAGAGTGTTATTTTATCGTTTTGAAAATTCTCCCGCTTGAATTGTGGGTAGGTAAAAGTCTTGTATTGCCCTTTAGCTTTGAATCTTGGCTTACCGCTACGCTTGCCGTTAGTATCACCTTTGAGCCAACGGTCAAAAGCTATTTCAACTTTTTTCGATACTTCTTGCAACACTTGAGAATGAATGCCTTTGTACCAACTTCGATTTTTCTTCAGTTGAGTTAAAGAGGCTTGCTGGCTAAAACGATTGGGTTTGTCTTTCAACTCTGGAATATGACAAACAAGCAAGGAACATCTGTCAATAGAACAACGATTTTGCTCTATCCACTCAAGCCTTTGTCCAATCTGATAGTTATATTGGCAACGCAACATATCTAGAGTATTGTCTATAATTTTAGCTTGTTCTTTAGTAGGCTTTAAGCGGTACTGATAGGATGTTCTCACTTGTTCGACCAATTCAGTGTTGCTATTTTAGTATACACTGAGTTTTAGATAAATTACAAAAAATATGAAAAATGATTTTGTTTCTAAAGGTCGATCAATAAGTGATCTAAAAGTCCATCTAGTTTTAGTCACAAAATATCGGCGTAAAGCCTTCACAACACAGATGTTAACCAGGCTGAATACTATAGTTGAGGAATTATTAGAAAAGTGGGATTGTAAACTTATTGAGTTCAATGGAGAGGAAGATCATGTACATACACTTTTTCAATATCATCCAGACGTTGAACTTAGCAAATTAGTTAATAATTTGAAATCTGTATCATCTAGAAAACTTCGGCAAGAATTTACAGAACACTTAGAACAGTTCTACTGGAAAGATGTGTTTTGGAGTGGTTCGTATTTTGTTGCCAGTTGCGGAGGTGTTACAGTTTCTACACTTAGAAAATACATTGAAGCTCAAGAAACACCTGAAGAAAAAACTTAGAAATTGCTTGTTTCCTTCATGTCCTAGATTCTCGTGCTACGCACATAAAATCTAGGACTGTCGTCAACTCACGCGCATTCATAAGCCAGCGCTGTAGACGGGTTTCCCGTCGCAGGCGACTGGCGTCCCCACACTCCTAGGAGTGATATGAGGTGTGGGACTTCTGCTAAAGTAGTTAAATTAACTTGACATACTCCCCGCAATTGAATTGCGGGGATTCTAGGCTCAAACAGCAATTGCAGGCGTAGCCCGACTTAAATCGCCTAACCCAATGGGTAAATATGTAGTAAAAACGGAGATTTACTACTACCCTAAAATTTATTGTTCATAAGGCTATTCCAGAACGTCCGGGCAGAAGTGAAGGACGAGTCCTTTTACGTCGTCCAAAAGCTTACCCCTTGATAAATTCTAAAAAAAGGCAAAAGAATTATTTTCTTTTGCCTTTTTACTATCTACTTTTGACTTTCTTAATCCCTACTTGGGAGTAACTTTGTCAATTGCCTTGATTTTGCCATCATCTCCTACTGTCCAGACATCGTAAACACCGATGACATCTCCGTTAGCATCAACATCTACATTACCGCTGGCTCCCTGGTAATTGATATCTTGACCCTCTCTAAGCAACTTCAGTCCCTCGCAGACATCAGTAACTTCTGTACCAGGAGCGTTGGCAACTTCGCGTATTTTGTTAGAGATGCCAACACCTGTATTTTGCTTAGCCGCTTGAGCCGCCAGCACCAATAAAGCAGAGGCATCCCAGGCTTGGGGAGCAAATTCCCCTGGTGAACCACCTCTCTTGGATTGCCAGAGTTTTCTAAAAGCTTCTAATGCTTTACCATCGGAACCGGGTACTGTACCGATTACTCCAGTAGCAATAAACTTGCCATCGCTGCCTTTGCCAACTTGGCCAGGGAATTCGTCTGATTTCATGCCGTCTGTCAGCATGACTTGCACCCCTTTACTTAGACCTTGCTGATACGCCGACTTGAGCAATAGGCTACCTGTTTCTACATAAAAAACGCCAAGGACTGCATCTGGTTTACCAGCAAAAGCAGCTGTCGCTTCAGTTTCAAAAGTAGTGGCTTTGGGGTCGTAGCGGACAGGATTGTTTTTATTAACTACGGTTCCCCCCAATTTTTCAAAAGCTTGGACAAATGCTTTTTCAAACCCCACGCCATAGTCGTTGTTAATGACAACAGTGGATACTCGCTTGTAACCTCTTTTATTAGCGAGCTCGGCTAAAGCTGGCCCTTGGTAGCTATCAGGGGGAACCGTGCGTGCCCAAAAGCCGTTAAAGTCACCTTTTTGCGCTTTTTCGGTAAACACAGGACTGGTGCTACCAGGTGAAATCAACATGACTTTATTTTGAGCAGCAATTGAGACAGCAGCGGTGGAAACACTACTGGCAAAGGAGCCAACGACACCCGCAACTTTATCTACAGTTGACAGTTTAGTCATGCCAGCAGCACCAGCTTTGGGGTCTGTTTGGTCGTCTACAGCAATAAGGCTAACAGGTTGGCCATTCACGCCACCGCAAGTGTTAACGGTTTCAACTAGCAAAGGAACAGCAAGTGACATCTGCTGTCCGATTGATGCTAAATCACCTGTTGTGGGGAGTAACGAACCTATTTTTAGTCCTTGAGCACCACTAGTTGTGGTGGTTGAGTTTGCAGCTGGGGTGGCATTCCCACTATTGTTGGCTGTGTTATTGGTGGTACTGGGATTATCACAAGCTCCCAGGAAAAACCCAGTTGCAATGGTAGTTAAGCTTAAGGCTAAAGCAGTACTAATTCTTTGCATAAATTACTTTCACTCCTCTGAATAATCAGGAGCCTGAAAGTAAAACTCAAACTAGATTTTTAGGTTAGCTTGATCTTAACAGACTCCAAAGGATAAATAATATCATCCCCTTCAGGAAGTAGAGATATTTAACCCTAGATTAGGGTTTATTTATAATTTTATGCATATATTAAGTCTGGAAAACGGAGAGGGAGGGATTCGAACCCTCGGTACGGAGTTGCCTGCCGTACAACAGATTAGCAATCTGCCGCTTTCGACCACTCAGCCACCTCTCCACGGTCACGAATATCAATGTTATCAGATTTCTAGTGGTGGGTCAATAGTCATTTGTCATTTGCATGTCATTAGTCGTGGGTGACATTCAAGAGCGTTGCTAACGCTAGTTCCCAATGGCAGGATATATGCCTCTTGATACAGACGCTATGCGAATAGGACTGGACTTAGCGGCTGACCTACAAAGGACAAATGACTAGACTAATTTTCTAAAGCACTTGCGATCGCAGCCAAGCTACGGGCAAAGAACGTAACTTTTGCCACTGGGGTACGTAGGCACGTCGAGTAAAAACATTATAATCGTTGCGTTCAATTACGTTTAAAATTCCACTGTAATGCATTAGAGCAGCCCATACAGGCCAACGGGCATCAGCCGAAAGGTAAGTAATACCTCTTTCTGCTTTAGTATAAAACTGTCTAGCCCGTGCGATTTGAAAGCGCATTAGGGAGCGCCAACGATCATCAACTACACCTTTGAACAAATCTTGCTCGGTGTAGTTGAATCGTGCCAAATCTTCTAGAGGAATATAAATTCGTCCACGCCGCGCATCTTCTCCTACATCTCTGAGGATGTTGGTTAGTTGCTTGGCAATTCCCAAAGCAATTTCTTCTTCAGTGGGAATATATGACTGTTGTTGAGAGTTCCACGGAACTGAATCTTTGCTATTATCTAACCCCATGACTGCTGTTGACATCAAGCCTACAGTACCAGCGACACGGTAACAGTAGAGGTATAACTCCTCAAATGTTTCATATCGACTGCGATATAAGTCCATACGCTGACCAGCAATCATATCTCGAAAGGGCTGGATGTCCATCGGAAAGCGTTGGGTGGTATCTACCAAAGCTACGTCAAAATTATCCAATGGGCGTCCAGCAAAAATTGATTCTAGCTGCTGCTCCCATAAGTCTAGGGTTTCTGGTGTAGTAATAGCAGATGCAGGGCCATCCACCAGTTCATCTAAACGGCGACACCAAGCGTAAATTGCCCAAATAGCAGGACGCTTTTCTTCGCTCAGGAGCAAAGTACTGAGGTAAAAAGTCGTCGAATATTTGGCTATGAGGTGACGACAAAGTTGGTAGGACTCGTCTACAGAGACCAGCGTTTTCATGCGCGCTTTGGAATCAGGCAGTTGCAGCATTCGTTGCAGGCGGTCGGGTTAGCGTTTGCAGGCTGGAAGAATTTGCCGCTGGGTTGGCTTCAGCTTCAGCGATCGCCTGCGCTGTCAGCTTACCAGAAAGTACGGCACCTTCCATACTTCCTAAGTAGCGTTGCATGGTGTAACTCCCTGCCAGATAGAAATTGACAATGGGGCTAACTTGTGCAGGCCGGTATTGTTGACGACCAGGGGTAGCTTTGTAAACTGAACGCGGTGTTTTCACCACATGATATTTGAGCAATTTTGCTGGATTGTCTCCCCCAAAGTGGTCTGGGAAAAGTTTTTCCAGTTCGGCAATTGTTGCGGCAATAATTTCCTCATCAGATTTGCTAATCCAATCTTTCGCTGGGGCTAGAACTAGTTCCAACATTGAGCGATGCGGGTTAGCGTACTCGCGGCAAGTATTGCTCATATCAGCATAAACGCTGAGGAGGGGCGATCGCGAAAACAGCAATTGGTCAATCTCTGTAAGTTTACGGTCAAACCACAGATGTAAGTTGATCACTGGCACACCTTCTAAGCCATCCAACTTTTGGAAATATTCCATTTGTTTCCAAGGCTCTGGTAACAACACTTTCAGTACATCTACTGACATTGCCGATACGTACAAGTCGGCAGTTTCAATGTAGTCTTGGGCGCCGTTTAATCCCCGGATTACAAAGTGCTTCACTCTCCCATCATCGTTCAGGACGATTTCTTTGAGAGGCGCATTCAGGTGAACTTCGCCACCACGTTCTGTGATGTAATCTACAATAGGGCTGCATAGCCGTTCTGTAGGAGAACCATCCAAAAATGCAATTTTGGAACCATATCGTTCTTGCAAAAAGCGATTTAGTGCTGTTAATAGAATCGTTGCAGAAACTTCATCAGGATTGATAAAGGTAAGCGCTTTGCATGCCGCGATAAAAACGTCACTAGTTACCCGTTCGCCAACACCTTGCCTTTCCAACCACTCTAAGAAGCTGTACTTGTCCATATCCTCGACATACTTCTGACCTCGAACCACTGCTGGAAGTAGGCCAATGGCAAACCGAATCTTCTGCTCCCAAGTCAACATGTCTTTGTTGCGAAGAATCGATGCAATCACGTTGAAAGGAGATGGAATATCTGGAACATCAAAACGTGAGAGTGTCCCTGGCTTCTCCGGTTGATTGAAAATCAGCGTATGCTCTTTCCACTGGAGTCGATCTTCAATGTTCAACTCCTTGAGCAACTGGAGCATATTGGGATATGCCCCAAAAAAGGCGTGTAACCCAGTTTCGTACCAGTCGCCGTCAGAGTCTTTCCACGCCGCAACAAGACCACCCAATACGTCTCGGCTTTCCAAGACAATGGGGGTGTGACCTGCGTCCGTGAGATATTTCGCGCAGGAAAGTCCTGCTAGTCCCGCTCCCGCGATCGCTACTCGCATTTAAACCTAATTTCTACATCGTTTTGCCGTTCTCATTATACGTTGCAATCCGTTACATCTAGTAGGTCTTGTGCGATCTCTTCCCCAAAAAACTTTCACTAAAGGGAATTTTACCTACATTCACCTGCCAAAGCAAATTGCCAATACCATTGTTGGCAATAGGTTTGCAGCGTGCTTCTTCTCATATAGATTTATATCCAGCAGACGCAAAGAAACAAAAGTAATTCCTTAAACGCCAGCCTTCTCCTTTAAGAAATTCACAAATGCCGTCTTAAGATAGTTGATTTCTTTGGCAATTTCCCGGATTTGCCTTGAGAAAATGTCTCCAGTCTTGATAAAGACTACCACGAATACAGACAAGCCCAAGTTCCCCATTCCCCATAAGAGTGTAGGATAAAGGCTAAGATCCTCTAAGTTAAAAATCCCAGTTGTTTGTTACACAACAGGTAAAGGATTATGGCAGTCTCGCAAACGCTCCAGCGCTTTGGACATCACCTGATTCTTGGTATTTCCGGTACTACATTAAGTGATGAGGATAAACGCGCACTCAGTGAATTGAAGCCAGTTGGGGTGATCTTTTTTGGTAAGAACTTTTTGGATGCTACTCCCTACGAGATTTGGCTAGAAAGTTTCAAGGAATTGAACAATCAGATACGACAATATACTGAACGCGACTCTATATTCATGACTCTTGACCATGAAGGAGGTCGAGTTGTGCGTACACCATTACCAATTACACGATTTCCTCATGCTTTTATGTTGCGAACTGACAAGTCGGCGCTTGCGCTATCGCATTCGCGTGAAGTAGCAAAAGCAACAGCAGTTGAGTTAAAATCACTGGGAATAAATTTATCCTTTGCGCCTGTAGCAGATATTTTTTCCAATCCCCAAAATCCTATTATTGGCCCTCGCGCCTTTGGGAATACTCCTGAAACTGCGGCTCAAGGTGCTTGTGACTACTTCCTCGGACTTCAGGAATCAGGAATTTTGGGATGCGCCAAGCACTTTCCTGGACATGGAGACACTAGCAAAGATTCTCACATTGAGCTACCGATACTCAATTTGACTAGAGAAGACCTACGAATTCGAGAACTTATACCCTTCAAAGCACTCATAGAAGCGCAGGTTCCTTTGATTATGACAGCTCATATTTTATTCCCTAAGATAGATGCTGATGTGCCAGCAACACTTTCTCAACCTATCCTCAAGAGCATACTCCGAGAAGAACTTGGTTTTCAGGGAGTTGTAGTATCTGATGACTTGGATATGAAAGCTGTTTCAGATATGTTTGCCAAGAGTGGTACTGTAGCGCAAGCATTTAGTGCTGGCTGCGACTTATTTATTGTTTCCCGTAATATAAATTCATCATCTATTGAACGTACTTATAAAATAGCTGAAGATTTTGCCGACTCCCTCAGTAACGGTAGCCTTGATCAATCAATAGTAGAGGCAGCTAAGGAAAGAATTGACAAACTACTGGCGGTAACACCGCAATATGTTGTTCATACTCTGGATAAAGATATATTAATTCAACATGCAGAGTTGGCGATCGCTTGTTGCTTCCAAGACGGTGGTTTGTAAACTATGCCTGGTGGCTGGAATCGCAGCTAAAGAAACAAAGCCGCTTAGGCTTTTCCGGGAGATTTGGATCTTCTTATTAGTTTCTTTCCAAGTCAGGTCTACTGTTGCGGGTTCTCCACTTAATTGTTAAATACTTTAAACTTACTGTTGTTTTTCCACACCTTGCTTACCTATTTATGAGCTACTGGCTAGCTTTTGCTCAGATCAGTAAGAATAAAGATAACTTGATGAAAATTGTTACTACGTAAATATTTCTCAGCTCAGAGAAAAATAATGCCAATTTGGCGTGACACATGCAACAACAAACTGATATTTCTTTTACATAGCAGTTGCGTACAGGTTGAACCAAATTATTGGCTGAGTGCCAAATACGTTTAGGCATAGGTAATTTTTGATTCTCGATTATCAACTATGCCTATTTATAGACTAAGCAACTGTTTTATGTATGTAATTTTCAGTGGTTGCTAGGGTTGTTTAAACAAAATATTTACATAAATCTCTTAGAAAGTGAGTATTTAATGAGTGAATCCAGGCATCCCAACATCATTATTTCGGTTAATTGATGATATTGAACATCTTCTGAATTGGATATTTATACACAAAGAAGATGGTTTTGTAAATTGCTCTGGAGGTTTTTGCAAGCATGAATTTCTTATTTAGAATCTTCCAAAAGTTAATTAACAGTTCATTAAACAATTTGCTGAAGCTGAGAAATACGCACTTGTTAATTTTCGATATCATTGTTTTTTCAATCACTCCCTTATTAGCTCTGCTTCTGCGTTTAGATGGCTATCTGGATAAAGCACACATTCCAGAACTAGGAATTGCAACAATACTATTTTTAGCAGTCAAACTAACTGTATTTTGGAGTTTTGGTTTTTATAGACGTTACTGGCGCTATGCCAGTGTTGAGGAACTGACATATATAACCATGTTGATGGTGGGTGCAGTAATTGTCCAAACCATGACATTTGATATTCTTCATGGCACAGAGCCTTTTATTATAAATAACCTGCCGCGATCGCTACCATTTATTGATGGGTTATTGTCGTGTATTTTCATTGGAGCATTGCGTTTCAGTTTTCGGGTTGTGGAAAGATTTAGCCAACGACAAGCAGTATTTAACCCACAGGAGCGGGTGCTGATTATTGGTGCTGGTAGTGCCGGAGTTTCTCTTGTACAAGATATGCAACGCAATCCCCAACTGGGTTTTCAGGCTGTTGCCTTCATTGACGATGATCCTCAAAAGTTAAATGCACATATTAGCGGCATTCCAGTAGTTGGCGATCGCCATCAAATTTCTGATACTTTGAAATCTCTCCAAATCCATAAAGTTATCATTGCCATGCCTACTGTTGCGGGACAAGTTATTCGGGAAATCCTAGATATTTGTAAAGCAACTGGAACGCAGGCTAGTACCTTACCTGGAATACATGAAATCCTCAATGAGCGTGTGCGAGTAGATAGTATTCGGGATGTCAGAATTGAGGATTTGCTCAGACGAGAACCAGTACAGACGGATATTGAGCGAGTGTTTAAATTTCTCAAGGGCAAGACAGTATTAATCACAGGCTCAGGTGGCTCAATTGGTAGTGAACTTTGTCGGCAAATTTTCAAATGCCAGCCTAGCAGAATCATACTTATTGGACATGGAGAAAATTCTGTATTCAACATTCAACAAGAGCTAGAACAACTTATCCAAGCACTTAAAAACGATGGCAAATGCTCAAGAAACACCCCTGATATTTCCACTTTCATTGCTGATATTCGGTTTTGGTCTCGATTAGAACACGCTTTTAAGCAATTCCAACCTGACATAATTTTCCATGCAGCGGCTCATAAGCACGTTCCTCTTATGGAATTAAATCCATCAGAAGCAATCACTAACAATGTGATCGGAACAAAAAATTTACTAGAACTGGCGCTGGAACATAATGTAAAACATTTTGTGATGATCTCCACGGACAAGGCTGTTAATCCCACCAATGTTATGGGGGCTAGTAAGAGAGTCGCCGAAATGTTAGTGCTGCAAGCTGCCAGAAAAAGTGGAAAGCATTATGTTACCGTGCGTTTTGGCAATGTTTTGGGTAGCCGTGGTAGTGTCGTTCCCACTTTCAAAAAACAAATTGCTACAGGTGGCCCAATAACCGTTACTCATCCCGATATCTGTCGTTATTTCATGACCATCCCAGAGGCAGTTCAACTTGTTTTACAGGCTGCGGTACTTGGTCGCAGTGGTGAAGTTTTAATGCTGAATATGGGTGAACCTGTGAAAATTGTTGATTTAGCAAAGGAATTAATTCGCCTTTCAGGCTATGAGGTAAACAAAGATATTGATATTGTCTTTACAGGCTTACGACCAGGGGAAAAGTTATTTGAGGAACTGTTTATTAAAGGGGAGGAGTATGAACCAACTCAACATGAAAAACTATTTTTTGTCAAGAATGCCAGTCGGATTATTCCAGAAAATATGGATTTCGCGGTGGAAGCATTGTGTATAGCAGCAGCTAGAAATGATACTAATTCTATTCTGTTTTTATTGGAACAGTTGGTATCGGGATACAAACCAAAATACTTGGAAAATAATGTGTTAATAGGTAATTCAATAAATAGTAGTCTGATCACAAATTCAAATAGGAATATGCTGGCGTAAGTGGAACTATGAAATGCTTAATCAACTAGAGAAGTTGAAATTTGTCTTTATGTAGCATTCATCAAACAAATCTACATCAATTAACCAATCAACATGAAACTAATGCATAAAACTCCCAACTTACCACAGGCTTTAGATAGAGGATCTGCTAGGAAATCCAGATATATTTCTGATTTCAAAAGAATGGCAAGAGTTTTTGTTAGAAGAAAATGTGACTGGTCAATTGGAATTTATACAGGCAAATCTATTTTTGATTTTGCTGCAACAGAAAATATCAAGAATCCAGTTTTGACTGCCAAAGATGTAACAGATGTAATAGCTGAATTTGTTGCCGATCCATTTATGGTTTGTGATAATGACACTTGGTATATGTTTTTTGAAGTGATGAATAGTCTTAATGATAGAGGGGAAATAGGACTAGCAATTAGCAATGATGGATTCCATTGGAATTATAAACAAATAGTACTTAAAGAAGCATTCCATTTGTCTTATCCTTATGTATTCAAATTTGAAAATGAATACTACATGATTCCAGAGAGTTATGAAACTAATTCTATTCGATTATACAAAGCAGTTGATTTTCCCACTAAATGGGCATTTTTGAAAGTTTTAATAGATGGCAGGGATTATGTAGATAGTTCTGTTTTTAATTTTAATGAAATGTGGTGGATGTTCACGTCATCAACACAAAGCAATATTCTACGTCTTTACTATACTGATGACCTGATGGGACATTGGATTGAACATCCTCAAAGCCCTCTTATAGAAGACAATTTAAACATAGCAAGGCCAGGAGGTAGAGTTGTAGTACATGATGATCAAATTTTCCGATATACCCAGGATGATGAGCATTTATATGGGACTCAAGTGCGAGCGTTTGAAATAACTCATCTAACAACAACAACTTATAAAGAAAAAGAAGTTAAAGAAAATCCTATTTTAAAACCCAGCGGCTTTGGTTGGAATAAAACTGGCATGCATAATATCGATCCTCACCAGATTACAAAAGATAAATGGATAGCCTGTGTGGATGGATATCAAATACTGTTGGTTTTTGGTGTAGATCTGCAAAAGTTAATATCACTTTGACCTGATGCAACAAAAAAAGATCCTAACACTACGCCGCAATTTCTCATGGACTTTCACTGGCAATTTTGTTTATGCAGTTTGCCAGTGGGGAATACTGGTCATGCTAGCTAAACTTGGTAGTCCAGAAATGGTAGGTCAATTTACTTTGGGACTGGCAGTCACAGCACCCGTAATTATGTTGACAAATCTCCAACTACGAATTGTCCAAGCAACAGACGCTAAAAAACAATATCGTTTTAGCGATTACCTGGGGCTGAGGCTAATTTCGACAATGTTGGCACTTCTGGTCATTGCAGTTATTAGTCTGTCAGGAGGATATCGCTGGGAAATATCCTTAATTATCTTTCTGATTGGTCTAGCAAAGGCGTTTGAGTCTATTAGCGATGTATTTTATGGGCTAATTCAGCAGCATGAGCAGATGGAGCGAATTGCTATGTCGTTGATGATTAAAGGCCCTCTATCACTGCTACTACTGGGCATCGGAGTGTATATATCTGGAGGTATTCTGTGGGGTGTAGTTGGGTTAATTTTTGCTTGGGTTGTGGTGTTGTTTGGCTACGACATTCGTAGCGGTATCTTAATACTAAAGCAGAAGTCACAATTACAACCTCGTTGGCATTGGAAAACTTTAGCACATCTGATATGGCTCTGTTTGCCTTTAGGGCTTGTGATGATGCTAATTTCACTTAATAGTAATATTCCCCGCTACTTTATTGAGCGATATTTAGGTGAGCGAGAACTGGGCATTTTTGCAGCTATAGCTTATCTGATGGTGGCAGGAAGTATGGTAATGAATGCCTTGGGTGAGTCAGCCATTCCTCGTTTGGCCAAATATTATGCAGAGGGCGATCGCATAGCTTTCCGCACCCTCCTGCTCAAGCTGGTAGGAATTGCTACTCTATTGGGCGGAGCAGGTGTTTTAGTGGCTGTGGTGGCTGGGCGGCAGATTCTAACTATCCTGTATCGGCCTGAATATGCCGAGCATACAAATTTGTTTATCTGGCTGATGGTTGCGGCTGGGATTAACTACATATCGTCGTTCCTAGGCTATGGAATGACGGCAGCCCGGTACTTCCGCATTCAAATGCCTTTGTCCGCCGTTGTGGCAAGTATCTCAGCCATCGCTTGTTTATGGTTGCTGCCCAAGTGGGGATTGTTAGGAACTGCGATCGCGCTATTGATTGCGGCAATTATTCAAGCAGGTCTAAGTTTGGCAGTTATTCTCCATGCACTGCATAAACCACACAGATATATGGAAGGAGTAAAATCATGACGTTATGTAACAAACCTTCTATCCGCATTCTGCAAGTTGTTGGTGGGATGAACCGGGCTGGAACAGAAACTTGGCTGATGCATATCCTCCGCCAGATTAATCGCGATCGCTTCCAGATAGATTTTCTAGTTCATACAACTGAACCCTGCCATTACGATCACGAAATTCGTACTCTTGGTAGCAAGATTATTGTCTGCCCTCATCCACACTCCCAACCTTGGAGTTATGGCTACAACTTTAAACAGATTCTAAAAAAGCATAGACCTTATGACATTATTCACAGTCATGGCCATCACTTTAGTGGTTACGTTCTCCGTTTGGCCCATCAGCTAGGTATTCCCGTCCGTATTGCCCACAGTCACTTTGATAGTTCCTCAGTTGAAGCTAAAACTGGTTTGAAGCGTAAATTGTATCTGAGTTTGATGAAAAGATGGATTTCCCAGTATGCCACTGTTGGGTTGGGATGTAGTCGAAATGCAGCAGCAGATTTATTTGGGATGAAGTGGGAAAACGATCCCCGTTGGCAATTACTTTATTGTGGTATTGACCTAGCTCCATTCCGAAATACATTTGACTCTAATGCTGTGCGTGCTGAATTGGATATACCTGCGGATGCCTTTGTTCTGGGTCATGTAGGTAGATTTGATGCGGAAAAGAATCATTTGTTTCTTCTGGACATAGCATCAGAAATTGCCAAGCGAGAACCGAAGATGCGCCTCTTGTTGGTTGGTGACGGCAAGCTACGCCCAGAGATTGAGCAAAAAGTTGTTCAGATAGGCTTGGCTGACCGTGTAATTTTCGCAGGTGTCCGTTCTGATGTTCCCCGACTGATGTTAGGTGCTATGGATTTATTAATTTTCCCATCTCTTTATGAAGGATTGGGCTTAGTGTTGGTTGAAGCACAAGCCGCGGGACTATCTTGTATTCTTTCTAATGTTATTCCTCAAGAAGCAGATGTAGTAAAACCTTTGATGCATCGGATATCGTTATTGAAACCAGCCTCTACTTGGGCCGATGCAGTCATGGAAACTAAGCAAGATACAGCAAAAATCAACCAATTAGAAGCGTTTAAAACTGTAGAAAATAGTCTATTTAATATTCAAAGAGGAGCTAGAGAATTGGAATTTTTATATATGGAGCAACTAAATTACTTCTCTGTTCTACAGAAAAATCTAATAGTCACTTGATAAAGTAAATAATTAATAGGCTTAAGTTATTACATTATAGACTTGAAAACCTTATTGATTTTAGTAAAATTTGTCTTAGAACTTAGATATTACAAAGCATAAAAACGTTGTAAATTTTTATTCAAACAATCAAATCTAAGTTATTAGTATGCAAACTTCCATGAATCTTGAATTTAAAAAGCAACAAATTCTTACATTAATAATTCTAGCCGTCTTATTCGGCTCATCATCTATTACTAACTTAGGGAGTTCTGAAATCCCCCTAGATTCAGCCATCGAAAAACTGCGCTATGTTCTAATTCTTACAGCATTAATGACTCTTCTACTATTATCCCGCTTTGATATATGGGGGTTTCCGAAGAAACAACTGCCTCTAATTATAGTCTGGATTTTACTAGGTTTTATATCAGTAATATCTGGAGTTGTTAACGATGATTTAGTATCTGTTAGAGATGGACTCTGGTTTATGATTATAAGCCCAATGATTTTCTTCTATAGCTTACCTAAGTTGATGAAACAATATGCAAATTTTCTGCTTGCTACGTCACTTTTTTTGGGTCTTCTTCCTTATATAGTTATGTCTTTATTGCTACACCCAATCAATCAATTTCAAGGTCATTCATATACAGGTTATGCAGGCGTCTTTCCTAATCCCAATGATTTAGGATTTACAAGTGTGACAATGGCATCTGGACTTTTTATTATTTTGATTGGTAGTTTGTCTGCTAAAAAGAGATTATGGTATGTTTTACCGATTATTTTATGTTTAATTTTTCTCTTTGTAATTATTATTTTAGCTAATGCACGTACATCCTTAATTGCCTTTTTTGGTATGTTATCTATATTTATGTGGAGGTTATTTCAAAAACCTGGATTTTTGATTAAATTTGTTAGTAGTATTGCCCTAAGCATCAGCGCAATCTTATTATTAGCAGATGAACAGTTTTATTTATTTTTCTTGAATAACCTTAATCAATTACAAGATAAAGAAGGTTTGAGTGGTAGAGAATATATTTGGAATAAGACATTTGAAGATGTAAAGTTATTGGGTAATGGTGCAGACTACTTTGAATTAAATTTTGGTTTAGGAGGTCATAATACGATTATCAATACCCTTGGAACAATCGGTATTATTGCGGCATTTTTGATGTTATTTCTAGCATCTCTTAGTATCTTCTATGCTTATTTATATTTCAAAACTCATTCAAAGACAGACCACTACGCTATTGCACCTCTGGTGATTACAATATGTTTCTGGATTACATCTATGGGTGAGGGGATGTTTAGTGCTTTAGGTACAGCAATGACTGTTGCTTATTTTCTGTGTATTGGAATTATTGTGACATAACTAAATCCGAAAAAAGAAATAGAAGAATATTATACTCATGCCATAATTTCATTTATTAATAAAAAGTAAGACACCTAATTTTGCTCACTTTGAGATATTAAAATGCTAGAAAGCAAGTAAATCAATTTTTGTTAAGGAGAGAAATGCTTAAAGAATATATTTTTAAATGGAGGCGAACAATATTATTATTTATATTACCCATGTTACTTATTCTTTGTTTCTCTGCTTACGGTAACAAAATTTATCAAGCTCACAATTTGGTTGATAATAAAGTGACTAGTACAATTACTAATAGCACTATTAAAAACAACAGTAACAGCACGATTAGAATTAAAGGCGAGCCATTCTTCCCGTTTGGTTTCTACCATGAGTCATATAATTTGACTTTTCAACAGTTAATACAAGCAGTTCGTGATCTTGCTACTGCGGGATTTAACACCATTTTTGCCTCTTGTGACAACCTTGATAATTATGGTGTATTTCTTGATGAAGCTGAGCGAGTTGGTGTTTTTGTTATCACAAGCTTTAATGTTGATGACCCTCTTGCAGTTGTCAAGAAATTCAAGGATAAACCAGCTGTTCTGGGCTGGGGAATTGCCGATGATGTTGGTGATCACGAAACCCGAAATGAAATATTAGCTTTTCACAAACAAATTAAAGCTATTGATCCTAAACATCTTACCTACATTAGTATCAGTGGTTGGTCGAGAAAATGGTTAGGCCATTCTAATATTGCAGATTTAATTGGCGGTCAATCTTACCCTATTAGCTATCCTTTCAACAACAAACCTAAAGGTTTAGCAAATGATTTAAGTACAGTACATCATGTCTTCAATATTGGTCGCTTTGAAGCAAATAAATATAATCGTCCGGTCATTGCAAACTTGCAGACTTTCCGTTGGGAAGAAGGACGCTGGCCAACTGCTAATGAAGTGTATAACATGACATATCAGGCACTTTTAGCTGGTGTTAAAGGTATTCTTTTCTACACTTATGAAGGCTATAAGGATAACAGCATAAGACAAAAACCGGATGTATGGAGTCGTGTAAAGTCTATAGTGCCCGAAATAAACAGGCTCACCCCAGTATTGTTAGAAGGCACTTTGACGAAGCTCGATACTAAATTTGATGATGTGCTTGCCGGACAGTGGATATACGGCAGCAGTGTTTATTTAGTTGTTCTGAATACATCACAAACAGAAACAAGACAAGTTGTGATCACAATTCCGACTCCAGCAAAAGGTTCAGCGCAACCACTATTCTCAGGGCGTCCATCAGGGATGCGTTTTCAAGATGGTAAATTAAGAGGTTTTATAAAGCCTGAAGATGTTCATATCTATCAATTATCTCAGTCAAGAGTTCTGAGCACAACGAAGGAATGATATAGATGATCTGAGTTTTCTCAACAAATGCTTAACTAGGTTAAACCAAACAAATGAACGTATTAGTTACAAACTCTGCTCACTTTGTGATCACTAGCGATGGCACTCTATGGACTGCGGATGCAGCAACTCGTTATAGTATCTGGACTAGATATTTAGATGTATTCAATGAAGTTCATTTGTTGGTGCGTGTTAAATTCTGTGGCGAACCTCCTAAAGCATGGGTTAAGGCTTCAGGTTATGGAGTCAAACCTATTCCAATACCCGACTTTGTAGGGCCATCATGGGAGTACGTGAAAAACTACGTGAGTATAAAAAGAGCTATAAGCAAGGCAATAGCAAATGCTGAGGCTATACAGTTGCACGTACCATGCTTAATTGCTGGCGAAGCCTGGAACTCTATGCCATCACGAAGACCATACTTTGTTGAAGTGATTGCTGACCCCTACGATGATTATGCTCCAGGATCTATCAAGCATCCCTTACAACCCTTGTTTCGTTGGTGGTTTACCCGCCAATTACAACGGCAGTGCCAGCAGGCTTCTGCGGCTCTTTATGTCACAAAACAAGCACTACAACGACGTTATCCTTGCCCAAAATACTCTGTAGGCGTATCTGATGTAGAGCTTCTAGAAGGTACGCTAGTATCCAAACCCCGCCCGATTCAACAGGAAAAACGCACATTTAAGCTAATCATAGTAGGTTCACTGGCTCAACTCTACAAAGCGCCAGATGTATTGATTGAAGCTGTTTCTATCTGCGTAAAAGAAGGATTAGATCTGAAGTTAATTTTTGTCGGAGATGGTCGGTATCGAGCAGAGTTAGAGGCAAAATCTGTGGCACTGGGCTTAGGCGATCGCGTCTTGTTTCGCGGACAGTTACCAACCAGCGAAGCTGTGCGTGAGCAATTAGATCAGTGCGACCTTTTCCTTTTGCCTTCTCGCATGGAAGGCTTGCCCAGAGCGATGGTTGAGGCGATGGCGCGAGGGCTACCGTGCATTGGCTCAACGGTGGGTGGTATCCCCGAATTGCTACCTGCTGAAGATATGGTGACAGCAGGAGATGCAGTTGCTTTAGCACATAAGATTCGAGAAGTTGTCACCAACCCAGAACGCATGGCTTTAATGTCTGCTCGTAATCTAAATAAGGCAAAAGAGTACAAAAGAGAAGTTCTCAAAGAGCAGCAGGTCGCTTTTTATCGCTATGCGCGAGAAAACACCCAAGAGTGGTTAAAGGCAGCGAAGTTATTTTAATTTATCAAGTAGCAACTTAAGTTGCTACTTCACTCTTGAATTAGCGTTGGCGTATTATCTGTACTAAAAAATCAGAAGCGAATTCAATATGCTAAATATTAATCTATTTCCTGTTATTAAGAATCAAATTAAAAAGATTATTGGAAAAAAGAATGATTGGGCAATTGGAATTTATCAAGGAAATTCTTTGGTTGACTGGGAAGCTCTTAACAATATTTGCAATCCGGTTTTGACTGCTAAGGATGTCAGCGATGTGTCAGCAGAGTTTATTGCCGATCCTTTTATGATTTTGGCGAATGGTACTTGGTATATGTTTTTTGAAGTACTGAATAAGGCTAATGGGCTAGGTGAAATTGGTTTAGCAACTAGCCAAGATGTCCTCAACTGGAATTATCAAAAAATCATCTTGCGGGAAGATTTTCACTTGTCTTACCCTTATGTATTTTATTGGAATAACGATTATTACATGATTCCAGAAAGCTCACAAGCAAATGCTATTCGCTTGTATAAAGCAGTTGATTTTCCCCGCCAATGGTGTTTTGTGAAAAATCTAATTGAGGGTAGAGATTATGTAGATACTTCTATTTTTTACTTTGATAATAAGTGGTGGCTATTTACATCATCAACAGCAAGTAATATTCTGCGACTCTATTATGCTGATGAAATCATGAGTCATTGGATTGAGCATCCTCAAAGTCCTGTAATTGAGGGCGATGCAAAAATAGCCAGACCAGGAGGGAGAGTTATCGTAAATAATGGCACGGTTTTTAGATATGCCCAAGATGACCAGTACTTATACGGTACAAAAGTTCGGGCATTTGAAATCATTGTGCTGACAACGACAGCTTATAAAGAAAAACCAATTGCAGAAAATCCCATTCTTCAAGCAAGTGGCTCCGGCTGGAATAAAACAGGAATGCATCATATTGATGCTCACAAGATTGATGAAAATAAATGGATAGCCTGTGTGGATGGATATCAAATGTCATTAGGAGCTTGGACATAGGAAGTGTATTGACATGACTCAATATCCCAAAATGACGCTAGTACATATCTCAACCGTGGCTGAAACATTAGAATTTATCAACGGTCAGTCTAGTTACATGAAGGAACGAGGTTTTGAAATTCACGCGATCGCTTCTCCTAGTGAGTTGCTGACTCAATTTGGCGATCGCGAGCAAATTACCGTTCATTCTGTCAATATGCCTAGACAGATTACTCCATTAAAGGATCTGTATTCCTTATTTCACCTCTGGCGGCATTTACGCCAAATTCGTCCCGACATTATTCATGCTTACAGTCCTAAAGGAGGACTATTGGGTATGATTAGTGCTTGGCTAGCAGGAGTTCCTATACGGATCTATCACATATATGGTTTACCATTAATGACCGCCGTTGGCTACAAACGCTTGTTGCTTTCGTTGAGTGAAAAGGTTTCCTGTTTGCTTGCCAACCAAGTATTGTGTGTCAGCCATTCAATTCGCAAAGTAGCAATTTCTGAAAATCTTTGTCCAGAGGCGAAGGTCAAAGTGCTGCTTAAAGGTGGGGTTACGGGTGTGGATGCTGCCAATCAGTTCAATAAAGCAAATTTGGCTGCAAATGTCCGCCTAAAAACGCGCAAACAATTTAATATTCCTACCGATGCTTTAGTAATAGGCTTTGTGGGGCGGATCGTTCGTGATAAGGGTTTAGCAGAACTGGTATCAGCGTGGAAAATTTTGTCCTCTGAGTTTCCCAATTTGCATTTGCTTGTTGTCGGCCCTTTTGAACCCCAAGATCCAGTATCAGAAGATGTGGAATATACGCTCAGAAATGATGCCCGCATCCATTTGACAGGAAGGCGATCGCACATATCCCCCTTATATGCGGCAATGGATATTTTGGCTCTGCCATCTTATCGGGAGGGTTTGAGTACTGTAATTTTAGAAGCGGCAGCAATGCAATTGCCAGTAGTAGCTACGCGCATTCCGGGTTGTATAGACGCAATCCAAGAAGGTGTCACAGGCATATTGGTTTCACCCTATAATGCACAGGCATTAACAGATGCAATTCGCACATATTTGCAGGATTCAAAATTGCGTCACAGTCACGGGCAGGCAGGGCGCGAGCTAATTTTACAAGACTTTATTCCAGAAGCAATGTGCAAAGCTATATATCAAGAATATGTTCGGCTGCTAACAGAAAAAAGATTATTATCTCCTAATCATTTGGGCTAGGTGAATAGAAAGTAGTACTTGATTGTGTAGTGATCAAACACGTGGGAAAAAATTACACACTCCTAGAGTCTTATTAAAGGAGCTAATAAATAGGTTGACTGTTTAATTTCTTAGTTGTTTATAGGTATATCATTATGGAAAACTTTCTGCCTTTTGCCTTGCCCGATATTGGAGAGGAAGAAATTGCTGAAGTAGTCCATTCTCTGAGGTCTGGTTGGCTAACTACCGGAGCAAAAACGAAGCGATTTGAACAGGATTTTGCCGAATTTATTGGGCATGGTGTAGAAGCGATCGCAGTGAATTCTGCCACATCAGGGTTACATCTAGCTCTGGAGGCTTTAGGAATTAGCCTTGGTGATGAGGTCATTACTACAGTTCACACGTTCACTGCTACAGCAGAAGTGATTCGCTATTTAGGGGCAAATCCAGTCTTTGTTGATATTGATCCACTCACTCTGAACATTGACCCGACAAAAATAGAGGCAGCAATTACCCCTCGAACTAAAGCCATCATGCCCGTCCATTTTGGAGGACTGGCCTGTGATATGGAACCAATTCTGGCGATCGCTCAAAAGTATGGCTTGAAAGTTGTAGAAGATGCTGCCCATGCTATCCCAACAACCTATCAGAGTAAGTTGATTGGTAGTCTAAATAGTGATGTGACAGTCTATAGTTTTTATGCAACTAAGACTATTGCAACTGGCGAAGGTGGGATGCTCGTTACCCGCAATCCTGAAGTTGCTAAGCGGTGTCGGATCATGCGGTTACATGGCATCAGTCAAGATGCTTTTGATCGTTACACTTCAACTAAACCTTCTTGGCATTATCAGGTAGTTGCACCAGGCTTCAAATACAACATGACCGATCTAGCGGCTTCTCTAGGGATTCATCAATTGAAGAAAGCTTGGATATTCCAGAAAAAACGGGCAGCGATCGCCAATCTATATGATGCAGAGCTAGCCAACTTACCTTTACATCTACCAGCAAAACCTGCTGAGGGTGATATTCACTCTTGGCATCTTTATGTAATTCGCTTAGACGACTCTGTAGAAGTGAGCCGCAACACCTTCATTGAACAACTAACTGCAAAAGGAATTGGTTGTAGCGTCCACTATATTCCTCTACACTTGCATCCCTACTGGCGCGATACTTATAACCTTTGCTCAGAGGATTTTCCCTGTGCATCCTATGCTTACGAACGCATAGTGAGCCTACCAATTTACACAAAAATGACCGAATCTGATCAAACTCGCGTTATTCAAGTTGTGAAAAAAACTTTAACTTGATCCTCTTTTTCTTGCCATCAGTAAACATTTAATTGCTTTAGAGATTACCTAATTGGATTTTTCACGGACTATTACCTGATTATGACTAAACGAATGTTTGACTTATTTTTTGCCCTAATTGGTATTGCAATCCTACTGCCTCTATTTTTCATTATTGCAATATGGATTAAGCTGGATTCTCCAGGCCCCGTGTTTTTTCGGCAAATTCGGATTGGACGCTACGGGCGTGAATTTAGTATCTACAAGTTCCGCACTATGGTGACTAAAGCCGAGAGTATCGGAAAACAAATTACAGTTGCTAACGATATACGAATTACGCGAAGTGGTCGCTTCTTGAGGAAGTATAAGCTAGACGAATTACCCCAATTATTCAATGTTGTAAAAGGGGAAATGAGTTTTGTTGGCCCTCGTCCTGAAGTACCAAAGTATGTTGCACTTTATACACCAGAACAGCGTCGAGTATTAGAAGTACTTCCGGGCATAACTGATCTAGCTTCAATCAAATTCCGAAATGAAAGTGAACTCTTAAAACATACTGCAAATCCAGAAAATGTCTATGTTAGAGAAATAATGCCTCAAAAATTAGAGTTAAATATGCAATATATTGCTCAAATCAGCTTACGCTTCGATATACTCATTATTGTTAGAACACTGCTGCGAGTGATAGCAACATAAAACTTAAATCATCAGTTTGATAGGCTAGGTCTGATATTTTAGATCATTCTCAACAAGCTCAGATAAACCGGGTTTTAAAATGATAAATCTTTAATATTCTCAACAAAGTCTGTTTGTGACTTTGATAAAATCATTCTCTGCATTTAATTACAAAATATAAAGTTTAAAAAGTTATTTATGGAATATCCTGAATCATCTCCAAAGATTGGCAAATATTGGCAAATAATGAACCGTCGTTGGCTGCCTGCTATATGTGTTTTTGCCCCGGTTTTTTTGACTTTGTTATTGGCTTTATCTTTTTTGAAAAAACCTACTTATTTAGCAGAAGCAAAGCTAAAGTTTCAAAGGATAAATACCACTTCAACTTTAACGGGTGTAGGAACAGAAATAAGTAAATTGGAACCATTAGTGCAGGATCAGAAAACTAATCCTCTCTATACAGAGGCAGAAGTGATCCGTTCTATGCCAATTGTCAGAACAACTATAAATCGACTGAATCTGAAAAACAAGAAAGGTAATTTACTCACAACTAAGGAGTTTCTCAAAAATCTAATTATAAAAGATGTTAAGGGAGCTGATATCCTGCAAATTTCTTACAAAGATACCAATCGAGAAACATCTGCAAAAGTTGTTAATACTCTTGTAGAAGTTTATTTAGTACAAAATGTATCTTTTCTCAGAAATGAAGCATCTGCTGCCCGCAAGTTTATCGAAAAACAACTTCCAGATGCGGAATTAATTGTTCGAAAAGCAGAAGCAGAACTAGCAAGGTTTAAAGAAAAGTACCAAGTTGTTTCTTTACAAGAAGAAGTAACTAAGGCTGTGGAAATCATTGCAGAATTGCAAAAACAACTTGGCGAAACTCAATCTAGACTTGCTGATGTCAATGCACAGTCTAAAGAAATCCGTGAGTTATTAGGTATGAACTCCCAGCAGGCGGTGATGATGACTTCCCTCAGTCAGATTTCAGGAGTGCAAGATATTGTTAAAGAAACCCAACAGATAGAATCGCAATTGGCAGCTAGGCGTACTGTTTTGCAGGACAACCATCCGCAAATTAGAAACTTAGAGGACAAATTAAATTCTTTAAATATGCTGTTGCAACAACGCATTGCAATGGTTGCAGGAACGAATAAACCACAACTAAACAAAAACTTTCAACTAGGACAGTTGCAACAGCAGCTCTCTGCAAGACTTGTGGAATTAGAGTCAAACCGTTTGGGTTTTGAAAACCAGGCTACTACCTTATCTAGGTTACAACTTTCTTATAAGCAACGTTTGAACAATCTGCCGAGATTGGAACAACAACAGCGCCAGTTAGAACGTAAAGTCCAAGGTGCTCAATCTACCTACTCACTTCTGCTACAAAAGCTGCAAGAAAGCCGGATTGCTGAGAATCAAAGTGTAGGTAATGCAAGTATTATATCTGAAGCTGAAGTTCCCCAAGAACCTAGTTCTTCTCCCATGATTTCGTATTTGGGTGCAGGCATATTGGCTAGTATGGCTACTTTTGCAGCTGTGTATTTTTTGGAAGTAAGGGATAAATCTATTAAGACCGTTGATGAGGCAAAATCATTACTGGGATTGACTTTATTAGGAGTAATTCCTTTCACTAGTAAGTCGAAAAAAATCATTCGTGGGCATGAAGAACCGGAGACGTATAGCCAAAGGATTGTTGTTAGAGATACTCCTCGCTCCCCAATGAGTGAAGCTTACCGAATGCTCAAGGCGAATCTGAAGTTTATAAGTGCCGATAAAGAACTAAAAGTTATTGTTGTCACCAGTTCTGTACCCTCAGAAGGTAAATCAACGGTAGCTGCCAATTTAGCTGTAGCAATGGCTCAGAGTGAGCGTAAAGTCTTACTAATAGATGGAGATTTGCACCGTCCAGTTCAGCATAAAATCTGGGAGCTGACTAATAATGAAGGTCTAAGCAATTTGATTGTTGAGCAGGCTGAAATCAGAATAGCTATTAAAAAAGTTATGGATAACTTGGATGTCCTGACTTCTGGAGTAGTACCTCCTAGTCCAGCATCCCTGCTCGACTCCAAACGAATGGCTACATTGATGAAAACTCTTGCTACCAAATACGACTTTGTGATTATTGATGCTCCCTCATTAAACGTTGCTGCTGATGCTGCTACTTTGGGGCAAATGGCTGATGGTGTTTTATTTGTAGTTCGGCCAGGGGTAGTTGATTCGGTGAATGCAGTTTTTGCTAAAGAACTTTTGGAAAAATCTGGTCAGAATGTGCTGGGACAGGTAGTAAATGGTGTGATTCCTAAAAATGAACCCCATAGCTACTACTACTTTAGTGAGGATGCCGATCTAAAAGTAACCCAGGAATCCTCAAAAATTTTCAGCAATAATGCAGTACGCTAAACATCGAATCCAAGTTGACAAAGATACAGGTAAATGTTCTCAAGTGTTGGTAGAAGCAAAGCAACTAGAACTTGATTATCGTTGTTTAATAGACAAGCTACATTGACTAAAAATCAGCGATCGCAAGTTGCAAATTAGCTTGAGCAAACATCTCTCGATTTGAAATATCATACCCCATGACTTTTACCAATTACCCAATTACGCCGGAAAAAACGGGCTAAAGCCGACTCTTCGAGCGATAAATAAATAGGGCGTCCGTGGGGACAAGTGCGGGGGTTGCGAGTGCGTTGCCATTCATCTAAAAGTGTCTGCATTTCTTGCAAATCCATGGGTGTACCATTACGAATAGCACTGCGACAAGCGACAGCTACTTGGGCTGTTTGTAAGTCGCCTCCCCAACTGAGTTCTAAAATTGCTTCTGCACAATCTTCTCGTTGCTGCAAAAGTGTGGGTAGGGTGCGGACTGCCCAAAGTTGTTCGCCAAATGGTTCAATATCTAAACCGATACGTTGCAGTTGTGAGACTTGTGCTGGCGACAATTGATAAAGAATAATTGGCGGTTCTGTAGGAACAAGTTGCCAATTATCGCATAATTGCTCATACAAAACTCGCTCATGGGCGATGTGTTGTTCTACTAACCACATACCACCAGAATGTTCCGCCACAATGTAGGTGTTGCTAACTTGAGCGACAGCTTTTAAAGAGTGCTGAGTATCATTGCCTTCGTTTGGGTTTTTAGGATTGAAATTGTAACCGCCCTTTGCTTCTGCGGCTTTGAGTAATTTACCAACTCGTGTTGTGTGAACAGCTTCTTTAAGATTTGCAGAACTAATGCGGAGTGCTTGGTTAATTGCTTGGGTAATTTGCTCTTGCCAATAACTCAGTTCGTTGAGGTAAATTTCGGTTTTTGCTGGATTGCGGTTCCAGTTGATTTGCTCAGGAGAAATGGCAAGATGCAGAAAACAAATTGGATAGCGATCGCGTGGTAACGTTCTATGAAAGGCCGATAAAATCGTTTGCTCTAGTTCCGGCGATTTTACCATCCGTCCGTTGATAGCTACTCGTACCCAATCTGGACGATGGCGATGGCAGCGGTCTGGTAATCCTACCACCAAGTTGAGTGCTGAGTTTGGAGTGTTGGGGACTTCGAGTTTCACCTCTTGCAAATCACCCTGTCGGACTTGGGGTAAAATCTGCGGTAGTAGGTTTCCCGTTGTGGTAGCGGGACAAATGGTGAACCATTGACGGTCATTTTGACAAACTTGCCAAGTAACGTGAGGATGGCACAGAGCGATTTGGTGAATTGTCCCTTGCACAGCTTTCATTTGCTGTGCTGCTGATGGCAATCCCTGACGACGAGATGAGCTACCGAAGAGATTAGAAACTATAACAACTGTACCAGGAGCGATCGCAGTTGCTTCTACTTGAGCAACTTTTCCGCTATCGCCGTAGATAACCCGCCATCCTAAGTTTCCACCTGCGGGACGACTCAAAATCTCTAAATCTGCTAGCGTTGTCAAACTATGCAACGCCTCACCCCGAAACCCCAAACTGTTAATTTTCCACAAATCGGCACTAGAGCGAATTTTGCTGGTGCTGTGAGCTGTGGCTGCTTGTTGCAAGTCATCTAGGTTCATTCCACAACCATTGTCTGCGACGTGGATTCGCCACTGTTGTGGCCATAGAGAAACCACAATTCGCGTTGCACCTGCATCAAGGGAATTTTCTACCAATTCCCTCACCACAGAAGCTAAAGAGTCGATTACCTCTCCAGCTGTAATGAGATATACGACTTCTGTTGGTAAAGCCTGAATAGTAGATGCCATAAATAATAGTTTATAGCTTCTGGGGGCAGAGGCAGTGGGGAAGTATTTTTGAATTTTATCTCCCTGTCCTCCCAATAGGTTTCGGTTAAAGGCGAAAGGGAAAGGCTGAAATTTACCCTTTACCCTGAGAAATTTTTATTAATTGTAAAGAAAACTCGATTAAAAGTGGATGTTTGATAAATTGCTTGTGAGGTTATAAGCGGGAAAAGCTTATGAGTAATAATTTAGTAGCTGATGTTCATGATCTCAAGACCCGTTTGGAATGGGGTCAACCAGGTTTTACAATTGTTGATGTGCGCGATCGCCACACCTACAATCACGGTCATATCACTGGGGCAATTCCTATCCCATTAGATGACTTGGCATCCAGAGCCAAATCTTCTTTGCATACAAAACGCCATATCTACATTTATGGCGAAAATGATGAGCAATCAGCCCAAGCTGCACAAGTATTGCGAGCATCTGGGTTTGTTGAAGTAGCTGAAATTCAAGGTGGTCTTTCTGCTTGGAAGACTGCTGGTGGTGCTACAGAAGGCGTTGGCGCATAAACTCAAGCCAGAGATATCAATCTAAATCTATTTGTTCCATAATTAATGGTTTTGTGTACTGCACAGTGTGCAGTACAATTCTTTCTTGAGCATCACAGAAAGCCACTTACTGCAACATTAATTAACATTAAATCATTTACTTCTTAACCGAACTCAGCACTTTTTATTAAACTAAGTACGTTAAATAGTAAAAGTCTTTAAAGTAGTCGTCAATTAATATCGCCCATCACTAAAACTTTAGAAATTTCAGGTTTTAGCAACCCACTCAACATAGATGCGGGACGTTGAGTGTATGGCCAAGCAAAAGCATGACGAAAAGCTGCATCTTGACAAGCTTGTAACTGTTCAAAGTTAATAATGTCGTAAGTCAAGAGATTTTCATACTCAAATGGCAAACGCACATTGTGCAACCCGGCGTTATCTGTACAAATAGCGATGTCTACCCCAGCATCAAAACAACGGTCAAAAACTAATTTAAGTTGACGTATATCCTGTAAAGTACCAGTTTTGATGTAAGTTGTAGGGCAAACTTCTAAACATTGTCCGCGTCTAGCTACATCCTTAAGTAACTCTGGATATAGTAAGGGAATTTGGATACCGTGACCAATCCGCATCAGATAGGGTAATAGTTGTGGGTAACAGCCAGCGGTGGTTTCATAGAGATGCCCGGTGGTGTTAATGCCCTGCGATCGCGCATAATCATATAGACTAATCCATTCTTCTAGGCGATCGGCATAGTAGCTATCACCCCCTGCTACATCTACCGCACAAACATACTGTTTGTTTTGCACTGCTAAATCAACAATCGCCTTATTCACCTCATAAGGTAGGCGCGAGTGCATACAGAGAATTTGGCTAGTGACAATCGGATATTCTGGCGGATGACTAGCTTTCCCTACGACTTCCACAATTTCTGCCATTTTGTCAATTCTTTGCGATTGACTCAAATGCTCAGGTGTCCGTAAATATGGCGTGTAGCGCAGTTCCAGATAAGCCAAATTTTCAAAAATATAAGCACCCCGCACCAAGCGATAGATAAAGTAAGGCAAAGTTTCCACAGTTTGCACACTTTCTACCAAGGTGTGTAATTCCAGGTATTCATCTAGAGTATTGCGTGGTCGTGTGTAAAAATCTTCAAATTCTGAATAGTCAGCAAAGCGGGAAATCAACTCAGAAGAATGTCGCTCGAAATATCGCCATAAAACACGGGGTACAACCGAACCACCCAAGTGTCTATGTAATTCAGCATATAAAGCCATAGTGTTATTTTTAGGGAAAAATATCAATAATTGTAACAAAAGCACAAAGGAAAAAAATTTATGTCTAAAAAAATATTGTGTAAAAATACGGCTTATTACACCTGTTGACCTACTTATTGTCAGGACAATGTGTGTATGTTAACTTTGTTTTAGAGAGAATAGCCTAATTAAAAGTATGAGTCACCTAACCGAATCTAGGACTGAACGAATTGATATCCGTACTAGCTCTAGCGTTAAAAAGCTTTTACAGCAAGCAGCAGCAGCAAGTCATAAAAATGTTAGTGAATTTCTGCTTGAACATGGCTTGCAAGCTGCACAAGACACTTTAACAAATCGAAAGCTTTTTGCGCTAAACGATGAGCAATGGCAAGCTTTTCAAGACGCTCTTGATGCTCCATGTGTTGAAAAATCACGTTTACGTCGTTTGTTAACTGAGCCTAGCGTATTTGAGTAGTCTTGTGGCATCTAACAATTTATATATCACTAAATTATCAAAATCCCACGATCTAAAAAACTTTGATTGTGGGAATTCCGATTTAAACAATCATTTAAACAAATATGCTTTAAAAAATCAGCAATCTGATAGTTCAACAACCTATGTCGCTTGCTTAGGAAGTGATGTAATTGGTTATTACACTATCACCGTAGCGTCTGTTATTCATGAGAATGCAGCGCCTCGTATATCTAAAGGTTTACCAAAATATCCTATCCCTGTAGCTTTATTAGCTCGGTTAGCGGTAAGCAAAGAATTTCAAAACAAAGGTATAGGGAGAGGCTTACTAAAAAACTGCTTAATTCGCATAAACCAGGCAGCTGATCTGATTGGTATTCGTGCATTATTAGTTCACGCGAAAGATGAGAAAGCGCGTGGCTGGTATCAACAATTTGATTTTGAACCTAGCCCAACAGATCCATTACATTTATTTCTGATGCTAAAAGATATTCGCGCTATGCTAGAAAGTTAAAAAGATCTAACATTTTGTCTAGATACCGATAGGAACATTGCACAAAAAATTATAGTTATCCTCACTCCTCACTTTTAACTTTGATTGCTTGCACGCCAGCCAAAACAAAATTAACTGCTTCTTGAGTATGCTGCTCAATCATTTCTGGACTCAGCAGTTGTAAATCGGGTCTAGTATGCTTGATGTTTTCGTAAGCATTGAAGTATAAATTACAAACCCCAACAATATGCAGGGTGGTAAGAAATGGATCGATCTGACGGAAACAACCCTCTGTCATCCCCCGTTCTAAAATCCTGATGAGATACCCGAAATTTTCTTGCCAGTTACCTTGTTTGAAATACTTTCCCTGATTTTGGTTTGCTTCTTGGAACCAAAGCATCCCTCTGTATGGGTGAGCAGCTTCGTAAGCGATCGCTTCTTTGACTAGCACCTTCAAGGCTTCCTCTGGCGGTAACTGATCCAGATTTAGCTGCCCAAACCCTTCATGCATTTCCACAGCAGGGCGTTGCAAAACAGCTTTATATAGTCCTTCTTTGCTCTCGAAGTAGTAGTAAATCATCGCTGTGGTTACACCTGCACTTTTGGCGATCGCTTCTGTCCGCGCCCCACTAAGCCCATATCTGGCGAACTCTGCTTCCGCTGCATCGAGAATCTGCTTTTTCGTCGCTTCTGCATCGCGTACCTGACGCGGTTTTTTAGATGAGAGTTTTGATTGCGTTGAACGACCCACGTTTTTCCATCATACTAACGAAAACATCTTAACTAAAAAATTGGTTAGTAGTTGACATAAAGGATGAGATTGATTAAATTAGTAACTAACTAAAAAATTAGTTAAATGCTTTCTACATAAATCAATAATGCAATGTCCGAAGTCAGCCGAGCCGGAGCTAGGTAGCTTTGCTTATTTCATCTATGTGAAATGTGAAACCTATCCTCAACTTTGAGATATCTCATAAATCAAATAATTTAGATCGCTTGGAGGAAAAATGGAACCAATTTTACCTGGCGCACCTTGGTTAATTGCTCATAAGTCAATGCTAGGAGTTAATAAACCTAATAAAATCACTTTAAATGGGCAAGATTATGTCATTTGGCAAAACCAAAAAGGCGAAGTGTTTGCCCTTGATAACATCTGCCCACACATGCAAGCCCCTTTATCGAACGGCTGGGTTTGTCAAGAGAAAGATACAATTACTTGCCCTTTTCATGCACTAGAGTTTGACGGGCAAGGCAGATTATACCAAGGTGATAAAAAAGATGCCCAGCCAATTGCTAAGCCATTAGAGCTAATTGTTAACAATGATTGCATCTGGACTTATGCTGAGTTTGAGCCAAGATTACCCATCCCAGATTTGCATCAGAAAATTGTAGATGAATACGAGTTCATCGGAGTAGCTGGAGAAAAAAGTATTCAAGGTGACTTCTTGAGTAACTTGATGGTTAATTATGACTATAATCACCAAAATGGTACTCATAAGGAATTATTTAAAATTTCATCTTGCAATGTCAGTTCTTTTGAAGAAAAAGGATATTACGCCAAAGTAAAACAAGAGCTTATTAGATCTGACAATACCATAGGAGAAATTGTCAAAAATCCTATTTTAGGAATCTTCCCCAAAACCCTTAGCAACACACTCAAATACGCTTTCCCTTCAACTACAGCCTTCTTTGCTAAAACACCTATTGGTAATATTGCTCAAATTCACATTCTCTACCCTGAAACAGAAAAAAGAACCAAGACATTTATTTTGATGTATGCCAAAAACATCAATCATTTAATGAAATTTCTGTTTAAAAACTCAGTTTTACAAGCAGCAGCTACAGTGATTGAGCAGGATACCAGTGCAGTTGAAAGCTTGTATCCTCGGCAAAAACCAAAAATTAGACTACCAAATGAAGAGATTATGTTTTATGCCGAAAAACTCTACCGCGATTGGTAAGTGCTAGGCTACATTTAGCGATATTCACCAGGCAACAATGACTGCACTTATCCTCAACTTAAGTCCTGCCATTGAGTTAACAGATGAACAGTTCTTCCAACTCTGTCAGAATAATCGAGATTTGCGACTTGAGCGCACAGCAGAGGGAGAATTAATTATCATGCCACCAACTGGATGGGGAAGCGGAAATCGGAATAGTAGACTGACACAGCGTTTAGGCAATTGGGCTGATGCTGATGGTACAGGGCTAGCTTTTGACTCTTCAACGGGCTTCAAACTCCCCAATGGTGCAAATCGATCGCCTGATGCATCCTGGGTGAGCCGGGAGCGATTAGAAGCCCTAAATCCAGACCCCACCAGATTCCTACCGATGGCTCCTGATTTTGCGGTAGAATTACGCTCTGCTTCAGACAGCTTAAAGACTGTGCAACAAAAAATGCAGGAGTACATTGATAATGGTGTGCGTCTGGGCTGGCTAATTGACCCTCAGAACCAAAGGGTAGAAATTTACCGCCCAAGACAGGATGTTGAAGTTCTAGAATCCCCTACCTGCTTGTTAGGAGAGGATGTATTGCCTGGGTTTGTGCTGGATTTGGCACAGATTTTAAGTTAGGCGATCGCTCAATTTCAATCATTTAAGTATATGTGCAATTTGCAACCATAATCGGCATAAAAATTACTATTGACTAAATAACAGAAACGCCGCTTGAAACGACCCTATAACAAAGCCCAAAACACCGCCTAAAGTTACAATAGCCTGCAATTCATTTTTCACAATTCCCTCAATTGCAGCTTCTAAATCAGCGGGTGACGTTGATTTCACACGGTCAACAATCACTTGATCTATCGACAAAATCGGGATTGCCTGCGCCATAATCGCTTCTAAATCTTTTTCTAAATACCTATCTAAAATGATAGCCAACTCTTGACTTACGACCTCTAAAGAAGCACTCACAACAGGTGAACTACTAAGACGATTCAGCAACAATACAGCAATATTTTCCCAGTCAACAGAATCAGTTAATCCTTGGAGAAAATCGCTACCACTAGTTTGTAGGTAATGACGGACACTTTCGCGTGTGGTCTTTCGCAGTTGGCGTACCGTTCCAATTGGCAAGTTTTGTAAAGATAAATTTTGCAGTAACTTCTTGAGGCGATCGCGCATTTGCAACTCTTGAATCAACTCCTGCAAACGATCATTGGTAGCTTCTTTCTCATCCAAGCAAAATGTTCGTAGCCTCGTGAGAGTATTGCGTAAACCAAACAGATTTGCCACAACCCAATACGTACCGCTGGTTTTTTCCCGGAAGCCCTCATCAATAATTTGAATCGTGCGATCTGTCAAAAAATCAACTATTACCTGTCGCAGCACATCCGGCGGCAAAACTACCTGCAATAGCCAATCAGCAAGCCGCGTGGATTGTTCTTCACTCAGTTGAAATTCCAGCAATATCTGGTCAAAAATTTGATTGATCTGCGCTTCCAAAAAGTCTTCGCGTCGCGCCAAAACCTTGAGCAAACGTGGCAAGGATTCTCCTAACAAATCCCGCAAAATTCCTGCCACAATTTTGGCACTCTTTTCGTTCTTATCCGTTTTTATCTGTTCAATTGCCAGTCGCAACAACCAGAGAATTGCTCCTTGTACGCGTTCTGTTTGTAACAGACGCCGCGCCAAATTTTGTAATTCCTCTGGCGTCAGCAGCGACCCCATGATTGTATTGGAAATGTTTAGAGCCAGACGTTCCTGGTTGCGGGGAATCAATCCAGGCGTAAACGGTACTCTTCGTCCACCAATATAAATTGCTCTGTAGGGACGAAATAACATTTTGATGGCTATATCGTTTGTGAAATAGCCGATAACTCCACCCAGTATGGGGGGAGACACATAAAGCCAAAGATGAGACCAATCCACAGGATTTTGGATTTCGGATTTGGGACTTCAGATTTTAGATGAAATGTTGATTTGTGGATTCAAGAGTCTTTGGTTGTTTACCAGTAGACCCCAATCTCAAATCTAGAATCTAAAATCTAAAATTTGCTTACTACCAGCACTCCCATCATACCGTTCACAATGGGATAGTGTGTGGCAACTGCAAAACCAACTTGACGAGCTAACTCTACTTGCTCTTTTCCAACGGGAAAGCGGTCTAAGCTGGGACTGATGTAAGCATATTCTTCTTTTAAACCTAAATGATTAGCAACTGGCACGACAAAACCGTCTAGATACCACTGCTGAAAAGTGCGTAGCTGAGGATTACTCGGTCGGTGAAAGTCTAAAATCGCAGCTTTAGCACCTGGTTTCAAGACACGATATAACTCTTTGAGACTGCGGCAAATATCTGTAACATTTCTTAAACCATAGCCCATTGTCGCGGCGTCAAATTGGTTATCGTCAAAGGGTAAGTTTAGGACATCGGCTTCTACCCAGGTAATAGCAGGTTGGGGATACTGCCTTTGGGAGCGTTCTTTAGCAGTTTCCAATAGATTTGGGGAAAAGTCTACTCCGTACACATGTCCCATTGATCCCACACGCCGCGCCAAGCGCAAGGCTAAATCCCCACTACCGCAACACAAATCAAGGCAAGTATCTCCTGGTTTAGCTGCGCTCCATTTAACTGCCATTTCCTTCCATATTCGGTGTTGTCCTAGACTCAACCAATCGTTCAACTGGTCATAAACTGGAGCAATACGATTAAAGATGGCGCGAATTTCGTTAGTCATTGGTCAAGAGTCAAGGGTCAAGAGTAGAGACGCGATTAACCGCGTCTTTACAAGAGTCAAGGGTCAAGGGTCAAATGCTATTGACTTTGGACTCTGGACTTTTGACTCTTGCCTAAATTTTGGTTTTATGGAAACGACTACTAGTAAGAGCGATCGCCACTAGTTGCGCTGATAAATCAATTAGCTTTAATTCATCTTCTCGCAAAGTGCAGGGTTGTTTCCACTGTAGTGATAATACTCCCAATAGTTCATTTCGATAGTTAATCGGGATGACTAAATGTGCTTGCACACCCGTGTTCTGGTAGTACGGAATACTATTTAATTTGGTGTCTTTAAGTACATTTAAGGAGACTTGCATTTGCCCAGTGGCGATCGCCTCGCTAGTCAGTGGGTCTTGTGCTAGCCAATTTTCTACTGTATCTGTATCGCTGTAACTCCCTTGAGTTGCAACTAGAGTATTGCCCTCTGTGAGTTGCAAAATGCAGCCATCCGCCGCAAAAGTTTCATTAACAGCTCTAGCAATTGGTGTGAGAGTCTCCTCTAAACTAGAAGCGGCTTGAGTTACTTGCACCAACACAGTTAGCAGCGCCATTTGAGCATGAGCACGGCGTAATTCTTCCGTACGTTGTTTGAGCAAGTCGTAGGTTTCTGCTGCTCTTTGCACCACCGCCTTCAGTTCCCCTGGATCCCAAGGCTTGGTGATATATTTGTAGACTTGCCCAGCATTAATTGCTTCTACCAAGTCTTCAATATCAGTAAATCCCGTGAGAATTATCCTTACCGTATCGGGAAACTGAGGCACAGTCTTACTAAGAAACTCAGTTCCTTTCATTTCTGGCATCCGCTGATCGGAGATAATTACCGCTACTTCCCCTTCTGATGCCAATACTTGGAGAGCGTTCATCCCACTATCGGCTTTGAGTACATTAAAGTCGCGCCGAAAAGTGCGATAAAGCAGATCGAGATTATCTGGCTCATCGTCAACTACCAAGATTTTGAGTTTTTTCGGTCGTTCCAGAGTCATCAATTGATGTTGGACTTTATCAAGTTCGAGATTGGGATTATCCATAAAATGATTCCTTTAAAATATTCAGGGTTTTGTTATATTCCATACCAAGCGTAATTGAGAAAAATCGATAAGCCTTGCGGGTATTTGCGGATATAGGTCAAGGTTGGTTGAATCCTCTCTTGGTGAATACTACAGATGAAATTTGCCTATTCAAACTATGTTTACTAAAAGGAATTTAGGCAACTATGACCAACAGAACCAAATAACTGGGTGTAAATAAACATAACTATGCAATTTGACAATGAATAAATGTCTGCATTCAGTATTGATTAAAACAGACAATTGGCAATTATAACTAGCTGTTACGTTTATTCATGTCCATTTAAATATTGGTATTATTTATAACTTACAATTTAATTTGACTGTATAGTAGTTTCGTGTAGACAGTTAAAGATTAGAATAAGACTTGCTGATGAGGTGATGAATTATCCTCTCAAGTTAAAGTTCGCACTCTGATTATGACTGACCTACCACCCAACACTCAAAATCCTGGTGATGCTGCTAATGATGTAGCACAAGAATTTTTGCGAAAGCTAAGGCAAAAGCAAGGTAACTGGGTGGAATGGGGAGTAGCGATCGCCTACTTGCAAAAAAACGGTTACAATCCCCAAGAAATCTTTGAGGCCACGGGATTTGAGCCGATTCAACAAAATCAGGTAGTCGTTGGTTCCCAAGTTTACAATTCTTTAGAAAAGTTCGGGGCCTCGGAAGCGACGCGATCGCACTACACTGCACGCGGCAGTGATATTTTGTATGAACTGCGTTTGCTTAATCAAGAAGAACGCGCCGCCGCCGCCGAACTTGCCTTCATCCACAAAATTGACTCTGATGAAGCGCGGGAAGTGGCAAAATCAATCAAAGAGTTCTCCTATTTCAACACTTTGCCGCAAGGGTTTTCTGCCCATCCGGGAGATGCCGTTGCTTACCAAGCTTGGAAACTAGCACGCCAAAATACAGATTTACAACAGCGATCGCGCTTGATTGCTAAAGGTTTGCGCTTTGCTCATACGCCAACAGCAAGGCAACAAATCGAACAACTATTGACTGATTTTAGTGTTGTTCCTAAGCGTCCAGCACCAATTTTGCCTTTTTACCGCCTGGAATCTGAAGAAGAATTACCGCGAATAGTGCCTGTGGTGGGCGAGTTACCGTTGACACCACAAGAGTTGCAAGCTGTACCTTTGGTGACAGAAATTGAACCATTTCGGATGATCAAGTTTTCTGGAGAGCAAGCTTGGGTTCCATTACCGGGTTGGCAAGTGCTATTGAGAGCAGAAGATCCAGTAGTGATTTTAGCAAATAGCGATCGCTTGCCCAACCAGACACAAAGCGAGCCAAAACCAGTGCTGGTAGTTATAGATCGCGCCCAACGGCAATGGGATGAATCCAGCTACTTTGTTGTTGAGAACTCTGGTGAATTAGATTTTCAGTGGTTTGAAACTGAGCCAGAAATTCCTCTATTGGGGAAAATCATCATCATTGTACGTGCTAAGAAAATCCTCGATGAAGAACTAACCAAAGATTCTTGGCAGATTGACGAATAGCGCTCAACAGTATTTTTAGCTGCCGTTATGTGGCAGCCAAATTCCTTGACACAATATTTAAGTGCATATACACTTATTTTATGGAAGACCAAGTTACTCAATTAGCCCAACTCAAAAAAGTTGGAAATACCTGTACCTGCTTTAATCTACGCAAAGCATCTCGTGTAATCACACACCTATTTGATGAGGTATTGCAACCAAGCGGGTTATTAGTGAATCAGTTTACCCTTATGGTTGCGATTAGCCTAGTTGGCTCGGTAACGATCACCCACCTAGCCCAAGAATTAGTTATAGATCGAACCACGCTAACACGCAACCTCAAACCACTAGAAAGACAGGGGTTTATTCAAATTCAACCAGGACAGGATCAACGAATGCGGGTTGTAAGTCTAACACCTCAAGGACACACAGCTTTAGCGAAAGCATTGCCTCTATGGGAATTAGCACAGACTCGGATTGTTCAGCAATTAGGGCAAGAGCGGTGGAATACGTTGCTATCTGGTTTATCTGACACCGTGTCCTTATTCCGCGACAGTTAAATTTTTTTGACTAAAAAAGTGTATATACACATATTTAAGTAGGAGAGGTTGTATGTCTAAATTCGATAACCACCAGACTGTGAAAAAGTTTCGTGAACAGAACCCACTTGATAACTCCACACCAGCCTCTCCTTTAGATGCTGATTGGCTTCGCCATTTGTGTTTAGAAATGGGGGCGGATGATGTTGGCTTTGTTGAGATTGATCGCCAAGAGATTGCTGATCAACGCCAAGACATTCTGATTGCGTTCCCGCCAACAAAAACACTAGTTAGTTTTGTGTGCCGGATGAACCGCGAAAATGTCCGTAGTCCGGCGCGATCGGTAGCCAACGTGGAATTTCATACCACAGGCGATGAAGTCAACCAAATTGGACGTGAGATTGTCGCTACCCTTGAGCAAAAAGGCATTCGTGCCTTAAACCCAGCAATGGGTTTTCCGATGGAAATGGATCGCTTCCCTGGAAAAATTTGGGTTGTTTCCCACAAACCCGTAGCGGTTGCAGCAGGTTTAGGACATATAGGAATTCATCGCAACGTTATTCATCCCAAATTTGGCAACTTCATTTTACTGGGGACGATTTTGATAGATGCTGAAGTGACAGCATATAACAGACCAATTGACTACAATCCTTGCTTGGAATGCAAATTATGCGTAGTAGCCTGTCCAGTGGGAGCCATTGGTATGGATGGTCACTTTAATTTCTCAGCTTGTTACACTCACAATTATCGAGAGTTTATGGGAGGATTTACAGATTGGGCTGAAGATATTGCTGAGAGTAAAAATGCCCGTGAATACCGCCAAAAAGTGAATGATTCAGAATCAGCATCCATGTGGCAAAGTCTTAGTTTTAAGCCTAACTACAAAGCAGCTTATTGCGTGGCGGCTTGTCCAGCAGGAGAAGATGTGATTGGTCAATTCTTGAGGAATAAAAAAGAGTTTGTTCAAGAAGTAGTGAAACCTTTGCAGGATAAGGAGGAAACTATCTATGTCGTTCCCGGCTCTGACGCTGAAGCTTTTGTAGAGCGCCGATTTCCTCACAAGAAAGTTAAGCAAGTTGGTAATGGTATTCACCCTAATTCTATTCGCGGGTTTCTATTCGGGTTGCCGTTATTATTCCAACGTAATCAATCAAAAGGTTTAGATATTACCTACCATTTTACATTTACTGGTGCAGAAGAATGCCAAGCAACAGTCATTATTAAAAATAAGACGATTCAAGTACTAGATAATCATGTTGGAACAGCTAATATTCATGTTACTGCTGATACCGAAACTTGGCTGCGTTTTCTAGCGAAGGAAAAGAATATTGTTTGGGCGTTAGTGCAAAGAAAAATTCGGATTAAGGGGTCGCTGCGATTACTTCAGGCTTTTGGAAAATGTTTTCCTTCATAAATTACTGCACCGATAAAGCTGATAGGGAACACCTATACGGTAGTGCTGTGCGGGATCTATAATGCAAGTAGTTTGTCCAGAAAGTTCTAGACGCTGCGGATAATCCCGTTTTCTGATTCCAGGCCCAACAACCCATAAATTTAGCTTAGATGTTGCTGGTATAGGCAGTTGGGAGAGGTTTTTCCAAACAGCAGATAAGTCAGGGTATTTTTGTAAAAATACAAAACTATCAGAGTTAATATCTAAATTCAAAACTTTGGTGTCCGTTGAAGTTTGACTTCTAAGTTGTTCTAATGCTATAGCAAAACTTAATCCCAACGCCACATCCTGATAATTGCTATATCCCACTACTAGCATGATTGGTACAGCAGGTTCCAGGTTCATGTTTTGGGCAACTTGCTCAGGCTGGAAGGGCTTTTGAAACACTAAATTAGAAATAACAAAAAGACAACTAATTAAACCAACAAGTAAAAATATAAATATAGAAACCCGATGATTTTTAATTCCAAAACTTGCTGCTATGAGGGCGCAAAAGCTGGGATAGTAAACAAAGTTGTAGCGTGGGACAACGGTGATATCTTTACCTAAAAAATAAACAATAATCAAAAACTGTAATAAGACGAAAATAGTAAAACTTAAAAGTGTGAAAGTTGCTAAATGAGTTGTACTTTGTAACCACAGCAGTTTTAAACCTTTGAAAACTTGTTTTCCTACCCAAATAGCAAATATCACCATTAAAAAGCCATAAATTACTGCAATTGGCAAAGGCTGATTTTCTACAGGTAGAGCAATCACCATTAACACCCAGCTAATAAGAGTTTGATATAAAGGTGCAATGTGAGTGGGAGACGGTAGCCAACTGGTTTCAGAACGCCGAACATGGCTCAATATCATTAGCAGCCAGGGAATGAAGCTAATTACAATACCACTAGTAGAAAAAATCAGGGCTAGCCAAACTTGGTGTTTATTAATTATTTTTGCCTTACCCCAGTAAATCAGCACAATTAGTGTTGTAATTTCAGCGATGAAAGCTAGAGCAAAAAAGTAGTGAACGTAAAGACCAATGCTATTAATAATTGCCCATAACAACCAAACCCAAAATCTAATACGAGCTCGCTCAAATATATCTCGCTGAATTTGGACTAACCCCAATAACGATAAAGTTATAAGTAGCATGGGCATGGTATAATGACGTGCTTCTTGGGAAAGGTAAACAGCAAAGGGAGAAACAGCCATGATTGCTGCTGCCATGATTGCAGATGTTTTGGAAAAGGCAATACGATTGACAGCATAAATTGCCGCGATCGCACCTACACCAAATAAAGCTGGTAGCGATCGCAATTTTTCCACCCACTCTGATCCCAAAGGAGCCATCCACCCTAACCAGCTATACATACTGCAAAAAAACAGCGGCGGATGCGTAGACTGGGTAGTAACATTTTCGGCAATTTGAGAACAACTCACCCTAGGCTGAAAGGTAAAAATTTCCTGCACGCGCTCCAGAGGAAACACAACATCCAAAGGTAAATCATTGTAATTTTTACCCAAGCTGAAAATGGCAGTAATTACCTCATCCATCCATAAGGGTTTTAAACCTAAATGCCAAAAGCGCAAGATCGTACCAATTACAATCACCCCAGCCAAACCCAGATAATGTAGATAAAGTCTGTGATTTGTCATTATTTAGTTATTAGCAATCTATAAAAACAGTAAACAGTTATCAGTGAACAATGACAATTGATAATTGATAACTGTGGTTTGGAAATTACATTCAAAATTTAAAATTTTATATGTCAGACGCTAATTTTACCGCCACTGCACCTCAAGAATCTCTCAACTCACAATTATCTCAGTCATCGCCTATTACTCTCCTGTGGGAGAAAACTTTAGCAATCCGCAACAGTCTGCGTCCCGGACAACAGCAAATGGCTGACTGGAAATCTGGACCACTGGCTATTTCCGCCGTTCCTGGTGCTGGTAAATCCACGGGGATGGCGGCGGCGGCGGCGATCGCGATCGCACGTCAGTACGAAAGTTCTGCTACTTCACGCTCATTTTCCCGTCGTCAGTTAGTGGTTGTGACTTTTACTCGCTCCGCCGCCGCCAATATTAAAGCAAAGATCCGCAAATACTTACGAGATGAATTATCCTTACCTCAGACGGGTTTTGCTGTCTATACCTTGCATGGTTTGGCATTAAATATTGCCAGCCGCCATTCTGACTTATCGGGTTTACAGCTAGAAAATGTCACATTAATCACCCCAAGCCAAAGTCATCGCTTCATCCGAACTGCTGTAGAACAATGGATTGCTAACAATCCAGGACGTTATTCTCGATTACTGGAAGGTCATCAATTTGACGGTGAAGAGACAGAAAGATTGCGTCGCCAGTCGGTACTGCGGACAGAAGTATTGCCGGAATTGGCGATTACGGTAATTCACGAAGCAAAAAGTTCTGGTATATCGCCAGAGAAGCTGCGGGAGTGGAGTCAACAAACCACAGATGAATATGCAATTTTGCGAGTTGCATCTGGTTTGTACGAGCAATATCAAAATTTAATGCGATCGCGTGACTTCATCGACTATGACGATATGATTTTAGCCGCGCTGCGCGTTTTGGAAAACGACAGCGCCCGTCGCATTGAGCAAAATCAAGTTTTCGCCGTCTTTGAAGACGAAGCCCAAGATTCTAGTCCCTTACAGACGCAGCTTTTAGAAATTTTGGCGAGTGACTCGCCAGGAACAGAGGAGCGGGGGGAGAATAATAACTCAGCACTGAATTTGGTGCGAGTTGGTGATCCTAACCAAGCGATTAACTCTACATTTACCCCAGCTGATCCGATTTACTTCCGGCAATTTTGCGAAGAGTGCGATCGCGCCGAACGATTAGCAACAATGGATCAAGCTGGTCGCAGTACTAGAATTATCATCGAAGCCGCTAACTTTGCTTTGGAATGGGTGAACAGCTTTTATGGAGTCAAGAGTCAAGAGTCAAGGGTCAAAAGTCAAGAGTCAAGGGTCAAAAGTCAAGAGTTAGGAGACAGCAGTTATTATTCTCCCCCCGCTTCCCCTGCTTCCCGTACTTCCCCTGCTCCTCATCCCCCACTCCCTTTTCGTCCTCAAGCAATTCACCCTGTGAACCTTGACGACCCTCAACTTAATGCCAACCCAGCACCAGTAGGAAGAGGATTAGAACTGTATACTCCCCGTGACATTCATCACACAGTCGAATTGCTGTCCCAGAGGGTGATCGAGTTATTTGCCCAAGACCCAACACAAGTCAGTGCAGCGGTTTTAGTGCGAGAAAATCGTCAAGGACGTTGGCTAGCAGAGGCTCTAACACCTGTGTGCAAGGAGCATAAAATTACACTTTATGATGTAGGAGAACGCGATCGCCGTTCTCATGTCCCGCAAGAAATTTTGGCATTACTGCAATTTTGCGATCGCCCCCACTCCCCTGATTACCTCAAAGCAGCTCTAGAAGCCTTGGTGCAGCGCCAGTTAATTCCTACCCAAGATCTCAACGCCCTTGCTAGTCTCCCAGAAGAGTTTTTATATCCTGGCCCCTTAGCTCCACCTCAAGCAGAAGCAGTACAAAAAGCCTCACATTTATGTCGCAGTTTACTCCGCGCTCGCTTAGAACTGCCTCTGTACCAGCTAATTTCCTTCCTCGCCTTAACATTAAACTACGACCAAGCAGAACTGGCGACTGCTGACAAACTTGCAGAAAGGGTAAATCAGCAAATAGCCGGCAATAGTTCGATGAGCGCGATGCTCTCAGCCTTAAGTGAAATCGTTAGTTCAGAACGGTTTGAACCTGTGGAAACTGATGATTCGGAAGCACGTTATACCCGTACTGGCCAGCTGACGATTATTACCATGCATAAAGCCAAAGGGTTGGACTGGGACTATGTATTTCTTCCCTTTCTGCATGAAAACTTGATTCCTGGTAGATTTTGGGTTCCGCCTCAAAGCCAGTTTTTAGGCGACTTTACTTTATCAGAAGTGGCTCGCGCCCAAATTCGTGCTGCTCTCCACGGAGAATCTGATATACCCGATGTGGCACAAGCATGGGAACAAGCAAAACACTTAAAAACTGCTGAAGAATATCGTTTACTCTACGTTGCAATGACACGGGCAAAACGCCTGTTGTGGATGTCGGCTGCACAGAAAGCGCCCTTTACTTGGAGTAAACCAGAGAATTTACAAGAACAAGCGCCTTGTCCTGTGTTTGGTGCATTAAAACGCCAGTTTCCCGAATGTATAATGAATCTGGTGGCGTCTAAGTAAACTGTTAGGTATTTAATTTGCTAGCGGAGCATCCTTGAGAAATTGAACGGAAACTGCATTTAGACTATGGCGTCAAAAGAACTATCGCCCACAATAGCTGTATTTCCTGCTTGATATTCAAGGTATCTTTATGAAATCTATCTTCAGGCTATATTCTTTTACCAACAACGCCAGCAATTTTCCTAAAAATGTTGTATTGACTCTCACGTTAACAAGTTTGCTCTCTTGTGGATTCGGACTTAGTGCTAATTATACGGCTGAGGCTATTCCTAGTACAGAACAGATACAATCACAAAACCGTCAAAATAGGTCAAACAGGCTACCTAGAGCCGTTGCTAGAGCAGTGTTACGCGATGCATCAAGGCGTTCTGGGGAAACAATTGCTAATTTAAAAATCACTCAATTCAAATCCCAAACCTTTGGGAATCCCTGTATTTTCAACTTTGGCGAAATTTGTACCAGAGAATATAACCCGATCAAAGGCTGGCAAGTAATTGTACGAGTTCAACAGCAATCTTGGACTTATCATGTAAATCGATCTGGCTCGCAAATCGTTTTAGATCCGAAAGTCAATGTATCGGGTGCTACTCAATTGCCCAAGGCGATCGCAGATGCAATTTTGAGCGATGCATCAAAGCGTTCTAGCGAAGCAATTGCTAATTTAAAAATCACTCAAGCTACACCAAAAACATTTGGCAATCCCTGCGAATTCAATTTTGGTGAAATCTGTACTAGGGAGTTCAACCCAGTTGAAGGCTGGGAAGTGATTGTCAAAGTTAAGAAGCAATCTTGGACTTACCATGTGAATAAATCCGGCTCACATATTGTTTTAGATCCAAAAGTCAGCGCCACTAAATAGGTAAATATGAATAAATTAAAGTTAGCGCTAAAGTGCTAATTATAAGCTACAAAACATTTGGTATCAGCCTTGCGATCGCTCCGAAGACTTGCTATCAAATTACGTTTTAAAGGTTCCTATCGTTATTGCGATTAAAGCAAGGACATTATATTTTTTAAATTTTGTGGATTTTGCTTGCAGCAAGAACTTGCTCGACAGTTATCGCTAGCTCTGGAAAAGTAGGGGAGATAATGCGGTCAGATCCCTTGTATTGTTGAACTTGATATTGACCATCAACTAACTGATAAACGAAAACTGAAGGAACTTTAGGATTACCGAGGTAAGACCTAGAAGCGATCGCTAAATAGTCTACAATCCAATACTCAAAGATACCAAGCTGTTGATACTCACCTAGTTTGTCAACGTAATCATCTTCCCAGTTAGTTGACACAACTTCTACCGCAAGTTGGATTGGTTCAGTCAGAGCGCCGTATGCTAATACATTTGAGTTCCACAATGATGCACTAACTACACTTACATCAGGGTTTCTACCTTGCTCTCTCCCTTGAGCAGTTCTAGTTCTGAAAATTACATCCTTATCGACAATATAATCAAGTTCTAAGCGGTCAATTTCTTGATCGAAACTTTTGACAAGATATCGTGCTATATTTTTATGCGCTCTAGTCGCTTCCACCTGTACAATTTCCCCATCCACGAGTTCATAGATACCACACCCGTCTGGGTACTGTTCAAGAAACTCCTCAAAAGTCAGCTTTTTAAGTGCGACTTTCATAAAACCTCTAACCTTAGTGATTCACTAAATTTAATTGTCTTAATAATATATAATGATAGATTGTGTCGAATTAAAGCCAGCCCATGCCTAAACTAAAGACTCGTAAAGCAGCGGCAAAGCGATTCCGTGCCACCGGCACAGGTAAAATCGTACGTCGTAAAGCCTTTAAAAACCACCTTCTAGAGCATAAAAGTTCTAACAAAAAGCGCAGCCTGTCCAAGACTGCACTTGTACATGAACGCGATGAAGATAATGTGCGCTTGATGCTCCCATATTTGTAAGTCCTTCAGGAATATTAAGTTATGACACGGGTAAAACGCGGTAATGTCGCTCGTAAACGCCGCAATAAAATTCTCAAACTAGCTAAAGGTTTTCGCGGTTCTCACTCAACTCTGTTTAGAACCGCCAACCAACAAGTGATGAAGGCACTACGGAGTGCCTACCGCGATCGCAAAAACAAAAAACGCGATTTTCGCCGCCTCTGGATCACCCGCATCAACGCTGCTGCTAGACTACACGGCTTGAGTTACAGTCAGTTAATCGGCAACCTGAAAAAAGCCGATATCCAACTAAATCGCAAGATGTTGGCACAATTGGCAGTTCTCGATCCAGCAAGCTTCGGCAAAGTTGCTGAATTGGCAATTCAAGCTAAAGGATAAAGGTGGTAACGGATGAATAACCGATGTAACAGATGGCTAACAATTAATCGGTTACATCTGGTATTATCCGCTACCATAGTCTGTATTCTCTGCTATTCCATTTTGGCGACGGGATTCATCGCATCTGCCGCCCAAATGCCAGAAATTCAGCAGCGGGGCTATTTAAGTATTGCCGTCAAAGATAACTTGCGTCCCTTGGGATTTAGAGACGCCAGCGGCAATCTGCAAGGCTTAGAAATTGATTTGGCGAAGCGTTTAGCAGTTGACTTGCTAGGTAAACCAGATGCTATCAAGTTACAACCAGTAGCAAATCGCGATCGCCTAGCTGTAGTCTTAGATCAGAAAGTTGATTTTGCGATCGCCAGAGTCACAGCAACCGAGTCACGCGCTCGCCTAGTTAATTTCAGTGTTCCCTACTACTTTGATGGCGCTGTAGTAGTTACAAAAGATGCCTCTGTACAAAAACTGAGCGATTTGGCAAAACGGAAAATTGCCGTACTTAATAACTCCAGTACCATCGCCCAAGTGCGTTACTATGTGCCAAATGCCGAGTTAGTAGGAATAAATTCTTACGAGGAAGCAAGAAAACAAATAGAAAGTAATGCCGCCGTAGCTTTTGCCGCAGATGCTAGCGTTCTAAGTGGTTGGGTGCAACAATATCCTCAGTATCGGCTACTGCCAACCAAACTATCTACTGAACCCTTGTCCGTAGTAATGCCCAAGGGATTGCAGTACGATGAGTTAAGACGAGGGGTGAATGAAGCGATCGCTCGTTACTTAGCAGAAGGCTGGCTTCAGGAACGCTCCCAATATTGGGGTTTACCGTGAGTGAGTGCTCAAGCGCGGTAGTGGGGCGTTTAGCCCGTGCTGAGTGGGAGATGAGGAAGCGAGAGACAAAGAGAATAACTACTGGCTCTTGACCCTTGACCCTTGAACGCCAGTTCACTCAACGGCGGGAACCTCCGCACGTGACTGGCTCCCCTTGACTCTTGACAAAAACCAGATAATAGATAAAGAAGTAACTTTTAATAATTGTATTTGCAGATATGGATAACAATCTAGCCGTTGTTTATCTCTCGATTTTGGTGGGTCTGCTCGCATTTACACTTGTGGGTGTTTTTCGCCAGATTTTGAAAACTCGCAAGCTTGAAAGCTCTCTGTCACGATTGCGAAAGAAATTAGAGAAAGAAAAGGGTACGGCTCAAGAATATTATGAGTTAGCCAGTATTTATTCAGAAAAGAAATTGTTTTCCCAGGCGATCGCGCTATTTCAAAAAGCGATTAAAGCCGCCCAAGAAGAGGGTGAAGAAAATGTCGCCCCCATTTACAATGGTCTGGGCTATGCTTACTTTACCCAAGAGCAATACGACTTAGCGATTCGCCAGTACAAAGAAGCCCTCAAAAATAAACCCGACTATGTGACAGGGCTGAATAATCTTGGTCATGCATACGAGCGGAAAAAATTAACTGTTCAGGCATTACAAACTTACGAAGAAGCCCTAAAATATTCTCCCAACAACTCTACTGCTAAACGCCGCGCCGAATCTTTACGCCGTTTGGTTTCTGCTTAACTGTTTGCAAATTAATTTGACGTTAGTCTCTTAATCTATCGGTTTCCCGGCTATTGCTTGGAAATAGTTAAGTATACGTTTGTTGAAAGAATGTAAACGGATGATTAAGAGGCTACGTTTTTTTTGGTTAGCTATTACCCTCATTGTCTTCATTACTATCTCACTAGGATTTATGGAAATGTTGTCTGCTCAGCAGCCCACGATTTCCCATCCTCTTAGTTCCTTAACCGAGGTAGAAATTAAAACAGCTGTTTCGGTGATCAAAAGAGAAAAAACTTTGAGCGAAATGGCGGCTTTTCCACTTATTACTCTGCAAGAACCAGATAAAAACGAAGTTATAAAATTTACACCTGGTAAAGCTTTTGCGCGAAAAGTGTTTTTGGTAGTTTATGAGCGCGCGCAAAACAAAACTTACGAGGGAATCGTTGACTTAACAAGCAAAACTTTAAGTTCTTGGAAAGAAATACCCTCCGTTCAACCTGCAATTATTAATCCAGAGTATGAACTAGCAACTCAGGTAGTCCAAGCCGATCCCCAATGGCAAAAAGCGATGAAAAGCCGGGGAATTACAGATTTCAATCAAGTTAAAATTAGTTGTTGGGCTCCAGGAATCCTGAGTAAACTCGAAGTTGCCGCAGGCGATCGCCTTTGCCGAGCTTTATCCTATTACAAAGGCGAACACCTACGGCGCGCTGGAAGCGAACGCTGGAATTTTTACGGTAGTCCAATTGAAGGCGTGGTTGCTACAGTCAATTTGAATACAGGTAAAATTGCCAGTTTTGTTGATAGAGGAAAAGTACCTTTTTCCAAGGAAAACTGGAACTACGATGTCAAGTCCTTGGGCAAATTACTTTCACCACCTAAAGCATTGAAAATTTTCCAACCTAATGGTGCAAGCTTCCGGCTCAACGGTAATGAAATTAGCTGGCAAGGTTGGAAGTTTCGCTATATGATGCATCCCCGCAGTGGATTGGTGCTCTACCAAGTGAATTACAACGACGGAGAAAATGTCCGACCAGTATTATACCGCGCTAGTCTATCGGAGATGGTAGTACCTTACTTTGATCCTGAGCCTACCTGGTCATTTAGGAATGCATTTGATGTTGGAGAATACAACTTTGGTTTACTAGCAAATACGATGGAGTTGGGAAAGGAAATTCCCGAAAACGGAATTTTGCTCAATGCTGTGTTGGCTAATGAGCAGGGAGAACCTTATGTGATACCAGGGGTTATGGGTATCTACGAGCGCGATCATGGAATGCTCTGGAAGCATTATGAGTACAACACCCAACGTAATGATGTCCGTCGTAATCGAGAATTAGTCATGACGATGACTGCGGCGGTTGACAACTATGATTACAGTGTTAATTGGATCTTTCGCCAGGATGGGACACTTGAGGTCGAGAACGAATTAACGGGTATCGTACTAGCACAGGGAACGGCTGCCGAAAAACAGTCTGAGGATAATTCTTATGGTCGGCTGATCGCAAAAAACATTGTCGGGGTGAATCATCAGCACTTTTTCAACTATCGCCTAGATATGGATGTAGATGGTCAGGCTAATTCTGTAATGGAAATGAATGTGAAAGCCTTGCCAATGGATGAGAAAAATCCTTTAGGAAATGCGATCGCAGTTGCAGAAACCCCACTAGCAAAAGAAACGGCTGCTGTCCGCGATATTGATATGAAACACAGTCGGGAATGGATGATTGTTAGTGCAGACAAGCAGAATGCTTTGGGGGGCGCTCCTGGATATATGCTGATGCCTGGAGGAAATTCAATACTTTTCCCTGTGGAAGGCTCGAAGATCCGCCAAAAGGCTGGCTTTGCTACTCATCATGTTTGGGTAACGAAATATGAACCAGATGAACTCTATGCTGGCGGAGATTATCCCAACCAAGCACAGCCGGGACAAGGTTTACCTAAATATATTGCAGACGATGAGTCTTTAATGGGTGAAGATATCGTGTTGTGGTACACAATGGGCGTCACTCATATTCCGCGATCGGAAGATTGGCCTGTGATGCCTGTTCACCGAGTTGGATTTAAACTAGTTCCTAGAGGATTCTTTAGCCGCAATCCAGCCATTAATTTGCCTGAACCGATACCTATTAAGTAAACCTGGAAAAATGGAATCTACTTTATACTCGTTACTAGGCTGAGCCTGGTAATCCATTCTGGGAGGCTCTGCCTGACATTTTCAGGAAGGAGGCAGAGTCTCATAGCAGTCATTTTTCTTGGCTATGCGAAGAAATGCGAAGAAAATATTAGCCGCTGAATGCGATCGCGTCCAGGCGCAAAAAATTCTTTTACGGACAAAAAACAATAACAGAAGCACAATTAACAGCTACTCAAATACCTGTTAATGACCTAATAGATATAATTACTGCTGTAGCAAACCGAGACTATTTGAGGTTTCGGGAACTAGAAAACAGTTTTGTCTCTCAACACGGCGAAGAAGTTTGGCAAGAAGTTTTTAATTTTCGCATTTTACCTGTATTGGATAAACAAGTTAGTCAATGGTTGCTAGGTCAATAGTTAAGCGTAGGTATCAACAGCGTCAAAAAAATAGCATAATCATTCGGAGAAGAAAATCTTTATAGAGAATTTGTCCATAACTTTTCTATATCTGCTGTTGATGGTTAACACAACGCCCCAAGTTGAAAACAAGTTTACCGAAATATTAAAATTTATTTAATTTAAACAACATGAATGTTGTTAAAGTTGGAAGCTACATCCCAATCACTAACAAGGTTTGAGGGATGTCTACGGCTACTAAGCCTACGCACTTCAGATGAAACCCTTACAAGTCTTCACTTCATCAAGGCTACAAGTTTTGAGACAATCAGAAACGACTTAATAATCAAGCACTTATAGTCCACATTTTATCGGGTAGAGACACAAACATGAAATTGGCTTACTGGATGTATGCAGGCCCAGCCCACATCGGCACTCTGAGGATCGCTAGCTCTTTTAAAAACGTTCATGCGATCATGCATGCTCCCATTGGCGATGACTACTTTAACGTCATGCGTTCCATGCTATCGCGGGAGAGGGATTTCACTCCGGTGACAACCAGTGTTGTTGACCGCAACGTTTTGGCCCGTGGCTCTCAAGAGAAAGTGGTAGATAACATCACCCGCAAGGATGCCGAGGAACACCCTGATCTGATTGTGTTAACTCCTACTTGCACCTCCAGCATTTTACAAGAAGACCTACACAACTTTGTCGAGCGGGCGCAGCTGGAAGCAAAAGGAGATGTAATGCTGGCGGATGTGAACCACTACCGCTACAACGAACTGCAAGCAGCCGATCGCACTCTAGATCAAATCGTCCAATACTACATAGAAAAAGCCCGGAAGCGGGGCGAATTGCCAGAAGGCAAAACTGAAAAACCCTCAGTTAACATTATCGGTACTACCACTCTCGGTTTCCACAATAATCACGACTGCACCGAACTCAAACGATTGATGGCTGACTTGGGGATTGAGGTAAATACCTTAATTCCCGAAGGTGCTTCGGTGAACGACTTGAAGAAAATGCCCAAAGCCTGGTTTAACCTAGTGCCTTACCGTGAACTCGGTTTAACTACAGCTCGTTACCTGGAAGAACAATTCGGCACACCTTATATAGACATTACGCCGATGGGTGTAGTGGAAACTGCCCGTTGTATTCGCAAGATTCAACAGGTAATCAACGCTCAAGGCGCAGAAGTTGATTACGAAGACTTCATCAATGAGCAAACCTTGTATGTATCTCAGGCTGCTTGGTTCTCCCGTTCGATTGACTGTCAAAACTTGACTGGTAAAAAAGCTGTGGTCTTTGGTGACAACACCCACGCCGCCGCTATTACCAAGATACTGGCGCGAGAAATGGGTATTCACGTTGTTTGGGCTGGAACCTACTGCAAATATGATGCAGACTGGTTCCGCGAACAGGTGAGTGAGTATTGCGATGAAGTGTTAATCTCCGAAGATCATGGTGCAATTGGGGATGCGATCGCTCGCGTCGAACCTTCTGCTATTTTCGGCACTCAAATGGAACGCCACGTTGGTAAGCGCTTGGATATTCCCTGCGGCGTAATTGCTGCACCAATCCACGTCCAAAACTTCCCTATTGGTTACAAACCATTTATGGGTTACGAAGGCACGAATCAGATTACAGATTTGATCTATAATTCCTTCACTTTGGGAATGGAAGATCACCTATTAGAAATCTTCGGTGGTCACGATACCAAAGAAGTAATTACTAGAGGAATTTCTGCTGATTCTGACCTCAACTGGACAAAAGATGGTCAAGCAGAATTGAATAAGATTCCTGGATTTGTTCGCGGCAAAGTGAAGCGAAATACTGAGAAATTTGCCCGCGATCGCGGCTTTAAAGAAATCAATGCTGAGGTGCTATACGCCGCCAAGGAAGCCGTCGGGGCTTAGATTAGCGGTTAATCGAGAAGATTGAGGGGTGAGGAGTTATGTATACTCTTTACCCCATTTTTTTGCTTTAGTGATAAAAATTAAATTATGAGATATTATAGATTTAATATTAATTTCTATATATTTCTCTCAATAACTATTTAAAATAACTAAATTAAATATGAACGATGAAAAAGCGGCATTGTTTGCGGCACTGTGTCAGGCTGGTATTAAGCACAGTCCAGAAAAAGTTGTGCGGATTGCCAAGCAAGCTGATGGCAAAATCGTATTTTTAGAAGAGGGAAATGTGGAGGCAGGACTGCAACATATATTGGAAAAACATTCTTTAGAGTTTGCAGATAAGGGAATCGAACCAAACCAGATACCAGATGCAATTATCACCGCAGTAACCCAAGGTAAAATAATTGGTTATCAAGGAAGGAAAAAAACTCGCACTATTTATGAAGTTAATTTTAATGGCAAAACCCAATACATCTGTGTGACTGTAAGCGATAATGGATATATAGTGGGCGCTAATCCCAGAACTTCCTCATAATTCGGTGAAGTGACTATGGCAGAAAAAATCAAACTCATGGCTGATTATGGATGCTACCCACTATGGTGGGCTAGTTCCGATAAAGCTGGAGATATTGATCCAGAGATAATGCCATTAAGTCAAGAAACTATTAGCCGTTTAGAACAATGGGCTGAAGTTTATGATGCAAATTTGAACTGGAAAGATCCTAATTCCTCAGGTTTTCCCAGTTTAGAGGCTAAAACGGCTTTTGAAGCAGAAGGAATTAGCTTGTGGAAGCGACTGCAAAAAGAACTTGCACCCAACTATGAAGTTTTCTATTTCAGTGAAACATTACGTAAAGTTGTAACTGATACTAATGAATTAGACTCTTTGCATACTATCTATGTTTAACTGATAGTCCACGAAAAAATTTAGAAGTTTTACGTGCTATTCAGCAATGATTTCATCTAACAGAATATAAATTCAGATTCTTCATCTAATTCTTCACTGACTACAGAGAACCGAGATTCCTGACGATTCTCATTTCGTCACTCTAAAAACTCAACAAAATCTAGAACTTCCTGCTGTGCATTTTTTGGGAGGTGTTCTAGTTTTTCCAAAATCTTTTCTTTGAGAGAATCCATGCTTGCAGCTACGAGATTTACTGAACAATGTAACTCATAGCCCTTATCTTTCAGAATAGGCTTTTTTGTCAGTTTTGAATTAGGCAAGAACACCGGATTGTTTATCTAGTAAGTGATGACTCAATTGATTTTCTTCAAGCTCGATATCACTACTGAAATAGCACATAGCTACAAGCCAGTGCGCGTCTACGATTCTTGACAAAGCTTGTCTTGCAAGATGTTACCCTATGGCGATCGCATTCCTTAACGGATAAATATACTGATAAATAAAAAATAACACTAAACAAATATCACAATACAAAATTATTACTTCAGGAATCTAATAGGCAGAATAACCCACCGAAGTCTTAACCGATGTATCTCCGGCAACGAAGTAAAAAAAGCATCATCAAGACCTCGCAATCTCTCTTATGAATAACTAGCAGATGCGTGTTAGTGTTTTGATCTCATCGTCCTCCTCCCGCGCCTTGCCCTATGCATCTGCAACATTTACACCCACAACACCTTGAAGAATTAGTCAAGAGCAGTGGCATAGATTTACACCTGGCGCAGCTCAATTTTAGGTCTTTCCAGGGTGTAACTGCCTATGAGTATCTGTTGATTTCTGAGCTACTCCCCCGCACTAATACGGGAATGGTGAAAAATAGCTGGTTGCAGCGTTATGCTCATATTACTGAAGGCGGTTGGTGGTGTTCTGGACTAGATCCTCTAAATGATTGGCAAACAATGGAGTGGGGATGCTTTAAGCCAAACAAACCCCGGCAGAATAACAATGGTAAGTTCGTCAAATACGAGCATCCCCCCAGTACATCAACACGAGTGTTTTGTTTACGGGTATCGCTGCAAGTATGGCAGCAAGTTGCCCAGCGTTACAATCTAGTCATGCCTGACAATATCAGCATTACCTCTGATGGCGAAGCTGAAGGCTTCTGGCAATGGGTGATGCAACAGAATATCCCCCTAATCATCTGCGAGGGTGTCAAGAAAGCAGCAGCGCTGTTGACACAAGGCTATGCAGCCATTGGTATTCCTGGAATTACCAGCAGTTATCGGGTTGTCAAAGATGAGTTCGGCAAAGTCACCCGTCGTCAGCTGATTCCCGACTTAGCGAAGTTTGCTATTACAAAACGCAGCTTTTATATTTGCTTTGATTTTGAAACTCAACCCAAGAAAACTGCTGCTATAAATAATGCTATTTCTCAACTTGGTTGTTTGTTTCAGCAAAAAAATTGCTCGGTTAAAGTTGTCGAACTTCCAGGGATAGAAAAAGGGGTTGATGAATTTATTGTTGCCAAAGGTGCAACTGCTTTCGATAAAATTCATCGTCAAAGCGTTGATTTAGAAATTTACCTTGCTCAAACTAAACCTCACACCGAGTTAACAATTCCGGCTACGCTCACCATCAACCGTCCCTATATAGGTGAAATCCCTTTCCCCACTTCTGGATTGGTAGGAGTAAAGTCAGCAAAAGGAACGGGTAAAACTACAGCATTGCAAGCCGTTGTTAAACAAGCTAAAAGTAGAAATCAACCTGTTTTATTAATTACTCATAGAATTATTTTGGGACGGTTTTTGTGTGAAAAGATTGGTATTCAATGGGGAATAGCTAAAGAAGATGGGGAGAGGGGAAGAGAGGGAAAGGGGGGAACTTATAAAGTACTTTCCTCCACTCCTCCAATTTTGCACTCGCGCTCTCCGCTCCATTCTTTGGGATTATGCGTTGATTCCATTTGGAAACTTAACCCTGATAATTGGCACGGAGCGATAGTAATTTTAGATGAAGTAGAACAATCTTTATGGCATCTACTCAACAGTAATACTTGTAAACACAAACGTGTCAAAATTCTAAAATTATTCCAGCAGCTAATTGCTACAGTTCTGACCACTGGAGGGTTAGTAATTGCTCAAGATGCTGATTTATCAGATGTTTCTTTAGAATATTTGCAAGGTTTAGCAGGAATTAAATTAGCGCCTTGGGTGGTTGTAAATCAGTGGAAACCTCAACAAGGTTGGGACGTTACTTTTTATGATTCTCCTAACCCAACGCCGCTAATTCACCAACTGGAATTGGATTTACTTGCAGGACGTAAATGCTACGTTACTACTGATAGTCGCTCTGGGCGTTATAGTTGTGAAACAATCGAACGTTATCTAAAAGAGCGCTTACAAAAACTACGACAGCAATTTCCTAAAACCCTCGTAGTTAGTAGCCATACGACAAACACGCCTGGTCACGCAGCGGTTGATTTTATAGCAGCTATTAATCAAAAAATATCTGAATATGATGGCGTTTTTGTGACTCCTAGCCTTGGTACAGGAATTAGTATTGATGTCCAGCACTTTGACCGAGTTTACGGCGTTTTTCAAGGGGTAATTCCTGACTCAGAAGCACGACAAGCATTAGCAAGAGTACGAGATGATGTGCCGCGTATTGTCTGGTGTGCTAAGCGAGGTATTGGCTTAATTGGTAGTGGTAGCACAAATTATCGATCGCTATCTAATTGGTATCAGGAAAATCAAAAAGAAAACTTAGCTTTGCTGAGTCCACTACATAAAATAGATGTGGATTTGCCTTTAGTTTATGATCCGATTCATTTGCGAACTTGGGCAAAATTATCTGCAAGAGTAAATGCTTCTATTCGCCTTTACCGTCAATCGATGCAAGATGGTTTAATTGCTGATGGGCATCAAATTCAAATGCGAAGTAACGCTGTTCACAATAATATTATTCGAGATTTACGCCTGGCTTTTATGGCGACTGATCCCAATGACTTAGCTACCCGCAGAAGATTAATTTTAGAAATTGTCAAAGTCCAAAAAGATTGGGTACAAAGCCGCCAGAAAGCTAAAGAAATTAAGCGAAAAATTAAAGAAATTAAGCAGCAAAATCAATTAGCAGCAGCGAGTGCTGTAGCTAAAGCTAGGGATATCGACTACGTAGAGTATGAGCAGCTATTAGCTAAACATTCTCTCACTGATGTAGAACGTAACCAAATCAATAAATATCTTCTCAGACAAAGGTATGGGATAGAAGTTACTCCCATGCTGAAGTTGCAAGATGAACAAGGATATTATTGTCAACTGTTAATTCACTATTATCTAACTCATGAAAGTGAGTATTTTCATGTCAGAGATCAGCAAGAATGGCATCAGCAATTATCGTGGGGTGAAGGGAAGGTTTTTCTACCAGATTTAAAAACTTACACGCTCAAAGTTGAAGCGATGAGAGTTTTAGGAATGCTACAGTTTCTCGAATTAGAGCGAAGATTTACTGAAAACGATGCTGATTTAATCTTGCTAAAAAATGTTGCTTTTCAGCATAGTAAACATATCAAAAGAGTACTTGGCATTAACTTAGATAGTGAGAAAGAGCAAGTTTCAGCAATAAAAATACTCAGCCGACTATTGAATTTGTTGGGTTTGAAGCTGAAGCGGATAAACGAAGTTTATCAAATCGATCCAGAAACACTCAATGATGGCAGAGAAAAAATATTTGCAGTTTGGTATCAACGAGACGAATTAATGCTGGCTCATGTTAAGAGTGATGGCTACAAGGTGACTGATTATTCGTCAGACTGGAAGGTTGAAATCATACAAACGAAGCCTGTTAAGGCGAACTATATGGTGTCTACGCCTATCCCGTTATCAAAGGTATGACGCCATTAGCTAGAGATTGAAATCTCTAGCTAATAGCTAAAGTTGAAGAAGAAATCACATGAGTCAACTTAATTCATAATTAATAATTACTAATTCATAATTGCAATCAGTGGTAGCTCTGAACCCATTTAATTATGAATTATGAATTATGAATTAATAATTATTTGGTCAAGACTCTACCAGGAGAAATATTGTCTTACAAGTGCCGCGATGGGCTATGCCCCGCCGGAGGCGATCGCCAATTTTGTGGAGTCATGGTATTGCTTCTGAGATTCTTCGAGTGGAACAACACGATCAGCCTGCAAACGGATCGTCTGAGTGTTATCTCTCTAATGTTCTGTGGAATACGGTGTATTTAGAGAATGCGATCAATTGGCTTAAATCTCAAGATGTGATGGTTCCAGAGGAATACTCATAACACAAATTCTATTCTGGCGTATCCCATATATTTTCTTCCCTTAATATTCCACGCTGGCGTTGAATTGCTCGGCGTTGGCGAGGTTTGGTGTAATTGGGTGGAGCATCAGAGAAAGGTCTAGGTTCTGGTGCGCCTTTTTGGTATGGCCCCACGCGGTACGGCCGCATCATCTCGTTGTCCTCATGCTCAACAATGTGGCAGTGCCAAACATAATTACCTGGCAAGTCGAATGTTGCCTTAATGCGGGTAATCTCCCCTGGATAGGCAATGACCATATCTTTACGACTTGTCTCCCAAGGTTCTGGTGAGCGTGTATCCCCATTGAAAGGTTGACGGTTGACCACCTCGAACTGTACTTGGTGTAAATGGATGGGGTGGACATCAACGGTAAAGTTGTAAATTTCCCAGATTTCGGTGTCATTCAATCCAGGGTTCTCTGTAATCGGGTCATCCCATAGTTGTGGTACAGGATTACCGCCAGCATCTAAAGTACCGAGTAGCAGTGCAACTGGTATGTTATTGGGTGGAGGCACATCTTCGTTGAGTGAGACTCTTCTAGTACGAATTGCAGAACCTAGTGGCGTATAAGTTGGCAGATGAAGTTGATCAGGCGGCACGCTTGTATCTTTACTAGCTAGTGGTACAACTGTAAATTTCAACACCTGACCTGTTGTATCCGGGTCTGCAAAAGAACCACCCTCACCACTGAACGGCTCATCAGGGCCTTCGTTAATCAGGTAAACTTCAGTACCGACAGGCAAACCTGTGAAGTCAACGATAACATCAGCCCGTTCCGCTGGTGACATGAGTAATTGCTGTAGTTGGACTGGCGCGGGTAAGAATCCTCCCTCCGAGCCTATCTGCCAGAAAGGTAAGCTCGGTGTAACAGGTCTGGAAGCGATGGGGTCTGTAACCATCTTCAAGATGATAAATCGGGAGTCACAACCGTTGAGGAAGCGGAAGCGATAACGACGGGGTTCGACATCTAGTTTGGGCCAAGTCTTGCCGTTGGCCACCATAGTGTTACCAAAGAACTCTGGATGCCAAATTGGTGACACATCACTGAAGGGGATATACGGCCCGGTAAATGGCGGTTCGTCAAAGTCCGCACGAGTATCTGGATAGAATAGCGAACCATCAGCATTAAACGAGCGGTCTTGAATTGCGATCGCAATTTCATAATATTTTTTTCCAGGTGCATCACCCAAAGCTGGTGCTGGCCCCGGCAGTGTCCCTGGAGGTAAGTCATCATTCCCACCACGCAGAATATAGAAGCCAGCAGGGCCAGCATAGACATTAAGCCTAGTCAAACCCACAGTGTGATCGTGATACCACAAAGTAGCTGCACGCTGGTCATTAGGGTACTGGAAGGTGGCTGTGCCATTATCCCAAGCATAGCCATATTCATCTTTAAATTTGTGTTCAAAGAACTTGTACCATGTACCTTTTTTGGCATAGCCTCTAGGAATATTTTTCGCTTTAGGTAAAAACCATGCCTCCGCATAGCCATCGCTGAAGTCATGAGTGTGAGCGCCGTGGAGATGAGTAACAATCGGTACTGGGCCTGTGTATCTCTCTGATGTTGTGTTAAACATCGGTCGGCTGTCACGGTTTTTCCTACCACCTGGAGGGTTAGCCCAGTGCAAAGTCGGGTCTACTGGTAATAGATGCGGTAGGTAGTTGCCATGCGTATCAACTAGTTGGTTAATCCATTTCACCCTTACTGGTTTATTAAACTCGGCTTCAATTGTGAAAGCTGGGTAGTTGAAAGTGCCAGGATGGTTTACAGAACCATAACCCCAAACAGTCGTCTGCTTACCCATACTTTCCGGTAAGATATACTGCCGAAACTGGCGCACAGCAATTTCATAATAATCAATGTCTGCATGAATCTTCTTGCCCTTAACTTTACTAGTACGTGGCATTGCTGGCGCAATTACAAATGATGTCACGTATTTGGGTATAGAGTTGGGATCTAAAGATGGAGTTGCAGCGTTAGTTAATTGACCCAAAGCGTTTACTATAACTAAGCCACCACCAGCAGCAACACCTGTTTGGAGAAATTGTCTTCTGGTAAACATTTTTAATTTTCCTTATTCCTGATAATTCACCAGCTTTGTCAAGCTATTTTTTGCTATAGCAGCAAGTCAATAAATTTATCGAAGTCCAGCAGTTTGCAACTAAATGAAGTACAGACATGATTATTCGCGTCTGTACTCCTAACTCCTGCCGTAAGCACAGCGAAATTTGAATCAAGGGTAAATTTAGAAAAATAATTACTCAAAGCATTCGACAAAACGAAGCCTTCAGTAAGTACAATACTCCCCTCGACTCTACCTTCTGGCTGAACCCTTATTTAGCTAAGTTGCATTATTTTTTTGCCTTAATACAAGCCTTATGTATAGGCGAACACAAATACTAAATTACATTTTAAGGCTTTAATAGCTTTGCCGAACTATACAGAATGATCACAAAGACTAGATTTTAGCTGTGTATATTTAGTTGAAATTGTGGAACTTTTATGACAATACTATTACCAAAAATCCACTATTGCCTACAATCTATCTAAAGACGGATCTAAGCATAAAATTGTGGCCACCCTGTAAGGCAGTTCATCGAGATACCTGCAAAAAGAGACTAATGCATGAAATGTAGTTAAAAACCTGATTATTAAGATGTCTCAACTGAATAATCCTCTGCATGACTAATTGCCAAGAGTTCTCGGCTCAAGCTCTGGTTTACCTGTTTTGAGATAATATCTGAGTTAGGTTGATGCCAAAGAAGACTTTTTTGATAGCTGATATCCACATAATAAGATTAAAATCCTAGTAACAGCCACGATGTAGTTAGAATAGATGATTTCCAAAGTATATTGCTAATAATCCCTAGGGAGTATTAAAACTCAAAGAAATTACATGAATGCTGAAGATTTTTTCAACCAAGGATTAAACAATAATCTGCAAGGAGACTATCAAGGAGCGATCGCAGCTTACACTCAAGCACTCAAGTTAAATCCTGACTATGCAGAAGCCTACCATAACCGAGCTATTATTCTAAGTGGTCAACTCAAAGATTATCGCGGTGCGATCGCAGATTTTAATCAAGCAATAGAAATTAATCCTAATTTTGCTAAAGCTTACTGTCACCGGGCTAATGCTCGTTACTTTTTAGCCGATTACGAAGGAGCGATCGCCGATCATGACCAAGCATTACAAATCGATCCCAACTTGGCTGAATCTTACCATAGTCGGGGTAATGCCTACTTTGCTTTAGAAGATTATGACAAAGCGATCGCAGATTATCACCAAGCAATAGAAAATAGTACTCAGTTAGCTACCTATATTAATTTTGATATTGCCAAAGCATTCCATAACCGAGGTGTAGCTTGTTTTGATCGCGGCGACTATCAAGGAGCAATTGCAGACTTCCAACAAGCCTTACAGTGGTATCCTCATTTTGCCGCAGCTTATAGCAATCGGGGTAATATTTACTATATTTTAGGAAACTATCAAGAAGCGATCGCTGATCATAACCAGGCATTACAGCTAGATCCCAATTTAGCAGAGGCTTACCATAATCGAGGTAACACCCACTATGCTCTAGCAGATTATCAGAACGCGATCGCAGATTACAACCATGCATTAAAAATTAACCCCAGCTTTGCAGGAGCTTACTACAACAGGGGTCTTGTTCTTTCTCACCTCAAAGACTATCACCGCGCAATTACAGACTTTAACCAAGCTCTGAAGCTAAATCCTGATGATATCCAAGCATACTACGAACGGGGTCTTGTGCGTAGCATCCTTGGGGACTATCAAGGAGCGATCGCAGATTATAATCAGGCATTGCAAGAAAATCCGACTCTAGCTTTAGTATACGGCTTTCGGGCTAATGCTCGTCGCCAACTAGGAGACTATCAAGGTGCAATTGAAGATAGCAATCGACTATTACAACTCAATCCCCATCTAGCTGAAGGATACTGCGATCGCGCCGCTGCTCGTCGTTCTTTAGGAGATTATAAAGGAGCAATTAAAGATTACGATCAGGCATTGGAGATTAATCATAACTTCGCCTCAGCCTACTATGGTCGAGGTATTGCCCGCGAGGCTTTGCAAGATTTCCCAGGAGCAATTGAAGATAACACTCAAGCAATAGAGATTGTTCCTGACTTTTCCCAAGCATACTGTAATCGGGGTAATGCTCGCCGCCTTCAGGGAGATGAACAAGGAGCAATCGCAGATTACGACCAAGCATTACAACTCAATCCCAATCTGGTTGAGGCTTATTATAATCGGGGTTCTACCCGCTATGCCCTAGAAGACTATGAGAGTGCGATCGCAGATTATACCCAAGCTTTGCAAATAAATCCTCAATCTGCTGCATTTTACAGCGATCGCGCCAATGCTCGCTATGCTCTGCAAGACTATCAAGGGGCAATAGAAGATTACAATCAGGCTATTGCGCTCAATTCTAGCTTTGCTGAAGATTGGTTCAACCGAGGTCGTAGCCGTTCTCTATTGGGAGATTTACAAGGAGCACTCGTAGACTTGAACCAAGCTTTGCAATATCAGCCTCATTGGACTTCAGCCTATATTGTTCGAGCAGATATTCACCAAAATTTAGGAGACTATCAACAAGCAATTGCCGATTTCAAAAAATCTGCCGACCTCTATTTACAGGAAGGAAATACACAGTATTATCGACAAATTATGGAGTTAATCGAACAGCTTTGTTAAGATTCCCAACTTTTTAAAAAAGTTGGGAATCTTGTCTAAATATCTTGTCTCTTAATGTGCAAGAAGCCAATACCAGAAACCTACCACCTCAGACCGCTCTGATGAAGGGTTTAGCCTTCCCTTGGTGGTAATAAAGTGGAGGAAGCGATAAAAACTCCACACCTTTCATGGCAAATCTATACACTGTTCGCGTATCTGACATCGCTCTCCTTTGATACACGACAATAGGCCACAGCGGCATAACACCCATCCAGTGCTGATTGTCATGTCATAATTATAGCAATCAGCTTACTTGTAATTAGTCCTTCTAGAGGAGGAATCGCTGTCAAACTTTGGAAATAGGTATATTAATTACTATTGCCTATCTAAGGGTAGGATTTAATTTATTATGATTACTTTAGAATATAAGTTAATTTTTTTTATTATTTAGAAATAGGAGTATGAAAGAGTGGAGGAAAAATTTAATTAAAGGTGTAATATTAATACTAATTTTATTTAGAACAGATTTTTTCAGTACAGATGCATTTGCAAATCAATATAATATGAATCAAGAAGATATTCTGACACTAATTAACAAAGCTAAAGAAGCTTGGATTGCTCAAGATGCTGATGCCCTTGCACAGATGTTTACACCAGATGGTGAAATTATTGTGCCAGGCAAAAAATGGCAAGGACGAGCACGAATTCGAGAAGAAATAACCCATTTTGCTCAACAGTATTCAGATGTGAAAATTGACATCAAGCGAATTATCGTTGAGAAGAACCAAGCCGCAGTCGAGTGGTATTATGAAGACATTCATAAAGCTACAGGTCGCCGCAACAAAGCTGACGACGTTATTGTTGTTGATTTCAAAGATGGTTTGATCAGTCGTTGGCGTGAATATTTCGACACTGAAACGCCAGCTAGCAAGCAGTGATAATTGGGATGCGTTTTCGTTTTTAAATCATCTGTTATTTCAGAAAATCCATCCTGTTTGAAGTCTACACCATAACTGAATTCTAAAGTTTTGCTGTAGCGTAGGATTGCCATAGAAACGCTAACGCCTATAGCTGGTAGTTATAAAAGGGGCGATCGCTCCTCTCACTCTCAAGCTATCATGTACTGGAAAAATATTTTGCAGCATACAGCCTGAGGTTTTGCATGAAAGTCGCAGTTTTCAGTACAAAAGCCTATGATCGGCAGTTTTTGGAAGCTGCAAATTCTCACACCCAACTCTCAATGGAAGACACCTCCGCAAATCAGTGTCTTCATGAGTTAGTGTTTTTTGAACCGCGTTTGAGTAGAGATACCGCTATCTTAGCCGCCGGATTTCCGGCAGTTTGCGTATTTGTACATGACCAAGTTGATGCTCCAACTTTAGAGATTCTCGCCTCACAGGGAACTCGCCTGGTTGTCCTTCGCTGTGCAGGGTTTAACAATGTAGACTTGCAAGCCGCAGCAGACTTAAATATTACTGTTGTGCGTGTCCCTGCTTACTCACCCTATGGAGTGGCAGAACATGCCGTTGGATTGATTTTGAGCCTCAATCGTAAAATTCATCGTGCTTATAACCGCGTCCGAGAAGCCAATTTCTCTTTAGAAGGATTGTTGGGATTTAACCTAAATGGACGCACAGTAGGGATTATCGGTACTGGAAAAATCGGTCTGATTTTAGGACAGATTATGAAGGGGTTTGGCTGTGACATACTCGCCTATGACGTGTATCGTAATTCAGAATTGGAGGCATTGGGTGGAAAGTATGTCGAATTACCTAAACTATTTGCCAACTCCGATATCATTTCTTTGCATTGTCCCCTGACTCCCGAAACTCATCATTTGATTAACGCCGAGACTATAGAACAGATGAAGTCAAGGGTTATGTTAATTAATACTAGCCGAGGCGCACTGATTGATACTCAAGCAGTAATTGAAGGACTGAAGTCGCACAAAATAGGCTCTCTCGGTGTAGATGTTTACGAACAGGAATCGGAATTGTTTTTTGAAGATTTATCTGGCGAAATCATCCAAGATGATGTTTTCCAACGCCTGACAACATTTCCTAATGTACTCATTACCGGACATCAAGCTTTCTTTACAGAAGAAGCTCTGCAAAATATTGCCGAAACGACTTTTGCTAATATTTCTGATGTTGAACAAGGTCGTTGTTGTCCGAATGAAGTCCGCGCTCAACTGCAAACTAAAACGAAAGAGTCGGTTGGGCGATAAGGTGATAAAGTTTTGAACTTGGTAAAATTGCGATCGCATTTAGTTCTTAGATTTATTGCACAAATCTCGGAAAGATGAACAGCTATATATTTTTCCTGTAACCCTTTCCCTATATCTTGTAAATCCTACCAGGGAAAGGTTTTAGGGATTAAATGAATGTCATACACTAAATATTAGTAAGCATACTAAGGACTTAAAACCTGATAAATTTAAGTTTAAATTTAGAATTGTCATCGACTAAACATTATGACTTTTACCTGTTTACTTCTTACTTTAGAAGAATTTAATTACTAAAAAATTTCTTTATAAATAAAAGCATAGGTAGTGTATGCCTATGTAAGTATATAAGGTAAATAATCATGCCAAAGAAAACCATGGAATTGGATTTACTTGTGGATTTATCAACAGAAGAACAACAGCTTTTAACTGGAGGTAAGAAATACTCAAGCTGCGGTGGCTATGGTGGTTACGGTACTGGTTTAGGCGTTGGCTATGGTGGCTATGGTCGTGGTTTAGGCACTGGTTTAGGTGGCTATGGTGGCTATGGTACTGGTTTAGGCGTTGGCTATGGTGGTTTATAGTCCAGGCTAAAACGGCGAAATCCACAAACTTTGTAATTCTCTAGTTTCCAATTTTACAATTAGTGGGGGGGTAGGATAAGACTCATATAACTGGCTCAAATAAATTAGATTATGAGCAAGTTACACCAGTCTTTTTTGTTTTCTTCAGGCATTAAATTAGAACTTCAGAAACCAGAAAACAAACTTTTAAAGGTAGCATCTACTTATCTCTTTCCCCCTTTCTCTTTTACATTTACTTACTTGTAACGATAGGCAACGCGGAGACTTTGGATTAAAATCACCAGAGACGCGATCGCCATCAACCCACCCCAAAACCAATAAGGTAAAATTAAATACCGCTGCATTTGTGCTGTATCCGAAAGTCCTAGATAACCAGCACTATAGCTAAATAGATAATCAAGTTGATGATACGTACTCACACAAGCTTGTACACCTAAAAATTGAATGGCAAAACCCTGTGCCCAGCGAGGAGCTTTCAAAGCAATACCTAGGATAATGAAACCTAGCAAGGGAATTGCTACCAATCCAAACAAAGAACGCACCCAAATTAATGTTGAAAACAGCAAAAAGCTGCCTAAAATTTTCAAACTCAGGGAAGCTACTTTAAAACTGCGAGAAGCCAAAATCAAAGCCGCACCGGCAAGAGGCGGGCCCATTGGGCCTGCTGCTGCAACCAAAGCCGGGCCAATGGGCCCCAATGACGACCGGAGTCCATAAGTTGCGACACCAGAACCATTACTAAAAATTTCTAATTTCTGAAACTGTCCTCCTAATAGCAGAGCCATCAAGCCGTGACCCATTTCGTGAAACCAAGTCGCCAGGATTGTAAATGGGTATAAAATATAATCGCCTCCTGGAACTTGCCACAGCAAGGTAGTAGCGATCGCCGCACCAATCAGCCAAGTTAGCCCCATGCGTTCAACAACTGGCGGGGCTTCTTTGTTGAGCAAGGTTTCAAAATCTTTGCCTGATTTCCTCATGGATCACTTTCCTGAACGTAATTATCTCAATTACCGGAGTGTACTTTTATCCATCCTAATGTAAATAATAAAATGCTGGAGTTGCTGGATAATACAGCAATTTGCACCTCAAAGAGACGGTGGTAAACTAAGACGCTACATATAACGACTATAGTTATCCGCCGCCTTTGTGATGCTCTGATTAAGAATCAGCTAAGACAGTTGAAAAATGAACGTTACCATGTCTCCCTTACCCAGGCTGATGCGATCGCCTGCTCGCAAGCGATGTCGATTCCCCGATGATAGCGGCAAATTGTTAATATAAGTGCCATTGGAACTGCCTACATCTTCTATGTAGTGAGCGCCTGCCTCAAGGCGAATATCTGCATGAATCCGTGAGACAATTTCCGAATTGGGAAATCCTGACACATCTATATCTGGGGGAATACGGTCATTAGGCTTGCCGATATGAATGACAGTCAGATTTTGCGGTAATTCAATTTCTTGGTCGCTTTGGACGTGGAACAACCGCGCTGTCACCTGCTGCAATTGAGTTCTGGCAGCAGTTACATTTGATGCTGCTGGCATAGGCGATTGCGGGGCTGAAACGGGTTCAGGGAGTGGCGTTGGTTGAGCGCTTACTGGTTCCAGGGGTGGTGGAGTCGGGATTTCTTGCTCAAATACGGGTTGATCAGGGACGCTTGGCGGTGGCGTTGGGGTGCTTTCTGTAGCTATTGCCTGTGGTTGAGCTGCTACTGCTGTTGGTGGTAAAGATGAGGCAATAGGGGGATGAGAGTTGGTACTGCTGATTTCTAAGGAATCTGGTTGTAAAGGTTCTAAAAGTGGATCGGGGATAACTAATGGCGGTACTTCCACGGGGATGTCGGGAGCCACTGTTGGTGTTACTGCTGTTGCATGTGCAGCGGGGGCTGAGTGCAAATTATAGCCACACTGACCGCAGAAAGCGGCATCTGCCTGCACAGTTGCCCCACAACTGGGGCAGTTAGTAGTCGCTGGTAACGGCGTATAGCAAGCTTCACACTGGACAGCGCCATCAGGGTTGGGATGATTGCAATTAGGGCAGACGATCATCGATATTAGCCTTTGTTCAAGATCATCGTACAATTATTACTGGCAAGTAGAGATAACTCGTAGACGCTACGGACACTTTGACGGCATCGGAAGTTCGGCAGAGGAGCAATCCTAGCTTTAGATTCTAACAATTACTCCTGATCGGAAATTTAAGATTGGAGTTCCAAGCCGGCTGCTGCATCCAGCAACCAGCAAAGTTTTCCTTGAGGCTGAATCAAACGAGATGGGTAAGTGAAATCGTCAGCTACGGGTGCAAAGACTTGAGCCAAAGCTGGTCGTTTATTAGCACCAGCAACCAGAAAAATCACGCTGTGAGCAGAGTTGATGAAGGGGTAAGTGAAGGTTATGCGAGGGTTTCCGTCTTTGTTACCCACAGTAATGAGGCGATCGCCTACTTTGAGAGCCTCTGTGTGAGGAAACAGAGATGCGGTATGTGCATCATCACCCATTCCTAGTAATATTACATCCAAGGAAGGAAACTCTCCGGGTGAAGACTTAAAAAATTCTTGTAGATGTTGTTCATACTTAGCCGCTGCTAGCCCTGGTTCGGCTTCCAAAGTCGGTACGGCGTGAATGTTGGCTGCTGGCATATCAACGCGATCTAGCCATGCACGACGCGACATTAGTTCATTGCTATCAGGATGATCTGGTGGGACAAAACGCTCATCCCCCCAAAACACATGAATTTTATCCCAAGGCAGTTTTTGAGTAGCGATCGCTTCATACAAAGGCTTGGGTGTACTGCCGCCAGATAAGGCTATTGTAAATCGCCCCCGTTGCTCAATGGCAGTTTCTAACTCTGAGAGGATCAATGCCAACGCTCGTGCAACTAGTGCTGATTGATCGGGTAAAATTTCAACTGTTTTATTCATGGCTTGATGATCATATTGCCGACTTCCAGCAATACAATACCTAACTTATTACAATTCCCCTTTTTAACTTTTGAAACTTTTAACATCAATCCCCTATAAATAGCGTTTCCCAATCAGCGATCGCTTGGCGTTGGGCAATTAACAATTGTTGAATTCCTTTTTGAGCGAAATCTAGTAGTTGATTCAACTGAGCGCGGCTAAAGCTACCTTCCTCAGCCGTTCCTTGGACTTCAATAATTTCCAAGTGTTGATTCATCACCACGTTGAAATCTACTGTTGCAGATACATCTTCGGTATAATTCAGATCTAAAAATGGCTCTCCCTGTAATAATCCTACAGACACCGCTGCCACCTGCCCGGATAAGGGCGATCGCTCTAACACCCCCTGCTGTAACAATTGAGAAACCGCATGAGCTAACGCCACAAAAGAGCCTGTAATCGCTGTTGTTCTAGTTCCGGCGTCTGCTTGCAATACATCAGCATCCACAGTCAGCGTGCGTTCTCCTAGCGCCTCAAAATCCACTGCTGCTCTTAAGCTGCGTCCAATTAAGCGTTGAATTTCTTGCGTCCGTCCAGATAATTTCAATAGCTCCCTTTCTTGCCGTTTTTGTGTAGCTGAAGGTAGCATTCGATACTCCGCAGTTAGCCAGCCTTTACCACTTCCTTCAAGAAACTTGGGAACTCCTTGAGTAACGCTAACGGTACAAAGTACCTGAGTGTCCCCGCATTTTATCAGAACGGAACCGGGAGCAAAGCGAGTAAAACTAGGGTAAAAGCTAATTGGACGGAGTTCGTAGGGAAGACGACCGTCTGGACGCTGCCAAGCCATTGGAGTTGCCTCAAATAGAATACCTTAAGATTACCTTAGTGTTGTAAATCATCTGAGTACTGTATCGTAAAGTCAGCATCCAGTTAAAAGATTAAGTATAAAGTATGAATTAGGCAGGAAGCCCAAGGGTTCATATCACAAAAGAGATATCTTTTTCTAAGGAATTGAGAGCAGAGTTAGAATGTTCTGTTGTACCATCTCTGGTAACTGATCGCCATTGACAGTCAATAGACGGCGGCAACGGTCGTAATATTCCAAAATGGGAATGGTGCGATCGTAGAATATTTCTATACGGCGCTGCACAATTTCAGGTTGGTCATCTGGCAAAGAACGCCCCAAGGAGCGACTAACCATAACTGCCTCTGGTACTTGTAGATAAATTGCCCAGTCTAGCTTTTGCCCTAAATTATCCAACCAAAAATCCAATTCCTCAGCTTGGAAGGCAGTACGGGGATAGCCTTCTAATACCCAACCACAATTAATATCTGGTTGTTTAAAACGACTTCGGAGCAATTCAATCATCATTTCGTCCGGGGCTAGCTCCCCTTTTTCCAAGTGTATCCGTGCGTGATGACCTAATTGGCTCAGGTTAGCGATCGCTTCCCGTAAAATCTCACCTGTGGAAATCTGAGGAATATCAAAGTATCTGCAAAGCCTTTGTGCTTGAGTGCTTTTTCCCGATCCTGAACCTCCCAGAATCACCAATCTCACCACAATTCACTCCTCATCGTGTCAAATTTATTACTTACCAACTCTGTTTTACCCAAATAGCTGATAAATCTAACATCTGATGGTTTTTAGCCCTTAATTTCTACTTTTCATTTAACTATAACTACCGTTTCGATGTTCTAATTTTTACGATTATTCTTAGCAAAATTACGATACAGTAAATCGAAATAGCTCTTGACTTTAGTACAAATGTAGTGTTTGACTAAGAAGGCAATTTGCTTAAGAGACTATGTTTGTAAAAAACAGACTGATTATACAGGCAGATTTGTAACAACTGCTCTCAGCAAAAGCTTTTGAATTTGTCGTAACTTTTTAAACTTAATCCTATGGTTGCTCAGCTAGAAACCAAAAGTATAAATTCGACCCTTACTTCACCATATCCAATTGAAGGGTTAGTACAAGTTTTCACTAGCTCTCACCGTAACTTTTTTACGAGTGTTATGGCTCAATCACTGAGAATTGCCGGTCAAGGCACACCAGTGTTAATAGTACAATTCCTCAAAGGGGGCATTCGCCAAGGACAGGAGCGACCCATACAACTAGGACAAAATTTAGACTGGATTCGCTGCGATTTGCCTCGTTGTATTGATACACCACACTTAGACGAGTCTGAGAACCAAGCTTTACAAAAACTGTGGCAATATACACAACAAGTCGTGTGTGAGAGTAAGTATTCTCTAGTAGTTTTAGATGAGCTAAGTTTGGCAATTAACTTTGGTTTAATTCCCGAAACAGAAGTTTTAGCATTTCTAGCAAAACGCCCTCCTCATGTTGATATTATTCTCACAGGGCCCGAAATGCCGAAATCCCTCCTCGATGTAGCAGATCAAATTACAGAGATCCGCCGCAGTCATCGCCCGTGAAAAATGCGCCACTTCACGATATCCTAGTAATTCGGTTTGAATTATCTATAAAATTGTGATTAAAAATGATATCTGGATTACTCAAATGGCTCAAAAAGGTATGATTTTGCCATTTGAGCCTAGTTTAATCCGAAAAGTACAATCAAAGACATCTGTAGAAGTTCAACCTGTAATCAGCTACGGTTTATCTTCTTATGGCTACGATATACGCCTTTCCCCGGCTGAGTTCCGCATCTTTCGCCACATTCCTGGAACTGTAGTTGATCCTAAAAACTTTAATCCTCAAAATTTAGAACCAACAGCACTCCATACAGATGTTAGTGGTAGTTACTTTATCTTACCTGCTCACTCTTATGGCCTTGGAGTTGCCCTAGAAAAGTTAGAAGTTCCAGACAATATTACAGTGATTTGCATCGGCAAAAGTACTTACGCACGCTGTGGTATAATTGCTAACTTAACTCCTGCCGAGGCTGCATGGCGGGGTCATTTAACTCTAGAGTTTTCTAATTCTTCTAGTGCAGACTGTCGTATTTACGCTAATGAAGGCGTGGTGCAATTGCTATTTTTAGAAGGGGAACCCTGCGCTATTAGTTACGAAGCTCGTCAAGGGAAATATCAGGATCAATTAGAGATGGTAACTCTAGCTAAAGTTTAAGTACAAAATCTTACAATTAAATTCATTGTACTATTACTTGCCACTACCAAAATTGAATGGTGCTATTTCTCCTGCATCGTTTATTAACGTAACAGAACTAGGCGCTAAAGATTGCAGCAATCCACTAACTTGGATCATCAATGGCAGCAAATAATCTGGACGTGTACTGACTGCATTCAACACCACAACTCGCAGTGTAATCGCTCGAAAATTTTGCTGATATGGCAAGTTCTTGTCTGACGTAACAAACACATCAAAAGGATACTTATCTGCTAAAGCTAAAATTTCTCTATCTTTGAAACCACGCTAGCCCATGTCTTCCACATTTTGCACTGAGTGTCCTGCATCAACGAACGGCTTCTTCAACTTCTTGCTTAGGAGATTTTCATCAAGCAGAACGAGCACAAGTAATTTGCTCCTGATTCAGCATTGCTTTTGCGATTACCTCCAAAACTTGTAACACCTGAGTTTGCAAATGTGGAAAATCTTCCAAGAATTCAGCTAAACCTGCTTCACCTTCGAGATAGTCAAAAAAAGTTTGCAATGGAACTCGTGTTCCAACAAATACAGGAGTTCCACTCATAATATCTGGATCAGAACAAATAATTCGTCGATCGCTTAGAACTTTTTGAATATCCATCGTCGTGCAAATGTCCATATCAAGACATAGCCTAAACCTTCATCATATTCTAGCTCTAGGGCAGGAGTGGGAAGCGATCGCCTTAAATCAAATCCAAAAATCAAAGTGCGTTAGCCTAGCTTCTCATGCATAAAAGCTGCTCAGCCAATTGCTGCTGAGAAACTAAGGTGCTAATCTTGCTTTGCCTAAACGCTGCTTTTCATACCATTGTGCGATCGCAGGTGTCCAATCTTCAAAATGAGGCCACATCATTTCACACAACTTTTGAATTTCAAGTTGAGCGTCTTTCTTATTTCTCAGATCACAAAAATGCAAGAAAGACCTTAAATTGAAGCTAACTATAAAATGTTGGCGATAATCAAAGGGAACCTTACCCCTCGCATGTTCTTCAGACATTCCCGCCTCAAAATCAGTTTTGTATCGTTTAGCGGCTTCTTGACACCACTGTAAATCTGCTACTCGTTGCTCTGGAGAATAGTAATATTTTTTGCCTTGTCTATCAGTGTAATAACCAACAGGACGTAGATAAAAAACATCTTCGATGTCTTTCTTACCTTCAACTACATCAATAAATTGGTTGCCTGTGTACCTAAAAGATTGTACATCAAATGATACTCCAACTCGATGAGTACGAGCTTGCTGCATGACACTGTGGGGAAAGTAACCACAGTTGAAAACAATCTGGGGATGCTCTAAGGGCCCGTAATGTCCCCTTTCACCAGCTAAAAGTCGCTTAACAATAATTTCGCCACATTCTGACTCCGATGGCCATGAGTCGCGCTCGTCAAACACGAACCCATCGGTATAGTCTTGGTGCATCGCGGCATAAATAACCTGCTGCGGGTTTGGTGTTTTGGCAATAACCTCTACTCGAAATCGATGCATTAGCTGTTAGGAACTTGATTTATGAATGAGAGCGCTTACTAAAAGCCTGTTTGTTAGACACGGCTATGAACTCAATCCATAATCATATCTCTGCCTTGGACTTCTGCTGAGACAGATTAAGATACTTTACAAATATTAATAACTTTGTTACAGTTATTTACATACCAGAAAAGACGAGGAAATTTCTATGCGTACAAGCACTGCTATCGTTGACGATCAGGGCAAGCTAAACAACTTTGCGATCGAGCCAAAGATTTATGTAGACGAGCAAGGCGATCGCACAGGGTTTACTGCCTATGCAGAATTGCTCAACGGTCGTTTAGCAATGATTGGTTTTGTCTCTCTGATAGCATTGGAAGTACTGACAGGACACGGTATCCTTGGTCTTCTGGGAAGTCTGTAACAAGCAATTTGAGTTTTTATAGAGTAATTCTTAATTTTAAGAGACGAGAAATTTCTCGTCTCTAATTTTATTGAAAATTTAGTGCTAGAGTGAAAATATACTGATAGCAAGAGCCGTTCTCAGGGTAAAAAAACGGGTGAACTATGGCTTTAACTGCTTCAACTATGCTGCCATTAGGCACTAAAGCACCAGATTTTCATCTACCAGAAGTTGTATCTGGAAAGGCAACTTCACTTTCCACATTTGCAGATAAAAAAGTGCTGCTGGTAATGTTCATTTGTCGGCATTGCCCATTTGTGAAGCACGTACAAAAAGAATTAGCGCAGTTAGGAAAAGATTATTTCACAAAGGATGTAGCGATCGTTGCCATCAGTGCAAATGATGCAAAAAATTATCCAGATGATGCGCCAGAGTCGTTAAAAGCATTTGCCACAGAGCAAGGGTTTACTTTTACCTTATGCTACGACGAAAGCCAGGAAACAGCCAAAGCTTACACAGCAGCTTGCACACCAGATTTTTTCGTATTTGATAGCGAACGCAAACTTGTTTATCGCGGACAATTAGATGATAGTCGCCCCAGTAATGGCAAACCTGTAACAGGCGAAGATTTACGCGCAGCTATTGAAGCGGTACTAGCCGATAAACCTGTTACAGATGAGCAAAAGCCAAGTGTTGGTTGCAATATTAAATGGAAACCGGGGAACCAACCCAGTTATTTTGGCTAATAAAACTCTTACTAATTCGTAATTCGTAATTCAAAGAGGGACAAAGCTAACACTGATTATAATTACGAATTACGTTAGTTAAGCCCATTATCAATTACGAATTGCAGCGTTGCTGCTTGACTGACTCTCATAACAGTCGTGAGGTGAAATTAAGCTGTTAATGAGTTTGGCTATTGTTTTAAATAGTGATTCATCTTTCAGACATCTGTACATAAAGGAACATTAAACAGTAGTATCCGTCCGATGGGATACACAAGTAACCTCCCTCGCTAAAATCTCTGATTTAGCACGGGAGGTTATATATTACTTGACTATTAGTGCTTAATTTCCAAGTTAAGGACGTAGCAACCCAATTGGACTTTTTCAGCCCACAGCTCATATTCCACCCGCAAATGCTCTGGCAAGGGGTGTCCAGCAAGAGATAGGCTACTAGTAAAATTGCGTAAGCGAATGGGATAGTTAGGTTGCAATGACTCAGATGGCAACCAAAAGCGGCTAATGCCATAAACGCCCTGTTCCCAGAAATGACGATAACTCACTTGAGCGTTACCTTGCATGGTCATGATTACCCGATAAGGGGAAATCTCCAGCCACAAAATCCTGGGACTGCTGGGAGCGTAAGCGTTGCTTTTTGTTTGGGGAAGTGTGTCTTGTGGACTTTGGAAACTCGCTACTTCGCAACTAATTAGGGGTGGTGCAGTCAGTAGTAAATGGAACCGATCAGTATCTTTCTGATACAATGTTCCAGCAGTTTCGACAACAGACCAGACTGGTAAATCAGTGGAAATAAGTGATAAGCACACGGGCTTGCGGTGATGGGTCAGCATGGGAGCGATAAGGGCTAAAAGCTATTGAACAAAATGAAATAAACACTAGGGGGTCTAGCAGGTCAAGGTAAACAACTAAATAGTAAAACATGCTTAATATTAACTGAATCTGCTGATTTGTTAAGCTAGACGAATCAGAGTGCAAACAGGTAGTATATGGGTTTAAACTGCAAAACTGGTGCTTTTTGTAGAGAAAGCTGATCCGATAAAGCTTGTAAATCTTCTTGTTAATACTCTAAGGCAAAAATCCCAAAGATTTGAGTAAATTTCATACAGCAAAAAGCGATAGGATACTAGGCAGGAAGTGATCAGTAGTGGCAAATTTAAGTCACTTATGAACTTCCGGTGTATTCAAAAGCCAGTGTATCCTAAATGTCGGCTTCTGTTGTAACCGTAGAAACTCAAGAAGACCTTTCTCATAAGTTAATAATTCAGCGCCCCTCTTTTGGACTATCCTTACAGGGTTCTATCCGAGTCCCTGGGGATAAATCTATCTCCCACCGGGCGCTGATGTTGGGCGCTCTAGCCCAAGGCGAAACTCAAATCCAAGGTCTTCTCTTGGGAGAAGACCCCCGTAGCACTGCTAGCTGTTTTCAAGCTATGGGTGCGGAAATTTCGGAACTGAATACGGAATTGGTGCGGGTTAAAGGGATTGGTCTGGGGAATTTGCAAGAACCCTTTGACGTGTTAAATGCTGGCAACTCTGGCACAACACTGCGACTAATGTTAGGAATTTTGGCATCTCATCCGGGGAGTTTCTTTACTGTAACGGGTGATGGTTCTTTGCGATCGCGTCCCATGTCTCGCGTAGTTAAACCTTTGCAACAAATGGGGGCCCAAATTTGGGGACGCAAAGACAACTCTTTAGCACCCCTGGCAATTCAAGGACAAGCCCTCAAACCCACTCATTACTATTCCCCCATCGCCTCAGCTCAAGTTAAATCCTGCATCTTGCTTGCGGGTTTAATGACTGAGGGGCAGACTACTGTTACAGAACCCGCGCTTTCCCGCGACCACAGCGAACGGATGCTACGGGCGTTTGGGGCAGAACTTAGCATCGAGCCGGAAACTAACAGCGTGACTATTACTGGCCATGCTCAACTACATGGGCAATCAGTAATTGTACCAGGTGATATCAGTTCAGCTGCCTTTTGGTTAGTGGCTGGGGCAATTGTACCCGGTTCCGAACTGATAATTGAGAATGTGGGCGTTAATCCCAGTCGCACGGGGATCTTGGAAGCTTTAGCTCTTATGGGAGCAGATATCCAACTGGAAAATCAGCGAGAAGTTGCTGGTGAACCAGTAGCCGATTTACGCGTGCGTTCTAGTCGTTTGAAAAGCTGCACCATTGCCGGAGATATCATACCTAGATTAATTGATGAAATTCCTATTTTGGCAGTGGCAGCGGTGTTTGCTGAGGGGACGACAATCATTCGAGATGCAGCTGAGTTGCGGGTTAAAGAAAGCGATCGCATTACTGTAATGGCTCAACAACTCAATAAAATGGGAGCAAAAGTGACCGAATTATCCGATGGTATGGAAATTACTGGCGGTACATCCTTAGTGGGTACTGACGTAGATAGCCATACAGATCATCGCATTGCTATGAGTTTAGCGATCGCTGCTCTAGTCGCCACTGGAATTACTACTATTCACCGTGCAGAAGCAGCTGCTATTTCCTACCCTAATTTCACTACTACACTGCAACAAGTTTGTAGTTAAATATCGTCTTCAGTATATTAATTACAAAATTAAAGACGCGATTAATCGCGTCTTTTTATTTACAAGATTCCCTACTTATTTAAGAAGTCGGGAATCTGAGCCTTTCGACTAATTACATCTTCGATTCGCTGACAACGCCCAACTTTTCTTGAATTCGGGTTTTAGCAGCTTTGAATTCAGTAGCTAGTTGCTCACTTTGATCTGAGCTTAAGTTGTTGCGAATAGCAGCAAACATTGTGCTTTCTTCTTGACGAATGTGGTCGCCAACAGCTTCCATCAATTGTCTAACTTTGTCTTTGAATTGAGATGAAGAAGGGCTGAGAGCCTTAATTTCTTCTAACATCCGTTTCATTTCGGCTTGTTCATCAAACAACTCTTGGGTGTTGTCTTGACCATAGAAAGGACGCACTCTCGGATAGACCACTTCCTCTTCAGCTTCAGCGTGGGCAGTTAAATCCTTGAAAATTTGACCGAAATACTCTTGGATCTTTTGTGGATCGTTGCTTTGCAACAATTCGGTAAACAAGGTATTTACTTTATTGTGATCCAGGCGGATAACGTCCTGGATATTCATATCTTTTTTGTCACTGCTTTGAGTAACAGCACTACCTACCACACCGCTAACTGCTGCCATTGCATCTTGAACGCGTGCCCAAATTCCTTGATCTGCGTCTTGTCCAGTTAGTTCGCGGACGCCCAAAATTTCTAGAACGCCTTTGAGTTGTTCTTGGTGAGCGCGGTTCTCAAAGTTAATGGTATTCAGAGGCCCGATCGCTAGCATCACATCAGCACCAACTTTTTGTGCTGCCTTGTGAACTATCAATCCGGTCATTACTTGTTGATGCTTCAGCAATTCATGCTGAGCTACTTTTTCATATAAGCTTAGCTCGGAACCTTGCATGAATTGTTGAACAGTTTCAATCAATTGTTGAACGGTTTGCTTTGGTTCAGCTTGAATGCCATACTGACCGATTACGGTTTCCAGAACACCAAGATTTTTTTCATCGTCTTTGAGAAAATCTCGAAAACGGTCGGCGATTTCGGCGTCAAGACCTGCTCCTAAAACCATTTTCTCGTTTTCGATGATTAATTGTTGCAGTGCTTTCATACTTGCCAATTTAATGGCAATAGCATTGCGTTTGGTATCATCTAAAGTAGCTACCATCTGTTGTTCTCCTCGTCCAAGTGTTCGTATTTATTACTAATATAAGGTTGGCACATAGGTTAGGTATATTCCATCTTTCTTTTGAGCGATTAAGTGTCGCAACTCTAGATAGAAAATCAAATATTATTCTCATATTTTATCCACTTCTACTTTTAGATATACAACTATCTAATCTGTACTCCATCCTCAGATAGATAAATTTTTAATATTAGTTTTATAGATTGACTCATGGATGTTTAAATGGGAGATTAATTAATAATGCCAGAAAGTTCTGGATTAGGAGAACAAGCCCTGAATAAAGCAGCAGAAATCGGTTTATCTAGCCAGTTAGATGAAGTAGAAAGTTTAGATGTAAATGTCAAAACCGACCCGCTCAAACTGGTTCAGGGACAGGTAGATGCAGTCACGATTGAAGGCGAAGGTTTAGTAATGCAAAAAGACCTCCGCGTGGAAGAAATGGAAATGCAAATGGATAGCGTTGCCATCAATCCTTTAAGCGTTGCTTTTGGCAAAATTGAACTGACTAAACCTACTGAAGCCAGCACACGGGTTGTATTAATCGAAACTGATATCAATCGCGCTTTCAACTCTGACTACGTGCGTTCACAATTGCAAAGTCAGAAAATAAACCTCAACGGGCAACCAGTAGCTATTGAACTCCAACACGTAGACTTCCGCTTACCTGGTGAGGGCAAAGTAGCACTGAATGCCAGCATCCTAATAAAAGAAACTGGCGAAACCAAGCAAGTTGATTTTTCAGCAGTACCCCGTGTTAGCCCTAACGGACAAACAGTTTCTCTGGAAAATGTCGAGTACGGCGAAGGCGAGGAAATATCTCCAGATCTGACAAAAGCTTTGATAGATCAAACCAGCGAAATTTTGAATTTAAGTAACTTCGATTTGGAAGGAATGAGCCTGCGAGTTAAGCAATTACAAGTAGAAACAGGCAAACTAACGCTGCAAGCTGAAGCTCACGTTGAACAAATACCTACCGCCTAAAATTAGGATACTAAGCTAATGGAAACTACTGAAACAAGTTCTACACCTTTCCCAAATATTCCACCGGTTATTGAAAGTAACGACAGTGAGTATCGTGATAGCGGCGTACCTAGTACAGTTGCGATCGCTGGACATCCCTTACATCCCTTGAGTGTGATCTTTCCCATAGCTTTTCTCGCCGCCGCTTTGGGAAGCGACTTTGGCTATTGGTTAACTCGTGATTTCTTCTGGGCTAGGGCTTCATTGTGGTTAATCGGACTCGGCTTAGCAGGAGGTGTTTTAGCAGCTGCGATCGGCTTGAGTGACTTTTTGCAAATTGAACGAGTTCGCAAGCGTAGCGCCGGCTGGGCCCATCTGATTCTTAACGTCTCTCTTCTAGTCTTGACACTTGTCAACTTCCTTCTGCGTTTGGGTGATCCTGAATCACGGATATTACCTTGGGGATTGTTAATCTCGCTCGTTGTCGGTACGCTAACTAGCCTTTCCGGCTGGTTCGGTGCTGAACTCTCCTATCGACACAAAATTGGTGTGGTGGGTGCTGGTAGCAGAAGATATCCATAACTAAATAATTCATAATTCATAATTAATAATTTGTAATTAAGATCCAATATTACAAATTATTAATGTGAGGGTTGTGCAGAGGCTAAAATCTTGCTTAGTCTCTAGCCTTGGAAAAATGCACCGCAACCGTAACCAATCACTATTTATCATTATTTCTCTGCTCATCGTTGTTGTGATGGGCTTTTTCTTTAAGTATTACACTGGGACTGCCTATCAGTGGTTTAATGACTACGGTGCAGCGGTATTTTACGAAATATTTTGGTGCTTGTTCGCATTTTTATTTGTTAGAAGTAAGGCAGCAGTAATCCAAATCCCTTTATGGGTTTTTGTCATCACCTGCATACTAGAATTCTTGCAACTTTGGCATCCACCACTGTTAGAGGAAATTCGCGCTACCTTAATAGGTAAATGGTTACTTGGTACTACCTTTGCTTGGTGGGATTTTCCTCATTATGCATTGGGTTGTGTTTTAGGTTGGCTGTGGCTGCGGCAATTACAAGGAATCGGTTATGCAAAAAAAAGTCAAGGTTAAGCCTAACTCAAAGCAGCAGAAAATTGAAGAACAACCTGATGGCAGTCTGATTGTGTATTTAAAATCGCCCCCAGTAGATGGCAAGGCTAATGAAGAGTTAATTAAACTACTAGCCGAAAAATTTGATGTGTCTAAATCTTATATTAAAATTAAGACTGGTTTATCTTCTCGGCAAAAACTAATTGAAATTAACACTGTTACTTAGTGCTAATTACTTTTTCGTTACTTTGCTATTTGGTTGTGAATAATTTCACTTGATGTATTCCCTGGTAGAGCCAGGGAATGAGAGCTAAAGACTTGCAAAGCAGAGTTTTTATTCTTGTGCAATACTGATGTATCTTGGTTGGGTTTTGACTCGCTCTATCCAAGCTTGAATAGCAGGAAATTGTGTCAAATCAAACCCACCTTCATCAGCTACATGAGTGTAAGCAAACAAGGCAATATCAGCAATAGTGTAACGATCTCCCACAAAAAAAATGTGAGAGGTTAAATGGTTTTCCATCAAGCTAAGTGCTGCATAACCTGGTTGACGTTTTTGCTCTATGGCTTCACTATATTCTTCAGCTTTACCCAAAATTGAAATCCAAAATCTTGATGTAGCAATAAAAGGTTCATGGCTAGATTGCTCAAAAAACAACCATTGCAGCACTTGCGATCGCGAAAAGCGGTCATAAGGTAAAAATTCTGTGCATTCACTGAGATACACCAATATGGCATTTGATTCAGCCAAATATTTCCCTGGCTCAATTTCCAAAGTTGGTATCTTACCGTTAGGATTTTTACTTAAAAATTCTGGTGTTCTAGTCTCGCCTTTCAAGATGTTAACTTCTACCCTATCAAAGGGCATACCTAGTTGTGTCAATAACAGACGTATCTTATAACCATTCCCAGAAGGTAAAAAATCGTACAAACGCAGCGTTTCCATGCCAAAAGTATGTGAGGAATATGTTGAGAATTAAGGGTTCAAAATACAATATCTTACCAAATGATTTTCAAAAAACCGGATATTTTTTTTATATTTTAGTTTATGAGTCCAACGTATAATTATTTGCAAAAATAAAAAAAAGTATTATTTCTTCCTGGTAATTAGATGTTTAATTTTAGTCAGTGGTTGAGAATAAAAGTATGTGTGGAAGATTTACTTTAAACCAGCCAGCAACGGCTTTAGCCCACATTTTCCATGTTCAGCAAGCTATGGATTTAGCAGCCGAATATAACATTGCACCTACGCAAATGGTGGCAACAGTGTTACATAAACTTGATAGCGACAAGCGGGAATTTCAGCAGTTACGTTGGGGATTAATTCCCTCATGGGCGAAAGATTCAGGAATAGGAGCGAAACTGATCAATGCTAGGGCCGAAACTGTTGCCGAAAAACCGTCTTTTCGGTCAGCTTTTAAGCACCGACGCTGTTTAGTGCTAGCTGATGGCTTTTATGAATGGCAAAGGCAACAAGGTAAAAAGCAGCCGTTTTATTTTCGTCTTCAAGATGGGCAACCTTTTGCCTTCGCGGGGTTGTGGGAGACTTGGCAATCGCCTTCCAATGAGAAAATAACCTCTTGTACAATTTTGACAACGGCAGCTAACGAACTACTGCAACCTATCCATGATCGGATGCCAGTGATTTTAGAGCCACAAGATTACGATTTATGGCTAGATCCCCAAGTGCAAACGCCCCAACCACTACAGCAGCTATTGCGTCCCTATCCAGCGCCAGCAATGACTGCTTACCCAGTTAGCACCCTAGTGAACAACGCTCGGCATAACAGTCCAGAATGCATCATGCCCATTAGTGGGGACTAGGGACTGCGAATCCATTGGCGCAGCCTCTCTTCGAGAAGGGAGGCTGGGACTGTATACTATGGACTAGAGAACAGTTTTTCTAGTACCTAGCTCCTAATACTCAAATAGCTGCAAAACCATAGAGGCTAATATGCCAAGAACGCAAAAAAACGATAATTTTGTTGACAAGTCCTTTACAGTGATGGCGGATATCATCCTGAAGATCCTGCCAGCAAACAAAAAAGCCAAAGAAGCATTTGTTTATTACCGAGATGGCATGTCAGCCCAGGCAGAAGGAGAATATGCTGAAGCATTGGAATACTATGAAGAAGCTCTAACACTAGAGGAAGACACCAATGATCGCGGTTATATTCTCTACAACATGGGGCTAATCTATGCCAGTAACGGCGACCACAGCAAGGCTTTAGAGTTGTATCATCAGGCAATCGAGTTAAACCCACGCTTACCCCAAGCCTTGAATAATATTGCTGTGATTTACCACTACCAAGGCGAAAGGGCTAAAGAAGCTGGGGATAATGACGGCGGCGAAGCTTTATTTGATCAAGCAGCAGACTATTGGATTAGAGCTATTCGCATGGCTCCCAACAACTACATCGAAGCTCAAAACTGGTTGAAAACCACTGGGCGATCGCAAATTGACGTATTCTTTTAGTCAAGAGTCATTAGTCCTACCCTACGGAAAGCCGCCCTCTGGACGTCTATGTCATTTGCTAATGGATTAATGACTAATGACCAATGACCAATGACTAATGACAATTTATGATTGACCGTGAACAAGTTCGCAAAGTTGCCAATCTCGCTCGTTTAGAATTGACCCCAGAAGAAGAGGAGCAATTCACTTCTCAGTTAGGAAATATTCTAGATTATGTCCAACAGATGAATGAACTTGATGTCAGTAATGTTACCCCAACAACAAGGGCTATTGATGTCAGTAATGTGACTAGAGAGGATGAATTACAACCATATCCCGATAGAGAAGCCATTCTTAATAGTGCGCCTGAACAAGAAGGCGAATTTTTCAAAGTACCAAAAATTCTCAACGCTGAGTAGTCAATAGTCCAAAGTTTAAATATTGACCATTGACACTTGACTCTTGACAAAGGAGATAATTATGGGTTTAGGAATCCTTAAAGATGGTCAGTGGATATCTGAACGGGAGCAAGAAGACTCAAAAGGTAGATTTGTTCGACCATCAACAACTTTCCGCAATCAAATTACAGCTGATGGTTCTAGTGGTTTTAAAGCTGAACCAGGGCGCTATCATTTGTATATTTCCTGGGCTTGTCCTTGGGCATGTCGCACTGCAATTATGCGCCAGTTGAAAGGGCTTGAAGATGTTATTGGTTTATCGGTAGTTGCTGCGGAAATTGATCAAAATAGCTGGGAATTTACCGATGAACCAGGGAGCATTCCTGATACGGTCAATGGTACTCAGTATCTATGGCAACTTTATTTAAAGGCTGATTCTAACTATAGTGGGCGAGTGACAGTTCCAATTTTGTGGGATACCCAAAAACGAACAATAGTTAATAACGAATCCCGCGAAATCATTCGGATGCTCGATACAGAATTCAATGCCTTAGCTAAACAAAATATCAGCTTTTATCCAAAACATTTACAAAAAATAATTGATGAGACGATTGATGCAATTTATCAACCAATAAATAATGGTGTGTATCGTGCGGGCTTTGCTACTACTCAGTCAGCTTATGATGAAGCAGTAACGGAATTATTTGCGGCTCTAGATCACTGGGAAAAAGTATTAGGAAATCAGCGCTATCTTTGTGGAAATCAAATTACTGAAGCGGACTGGTGTATGTTTACTACCTTGTTCCGCTTCGATGTAGTTTATTATGTGCATTTCAAATGCAACTTACGTCGGATTGTAGATTATCCCAATCTGTGGAATTATCTCAAAGAACTCTATCAGCTGCCGGGAGTTAAGGAAACTTGCAACCTTGACCATATCAAACGGCATTATTACAGAAGCCATCCCCAAGTTAATCCAACTCGGATTGTGCCAAAAGGGCCGCTGATTGATTTTGACACACCACATAATCGTGAGCAAATTGCCACCTAATTAGTTTTAAGTTTAACCCCAGATTTCTACAGTTTTAACGTGAGTTCAACGAGTCATTCTAAATGCGACAGATCGGGATAATCTTCCTTGGTTTATGACTCACGACTTACAACCTATCGGTCACGCTTAGCTTCACTCTCATTTTTATACTTTGATCTCTATTTTGTAGGTAGTGCGATCGCACTACCTCGATATTCAGGCTATGAAATGGGTTGCACATTCAGTTCTAACCGCCACACCGCAACTGGTTTTTCCCAAGCCTCTTCCCATTTTTGGGCAATCAGTGGTTTGGCTTTTTGCCCCATTTCCCATCCCTTGGCGATCGCGCTAAGAAGTGGAGATAGAACTTCAGGTTGAAACAGCGTAATGCTAATCAAGGCATTGGCGATCAGCATACTTGCAAGCGGTAGCTGAAACTGTGCCAGATAGAAGGCTTGCAAACCAATTTCACCAATTTCACTGGTATCGAATCCCGTAATAATGTGCCAAATGTCGTGGGTTTGTTGCCAGCGATTTTCAACATAGCTGGTATCCGAGTCAATTTCGACTTCAGCCGCCAATGTCTGAAAACCTGACTGTTTCATGCTGTTGGCATAGGTGTAGCCCAACGAATCCTTGGGATATTGCAACAGAGCTTCCAAATCATGCGGGGGAGCCATATAGCGTTGTGCAATTATTTCAGCGACTTCTGGTTTTACCTTCATTGCTTCAACGGCAACCTGGAAAGCATGAGTGTTAACCAAACCAGTGCTCAACTTTCCAACTGCACCCAGATTTCCGCTGTCGTCGATGAGCAGCGTCAAGAATGCTTTTGTCGCTTTTAACATCCGAAAAAAGTTTTTGGCGATCGTCCACATCTGTCCGCTCGTATTACCTTTGACTGGTTGCAAATACTCGGAATTCATAGACTGCATATAATTACCTCCGCCAGGTGGAATTGAAGTAAGATATGAACATTGTTCACATCTCTATAATATGAACATTGTTCACTTTTTGCAAGGATGATTTTTGGCGATGGCAAATGATCTTCAAAAGCCAGCAAAAATGCGGCGGCAACCAAAGCAGGTACGCAGCCAGGAGCGCGTCCAATACATCCTTAGTATTGCCGAGCAGCTATTTATCGAACTTGGTTATGACCAGACCACAACACGAGCGATCGCGACTCGTGCGGAAGTACCCATTGGCTCGCTTTACCAGTTCTTTCCTGACAAAGAAGCGATTCTTAAAGCTTTGGCAAATCGTTACTTTGAGCAGGAATATCACCTGTTTGTGGAACTTCACAGCGAACTAGCAGAGGCTCCAATCGTGGTCTATGTTGATCGTATGGTTGATGCTTTTGACCAGTTTGCAACCGATCATCCCGGTTATCGTGCCGTATTAGAACAATTGATCGATCTGATGGTAGTAGCAGATATCAATACCCTAGATACCTACGACCCACAGATTATCAAAGAACTTGCCCATTTTTTAGAACAGCGAAACCCATCTTTAGATAAAGCAAAGTGTGAATTAATTGCCACAACCATTGTGAAAGCTGTCAACGAGTTACTATGGCTCTCTCTTACCCGTGATCAAATCTTCCGCGAACAACTCCTAGCAGAAACGAAAACATTGATTGCAGCATACCTGCAAACCTACCAAATTTAGGCGTTACATAATTGAAGTATGAATTCAAGCGTTTGCTATGCAATGTCAAAGGTGTGCATTCAGGCATAGCTGCAAGAATAAGAGAAAAAGCATTAAACAAAATCACGTAGTTCAAGTAAAATTTATTGCCAAATTATTTGGAGTTGCTGAATCAAACTTGACCCCCAACAGGATTTTAATGTCCTCAAAAAATTTTTGTAGCATAACCCTTTAACTGCCTTTAACAACTTCATCCTAAGAATTTATGAGTAATTAACGCCGTTTTTAGGGCTTATTTAGGCTTATTTTCTTGATAATCCTGGCAAATCTAAAAAAATGACTAGATTTAGCGAGTTTTTCTCAGAATATATAGCCTAAAAATTTGTTTTCTCAATAAAATTGTTTATTGATACTGGAAGTAAATATTGAGTTATGCCTAGAATTAAGGATTAAATTATCAGATTTTCACAAAAAATTTGAATACTTAAATAATTCATAAGTAAGTTTAAGATTGGCAGTAAATTGAATAACATAGAGAAAATATGCGGTTGAAGGTATTAAATGGAGCCATTACAGAAGCAGATTATGACGTTGAGCCATAAACTGGATGCCCTCTACCAAGTGATTGAGAAACTTGATATAAAAGTTTCTCAAGCTTTATCAGAGTGCTCCTTAGCAAAAACACAGCAAAGGGATAATTATCAGGAAAATAGTGAGGCTGGACATTACCCTTTAAAGGCAAATATCAGTTCTAAGTCAGACCTAGAACACAAGGATGTATTGACAGATGGCATTTATCTAGACTTGAATCGTCAAGCTGGAGATAAAAACTTAACACCAGAAATTCAAATACAACGACTGACAGCGCAATTAACAGCAGCATACAATCGCATTGCAGCCCTAGAAGAACAATTACTTAGAGAAAGAATTCACTAATTAGTTAATAGTCAATATTCCAAAGATTTACCGGAAGCTGTTTTAGTCCGGTAGTTTTGTTATTGGCTATTGACTAGACACAAACGTTCAAATTGGTTTTCAATGGCTGCCAAAAGTTGGTTTTGCTGCCAATCGTAGCTGAGATGGGCAGTTATGCAAGCGGCTCCAGCGCCCATACCTTCTTTCACAAAGCCTTGCTCATAAGCTTGGAATTGGGGATAACGAGAATCAGCAAAACTCAGCTGTGTTGCTAATAAAGGAGGAGTCCCTCCACTTTGAGTTAGGCTACTCTTACTTAAGCTCAGAGCTAAATCAACCGTACTACCAGTAGCATCTTCTGCTACCCAACGAGTTGTACCTACAACTACTTCTGTTGGTCGCCATGATAAAGAATAAGCTTGAGCGATCGCACTCATCAAAGCATAAACCGCTAGCATTTGCGTCCCGCCAGCCAGCAAAACACCACAATTGCGACTAGCAGCGATCGCCATCCCAGCTACCACCACTTGCATCGGATCGCCCACTGCGGCAACTAATTCTAGAGGATCAATAGGGAAAAACGAGGAAGATAAGGGGGATAAAGAAGATATTACTTTTGCTCCCCCTGCTCCCCCTGTCCCCCTCATCCTCTCAAGCCCCGCTTGTACTACCGCCCACTTTTGCGCGTGATTACAAACAGGGTGGCTACTATTGACTTTCCCCGCTGCTTCTATACCCAAGCCAGTTAAAATCGCTAGGGCGGTTGTAGTGCCTCCAACGACGCACTCACCTAAAACCAAATATCCTTGTTGAATATTGCTAGCAAGGCTTTCTCCCCACAGTAATCCTTGCTCTAACAAATGGCGTACCGTTGTTAATTCCATAGCAGCGCCTTCACTTAAACACCTAGCAGGAGTACCACCCAAATCAATTGCTGGCACAGCAGGAGGTTGAGGTAAACCAGCATTAAATAAATAAACTGGTATCTTGAATGCCTCAACAACAGCGCGAGAAATCAGCACAGGCGAAGCCCCCGCCGCCAGTGGTGGAAGGGGATATTGAGGCTTTCGTGCAGAACCGTAATATAAAAACTCGGCATCAGCACAAGCAGTATATTTGCGATCTTCAGGAGTTCGACCGGCGGCTGAAATCCCTGGAATCAAACCAGTTGCAGTAAACCCTAAAACGCAGGTAAATACAGGTACACAACCGCGATGCCGTCGCAGCCATTCTTCACCCTGTTCTATTTGGGTATAAATACGAATCATAAGTTAAGGGTCAAGGGTTAAGGGTCAAGTGTCAAAGTTAGCTACTCTGGACTTTTGACGTTTGACTCTGGACTTTGGACTAACCTTCATAATCCATGAGGACTTGTACCCAATTTGGGGGGCGAGGAATGGGATTTCCCAAGCGATCAAAAAGTAGCCATGCTGCTAGGTGTACCACAAATAGGTAAACAAAGTTGTTGAGTATGATTAAAGCGATCGCGCCTACTTGAATTAAAAATACACTAGGACTCGCTAGTAAACCCAGCTTTAAAAATATCCACTCAATGAATTCCGTCACCTGGGTGATCAAATAAATCCACAGGTCTTCACCCGACAACACAGATAGCAACCACAGCCGAAAAAAGACCCCCAAAGTACCTAACAGCGTACCCAAGATGATGGAAACAATCCAGGGAACACGACGACGATACCAAGTCGCCCCCAAAAGCACACCCATAAACCCAAAGGGCATGATAAATAATAAACTACGAAATGGCCCCATCAGTACTGCCAGCAGCAGCCCAGAGGTGAGAGCTGCCATCCATGCCGCTCGTTTACCCCAACGCAGATAAACTAGAGCGATCGGTATTGGAAAAAAGATCCGCAACACTGGGCCCAACGGAAAATAGAAATTAATAAACCAAATCAAGCTAGCGGTACTAGCTAAAAATGCCGTTTCCACCATCCTTAAGGGCGCATCCGATTTTAATTGAGGATGCGTTAACTGCGCTTGTTTATCTGACCATTGATTTAGGGGAGTTTGGGATTGAGGGGCTGGATTTTCCTCCGGCTCATCTGGCAGAGAATCTAAAATGCTCATATCTGACAAGTTGTTAAACTATCATTCTTTCCAAGGCTGACAAATCGGGAATACAAATAGTGTCCGGATCCCGTTTAATCAACCCTTTTTTTTCTAATCTTGTCAATACTCGTGTCACTGTTTCCCGCGCCAGTCCACTCAAACTACTCAATTCCCGATGAGGTAAATTAGGAATTTCGATGCCTGTATGCCCTTTTTTTCCTTGGCCTTCTGCCAAAAACAGTAATGTGTCTGCCACCCGCGACTGGCTATCAGATTCCCGCAATCGCAAACGGCGATTTACTTGCCGCAAACGTCGTGCCATCAGTTGCGATAATCGGACTCCCGCCAAAGGTTCTATTTGAAGTAACTTGAGAAAATCCTGAGCAGGCATACTGCCAATCACCGTGGGGGTCAGAGTAATTACATCGGTAGATCGAGGTACTTCATCTAGCGCCGCCATTTCACCAAACAACTCCCCTTTACCGAGAATATTCAGCGTTACCTCTTTGCCTTCCATATTGTAGGTGCGAATTTTGACCCATCCATCTCCAATAAAATACACAGAACCACCCCAGTCATTTTCCAGCAGAATCACTTGATTTGCTGGGTGAGTACGGGTAACAAGATGGGTTAGGGCTGGTTCCACAACAGCTTCGGGCAACCCTTGGAAAAAGGGAGCCGACGTGATCATCCAGGGATTAGCGGGTGCCTGCAAGCTATATCGGTCTTCCATTACGACATCTTTATTTAAGCGGCTATATACATAAAAAACAAGAGCACCATTTTCAGCCTAAGCTATCAAAGCACAGCCCCTTTCAAAGAAAAAACTAAACTATGCTACACAAGAAAGCGACAAGAACATTTTTCTAAACAACCTTCTATGGGTTTAAAAGAAGTCAAAGTTTTGCAAAAAGTAGTTTATGATCCGCTGAAGTATTCCTGAGGAGCTAGTCGCACTGCAAATTTGGTTACTTAAAAACATAGGCAGACAAAATCAATGATACTCAAGCTGGTAAATTTTTGCTCACGTGTTTTAGCGGTTATCAGTAATAGAGAACTAAATGAAGAGTACTGAGTTAAAAGACCACCCACACACAAGGGGCGGAGCATAACCCCCAGTGCGAAAGTACTGAGTACTGTTTACTTTACTCAGCGAGAAGTTGGAAGGAGGAGCCACTGCGTTGGACGGGTTCCCCGGCTTGTACTCCTACGGAGAAGCAAGCTACGCGCAGCGTCTCCGCCAGGAGAAGCAATGGCGTGGTTTCCCTCCGGGCAAACTTCTCCCAAGGGGAGACGCTAAGAGCGTAGCTTGCTTCCCTGAAAGGGTACGGTGACTCAGTACGGGCTAAACGCCCCGCTACCGCGCTTCAGCACTGATAAAATACTCAGCATTACTTAATTTACAGGTATACTATTTAGCTTAGGAACCGTCGGAGTGGTATTTACTGAGGTTGTCGATTTGGTATCGGTATTCCAGTGTTCATTAACAAAGGCAGTTTGCTTGATTGTTGCATTTTTTCCTATGTTTTATGCTATTAAGTCCGTGTGGTTGTAACATTGGCTATTTAGTGAAAGAACACAGTGCCGTGTAAACTGCCGCGCTAGCGGAACCGCGGAATATTGTGTGTATCCCCCAGACTACAATTAGCTGTCAAGCTAATCTTCTAAACCAGATGCTAATTAACGATTACCACGACTCCCATCAATCGATAACATAATGGCAGTCAGAAGGCTAAGCAGTGGTGAAACAGCTCTATACCCCTAGGTCAAAGCAAGCTAAGCGCAGCATCGACCACAGGAGAAAGGCTTTTACCACCCAAAACTTCTCCTATCGGAGACGCTATGCGAACGGTAATTGTGAAGTAATTCCCACACTGGTTGACGTACAGTTCTAGCTAAGGTGATTTAAAGTGACTTTCCGCGCAGATGAAACTCAACAACTGATCGCAGACATTGACAACTTACTTACCAGCGGTGGTAAGCGCCTATCTAGGTTGCTGTCTGGTCAGGCGCAAGAGCCTAAAGAAGTTTTACAACGAATTCGTGAATTCCTAGTTAAGCTACAAGATGAGGCATTAGAAAGCGCCACTCAAAATCAGTCCTCTGGACAGCTAGTATCGCCTTTGTTAGCGAGATTTATCGATCAAGGTAACAACCAGTCTTCACTATTAGAAGACGAACCCGATCAAGAGCAGAGTACTGTTGGGGCAGAAAAGTTAAAAAGTGAATTTTCTGGATTAATACAGCCCTTGCGAGCAGAATTAGAAGGGTTATTGCAAGAGCGAGCAACTCTTGTCCAAGAAATTAGGCAGTTAGAGCAAAGGCGATCGCAAAACTACTCTTTAGCACAGCAGTTGGCAAAACAGGAGCAGATGATTTCCGAGTTTTTACAGGTGCTCATGAGTCGCCTTGTGCCAACTTTAACGCCGCATCTGGCAAAGAATTTAACAAATTCTCCCAGTTCCTCAGAAGCAAATAATAGCGCGAATATAGAACCAGCAACCTCCGCGACTCAACCTTTATTAGAGTCACCAGATCGCGTCGAACGGTTAACACAGTTATCCAGAGAGCTAGATCAACGCTTACTATCACTAGATGGGACTGTAAATGTTGTTTTTGAGGCACTACAGCGCAACATTAATACATATCACGAGTCTTTATCGCAAGCACTAGCAAGAATGCATAGCAAAGGAGTGCAAGGCGAACAATTGATGGCGAGCTTTCTCAACAATTTGACCCAGTATTTGCAGCAACAATCTTCTACCCAGCCATCTTTTCCCAGTTTAGAAGCTGAAACACCAGTTTCATCACCATCATTAGCTGATTCAGTAGTAGTACCAACTGCTAGCAGCACTGAGGTTGTACCCCAGGCTTCAGAGTTTATCCAACCAGAAATATCTTCTCTGGTAATTAATCCCGATCAACAGGATACTGCCAATATAGAGGATCTAGATGCAGTACTGTTGCAACTTGGTGTAGACTCGCCTAAATCACAGCAAGATAGTTTTGAGTTAGGTGATGAAGTAGACCAACTTTATGCAAGTTTGTTTGGTACTGGCAATGTTACAGGCTCGCCATCGGCGTTGAATATCGCTGAAAGCTCACCTGAACCTCCAACTAATCAACTGCAACAAGCGGATTCTGCGGTTGTAATGTCAGATCCTTGGTCTGATGTGCCAGAGGCGGGTTTTTTAGAGCTAAACAACCCCAACTCAGAAGAAACCCTAGAGGAGTCAATACAAGCCACAGTATCATCACAGTCACAAGAGCCATTGCTTTTTGAAGAAGATACTGTCCTAGCTGCACCTGTTGGTTTCTTTACCTTGCCACAAGAAGAGGTTTTGGCAATAGACAGTTTACCTGTGCAACTCCGTGTTCAGCCAGCCATTGCTGATACAATTAGAACTCTGACTGATTTATTGGCGGATGCAGGCAGTGAGCAGCAACAGCTGGAAGTATCATCCTCTGTGAATAATCCAGTAACTACAGAATCAACGGGAATTGCGATCGCACAGCATGAGCCTATCGCCACATCGGAAGTCGTAATTCACGATGACACTCAAGAACACTTTTTAGATTATTACATTCCCGCTTCGCCACACGAAAATTTGCTTTCTTCTAAGGAAACTCAAACTCCTTCTTCACCCAATATTTCCTTGAATGAACAGCAGTTGCAGCAATTAGATCAGGATTTGGCTAACTTTGATCGGCAGCTAAATTCGGAGTTTCAGCCTGCCACTAACTTAGATAGTTCTCAGGAAATAGTTGCCAAAAAGCAAGATACGCACCGCTCAACTTCTCCTCAAGCTGAATCTCCATCCAGGCAATTATTGCCAGAAATACAACCACCAGAAAATTCTGCAACTCCTGCTGGATCATATTTGGCAGATCCTCAAACAGAAACTAACGAAAAAAAAAAGCAAGTCACAAATCCTGTTCAGGAAAGCTCTTCAAGTTCAATTTCCAACTCAATAAATAATCCAGAAATTCAACTCAATGTTCTAGAATCAGTCTGGTATTTAGGAATTGATTTGGGTACAACTGGAATTTCGGCAGCACTGTTGAATAGTTCCAATTTTGTTGTGTATCCTATCTACTGGTCAGCAGAAAAACAACCAGGAACAACTTCCTTTCAGCAATCGTTTCGCTTACCAGCAGAGGTTTATCTACCTGCGGCTTCTGTGCCTCATGGAGAGAATGAAAGCATTGAAGCACAAGAACAAACAGCACCCGCGGCTGTTGCTCAGGAGAAAGTCCCTGACCACTCAGCTACTATTTCAGCACCAGATCCAACGAACAATCTTTACTCGGCGCAGTTGAAACCCTATTTGCAAGTAGCCATTCCCTACAAAAGTGAACAACAAAAATGGGAACCTGTGTTGCAATTAAATGAATTTTCTGCTGGCCCTTTGATTTGGGTTGTCAGATCACTCTCGAAGCTGCTATTAACTCTCAAGTGCGATCGCACCAGTACCACCCCTGGTTTAGTTGCGGCTGCTGTTGGTATCAACGAACAAACTTTCTCGAAGATTATTAATAACATTGCTGGTGTAATCTGCACCTGTCCATCTAGCTGGTCGGAACAATATCGCTTCAATGTGCGAGAAGCTGTATTAACTAGCAAACTCATCCAACATCCTCAACAAGTCTTTTTTGTTGAGGAAGCGATCGCTAGTCTATTGCCGCAACTTGATGCTGCTAACGGTGAACAAGTACAATTAAGAGAGCGTCAGGGTTTGCGTCCAGCAAAAACCAGCGAACACCCTCTTGTTGGTAACACCCTAGTGATTAACATTGGGGCAACTGCAACAGAAATGTTACTGGTAGATTTACCAGATAACTTGGTGCAATTGACACATAATGATTTCATGCTCCACAGTTTTGCCTATGCTGGTAAGGGAATTGAGCAGGACATTATCTGCCAACTGTTATTACCACCAAAATCTCGGCAATCACGCATAGAAACGCAAGGCGATAGCAAAACCATTAGCAGTAACCCTTGGCAATGGCAACCCGCTATTCCTGGTTTAGACCAAATGCGCTGGCATAGTTTGGGGTTGGAAGAATTAGAATTACCTAGAGTTGGGGAACCAGATATCACCGCTCGCATTCGCCTCCAGCAGCGTCTAGAGAGTTCGCTTTTAGGACAAGCAGTATTGGATGCAGCACTTGCTCTGAAGCTAATTTTGCAACATCAAGACTCTTTTACACTAGAATTAGCCGATCAGCGGTGGATTTTGCAGCGACGAGACTTAGAAAGCCAAGTGTTTATCCCGTTTGTCCGTCGCCTGAACCGAGAACTCAATAAATTATTGGTAGCTCGTGGCATACCCACAGAAGCAATTAATCAAGCTATCCTAACTGGTGGCGTGACTTCTGTAGGTACGGTGAACCGTTGGCTACGGCAAAAACTACCCAACGCTAAGATTATTCAAGATTTATATCTTGGCGAAAATGGCGCTCCCAGTTGTAGTCAGGTTGCTTATGGTTTAGCGATGCTACCTCTGCATCCCCAGGTTTTAGAAATACCCAGGCAACAGTATACTGATTATTTCTTGTTCACAGAATTGCTGCGGCTTCTGCCAGACAAAGCCCTATCTTTCGGTGAAATTATCCAGTTATTCGAGAGCCGTGGTATTAATACCCGCACGTGCCAGCAACGCCTATTGGCTTTCTTGGAGGGTGAACTACCCACAGGTTTGATACCTTCGGTGATAGACTCAACCTGGCTCACCCAGAATTCTCAGAAAAATTCTGACTACAAGGCGATCGCCAATGCACCACTTTTTGAGAAACAAGGCAGTCTCACCTATCGCCCAAATTCCCAACAACTGCTTTGTTTGCGTCACTATCTAGATATGATCAAAGCCAGTAATCAACAGTCACTAGAGGAACCTTACACGGTGAATTTTGTTTTAGAGGTTCATCATTAAGAATAATGTCTCAGGACAGTCTGATCTTCAAGAAATATGCAAACCACAACGCGCAGCCTTGCCAGTAAAACTAATTTTTACTCCTAAGTCCGCGCGTTATTTTAACATTTGTTGTTTTTATTTTAAGAAATAAAACTAGAAATTTAAAATACCCACTTTAATTGTAAGATTCTGTAAACTTTGAGTTTTCGGTTTTTAGCTGGTTAAAATATTGTCTATATTAACACTCAGTAGAAACTCAGTAGAAACGACAAAACAAGTAAAAACCGAATAAAGATTATGTCTATGTCTACTTTTACTACTGATGTAAAAAGCCCTGTTGTGGATCAGTTAGCACTTGTGAATCATCTTCATTCAGTTAATCTCTTACAACAGCCTTTACACCCCTCAACTGTAAGCACTACAAAACGATTAATCGATATTCTGGGAGCCATTGTCGGACTGAGTATCACACTTATAGTAGCAATTCCTGTAGCGATCGCTACTGTTTTTAAAGATCCAGGCCCAATATTTTATTCTCAAATTCGCTGCGGTCTGCATGGAAGATCCTTCCGTATGTGGAAATTCCGTTCCATGATCGTCGGCGCTGATAAACTCAAGCATTTAGTCAAAAACCAAGCCAAAGGTCACATCTTTAAATCTGTTGACGATCCTCGTATTACTCCGGTGGGCAAATTTTTACGCCGCACTAGCTTGGACGAATTACCTCAATTTTGGAATGTTTTGGTGGGAGACATGAGTTTAGTTGGTACTCGCCCACCCACCCCTGATGAAGTTATGCATTACGAACCACACCACTGGGAAAGATTGCGAGTCAAACCAGGCATAACCGGAGAATGGCAAGCTCACGGTCGTTCCAGCATTAAAGATTTTGAAACCATTGTCAGCATGGATATAGCTTATCAACGCAAGTGGTCTGTAGCTTACGATCTGAGTCTGATTCTTAAAACTATCTGGGTGGTATTAAAGAAGAATGGTGCTTATTAAGTTGTTCTAATTTTCACACTGATTAAAAAGTCAACAGTTAAAATCCAAGAACTTTTGGAATTCTTGGATTTTAACTATTTAACACTTCTTAGCCCTTAACCCCGCTACCAGTTTCAGTGGGTACAATATAACGTTGTAAAAATAAAAATAGTAACAGTACCGGGGCGATCGAAATTATTGAACCAGCGGCTACCAATCGCCAGTCAAGAGAAAACGTACCTGCCAGCTTTGCTACTCCTAAAGGTAGAGTGTATAAATTTTCGTCTTGGATGACGATTAAAGGCCACAAAAAGTCACTCCAAGCGCCAATAAATACAAAAATAGCTAGGGTAACTAGTGCTGGGCGAATTGCTGGTAACATCACATGCCACCACAAGCCTAACTCAGAACTGCCATCCATACGAGCAGCTTCTTCTATTTCTTTAGGGACACTCATAAAAGCTTGCCGCAATAGAAAAATGCCAAAGGCAGAAGCTAAGCTAGGAAAAATCATCCCCAAATAAGTATTTCTCAAACCCAACTGCACCGTCAAAATGTAGAGGGGAATCATCACGATCTGGAAAGGAATCATAATCGTAGAAACGATCGCAATAAAAATCCAGTCTCGCCCTACAAACGACAGTCTTGCCAACGGGTATGCAGCTAAAGCACAAAACAGTAAATTCAAACTAACAGTAAGTACGGATACTACAGTACTGTTATACAAGTATTGTCCAAAAGGTAGAGAGTTCCACACACCAGAGAAGTTATCAAGTGTGGGTTGACTTGGTAGTAACTGCGGTGGCGACTGCAATATATTTTCCGTGGGCGATTTTAAGGCTGTGCTGATTAGCCATAGTAATGGAAAGAGCGTTACTAGTGCGATCGCTCCCAGTAGTGCATACATTCCAAAGATTTGTAGTCGTGAATTTTGGATTTTAGAATTAACCATCTGAACTAAATTTGCGGATTTTACTTTTTATGTATATTGATGTATCTGCAATTAGAAAAAGGTGTGCATTTGGCGTGCGATGAGATTGAAAGACAGCTGTTATGCAAAGCTACTATTTTTTAATAGTTAACCCAGCCAGTTTCAGTAAAAACATTTTTTAACGGTTTATCCCAAGGTTCAATAGGTAGTTGGGGTAAATAGGCAAAATCAAATATAATTCCCATAGTTGGCTTTGTAACCCACTCAGTTGAACTGAGCAAGCGATCGTAATATCCTCCGCCATAGCCTAGGCGATATCCTTGATGGTCGCAAGCAACACTAGGGACAAGAATTAGATCCACTTCGGCCGGCTCGACTTTTGCAGCGTTGGGATGGGGTTCGGTAATTCCATAAGCGCCAGTTTGTACAGAATCTTTAGGTGTCCAAATATGCCAATGAAGGGACTGATCAACACAGCGAGGAAAACCCCAACGGTATTTAGTGTCTGCAAATAGTGGACTGAGGTCAGGTTCTTGGCGAAAGCTAAAGTAAGCAAGTATTGTTTTTGCTTGGCTGAAGATGGCAGAGTTTTGTAATTGGGTACAGATGCGATCGCTTTTTTCTCGCCATTCCCCAATAGGCATTGATTGACGTGTGTGAAGTAGCGATCGCCGTAATTCTACTTTATTTAATTTTTGCTCAACGGTGTCCACATGAAAAAATTTACTTTTTAAACAGCATTGTGCGTTTTAATTCTGATTTAGATACTTAGTTTCAAGTGGTAATGTAACTCATTTTGGAGAGACAAAGTGCAAATCGAACAAACAGAGGTGATCATTTCCACGCCAGACGGACAAATGCCAGCCTTTTTGTGTACACCTACTGAGTATGTCCGCAAGCCAGCAATCATCTTGCTGATGGAGGCCTTTGGGTTAACACCGCATATTCGAGACGTAGCAACTCGGATTGCTAACGAAGGTTACGTGGTTCTCACGCCAGATCTATACTATCGTGAATTGCCAAACAACAAGTTTGGATACGACGAGGTTGACCAAGCGAGGGCTATGATGTATCGCCTCGATTTCGGCCAGTCTATGGAGGAAGATCTGCAAGCGGCATTGACTTATGTTAAGGCACGACCAGATGTATATCCAGAGAAGGTAGGCGTTACCGGGTTTTGTTTGGGTGGTGGTCTAAGCTTTTTCACCGCCTGTAAACTGTCAGATGCGATCGCGGCGGCGGCCCCTTTCTATGGTATGGTTCTCGGCGAGTGGATTGACGCAGTAAAAAACATCACAGTACCCGTATACTTGTTCTTCGGTGATGCCGATCCGTTCATTCCTCTCGAACGCGTCAAACAAATTGAGTCCCGGTTCCAGGAACTCGGCAAAGAGTACACCTTGAAGGTTTATCATGATGCCGATCATGGGTTTTTCTGCAACGAGCGTTCTTCCTACGATCCCTTAGCTGCTGAAGACTCTTGGGGCAAACTCACACGGTTCTTTCATAAACATCTGCAAGAGGCTGTCTAAATATAGTTAAGGTGGGCAATGCCCACCCTAATACTATGCAGCGTTTTGACGATACCACTCAATCGTATTCTTTAGCCCTTCCTGGAAGCCCACTTTAGCAGTGAAGTTAAAGGATTGTTTCGCCCGTTCTGTATCTAAACAGCGACGGGGTTGGCCATTGGGCTTGTCAGTTTCCCAAACAATCTCGCCATCAAACTCCATCAGTTCGCAGATGAGTGTAATTAAATCGCGGATGGAGATTTCATAACCTGTGCCCAAGTTAACTGGTTCCAAGTCGTTGTAAAATTGAGTACCCATGACAATTCCTCGTGCCGCATCTTCTGAGTATAAAAACTCACGGGTAGGACTGCCATCACCCCAAACTGGGAGTTGTTTTTCTCCTTGAATTTGGGCTTCGTGAACTTTACGAATCAACGCTGGAATGACGTGGGAACTTCCAGTGTCAAAGTTATCTTCCGGCCCGTATAAATTTACTGGCAACAGGTAAATGCCATTAAACCCGTACTGCTGGCGGTAAGATTGCAATTGGACTAAAAGCGCTTTCTTAGCAATTCCGTAGGGAGCGTTGGTTTCCTCCGGGTAGCCATTCCATAGGTCATCTTCCTTGAATGGTACTGGGGTGAATTTGGGATAGGCGCAGATTGTGCCTACACAGACAAATTTTTCTACTCCAGCTTGATAAGCAGCATGAATTAACTGGGTTCCCATGATCAAGTTATCGTAGAATAACTCTGCGGGTTTTTCCCGATTAAGACCAATACCGCCGACATGAGCAGCTAAATGGATAATTATGTCTTGCTGGTCAACTGCGCGTTGGCAATTTTCCCACACACGTATATCACACTGGCGCGATCGCGGTATTGTAATCTTCTCACGGTCTGCCCCTGCCTTACAAAGCTGATCTATCACCTGACGACCTAGAAATCCTGCTCCACCGGTGACGAGAATCCGTTTATTTTTTAGTTCTAAGGCGGTCATATTTTTATCCTCAGCAGTGTTAATCAGAAGTGGAGAGCGCCCAGTTCTTGACGATTAGTCGCAATATCATGTGGAAATTGCGAACCATTTCCATTGGGTAAAGTGTGACCCAAAGCCTGTAAATCTGCTTCCACCATCAAAGCAACTAGTTCTTTAAAAGTTACTGACGGTTTCCAGCCTAACTTCTGCTGTGCCTTGGTAGGATCGCCAATTAACAAGTCCACTTCCGATGGACGAAGATATCGCTCATCAAACTCTATATAATCTTCCCAGTTAAGATTCACATAACCAAATGCCAGTTCCAGAAACTCCTTCACTGAGTGAGTTTCGCCGGTAGCAATTACGTAATCGTCTGGCTGCTCTTTCTGCAACATCAGCCACATTGCTCTTACATAATCCTTTGCGTAGCCCCAATCCCGCTTGGCATCAAGATTGCCCATGAATATTTTCTTTTGCTTCCCTGCAACAATTCTGGCTACTGCTCTAGTAATTTTGCGGGTTACAAAGGTTTCACCTCGTCGGGGTGACTCATGGTTAAAAAGTATACCATTACAAGCAAATAAACCGTAAGACTCACGATAATTCACAGTTTGCCAGTGGGCATAAACTTTAGCACAAGCATAAGGACTACGGGGATAAAATGGTGTTGTCTCACTTTGGGGTATTGCTTGGACTAAACCATACATTTCCGAAGACCCAGCTTGATAAAACCGCACTTGAATTCCAGTACGTCCTTGGTAGTCCCGAATTGCTTCTAGCAAACGCAGTGTTCCCATTCCTACTGCATCCACCGTGTATTCAGGTGAATCAAAGCTTACTCTTACATGGGATTGAGCGCCCAGGTTGTAAATTTCTGTTGGCTGGACTTCTTCTAAAATGCGCCGCAGCGTTGTACCATCCGTCAAGTCGCCATAGTGAAGAAACAACCGCACTCCCTCTTTATGAGGATCTTCGTAGATGTGATCGATGCGGTCTGTGTTGAAGGTAGAAGTTCGGCGAATAATGCCATGAACTTCATAACCTTGCTCTAGCAAAAACTCACTCAGATATGAACCATCTTGACCGGTAATACCAGTAATCAACGCTCGCTTCTGTTGCGTCATGCTCAATTATCCCTTGTTGTCTTCGATGAAAAAGTTACAGTCAATCTGATACAACCTAGCAGCTAATTGCTAAATTGCCTAATGGGAAACATACAAGTTCTAGTTGATACTAGAACTTTACCGTAAATAAATATACTTAATATAAAGTAATTTAACAAGTAAATCTTACCTAAGTTAAATCAAGATTCCTTAGAGATTGTGTATAATTTTTTAATCTTTGCCGAAACTTTATACAGCTATGGTTTTTGTAAAGGCTAAATAAATTGAGTATTTAGATTTTCCAGAGGCTATTTTCTTACTAGAAGAAAGGCGTTACGTGTATTTAAAGATGAGAACACGGGCGTAAATATTTTTATATGGCAGTTCAGTTGCTAAAGAATCATTATCCTTTGGGGCATTGACTGCCCCACAAAATCACCCTAAGTAGTTTCTCAGTATGCTCCGTTATTTTTGGGCATAATGACCACATCGATAGTTTTCAAGATAATCCATAAATCGAGCCAAAGATTCCTAAATTTGACATAATGTAGGTCTATTTGGACTCGCCGGGGGTATGGAATATCATTACGCCCAGACACTTGCCACAAGCCGGTGATTCCTGGACGAATTGTCAAAATTTCGTCGATGTGACAACCATATTTTGGTAGTTCTTCCGCTACTAAGGGTCGCGGGCCGACAACACTCATATCCCCTTTTAAAACGTTCCAGAACTGGGGAAATTCGTCTAAGCTAGTAATTCGCAAAAATCGACCAATTTTTGTAATTCGGGGATCTTGCTTGAGCTTAAAACTAGTTTCAAATTCTTGCCGCAGCTGAGGGGATGTTTCCATTATTTGTATGAGAACTTCATCGGCATTGCTCACCATTGTGCGGAATTTAATACAATTAAAGCGTTTGTAGTTTTGACCGACCCGTTCCTGGACGTAAAAAATCGGGCCTTCTGAGCTTAAAGCAATTAGCAAGGCCAAGATTAAGTAAATGGGGAGGAACAAAATCAACACCAACAACGAAAACACTATATCGAACAGTCGCTTGGCAAACTCTCCGTTTAAAACCTGAAAAGACAAACCTTTGGGTTTAACCCTAGGCGTCTTCGTTTTTTGACCACGTTTTAAGAAAGTACGCGATCGCTTGCCGGAGAGGAGTGAGCTCTGGGCAGTCATCATACTCCTTAACAATCCACACCACACATAGTCCCAATCTTAAAGCCAAAAGTAGGTGCTTCTGGGGGGAAATTGCCAAAAGCCTACAAAACAAATAAACAAATCTAGACCATCACTCCCAGGAAGGTCTTTTTGCGTTGCACTTTTCTAAAAAATCTAGGTAGCGTTCTGCAAAGATTTGTGGCGAAAACTGCGCGGCGTGCGATCGCATATACTCAGGATTGAACAAACCCTCATGCATTTCAAACTTTTCCACTGCTGCAACTAAAGCTTCCTCTGTTTGTTTTCTGAAGAATACACCAGTTCCTGTATCCCCACAGGAATGAATATCTCGCACAGTTTCTAGAGCACCTCCTGCACCATAAGCAATCACTGGAGTTCCACAAGCTTGCGCCTCTACTAAGGCAATGCCAAAATCTTCACAAGCTGCATACACAAACGCCTTGGCATTAGCCATATATTTTTTTACCACATTATCGGGTTGCCATCCTAGTATTTGAATATTAGGATTTGCTATCTCGCGAATTCTTTTCATTTCATCTCCTGTACCAATTACGACCAATGGTCGTTTTAGTTGATTAAAAGCTTTGACAATCAAAGATACTTGTTTGTAACTCACTAGGCGGGAAACTATGAGGTAAAAATCCTCTTTCTGATCTGAAAATGGAAATTCCTCAATATTCACTGGTGGGTAAATAACTGTTGCTTCTCGCCGATAGCAACGCCAAATCCGACGAGATGTATACTGGGAGTTGGCAATAAAGTAATCAACGCGATTCGCGCTTAATACATCCCATTGGCGCAAACGATGCAATAGGTATCGCGTTACCCACCCAGGTAAACCACTACCCAGTTTGCTGTGGCGCAGATAATCAAAGGTCAAGTCCCAGGCGTAGCGCATAGGGCTGTGACAGTAGCAAATATGTAACTGCTCAGAAGTGGTGAGAATTCCTTTAGCAACAGCATGGGATGAAGACAGAATTACGTCATACTGCCGCAAATCTAGTTGTTCGATCGCCAACGGCCACAAAGGCAAATATTTTTGTACACCGTTGCGGGCGTAGGGAAAGTGCTGGAGAAACGTGTTACCAATCTGACGCTTGTATAAATAACTTTCAGGATTGCTGGATTCAAAATCGATGAGGGCATACAAATCAGCATTGATGTGATTCAAGATTTCCCGTACAACGAGTTCTGAACCGCCGGTGGCTTTAGGCGTCAGCCACTCATGAACCAAAGCATATTTCAAGGGCACAGCTAACTTGAATAGATGGAAAACACTTAGGTAATTTATGAGGTTAACTGAAAAGTTTCCCGTTGTGATTAATGAATGGGAAGCGCCCCAGATTAACTCTAAGACGTAATCCTCCCCTCAGAGGTTCCAGAGGGATCTGTAACCTGATAACCTCAAATTGGGGATTGGGTATCGGGTATTGGGTATTGGGTATTGAGAAGAGTTTATTTTTTATCTCTTTCCCAGTTCCTAGTCCCCAGTCTCTAGTCCCTAGTCCCCCGACAACTGATATGGCAACTGGGAATTTATGCGAATTCTGATTATGGGTGGCACTCGGTTCATTGGTGTTTACCTGACTCAACTACTGGTGGAACAAGGACATGAGGTGGTACTGTTCAATCGTGGCAATCGTCCAGCACCTTCCTTGCCGGGAGTAGGACAAATTACAGGCGATCGCACTGACGCAACTCAACTAAAGGAAAAGTTATCACAAGAAAAGTTTGATGTCATTTTTGACAATAACGGACGTGAAGTTACTGATACTCAACCACTAGCAGAAATTTTTCAAGAGCGTGTGCAACATTTTGTGTATATGAGTTCTGCGGGAGTGTATCTAAAATCCGATCAATTGCCCCATGTAGAAGGTGATACCGTCGATCCTAAAAGCCGTCACCGGGGTAAGCATGAAACGGAAGCTTATCTAACGCAATTGGGATTACCCTTTACCTCAATTCGTCCGACATACATTTATGGCCCCCGTAATTATAACGAGTTAGAAAGTTGGTTTTTTGACAGAATTGTGCGCGATCGCCCCATTCCTATCCCTGGTAACGGATTACATATTACTCAGCTAGGTCATGTGAAAGACCTGGCAAAGGCAATGACTCAGGTTTTGGATAATGAACAGGCAGTTGGACAGATTTACAATGTTTCTGGCGATCGCTTTGTCACTTTTGACGGTTTAGCCCGTGCTAGTGCTGTTGCTGCTGGCAAGTCACCTGATGCTGTGAAAATTGTCCACTATGACCCGAAAAAGTTTGATTTCGGCAAGCGCAAAGCTTTTCCAATGCGGGTGCAGCATTTCTTTGCTTCAGTAAATAAAGCGATTACAGAATTGGGTTGGCAACCAGAGTATGATTTGATTTCTGGTTTACAAGACTCATTGGAGAATGATTATTTGGCTTCCGGGCGGGATAAGGCTGATGTCGATTTCTCTGTGGATGAGGAAATTTTGCAAGCGTTGTAAGCATTATAGAATCAGGGCACGACATATTGTGCCTTGATGAAAGATTGATGCGATCGCCGCCGCCGAGGCGTAGCCTATCGCACCCTCATACTTCATTGGGGTCAATGCCCAACTCTCGCAGTCGTGCAGCTAATTGCTCAACCCTTTGGCTTTTCTGTTCTACTAGAGTAGGAACCCAATTCCCGGTCGCATCATACCAGCGTAACCACAATCGCTCAATTCCTTGATAAGAACCTTGCCAGAGTCCTAAACCCAGTTGCAAACCAGGCATCCATACCCGTGGTGTACTTAAGTTCAACTCGCTGTAACGGTCTGCGACGAGTTGAAAGGCTTGTAGTTTATCAGTGTAGCGGTCAAACACGATGTAATAGGGAACTCGCAAAATCCGCTCATAAACTTCCCATTTCGTCGGCGGTTGGTTAATTTCCCGCAGTGTTTGTCCTAAATCTTCTTTTTCAGTTCCAGGAGACAGCAGTTCTACCGCTACAAAGGGAGCAACTCCTTCTTGCCAGATGACATAACTTAGACGCAAGTTCTGCTGTTCATAAAGACGCGAAACTCCCACAGCAGCAAACCAGTCGGGGCGTTTGTACCACAGTGTATGTTGAGGGTCGTAATAAAGGTTTAGGTCACTAGCAACAAATACCTGGTCTGGTGGATAGTTGGGTGGAAAAAACGTTTCACGCAAAAGTTGGGGTTGAAAAATGTGAAATTCGTCAGGCAAGCCAGGTTCCTCTGGGTCTTCACTGGGAAGATCATACATGGTGGGTAGGACTTCTTTGGCAGGGCGAGGAGGATCTGTTTGATACATAAAAGTCAGAAGTTAAAAGAAAGATTTTTTCTTGTACCTGCGGAAGACGCGATCAATGGCGTCTTTATTTTTTACTGTAAAGTGAGCATGTTATTTTCTTTTGTATTGCTCAGTTCACAAGGTTTTTCTAAGTATTGAATATATCAATCTCAGTGAATTGGTGAAGAAGACCTGTTGTTAATGAATCGTGTATATATCACTGAAATTATTTTGTGTTAATAATATGACTAATGTTTTACAGTATCCACTCCAGAATGTTTTAGAGGCGCGTGCTCGCTTGGGCGAAGGCCCTATCTGGGACTCTACACAAAAGCTACTTTACTGGCTCGATATTTATAATCATCGAGTGCATCAGTTCCATCCTGCCACAGGAAATAATACCTTTTTTGATGTAAGAGATGTGGTAGGAGCGATCGCCCCAGCAGGTAAAAATCGATTGATTATGGCGTTGCGTCATCACCTGGCGTTTCTTAACACTCAGACAGGTGTAGTAACTCCTTTCCTCGAAATTGAAGCAGATTTGCCGGATAACCGTTTCAACGATGGCAAATGCGACTCTCAAGGTCGTTTTTGGTTCGGCTCAATGCATTCTTTGGAAAAACCGCAGGCTAGTCTTTATCGCTATGACCCTGATGGCTCATTGCATCTGATGGAAACGGGATTAACTATCTCTAATGGTCTAGGATGGAGTCCTGATCAAAAGACATTTTATTTAACCGATTCTCCCCAGCAAAAGATATATGCTTATGATTTTAATTCAGTAACGGGCAGCATCAGCGATCGCCGCATTTTTGTTGATTTAACTGATGAGTCCTTTTATCCCGATGGGTTGACAATAGACAGTGAAGGATATATCTGGTCAGCGATGTGGGATGGGTGGTGTGTAATTCGTTTTAATCCCCAAGGTGAGGAGATATTACGGATCAAGCTACCTGTACAGTTGCCAACAAGCTGCACTTTTGGGGGCGAGGATTTGCAGACGCTTTACATTACCACAGCCTCGGTTGGACTCAGCCAAGCCGAAATCGAAAAAAGTTTCTACTCTGGTGATGTGTTTGCTCTCCAAACTGACGTTACTGGATTGCCTGCCTATAATTTTAAATAATTAAATCAATGGAACTAAGTCAGATATTGCTTCAATAGTCTTTTACTTAACTAGTCCAAACTCAATATTCTATTCTTGCCCAATTTTCTAAATTAATACCCTGAACTCTGAGCAAGTCATAATCATTAGAGACTAAGATTAATCCGCGTGCGATCGCTGTAGCCGCTATCAATATATCTTGCTCTTGAATAATAAAGCCCCTGAGTTGTAAATCCACATAGATTTCACATGCTCTTTCAATAATTTCTAAATCATCTATTAACAAAATTTTATATATTTGACAGAATTTAATAAAATCAACTAACTGTCTGGTTGCATTGATAGCTAAAAGACCTCGTTTGACTTCATAGTAAGTTATACAACTAATAAACACATCTTGTTTCAGCCAGCGCACTTCTCGAAATTTTTTGTCTATAGTTGCATTTTTCTTCAAAATGTAAGTAACAATATTTGAATCTAGTAAATAACTCACCTTATCGATCTTCCTTCTACAACTGCATCAAAAATGGCTATTTGCTCAGGTGTTAAATCATTTAACGTACCTGAAACTGCATCTAAAATTAAAATACTATCAATTCTATCTATCAAATCATCATCTTTAATTTCCCTCATTTCTTCAGGAGAGAACTGCCCAAATAGTTCTACTAACATTTCTATCATTTCTCGTTGGTTTAATTTGACTTGATATAAACTATTACCTTTAATCAACTTCTCAACAATTGGCGAGATACGGTTAAAGAGTTCTTGATGATAATTAGCAACTTCTGGCATAATTCCCTCTGATTAATCAACTAATTACCCCAATTATAAACAATCCTCCTCCGCGCCCCTTTGCGTAAAAAAAAAGGCGGACTTTTCAGCCCACCCTACAAAAATCAGAGAATATTCCGTTGCTATTAACCCAACAATTGCTTAGCCTTAGCTAACACATTATCAACGCTAAAACCAAACTTCTCTAGACAAACACCGCCTGGAGCCGAAGCACCAAAGCGATCAATACTAACGCAATCGCCTTCAATGCCTACATACTTGTGCCAGCCGAAACTAGCAGCAGCTTCTACAGACAGGCGCTTGGTGACAGCTTTCGGCAGAACAGACTCCTTATAAGCCGCATCCTGTGCATCAAACAAATCAGTTGAGGGCATGGAAACAACACGAACTTTCTTACCTTCATTGGTGAGTTTTTCGGCTGCGGTGACACAGAGGCTCAACTCTGAACCAGTGCCAATCAGGATGATATCAGGCGTACCCTGGCTATCCACTACTGTGTATCCACCCTTTGCTACGCCCTCAATCGACGTACCTGCTAAATTGGGGACATTTTGACGGGTGAACGCCAATAGAGTGGGATCGTTTTGCTTCGCTTTTTCGATCGCTACTTTGTAAGCGCCAGAACTTTCGTTTCCGTCTGCGGGGCGAATTACCGTTAAATTGGGAATGGCTCGCAGGGAAGCTAGTGTTTCAATAGGCTGGTGTGTTGGGCCATCTTCACCTTGTCCAATGGAGTCGTGGGTCATCACCCAAATCGTGCCAGCTTGAGACAGGGCGGATAAGCGGATGGCAGCGCGCATGTAGTCGGTGAAGATCAAAAAGGTAGCGCCGTAGGGAATTAATCCCGAAGCGTGCAGCGCTATACCATTGCAGATTGCGCCCATTCCATGTTCCCGTACACCAAAGTGGATGTTGGGGTTTTGGTATTGTCCTTTTTGGAAGTCGCCTTTGCCCTTGACTTCGGTAAGGTTGGAGTGGGTTAAGTCAGCCGAACCACCAATTAACTCAGGTAAAACCGTCGCCAGTTTGTTGAGGCAGGTTTCCGAGTGCTTGCGGGTAGGTAGTCCTTTGTCTTCGGGGGTGTAGGTGGGTAGTATCTTATCCCAACCGTCGGGGAGTTTGCCGCTGATGTAACGTTCAAATTCAGCCGCTTCTTGGGGATATTTCGCTTTGTAGTCGGCAAATGTCTTGTTCCATTCAGTTTCGTAGCCTGCACCGCGCTCTACTGCTTTATGCATGTGGTTGAGCGCGTCTTGTGGAACTACGAAAGGCTCATGTTCCCACTTCAATTCTTTGCGAGTCAAGGCAACTTCGTCCGCACCCAGAGCAGCGCCGTGAACGCCGGCGGTGTTTTGCTTGTTGGGTGAACCGTAACCGATGGTAGTTGTTACCTTAATCATGGTCGGTTTATCAGTGACAGCTTTTGCTTCGGCGATCGCCTTTTCAATTGCTGCTAAGTCTGTATTGCCATCTTTGACATGCAGAACGTGCCAACCATAAGCTTCAAATCGCTTAGAAACATCTTCGGTGAATGCCACATCTGTGGAACCGTCGATGGAGATGTGGTTATCGTCGTACAGAGCGATGAGTTTACCTAATCCCAAGTGCCCCGCAAAAGAAGCAGCTTCACCGGAAACTCCTTCCATGTTGCAACCGTCACCCAAAATTACGTAGGTGTAGTGGTCAACAATTTTAGCATCGGGTTTGTTGAATTTTGCGGCAAGGTGTGCTTCCGCCATTGCTAAACCGACTCCATTAGCAATTCCTTGACCTAGTGGGCCAGTGGTGACTTCTACGCCTGGGGTCATGAAGTTTTCCGGGTGTCCGGGGGTTTTAGATTCCCACTGACGGAATTGCTTGATATCCTCAATCGATACGCTGTCGAAGCCTGTCAGGTAGAGCAGGGCATACTGCAACATAGAGCCATGACCAGCAGACAAGACAAAGCGATCGCGGTTAAACCACTTGGGATTTTTGGGGTTAAATCGCATGAAGCGATCCCAAAGTACAAAAGCCATTGGAGCCGCCCCCATCGGCAGTCCTGGATGCCCCGATTTTGCTTTTTCTACGGCGTCAATAGCCAAGAAGCGAATCGAGTTAATACAAAGTTCTTCGAGGGAAAGTTCTTTGAGGGATTGGGTTGCAACAGTCATAATCTCTTGTTTTTAACGACGGGTTAGCACTCTTCGAGCTTCTCTCTCTCTTGCTGGGGTTATTTTAGATTCCCCTACAGTATCCTCATCATCCCATTCCCGCTTGTTGATGGACAAGCGGGATCTCCTGAGTTTCTGGTGATAAATCAAGCTGATAATTGGGTCATGCTGAACGCTTAGCTCAGAGCGGAATGATATCTATGATACTTTTCACACCGACACTTCAGTCGAGCCGAACAGCGGCAAAATTGAGAATTTTAGAGGTATTTCTTAAAGGCTAGTGTGACATTATGACCGCCAAACCCAAAAGAGTTGGATAATGCCACCTCGATTTTTTGAGCGCGGCTAGAGTTGGGCACGTAATCTAAATCACACTCTATATCGGGATTTTCTAAATTAATTGTTGGTGGAATTTTGTCATTAGCGATCGCCAGTACTGTTGCGACTGCTTCAATACCTCCAGAACCGCCTAACAGATGACCTGTCATCGATTTTGTGGAGCTAATTGCTACTTGATAAGCATGTTCTCCCAAGGCTTTTTTAATTGCAGCGGTTTCATTTGTATCATTAGCCGCAGTGCTAGTACCGTGAGCATTGATATAGCTTACCATCTCTGGAGTTAGTTCTGCGTCCTTGAGTGCCAATTGTATGGCTCTGGCGGCTCCTAATCCCCCTGGTATTGGAGAAGTTATGTGGTAAGCGTCACAGGTCATAGCATAACCGACCATTTCGGCATAAATCCGAGCGCCGCGACTGAGGGCGTATTGCAGTTCTTCTAAAATTAAAATTCCTGCACCTTCACCTAGGATAAATCCATCGCGATCGCGGTCAAAGGGACGGCAAGCGTGAGCAGGGTCATCATTACGAGTCGAAAGTGCTCGCGCTGCGGCAAACCCAGCTATTGACAATGGTGTCACAGCCGCCTCTGTCCCCCCGCAAATCATTGCTTGGGCATATCCTCCTTGAATCAGGCGAAAAGCATCCCCTATGGCATTGGAGCCAGCAGCGCAAGCAGTTACAGGGCAAGAGTTTGGCCCTTTAGCACCGGTATGAATTGCTGTTAGTCCTGCTGCCATGTTGGCGATCATCATCGGTATCATGAATGGGCTACAGCGATCAGGCCCACGATTAAGGTAGATAGTTTGCTGGTCTTCCAATACCTTAAGACCGCCAATACCAGAACCAATCATGACACCTATCTGTTCTGCATTCAGGTCATCAATCACTAAATGCGCGTTGGAGATAGCCTGTTTTGCCGCCGCAACCCCAAATTGGGCAAATCGATCCATGCGCTTGGCTTCTTTGCGCTCCAAGTAATCGTGTGGATCAAAGTTTTTCACTTCACCAGCAATGCGGCAATCATGGCGAGACGCATCAAATGCAGTGATGTAGTCTATGCCATTGCGTCCACTTAACAATCCTTCCCAATATTCTGTTGGTGTGTTACCAATAGGTGTAATCGCGCCAACACCAGTTATAACAACGCGTTTACGTTTATAGTCTGTCATGATTCAGTTAAAGGTGGCGAAAAAGCAGCAGTCAGAAAAATAAATAGTGCTGAGTTTTGATTCCTAAAGAGGCGTTTTGTCGGCTGGTCTTGCGAGTATGAAAAGCCAGGACTACAAATAGAAGTTGGGAGATCCCAAAGTTCTGATGTTTGAAGCCGTCACCCCCTGCGGGATCTTGCTAAAAAATTCTCTTTGCTCGCGGGATTCGTTAATTAACGAACTGCCTTGAGCACCCGTCCACGCTGTGGCTTCCCATAAGCGTCCGAAAGATTTACCCTACTTGACGACCTAGTTTGATGGAGAGGCAGTACTTTGCTCTCGCTTTTGAGAGTTGTAGTAACTGCCGCTGACCCCTACTTGTAAACACCCAGAGGGTGGCTGTCTTGCGGGGTAGTTAAGTAGAGCTTTCCCGAACTAGGCGGTTGGCTTCTCAGTATTCGGGACTCAAAACTTTTTTAAGCTGATGCGGCAACTTTGTTGTTGATGTAGTCAACTGCGTCTTGAACCGATAAAATCTTTTCAGCGGCTTCATCGGGAATTTCAAGTTCAAATTCTTCTTCCAAAGCCATTACTAATTCAACAAGATCTAGAGAGTCTGCGTGTAGATCGTCGGTAAATTTAGCTTCTGGAACAACAGCCTCAGGCTCAACTTCCAGCTGCTCGACGATTACTTCCTTAACTCTTTCAAGAATTTCTGCTTGGCTCATAGATATAAAGTCCTTACCTGGTTGCTATAATTACGCTCTTTATGGGCGATATTGTTTTGAGCATATACATCTTATCGGAAAGCGCGATCGCCCGCATACTACCGAGGAGTTTTCCTACAGAAAACCCAGCCCGTTTCTTTGAGGAACGGAGAGTGTTTATGTATCTATATAGTAGTAAGGAATGCTGTGCGATGGGCTACGTCCCACCACAGGCGATCGCATACACCGCGTAAATACTTCTATTTTCCGATTTTTACTAATTTTTTTCCGATGTCCTATTTAAAATCCATCGCTTTGACAATAATGAGAAGTTTGAATAGAAGTTTGCCGCAATTCTTAGAACTACAGTACTAACAAAAGATGTTAAAACAGTTATTGTGTAGGGCAATTGCCCTAACCCAAATATACTTCTATGCTATCTCAGACACTTAAATACGCTTACTTCCCAGGATGTGTTGCTCAAGGGGCCTGTCGGGAACTTTACCAGTCAACCCAAGCTTTAACCAAAGCACTGGGTATCGAACTGGTTGAATTGAAAAAAGCTGCTTGTTGCGGTTCGGGAACGTTTAAAGAAGATTCTCAACTGCTGGAAGATACAGTCAACGCGAGGAATATTGCTTTAGCAGAAGAATTAAATTTACCTTTACTCACCCATTGCAGTACTTGTCAGGGTGTGATTGGTCATGTCAATGAACGCCTGAAAGAGTGCCAAACAAGCAACTCCGCCTACATTCAACAAGTTAATGGTTTACTGGATAAGGAAGGTTGTTCGCCTTATCGTGGCAGTACGGAAGTAAAACATCTCCTCTATGCCTTAGTGACAGATTACGGTTTGGAGGAAATTACCAAGCGTGTCACCCGTAAGTTAACTGGACTAAAATGTGCGGCTTTTTATGGTTGCTATCTCCTCCGCGCTCAAAAGTCCATGCCTTACGATGACCCTTTCCAACCGGAAGCAATGGAAAATGTGTTTCGGGCAGTAGGTGCAACACCAATTTATTATCGAGGTCGTACACAATGTTGTGGTTGGCCGCTTTCTAGCTATGCCACTACTCAATCTTTCAAGATGGCAGGGATGCATATTCAAGACGCTTTAGCATCTGGTGCTGACTGTATAGTAACTCCCTGTCCTTTGTGTCACCTAAATTTAGATTCTCGTCAGCCAGAAGTGGAAAAGGTGATTGGGCAAAAGCTAGGTTTGCCTGTATTACATTTGCCCCAGTTGATTGCTTTAGCAGTTGGGGTTAGCCCAGAAGAACTGGGTTTAGCACGCCACATTGTTTCTACTCAGTCGGTGTTGAAGAAATTGGGCTTTTAGGCAAGAGTCAAAATAATTCGTAATTGATAATTCGTAATTCGTAATCAGGAAGTTCAATTACGAATTACGTAAAGCCTCCGGCATAGCTAGGTTTAGAGCGCAGCGGAGCGTAGCCCCAGGGCGAATTAGTAAGTATTTGGTCAAGGGTCAGAAGAGTTTTAGCTCTAGAATCTAGATTTTGGACTTTGGACTCTTGACTAACTCCTCACTTTTGCCCTAATTGGCGTTGCAACTGCTTCAGCGATTCATACATCTCTGGTAAGCGGTTAGAAATAGCACATACCTTGAGGTATAGCTTATGTGAAATTGCTGGCATACCAGAGACAACTTCTCCTGGTGCAACATCACTGTGAATTCCAGCTTTAGCGGATGCGATCGCCCCATCGCCCATTTTTACTTGATTGGAAATTCCTACTTGTCCAGCCAAAATTACCCGATTCCCTAGTTTCGCACCTCCAGCCATCGCCGCCTGACCTGCGATCGCACAGCCAAAACCTATCTGACAACCGTGTCCTATTTGTACTAAGTTGTCAATTACTGTACTGCGACCAATCCGTGTTTCGCCAACGGCTGGGCGGTCTATGGCGCTGTTGCTTCCCACTTCTACGCTATCTTCTAAGACGGTATAGCCTGATTGTTCCATCTTGAACCAACCAGTGCGGGTAGGAACAAAGCCAAAGCCTTCTGCACCAATGACAGCACCACTGTGAATTACGCAGTCTGTACCTATGTGGGTACGTTCGTGGATGGTACAGTTGGCGTGTAAGGTGGTGCGATCGCCGATTTTGGCATCTGGATAAATCACCACATTCGGATGAATGATTACACCATTACCAATTTCTACTCCTGGCTGAATCACAACATGGGGGCCAATGTAAACATCGCTACCAATTTTGGTTGTGGAGTCAATCACAGCAGTGGGATGAATTTCTGGTTTTGGGCGATATGGTTGGTAAAAAAGAGCGATCGCTTTGGCAAACAACAGTCGCGGATCTGGGGTTGCTATCCAGACGATACCGCGTTCCTTCGCTTGCATCTGTAGTTTTTCGTCTTGAGGCAAAATTAAAGCACTAGCGTTTGTTTTGCCGACAAAAGAGGCAAATTTAGACCCCTCAATGTAACTGATAGTACCGCTTGTAGCCTCATCAAGGGCTGCTACCCCTGTAATTTCTGGGTCGTGGTCTGGGTTGGCGGTGAGGCTATTGATGGTGGTGGCGTCGCCCAATTGACTTAGAATTTCGCTAAATTTCATTATTTTTATGTTCAGAAATAATCTACAAAGGCAAGATAATTGTCGCTTTTTGTCAGGATTATTTTCCGTTGCTCTCTGGGCGTTTTTCTTTAATTACTAATTCCCATGGCGTTACCAGCTAAATAAGCTGTTGTCCAAGCACTTTGAAAGTTAAATCCACCTGTGACGCCATCAATATCCAATATTTCCCCGGCAAAGTAAAGACCAGGAACTAACTTACTTTCCATCGTCTTGAAGTTGACTTCTTTAAGATTGACGCCACCACAGGTAACAAATTCTTCTTTAAAAGCTCCCTTGCCGTTGATTAAGTATTGCCCCTGAGTGAGTTCTTGCACCAGCTGATTTAATGTTTTGTGAGATAATCCAGCCCAGCGGTCTTCTATGGTTATGCCTGCGCGAGCAATGATATATTGCCAAAGACGATGCGGTAGCTCAGCGCCGCGATGTAATGCGATCGCTTTTTTTGCCCATTCAGTTTTAACTGCTAAGATTTGTTGTCGAACTTGTTCTTGCGACAAAGAGGGCAGCCAATTTATTAATAATGTTGCTTGGTAGTGGCTGTCATGTAAGATTCTTGCACCCCAAGCCGAAAGCTTCAAGACTGCTGGCCCACTCAAACCCCAGTGGGTAATCAGCAATGGCCCTGTTTGTTCTAATTTGGAATTTCCGCCATCAGATAACCGCAACTGCACAGAGTTAACACTAACTCCAGCCAAGTCCCGCAACTTTTGATCGCCAATGTTGAAGGTAAATAAAGAAGGGACAGGTGGCTCAATTTGATGACCTAAATCTCTGGCTATTTTATAACCTACAGGGCTGCTACCAGTGGCCAGAAGTAAGCGATCGCATTTGATTGTCTCTCCTGATTTCAGGAACACTTCAAACCCTTGTTCTTTTCCTACCGCAGATGAGAGTTGTTTCACTGAGATCACGGGTGTACCAGTACGAAGTTCAACCCCAGATGCAACAGTAGCTTTCATCAGACAGTTGACAACGGTTTCTGAGTTATCTGTAATCGGAAACATCCGACCATCAGCTTCAGTTTTCAGCGGAACTCCGTGGACAGCAAACCAAGTTATTGTATCTTTAGCTTGAAAGCGAGTGAAAGCACCGCGCAAAGCTTTTCCACCTCTGGGGTAATTTTGCACCAACGCCTCTGGTTCAAAGCAAGCGTGAGTGACATTGCAGCGCCCTCCTCCAGAAATCCGAACTTTCGCCAGTGGTTGGCGACTGGCTTCGAGTAAAGTAACTTGGGCTTGAGGATTGACTTTAGCACAAGCGATCGCACTAAAAAATCCCGCTGCTCCACCACCAATAAATACAATTTGTAACGGCAACAATTTCAAAAATATCTCTTTTATAGCACCTACCTTCTAGGCTAGCTGTTATTTTTACTCATTTGGTTCAAATTCTTCTTTGTCCGCGCCACAAACTGGACATACCCAATCATCAGGTATGCTTTCAAAGGCTGTTCCTGGTGCTATGTCGCTATCTGGATCGCCCTCTTCTGGGTCATACACATAGCCGCAAACGGTACATAGATAGGTTGTCATTTTTCTCCACTCTATTAACTGTTAAAATCGCCACCATGTTCTTTGGGCATAACTAATAATTCCTACAGCGATCGCCCCTAATATTAATAGCCAAATAATTCCACCTGGAATAAAACTGAGAATACCAAAGCCTCTCAGTACCCAAACAGCTATACCAATACCAAGCAGCATCCCAAAAATCTGGGTTAATCTGCGATTTAAAGAAGATTGACTCACCTCATTTACCTCTCTACTCATGAGTACAACAAATTGAGTCATAACTTAGCACGGGATAAGCCCAGCTACGCTAACGTAACTCTGAACTCAGAACTACTAAATGTTATCCACCGTATCAATTACTATAGAACTGATTGCAACGTAAAAGGGACTGGAGATTGGGGATTAGGTAAGAGCACGGAAAAATGATGTTCGGGGCTGCTAACGCTGCGCTATTGCCGTGACCAGTTGATATTTAGATATTAAGTCCTTGCGAACAAATTACTTTTGCTTTTTCAAGTAACGCCGAACCCATACCTTGATTCTAGTAGGCCATATTTACAAAAAGCTGCTTCAAGCATTGTTCCTCTTGCATCACTACAATAAAACCCACAATGCGATTTTCCACTTCAGCAACCCAAACATTTCCTCTTACCGCAAATTCATCATGGAAGCGAGCTTCTCATTCAACATAAGACTGGGGATGTTGAATGTAGGGAAATGCCTGATGGCAAGTCTGATACCAAAGTTGAGCAGTATCTTCTAAATCATTTTATTTAGGACTTACGCAATAACTCTCTGAAACTCTTATTTCTCCGTGCCCTCTGCGTCCTCTGCGGTTCGATTTTTCGTTACCTGTGCGTAAGTCCTGTTATTGATATGGACGAATTTTTACCACGAAAAATATTGGCTATTCACAAACGTCATAGCCGTATCCATTAACCCCAGTTTCCAAAAACGTAAAGTTTTTCTTGGATACTTTAATTTCTTATTTAACTCCCCAGGCTGGATTCGAACCAGCGACCAATCGATTAACAGTCGATCGCTCTACCACTGAGCTACTGAGGATCACTCACAGTTTATAATAGTAAGGCTAACGGATAGGATTTGGCAAGTACTTACGCCAAAATATTTTTTTTAGATGCTTAATAATAGAATTTTTGCAGCCAAAACCCTCTCTGAAACTTAAGTTCAGACCTTTGGATGCTAAAATTTACTGTAATCCCATTCGCAATTCCGCCAAACGCTGCCGTGCTTTAGCATCAATAGCATTGGCCAAAAATCTACTCTTAGATTGTTTACGTGTATGATACTTTTGCCGCATCCGACAAATAGTAGCTTCCACTTCGCCACAGAGCTGTTGTGCCGACAACCATTCAGCCCCATACCCCTGTACCATTAACTGCTGTGCTCGATCTGATGTGGCAACAATCACACGGGAAATCAGAGATTGAGCAACTTGCTGCCGCATAGACGCACAGGATTTTTCAATGTAGGTATCTGCCGTCTGTCCAAAATCGGTGTAATAAACTGATAAAAGCTCAGTTACCATTTCTTTGTTGCTAGAGGCGTTATGGTATTGGGCATCAAAAACTATTTGAGTTACATAACCTTGAAACGCACTATAACCCGTCATTGCTTCAACAAGTTCTCCCCGTGCTGCCTCTAGTCCAGCGCTATCACGGGTTTTTTTAAGGCAAGGCCAAGCGCCAATTATATTGTAGCCGTCCACTAACAAAACGGCTTGGAGTAAGGAACGGGGCATGGTTTTTAATCACAATTTTCTAGAGTTAACAAAATTCATTCATAAGATTTATAATAATTGATGCATTGTCTGTAACACTATGTTACACAAGACAAAAATGCGTCGGGTTCATAAAACTGACCCTAAGATAGACGCACCAACTTAAAACGCGCCTTTTCAAAAAAGGCGCGTAGCAGTTTTTTTAATAGTAATGAGTGCTGAGTATTTACTCCTTTCTACTCAGCACGGGCTAAACGCCCCGCTACCGCTAACGGAACTCAGCACTAACGTAAATCAAGAGGCTTCGGTGTTTACCTCCATTAGACGTTGTTTGAGGCGCTGGGCTTCACCCCAATCTACCAGACAGCCTTTTTCTAGTAAGAAAGCACCATCACAGTAATTTAACTCGTCTAGTCGATGTGTCACCCACAAAGCTGTAATACCCCGACTTTTGACCAGGCTGCGGACACCAGCTACTAAATCCAGTTGGCTATCTGGATCTAGTAAGGCAGTGGGTTCATCTAATAGTAAGATTTCACAGTGACGGGCGATCGCACCCGCGATCGCTACTCGCTGTTTTTGTCCCCCAGAAAGCGCATATATAGGACGTCGTTGTAGGGCAAGCAAATTGACCGCCCCTAGCGCTTCCTCAACTCTTGCTCTCACCGCAGCAGGTGGCAATTTTTCTTCTACTAATCCAAACGCTACATCAGCACCAACTGTTGGCATTACCAGTTGATGATCCGGATTTTGAAAGACAAAACCAACAGGATGCAAAACCCGAATTTCGCCAGACTCAGCAGATAATAACCCTGCCAGTAGTCTAAGTAACGTTGATTTGCCACTGCCATTTGTGCCCAAGAGCATCCAAAACTCACCCTTGGGTACTTCTAGTGAGCAAGATTTGATTGCTGTTTCGCCATTAGGCCAACTGAAGTTTAAATTCTTGACCTCGATGCCCACTTCCGCCATTTATATACCTTGGTTACTCAGCAGCTACCGCAAAAAACCCAGGTGGTCTACCACCAGCAGTGGTTACACCATCTTTCTGAACAATCTGTACTCCAGAAATTTCACTAGCACGGACAGCAATTTTTTTCTCTGTCTTGCCTTCGCACTTTAGTTCCACAATGTCAGGATTGCCAGAACGTATTGCAGCCAAAATTAGCTGATAGACAGCCTCAGCATCCTCGGCTGACTTACGTTGTACTGAAATAGGGAAAGCAGTATTCCTGATGCTTAAATCGATGGTAAACATTTAGCATTAATCAAATTTAACTGTAGGATTCATTTTAGCGTCAGCTGGCTGATTCCTGGGGGATGGAGAACAAGAGGAGAGCGGATAACAATTTAAAATTATTCTTCATCTCTTCTACTCCTCTAATCTTGCTCTAGTGCGATCGCATCTGTATCAAAGGTTAAATTTAATGACAAATCCCCTAGAAAAATTAGCGATTTGCACCTATTATTATTAAAGGTACGTAAAAAATTGTAAACTAGGTAGACAACCTGTTAACTTTCTGCTTATAGATGGCTGTAAAATAGTCATCTGTATACAGATACGACCTGTACTTATAACATTTGGAGATTTGCTCTCATGACCATCGCAGTTGGACGCGCGCCCAGTAGAGGGTGGTTTGACGTTCTAGACGACTGGTTAAAGCGCGATCGCTT
>NZ_WVID01000017.1 GCF_010091925.1 Nostoc sp. B(2019) | reverse complement strand
CAAACCTTTGAATACTTTTACTGAAGCTTTAGAAGCGTTTAGAACAGCCATGTCTTTTCGATTTTTCGATTGGTTGATCCTAAATCGTGACCTATTTGCTGCCTATAAAGCCAGTTTGGGCTACATTTGGGCTTAATTTCTGTTTAAGTCCCGTTAACGGCTATGATGAAGTTAAGTTAAGCAACTATTAATTTACCTAGTCGTCTAGCTTTTACCAGATAAGAAATTTAGTCCAAAAGTTTTTTAACTCTAAATTCTTGTACCTGCCCTCCCAAAGAAGGCTACTTAAGCAAAGGAGTATTCAGGTTAATATTTATGACTACGCATATAGAAATTCCTGTTATTGGCAAAGTTAAGCATCCACTACGCTGGCTAATTGGGCTAATAGCGGCGGGTTCTTTGGTTGTGGGTACAACTACCGCCTACAACTATGTACGAGGCACAAGCAAGGAAGATATTGCTCAACTAACCTTGCCTGTAGAAGCGAAAAGCGTCACTCTGCGGATTACTGCTAGTGGTAAGGTAGTGCCAGTTCAGAGCGTGAATATTAGTCCGAAAAATCCCGGAGTGCTAGCGCAATTGTATGTCGAACAGGGCGATCGCATTCAACAAGGGCAAATTCTCGCTCGAATGGATAGTGCAAATATTGATGCCCAAATCCGCCAGTACCGTGCCAACTTAACCCAAAGCCAAGCACAATTAGCCCAAGCCGTGGCTGGTAGTCGTCCTCCAGAAATCGCTCAAGCTAGAGCGCGATTAGCCCAAGCCCAAGCCCAGCTAGCCGCAGCTCGTGCAGGAAATCGACCCCAAGAAATTTCTCAAGCTCAAGCTCAAGTGGATTCGGCTCAGGCAAAAGTCAATTACACCAGTGAACAAGTAAAGCGTTATGAATACTTGTATCAACAGGGAGCCGAGAAAAAACAATTATTAGATCAAGCTATTAGCGAAGACAAAAGTGCTAAAGCTGCTTTAGAAGAAGCACGAAAACGATTATCGCTAGTGCAAAGTGGTACTCGTCAAGAGGAAATCGACCAACGTCAAGCAGCTGTCACCGAAGCCAGAGCCGCATTAGTATTGTTGGAAGACGGCACTCGTCCTGAAGAGATTGTCCAGCGTCAAGCCGCTGTTGCATCTGCTGAGGCTCAGTTGAAAGGTGTGCAAGTGCAGTTGGAAGATACAATTATTCGCGCTCCTTTTTCTGGGATTGTGACGCAAAAGTACGCTAACGTTGGCTCATTTGTGACACCTACAACATCTGCTTCTACCAGTGCGTCGGCAACTTCCAGTTCAATTGTTGCCGTAGCACGTGGTTTAGAAGTATTAGCTCAAGTCCCAGAAGCAGATATTGGCAGAATTAAACAGGGACAGCAAGTGGAAATTGTCGCTGATGCTTATCCCGATCAAGTCTTTAAAGGTAATGTGCGCCTGATTGCTCCCGAAGCTGTGGTTGAGCAAGGTGTGACATCATTTCAGGTGCGGGTTGCCCTCGATACTGGCATAGACAAACTGCGTTCTGGCTTGAATGTCGATTTGACCTTTTTGGGCGATCGCGTCAACAATGCTTTAGTATTGCCAACTGTGACGATTGTTACTGAAAACGGCAAAACTGGCGTACTGATGCCAGATCAAAATAATAAACCTCAATTTCGTGAAGTTACAGTTGGGGCGCAAATCCAAGACCAAACTCAGATTTTAGATGGGTTGCAAGCGGGCGATCGCGTGTTTATCAACCCACCTAAAGACTACAAAATCGAAAAGGCGAAAGAACAGAATAATAAATAAATGAACTTCCTAGAAAGCGTCCAAATGGCGGGGAAAACCCTGCTATCAAATAAGTTGCGTAGTGCCCTCACCATGCTGGGTATTGTCATCGGCAATGCTTCAGTGATTGCCATGATTGGTATTGGCGAAGGAGGACAAAAGTACGTCTCTCAGCAGTTGGAGTCACTAGGGCCAAACGTGTTATTTGTGATTCCAGGTAATCGTGAAACTCAACGCATCTCTTTGGATTTGCCAAAAACCCTAGTCTTAGAAGATGCTGAGGCGATCGCTGCTCAAGTACCAACGGTAGCAGCGGTTACTGCGGAATTGAACAGTAGGCAGGTGGTTACTTACCGCAACAAAAACACCGATGTCAATATCATTGGTACAACTCCTAGCTTCTTGACAGTGCGAGACTTTGAAGTTGCTAGAGGGCGGTTTTTTTCTGACGTAGACATGAAGCGCAGCAATCAAGTTATTGTGTTAGGTGCGAAATTAGCAGAAAGACTTTTTGGTAATAGTAACCCCATCGGGCAACAGTTACGAGTTAAAAACGCCAGCTTTCAAATTATTGGAGTCCTAACAGCCAAAGGCTCAAACCTCGGTGTTGATTATGACGATGCGGGATTAATGCCTGTTGTCACCGTAGCAAACCGGATTGTCGGGCGAACTTCACCCTATGGATTAGAGTTAACTTATATTGCTGCTTCGGCCAAGAATGCCGAGAGTGTAGATGCAGCAGAGTTTCAAATTACTAATTTACTACGTCTGCGACACAAAATTATCGGAGAAGATGATTTCACCATCAACACTCAAAAGGATGCTTTGCAAACTGTCGGTCAAATCACAGGTGCATTAACAATTATGCTAGCTGCGATCGCCGGGATATCTCTGTTTGTTGGCGGCATTGGCATCATGAATATTATGCTTGTCTCCGTCACCGAACGCACCCAAGAAATCGGATTGCGGAAAGCGATTGGGGCAACTGAGCAAGATATTTTGCTACAGTTCATGATTGAAGCAGTGATTGTTTCCGCAATCGGTGGCGTAGTTGGGACTGCGGTTGGTATCAGCGGTATCATGTTAGTGGCAGCCTTGACTCCTTTAGAAGCGAGTCTTTCACCTGTGGCGATCGCAATGGCTGTTGGTGTCTCTGGCGGTATTGGTTTATTCTTTGGTGTCGTTCCCGCACGTCGCGCCGCTAAACTCGACCCCATCGTCGCTTTGAGAAGTGCTTAGTGATGGGGATGGCGAAACTTAATCTTCCTGATTAGGTTGAGGTAAAGAGATATTTGCTAAATAATTCACTAAATCACTTTGACTGGAGAAATCCAACAGCGCCTCAGCTAACTCTTCTAATTGAGTAATGGATAATGTGCGAATCTGCTGTTGCATCTCTGGCTCAATTGCACCAAACCGACGTTTCAAAAGACGCAGAATCAGTTGTAACGCCTCCTGTTTCTTTCCTCGTTCTTCTCCCTTTTGCAGAATATCTTGGTAAATCACAGATTCTTGCATAATTTCCTCTCTAAACAGTTGTTTAATTAGACTTTTATCAAACCGTAAACCAGCCAAAACTTGTACACAAGCTGATATATTCTGTCGCTCGTTCGTTTCCTCAATCATATCGACACTAGCAGCGACTTGCTCTAATAAAGCTTGGGGTGAGTTGGTTTGGGCTAATGTCGCTAGTGGTAAGAGTGCAGGGTTAGCTAAGAGTGGTGTGGGATCTTCTTCCCATAAACGAATCACTCGATACTCGTGTCTGGTTTTCTTGTCTACATACTGTGTATTAAAAACTATTTCTGAGGAGGTGGCTTGTAAGAAAATCAACACTTGCTCAATATCACACCAGTATTCTCGCCTTAATCTGGTGTAGTAATCCAGCATCCGAAAGTCAAGTGGGGTTTTGGATTTGGGTGTAGTCTGAAACTCTAAATGCAGAATTTGGTTAGCAATTTGCAGGAATGTTACCGAATCAGCGCGAATAGGTTCCAGGTTGAGTTCGGTTTTCAGTACTTGGATATCTGAAGTGTTAATTGAGAGTAACCAGCTAGCAAACTCAGCAGGGTAGCGTTCGGCAAGATATTTACAGGTATTGTCGTAAGCCAAGAGAGACGTGTAATTAGTAGTGTATTATACCACTTTACTAAGAAAGCAATGCTGACAACGGGCGTAAATGCAGCAACTTTATTTTGTCGTGACCAACATTACAACATTAAGGACAAACATTACAACGTTGGTCATCAACATTACAACATTAAGGACAAATATTACGACATTGGTCATCAACATTACGACATTAAGGACAAACATTACAACGTTGGTCATCAACATTACAACATTAAAGACAAACATTACAAGATTGGTTACTAACATTGCGCTAATCGCCAACAAGCCATAATAAAAAAGGTGTTACATGATACTTGCACCTGACTATGAACGAACAGCGCCTACAGGTTTATTGCCAGTTGATCAAAAGCCTGCTAGATTGCCCTAATGGTGAAGAACCGGAGATATTAGCGGCTAATACAGAATTGCTTGATGCTGGTTTTTTGAAGGTTTTGGCAGTAGTAGCAGAGCATTTTGCAGAGCAGGGAGAAGAAAATACTGCAAACTGGTTGAGAAACCTAGCAACACAACTCACGCTGGAAACTACCCCCATTAGCCCAGAAGATATAGAGACCTACAAAAAATTTGCAATAGATATACTTTTAGCACAAGCATACAGCAACGGCGATACTCAAGAAATTTACTCATTGCTGGCAGCAAATATCGATAAACTCAATGATATTTTTGCTGAATTATCACGCCGTTGGGCAACAGATATGCTATCAGAAGCAAAACCAGTTGAAGCAGTATGCATCGCCGTAGTGATTGCTGATTTGAGTAATTCAATTCAGCAGTTTCCTTTGGGCAGCAAAGCCAGCAACATGGACATTGCCATCGCTGGCTACGAAATCGCTCTCACTGTTTTGACTCGCAGTGCCTTTTCTGACCTATGGGCAGGTACGCAAAATAATCTGGGGGAAGCTTACCGTAACAGAATATTAGGAAACAGAGCCGAGAATTTTGAATTAGCAATCGCTGCTTTTTCTGCTGCGCTGGAAGTTAGAATCCGCAGCGCCTTTCCCGAAAAATGGGCAGGTACGCAAAATAATCTGGGGAATGCTTACGGTGACAGAATATTAGGAAAAAGAGCCGAGAATCTTGAAATTGCGATCGCTGCTTTTTCTGCTGCACTTGAAGTTTACACCCGCAGCACCTTTCCTGTAGGTTGGGCAACGACGCAAAATGGTCTGGGGCTTGCTTACAGTAACAGAATTTTAGGAGAGAGAGCCGAAAATCTTGAATTAGCAATCGCTGCTTTTTCTGCCGCACTCGAAGTTTTTACCCACAGCGCCTTTCCTGAACAATGGGCAATGACGCAAAATAATTTGGGGACTGCTTACTATGACAGAATATTAGGAAAAAGAGCCGAAAATATTGAATTTGCGCTTGCTGCTCACTTTGCTGCACTGGAAGTTTACACCCGTAGCGCCTTTCCTGCCGATTGGGCAATGACGCAAAATAATCTGGGGAATGCTTACAATAACAGAGTATTAGGAGAGAGAGCCGAGAATCTTGAATTTGCGCTTGCTGCTCACTTTGCTGCACTGGAAGTTTACACCCGTAGCGCCTTTCCTGCCGATTGGGCAGGTACGCAAAATAATCTAGGGAATGTTTACCGTAACAGAATATTAGGAAACAGAGCCGAGAATTTTGAATTAGCGATCGCTGCTTACTCTGCTGCACTCGAAGTTTATACCCGCAGCGCCTTTCCTGAACTATGGGCAGGTATGCAAATAGGTCTGGGGAATATTTACCGTAACAGAATATTAGGAAACAAAGCCGAGAATCTTGAAATTGCGATCGCTGCTTTTTCTGCTGCACTCGAAGTTTTCACCCGCAGCGCTTTTCCTGAAAAATGGGCAGGTACGCAAAATAATTTAGGGCTTGCTTACGGTGACAGAATATTAGGAGAACGAGCCGAGAATCTGAAAAAGGCGATCGCTGCTTATTATGCTGCACTAGAAGTTAGAACCCGCAGTGCTTTTCCTGTCGATTGGGCAGTTACGCAAAATAATCTGGGGGTTGCTTACAGTAACAGTATATTAAGAGAGAGAGCTGAGAATATAGAAAAGGCGATCACTGCTTATTCTGCTGCTCTGGAAGTTAGAACCCGCAGCGCCTTTCCTCAAAACCATGCAGAAACTTTGTTCAATCTCGGCATTTTATATCAAAACGAAAAGCAATTTGACTTGGCTTACAATACCTTTGCGGATGCGATTGCAACAGTAGAGTCTTTACGGGGAGAAATTATTTCTGGAGATGAAAGCAAACGCAAACAAGCAGAAGAATGGAACAAGCTTTTTGCAAGGATGGTGGAAGTTTGCCTAGCATTGAGAAGGGACACCGAAGCCATAGAATATATTGAACGCAGCAAAAACCGCAATTTAGTAGAACTTATTCTCAACCGTGACAGCAGAACTATTTTCCCTCCAGAAGTTGTCACTCAACTAGAACAACTTGAAAATGAAATAGCTAGTAGTCAATATCAACTCCAAAATGGCAAAGCCGAAAATCCAACAGACTTAGCCCAACATCTTCAACAATTGCGACAGCACCGCCAAGAATTACAAGACAGCTATCTACCTGTTGGTTCTAGCTTTAAATTTGAGCAATTACAAAAAACTTTAGAGAAAGGCACTGCAATTATAGAATGGTACATCACTACAGATAGAATTCTCACTTTTATTATCCAACCTAACGGGCAAGAATTAACATTTTGGCAATCACAACCAGAAGACTTTAATGCCTTAATTAATTGGAGAAATAAATATCTAAGTGACTACTACAACCAGCAAGACAAATCTAAAATTCAATGGCAGAATCAGCTAGAAGAACGGCTCAAAAAATTAGCAGAGATTCTGCATCTTGAGGAAATATTAGCCCCATTATCCAAAGAATGCGACAGATTAATCCTAATTCCCCATCGCTTTTTGCACCTGTTCCCTCTCCATGCTTTACCTGTCAAGGAATCATACTTACCTGACTTATTCCCCAACGGCGTAGGCTATGCACCCAGTTGTCAACTCCTGCAACAATTGCAACTGCGTCAACGTCCTGACTTTCAATCTTTATTTGCTATTCAAAACCCCACAGAAGACCTTTTTTATGCAGATGTAGAAATAGAAAGTATTCAGCATTATTTTTCGATTGAAAAAACGACAGTATTGCGTGGAAAAGATGCTAATAGAAACGCTTTAAATACAAGAATAGCAAATCTAGCAGAAGTAAATTGTCTTCACTTCTCATGTCATGGTTCTTTTAACCTGAACACCCCTGCTAATTCTTGTCTACTTTTAAATGGTGCAATTGTTAATAAAAAACTTAAACTCAATAATTGCTTAAGTTTGGGGGATTTATTCAATAAAGATTTTAATCTCGATCAATGCCGTCTTGTTGTTCTTTCTGCTTGTGAAACTGGTATGATTGACTCCCAAAATACCAGCGATGAATACATTGGCTTACCTAGTGGATTTCTTTATGCAGGAAGTTCAAGTGTAGTCAGTAGTCTTTGGACAGTTGATGATGTTTCCACAGCATTTTTATTCATTAAATTCTATGAAGACTTGCAAAACTACCCAGAATTAAAACCGGGAAATATAGCAGTTGCTTTAAATAAAGCACTAACTTGGTTAAGAAACCTCACCAGTAAAGAAGGAGAACAGCTTTTACAGCAAATTCAGCCTTATATTAATGTTATATTTCAAGGACAAGATGACATTCTTAAAGAGTTATTTATTGATGGGGCAAAAACTAAACTTAAATCTAATCCCAAACCATTCGCTAATCCTTTTTACTGGGCAGCTTTTACAGCTATTGGTTATTAGAATTAGATGAATTAGAATTACACCATGTTTTGACACCTTTTTTAGTTAAATAAATAACAATAGGAGTAGCAATAGCCTGTGGAATTTGACCTGTAGCCGTTAAACTACCGACAGCAACAGTTAATAGTCCAGTCATTAAATCATCAATAAATGTTTCATCACAAATAATATGACGAAACTTTTGCGCTAACTCATCTAAAATCGGGTGTGATTTAGTAATAGAAATATTATATTTAGGAGCAAGTAAATTTACAGCTTTACTTAAATCTCCCTCAGATGCTTCTATGATTTTAATTGCATAGAGAGCATCATCTAACCCTGCAAATTTATCACGATATTCGACGATTTCTTCTGAAGTAAGGGTAATAGAGTTAGTAGTCATGTTTTTTTAATGATTCTCACGATTTTCCAAAATTACCATAATGTATGTATGAGTGCAAACTTAGCAATTTCCCTGTTATATTGGCTGATTACCAGACATTATCTAAAGTAGATTCTTAATTCTTTCTCAATTGGTATAATTATGTATATATTTCCTTGCTTGGGGAAACTATGCAAATAAAAGACATGACAACAGAACAGTTACAAACTTGATCCGTAACATAGTAGATGAAATTAACTAATAACCAAATTTTTATGACAAAAACTTTATCAATTACCGACCCCGATTTTTCTAATCCAGCCCCTAAATCAGCAATCATTCGCCTAGAGAATATTTTCAAGATTTATGGTAGTGGCGAAACCGAAGTTCGAGCGCTAAATGATGTCAATTTAGTTATAGAACAGGGGGAATATTGCGCGATTATGGGCCCTTCTGGTTCTGGTAAATCCACAGCCATGAATATCATCGGCTGTCTAGATCGCCCTACTACTGGACACTACTACTTAGATAACATCGATGTGGCACAAATGGACGATAAATCATTGGCACACATCCGTAACAAAAAGCTGGGGTTTGTATTCCAACAATTCCATTTATTGCCCCAACTATCAGCCTTAGAAAACGTGATGCTGCCGATGGTGTATGCTAGTGTGAACCCTGGTGAAAGACGCGATCGCGCCGTAGAAGCACTGACACGAGTAGGTTTAGCAAATCGCCTCAACAACAAACCAACTCAACTTTCAGGTGGACAACAGCAAAGAGTAGCGATCGCACGTGCCATTGTCAACCGTCCTGTTGTACTCCTAGCCGATGAACCCACTGGCGCACTTGATTCGCGTACAACCCAAGAAGTATTGGATATTTTTAGCGAACTAAACACCAGCGGTATCACAGTTGTCATGGTAACTCACGAACCAGATGTTGCTCGACAAACCCAACGCATTGTTTGGTTTCGTGATGGTGAAGTAGTACACTCGGATCTGACACCAGCCAATTTAAGTCAGCTTGCTGTGCATGAGTAGAAGCACAACAATGTTGTGCCTCTACAAAACATTTCATGTCTAGTCAAATTTTGGCAAATTGGTATTATAAATGCAGATTTGAACTAATTACAAACTTGATGTTTTACCAGTTTGTGCTTGCGTCTCAATCGGCTTAACATCGGTGTAGCCCATTTCTCCAGCAATTGTCCGCAACACCGACATTTGTTCTTCAAAATCTAGTCCTTCGACTTGAGAAAGCAAATCATTAGTTGCTTTAGTTGGCTCGTAGTTGCTTGGCATTCCAACTACTGTATCTCCCATAGCCACTGCCCAAGCATACCAAACTAACAGCTGGTTGTTTTCTTTAATCGCACCATAAGCACGGGAATATTCTGTGTCCTTGCGGTTAACTATGTCCCGCATAACTTCTAGTTGCTGCTCATCTGACAATTTCAAATAGTCTCCTAGCAGAAGTGGTGCTAATTCTGGTTCAGCAGCAGCAGGAGCAGCAGGAGTAATCGAGTTACCCATTTTTTTATAAACCAAATACAGCCAGCCTAGTTTGGCATCAGTATCTAAAGCATTAAAATCATCCACCGCTTTTTGAGTTTCATTGCTCTGGGCTTGAGAAATGCTTTTATCGTAACTTGCAGCCATAATTTGTCTCCAAGGTCATTTATTTAATGGGCCAAACTAAGGCTTACCAGAGTTTGATCATTAACTTCTACTTCCGAGAGAAAGAGTTTTATTAATCATATATTCCAGCTTTTATCTACCTTTTAATAGAGGTAAAAATATCTCCCAAGGGAGCAAGTAAGTAACAAATAGCTTTGGTACAATTACCCCAGCAATTAAAACATTACTTAAAAATTACCCAAGGTGTTAGTTATGCCTGATGAAGTTAAGCCAAATGTCGATGAAGCCCCCACCCATGACGCACAATTAGCTGCTGATAGCATAGCTAGTGGTGAAGAAAAAGCGCCAACAGTTGATTTTGACGCTGATTATGCAGCTGCACAACAATTCAGCGTTAGTGAAATTGACCGCACAGGTGAAGGTTCAGCAGCAGCCGAAGCAGCAACCGCACCAAAATATAATGTCTCTAAAACAGAAGAAGTAAAAACTCAAGCACAGCCAACTGGTAATCCTGAAGATTATGCAGATTTGGCTAAAGAAGTTGGGGGTTCACAGACTGAGGGTGTAACCAACGTTACTGATGATTTAGTAAAAAAAGCATTGGAAAAAGGTGAGCGAAAAAATTAATGTCTATATTTGACACGAAATAAATTATTTCAAAAAATATTTAGCCTGCTTCAAAGTTCGGAGCAGGTTTTGTTTTTGTCACCTCATTCTTCTAAAATGAAGTATTTTCAAAATATTTGTAATATGGAGTTTCTCACTTTGCTAAGGTACAGATAAGGGGCTTAAGCCCTTTGTTTATCAAAATTAAGATAGATATACCTTACTTATTTAAAAACCGCCATAGCTCTTTTGTTGAGCACTTAACAACTTTTAATGACTTCTAAAAGCTCGCTAGGTTGACTAATCAAAAAATCTGGATTTTGCTTTGCTAATACTTCTAGTGAATTAAATCCCCAAGTCACTGCAATTACCTGGATATTTGCTTTTCTTGACGCTTCTATATCTCTGGTTTCATCACCAACATAAATAACTTCTTGAGGCTTGAGTTGTTTTTGCCTTAATACATTATTAATTATCGTTGTTTTGCCAAAAATTGTGATCCCAGAGTAAATAAAGTCAAACAGGTGATCTAAATTGTTAATAGTGAGAAATTGAGTCACATTTTCTTGAGAATTAGAAGTGATAATTCCCAACTTATATCCTTCAGTTTGGAGTTTTACTAAAGCTTCTTGAATTCCGGGAATGGGTTTTAATTCGGGAATTTTATTCTTTAATTCTGCTTTAACTTTTTTGACCAGAAAAGGTATTTTCAACAAAGAAACTCCTGAGTATTTAATAATTTCTCTTGATGTTAAATTTTTCAGGAAACCTAATTGATCTGGAGTAATTTGTATATAACCAAAGTCTACAGCTAAACGATTAGCAATACTTACAAGAGCATCTACCGTATCAGCAATCGTGCCATCAAAATCAAAAATAATTATTTTCTGGGTCATTCTTTCGCCTGGATGCGTCAAGATTAGCTTGAGCGTTTCGTCTTAACATTTCTGGCTTAATCCGCCGCAAAGCAGATGCCGGAAATTGCTTATCCCACTCCTGATCTGAGATTTGGGCTAATTCTAACAATTGGGGAGCAAGATTCCCAGGATAAGGCTGAAACTCTGTGACATCAGTTGTATGGGCAAAACGCTGATTCCAAGGACAAACATCTTGGCAGATATCGCAACCAGCAACCCAGCCTTGCAAATAGGGTGTAACTGTCTCTGGCAATTTGTCCGCCCGATTTTCAATCGTATGATAAGCAATGCAACGATTGGCATCAACTACAAAAGGCTGAGTAATTGCACCTGTGGGACAAGCCTGAAGGCAACGAGTACAGCTACCGCAGTGTTCTGTATGTGGGCGATCGCTCTCTAGTTCCAGATTTGTCAACACTTCACCCAAAAATACCCAAGAGCCATACTCTCGCGTAATCACATTACCATTTTTGGCAATCCAACCAATTCCGGCTTGTTGTGCCCATACTTTATCCTGCACTGGCCCAGTATCAGCATAGTACCTAGCTTGAACACCTTCACCAAGTGATTTTAGCCAGGTGACTAGTTGCTTGAGTTTTTTGTGTATCACCTTGTGATAGTCTCTTCCCCAGCCATAACGGGAAATTTTGGCGTACTCCTCGCCTTCAGGACGTTGATGAGGTGTGTAGTAATTCAAAGCAACACACACAAGCGATCGCGCTTCTGGCATCACTGAGCGGATATCCTGACGTTTTGGGTTAGTCATCCATTCCATATCGGCGTGATAACCCAGTTCTATCCATGCTTGCAACCTCTGTGCTTCTGTGGCATCTGCCCTATTTACAGCAGCAATGCCAACTTTGTGAAATCCCAAGTCTTTAGCTTTTTCTTTCACTACAGTGCTGCTTGTTACCGAACAATGACTCATTTTTTTATTTGAATTTTGCCCAATTAGAAGCAAATAGATTATACATCATACAGTCAAGACTTTTGTTTAATATTTGTTACTTACTATAGATTTAACCTACCTTTCTAGCGCTTTTGCTTCCACACTTCCATCATGAGGAAGATTTATATATGTATAGTAATCTCTCTCAATAGCAGCTTTCTTTTTGCCTGATTTTGGCATGAAATTAATATTTAGCTAGCATAATCCAGGTAATTCTATGACATCTGCTAAATCTATCCCCTCAACACAGCCGAAAGAAGAATTCCAGATTGAGGGAATTACAGAATCAAACATACTGCGTTATTTTGAAACTTTGAATGCAGGAGAATTTGAAACAACTGCGACCTTGTTTGCCGAGGATGGTGTGATGCATCCACCATTTGAATCTGATATTGTGGGGCCAGATGCGATCGCTACCTACCTCAAACAAGAAGCCCAAAACGTCACAGCACTCCCTCGCCAAGGAATAGTTGAGAATTTGGAAAATGAGCAAATCCAAGTTCAGGTTACAGGCAAAGCCCAAACTTCCTGGTGCGGCGTGAATGTATTGTGGTTGTTTATTCTCAACCAACAACGGCAAATTCTTTATACCAGAATCAAACTCTTAGCCTCTCCGCAAGAGTTACTTTCCATGCGCCCTGAAAAGTAGCAATAATTTAGGACTTACGTAAACAAACCTGGTTTCTTTAAAAAATTGCCTGTTCAGCTAGATGCCTATGCGCGTAAGTCCTGAAATAGAAAATATACTTAATTCCTGATAAAAAAAGATAATTTTAATACAGGCTCCATTCAGTCAAGTTTATTTGACTAGTTCTGGTAGAGTGGCTTCTAACTTGAGACAGTTAGCACCATTAACCTTCAACTGGTACTCTACCTTATCCATGAGACGATTCATAATCAGCCAACCATAACCACCCTCTTGCTTTTCTGTAGGGTTTGGCGGGAAGTAGGTGGACATATCAAAGCCGTCGCCATAGTCCCAAATCTCTATAGCCAGATCCCGGTCTTTCAGTTCCAAACGCAGTAAAACTGGTAAATTTGGCTTGTCTTTATGAGCATGACGTACTGCATTTGAATAGGCTTCTACCAAAGCCAGTCGCAAACGACTTGATTGCCGTGACCAATCCACAGAGTCCCCTAACTGGACTTTCAAGCATCCTAGCAACCAGTTTTCGACGATATTGAGAAAATTCAAGTCACTCGGTACATGAAGCTCACTTTTCATTACTTACAAAATCTCCAATGAGAGTATAGTTTGATCATCTTCTTGAACGTGGTTGTCTGCCTGGATGCGAGCTAATAAATGGTTAAGAGAAAGGGGTTTGGCTGCTCCTTGTAAAAGTTGCCAAAGACCGTCTTGATTCAGCATAGAACGGTTAAGTGGCTCAACGCCACCCACGGTTTTTGCTGTTAAACATAAATTATTTGATACCATAGCTTCAGTAATGCCGTCCGTGGTTAATAGTAACGTGTCTCCAGGAGTCAGAATCAAGCGACCAGACTGTGCTTGCCACTTAGGCAAAATCCCCAAAGGAACGCTGCGGACTTTGAGGTAGTTGGGTTCGTCTGCTACAGTGGCTTGGTGTGACCACAACATCGGATAGATGTGGCCGGCATTAGTGTAGACGAGTTCTCTAGTGCTAGGGGTATAACAGGCTAATACAAGAGTGATGAAATAATTGTTGCTAATCAAGTCATCGCCTAGGGTGTAGTTAAGATTTTGCATTACCACATTGGGAGCGGCTGGTGCTTCTTGAGATAATTCCCGGCGCAACACTGAAATGACACTAGCCATGAATAAAGCCGCTGGGACACCTTTACCAGAAACGTCACCCACAGCTAACCATAAGTCACCTTTGGGATGGACAAACACTTCAAAAAAATCCCCTCCCACTTCGCGAGCAGGGTAACAGCAGGCTTGCACCTTCACACCTTTAATATCAGGTAAACTTTGACGTAGTAAGTTGATTTGGATTTGGCGAGCAACTTCCAACTCAACGCGGATCTGCTCTTGCTTTTCCTGAAGGCGCTGGTAGAGTTTTGCTTGGGATAGAGCTAAGGCTGCTTGTTCTGCAACACCGACAATTAGTTGGATATCTTCGTCTTCCCAGGGGCGATCGCGTCCCCATTGGTGGAGAGCAAGCACAGCTAGCAGATGTTGCTGGTAGCTAAGTGGAACAACTAGGTGGTAACAGGGGTTGCCGTTATATATATTTTGTGTAAGTTGATAATGACGGGTTTCCAGAACTTTTTCAATCAAAAGACTGGTGTCGAAGAAGCTATCAGATACATAAGATTTGGGATCATGATAGAAGAACCGATCTTGTGTCAGGCGATCGCTCTCGACTGGTCTGAGCAAACAACTAGTAGCTTCAAATGTTTGTCCAATGGTTGCTACAGTCTTTTGCAGCATACTGTCGTAGTCCAAAGACTCCCGAATTGCCGTTGTCACTGCATTAAACAAAGATTCTCGCCGCAGGGACAGACGCAACTCCTGCGTGCGCTTCTTAACTACGCGATATGTATCAGTAGCTTGCTCAACTAATTCTCTCAGCCGTTCTGGATTCCAGGGTTTGGTGATGTACTTAAAGACCTGACCAGAGTTAATCGCGTCTACCAAATCTTCGACATCAGTAAAACCAGTTAACAAAATCCGAATTGTATCGGGAAAGCGCTCAACTGTGCGACTGAAAAATTCAGTACCATTCATTTCTGGCATTCTTTGGTCAGAGATAATCACAGCCATCTCGCCAACTTTCTCCAAGATTTCTAGAGCATCACGAGCATGATTTGCTTTGTGTACTTGAAAATCTCGCCTAAAAGTACGGTACAGTAAATCTAAGTTATCCAGCTCATCGTCTACCACCATGAGCTTAGGTTTTTCTACCTCTGTTTCAGTCATATCTGACTTTGTTTTTTAAATACTTGAATGGCGAGATAGGGCAATATTTATCTCACCTAAGCAACAAACAATCAAGAAGCAATCATCAAGAGAATCTACTTACTTTGAACATATAACTCAAAGCTGTTAGTTCCTCTTCTGTTTGCTTAAGCATTACTACATACCAAAAATAACCTTATCCCACCAAACCAGAACGCAAAGCACGGACTGCTGCTTGGGTACGGTCATCGGCACATAGTTTATTTAAAATATTGCGGACGTGAGTTTTAACAGTTCCAACAGTGATGTAAAGTCTTTCGGCAATAGTTGCATTACTACAACCTTCGACAATCAACTGTAACACTTCCAACTCTCTTTCTGTCAGGGTGTATGGCTCAATTCCTTCTAAATTATCCACATAATCAGGGTTAGAAGCAATTGTCTTACTATCCAAGGAAGCTGATTCTGACTTTTGTGGATTTTGTTGGGCTTGTTGTAACACAATTCGAGCGATCGCTGGATCGATCCAAGCGTTGCCATTGTAAGTTACTCGCACCGCATCCAGCAAATTATCGAACTTAATATCTTTCATGCAATAGGAGTCTGCTCCCGCTGCAAAAGCTGCTAACACCGCTTCTTTGTTATCCCGCAATGTTAAGATTAATATCTTCGTTGCTAACTCTTCACCATTAGTAGTAGATTTCACCTCCCGTGTCAGTTCAATGCCATCCTTATCTGGTAAACCAATATCTACAATCGCAATATCCGGTTGTAGCTTTTTTAGCATTTTTAACCCTTCGGTAGCATTGGCGGCTTCCCCTACAACTTCAATCTCGTCCTTTTGCAGTAGTGCTGTCCGAATACCCACACGAGTTAGGTCATGATCTTCAATCAGAGCGATACGAATTTTACTCATAGCCAACTTCAGCCCGTTACCCTACCTTAACTGTAAAATCGAGTTTACTAGAAAGTCTTAAGAGACGCAGATTAAAGACATTTGCACAAATATATAGAAGTGCTGTTTGAAAAAAGCTAACACGTAGAGGCATTTCCCCTAGATGAACATTACACTTCAATAATAAAATCAGGGTTGGTTCACCCAAGGTACAAGCACCCAAGACCAATTAGGATAATTCTGGCTTCTACTGTCGCAGATGTGACTTCCTCAAATAGCAAGACAGCACAAGCCATACTTAATATTTGCGGAGCTAATGAAGTATGCTGCAACCTTTACATATACCCTCTGGGGGAGTGGTAACAGAGGTGCTTCTCTTATGGAGGTTTGCTGTTGATTCACCTCCTTTGCTAACAAGAGTATACTGGCTTGGATAAGGCGGAGTTATGTTTGTGAGAAATTCCTTGCCTACTTTCCATTTAACAAATGCGATCGCAGAGAGTCTCCAGAGTAAAATCGCGTTCTCAGACATTTCCCAAAAATCACCACCTAAGTAAGTGTTACTTCTGGAAAATCAGACAATCCCTTTTTACCAAAAAAACTTTATCTGATTTTATTCCTGCCAGTTAAATCACCTAGTGGAGATAAATTATATATCTTACACTAAAATCGTGCTCAATTATCTGTTACTAAAATTACAATCTACAACATATAAAAAAATTTGATAAACTAACGTTCGAGACAACCTGGTGTGATGCTAATCAAAAAGTAGGCTATGTTTAAACCGCCTAAAGCGTTTTCGGTGTTGGGGATACCAGTTCATGTGATGACTAACTATCCAGGCTGGTTGCTAGAATGCCTGCACGCAGGCAGAGGAACTCATGTTGTAACGCTCAATGCAGAAATGACCATGCAGGCAGAGCGGAATAAATCTCTAGCTCAGATTATTCAAAATGCCGAGCTAGTGATTCCAGATGGAGCAGGGGTTGTTTTGTATTTACGGTGGCTATTATGGCAAAAAGTGCAACGTTTTCCAGGGATTGAACTAGCAGAAAAACTGTTACAAGAACTTGGACAACAGAAAACAGAGACAAAAGTATTTTTTTATGGAGGAGCGCCTGGAGTGGCTGCAAGCGCAGCAGAGTTTTGGCAACAGCAAATTCCAGATTTGAGCATAGCAGGTACTTACTCAGGCTACCATTCCTCAGAAGAGGAAGCACAATTGCAAGAAACTCTCACTCAATTGCAGCCACAAGTGGTTTTTGTCGGTTTGGGAGTGCCACGCCAAGAGTTGTGGATTGCCAAAAATCGGCATTTGTGTCCCCAAGCAATATGGATTGGTGTTGGTGGCAGTTTCGATATTTGGTCGGGAACCAAAACTCGCGCTCCCGCCTGGTTAGGAAACAACAATTTGGAATGGCTGTATCGGCTTTATCAAGAACCTTGGCGCTGGCGGCGGATGCTGGCTTTGCCAATGTTTGCTGTGAAAGCCTTTATTTATCGCTTGACTGCAAGAGGGGCAATTGGTTAGCAATAGTGCTGACAGCGGCATTTCAACAGATCCTTTTGCCAGAAAAAACTCTTTGAGCATCAAGTTACTGGCAATACTGAAGAAATTGAATTCCAAATTGCGCTAATTGGGATAGTAGTACTGAGGTCTTCACAAAAATTTAAATTTTCGTTGTTAGATTTGAGCTTCCCAGGGGAAACCTGGGAATCCTTATTTTGGGGGGAATTTCAAATCTAAGCCCTCAAGCTGTTTGGCTGTGGGTATGAGGAATATTTAAAAATGCCAGCATTAACAACTCCAGGAAGGACTAACCAATCTGTTCATCAAGAGAACAGTGAAACTCAACAATACACTGGTAGCAATAGTGCAAAGGTGCAATTGCTCTCTGTAACAAAAACTTATACCAACGGCTGTCACGCCTTGTTAGATGTAAACCTGGAAGTCAAAAAGGGAGAATTTTTATTTATTACAGGGCCGAGTGGTTCTGGTAAATCAACTCTCTTGAAACTGTTGTATGGCCAAGAATTACCAACACAGGGACAAGTAATTGTTGATGAATGTAATGTAGTGGGTTTACGAGGCGATCGCTTGTCATCATTGCGGCGACGTATTGGTATTGTGTTTCAAGACTACAAACTAATTCCCCAACGCACAGTAGCGGAAAATGTAACTTTTGTGCTGCAAGCTCAAGGGTATACTCGCAAGGAAATTCAACGACGTTTAGAACCAACTTTGAAACTAGTGGGTTTACTGACTAAAGCTGACTGCTTCCCAGATCAGCTGTCTGGAGGAGAGCAACAGCGAGTGAGTATTGCGCGAGCGATCGTCGGAACACCGCCGTTGCTGTTGGCGGATGAACCAACCGGAAATCTCGATCCAGATAATTCCTGGCAAGTAATGCAGATTCTCCAAAAGCTAAATTCTTTTGGAGCCACAGTAATTATCACGACCCACGATGAACAATTAGTGCGGCGTTGCAATCATCCAGTAGTGCAAGTTCGCAATGGACGACTGTCGCGCAAATAGTTAAGAGTCAAGGGTCAAGAGTCAAGAGTCAAAGGTCAAGAGTCAAGGGTTAAAAACTGTGTACTTTTGACTTTGGACTTTTGACTTTGGACTTTGCGTAGCGGAATGGCTGTACTGGATGCTAGGGATTGCAGGCTATCCAAGGCTTGCAAACTCTCAAAAGCTGCCTCTCGAATTACTGTTTCCTCCTCTTGCCTGAGTAAGAGTTGCAAACATTCGACAACACTTTGCTGTGCCGAAGCATCAACTTGCTTACGGGTGATGAATTTGGTTAGTTGACGCAGGGCAATCAGACGCTTTAAGGGGTCTGTTTGGGTTAAGTTGATCAACAACTGATCAATGTGGTCTTCTTCTTGACTTCCATTAAGACTGACGATTTGCCACACCAGCAAAAATAAAGTTAACAGCGTCCCTACACCTTGCACAATAGCAACAGCAGCCATCCAAGGACTGTGGGAGTCAACCCAGATTGCAGCTGCCATGTAAGTACTGACAGTAGCCAGTCCACCACTACCGACAGCTAAGGCTAATCGACGATTTGAACCGTTTAAAAACCTACGGATTTCGAGCCAGCGTAATTGCCAGTTCCACCCCTGCATCGAGTAAACGAATACCATTACCCCAACGCCGATTAAAAGCGCCAACAGCAGTTTCCAGTTCCACAACAGCATAGCAACGAAGATTGACAGGAACCCAAGAACGCCTCCAGGTTGAGAAAAGCGCTTGAAAGTTCGCTGCTTTGTGGCTCCTCTTCCCGTCTTAAACTCTGGAAGCGACCAGTTGGGGATCTGGTTGATCAATTGCCGCCAAGAAGACGAAGCCTGTGTCACAGTGTTTACCTACTTGATTACAAGATTATTTGATGTATAAGCTTTACCAGAAATTAGGAACGGCTAAAAGATGAAGGGTGTTCGGCGTAGTTCTTGTAGGGTGGGTGTTCCCAAAGGCTAGGCTGAAATTTCATACTTCATACTTTAATATTTTCCTAATACACAGGTATGTAATTGACAATCAATAATACTCTACAAGAATACCTGGACTAGGGCGAGTAAGAGCAATTTTGTCACTGAGTTTTTAGTTAAAAACAAAAATGAAAGTCATCAAGGGTAAATTGACCATCAAAAGCACAGAAGGTAACACTGTAGATGTTGTTCGCTGTTACAGATAATAAAGTATTGGGGGGTATTGCCGAGTCGGAATTAGCCAGATTAGCTTCTAGTAGCACAGCTTGGGTAAGCAATTGGCGATCGCGATCGTAGGCAGAAAACACTAGCCGTTGCGAACTAGTGACAAAGGCACTAACCCAGTTAACTGGACGTAAGAAAGTAGCTTCTAAAAATCCGCTCTTGGGCGCTCCCATTAAGACTGTCAACCCCGAATAGGTCGGAAACGCTGGATTCGATGGCTGTATTGCTAAAGAATTGTGAAAAATGACTCCCCAATGTTCATACTGGCGCTCCACTGCTTCAAAACATTTCAAATCTTCCAAGTTTAAATAAATACAAGTAGGTTCAGCTGCATTAGCGCTCTCAACAACTTGCTTGACTGGGCCTCGCCAAGCTGAAGTTGTAACTTTGTCTTGCACATTACAGTTGTCAAGCGCAAATTTAGCATCTTCAACCGTTGGCACTTTATTGAATTGAAGAGTAGCCTGTTTTACCATGACACCCCGCCTTACCACTACCTAGAGAATCACCAAATTAGTAATTACATCAAAAGCTATTCTTTCTACATGGAAAACTAGAATTAATAACTCATCAAGATTGGCATTTTGACTATTACTGACCGTGAGGTTTCTGATAGATAGAGTACCATAAAAAACTCATAGGCTATTTACTCCTTAGTAATAGCAGCTACCAGCATAAAACCTTGTAACATAGTATTCACAACGTAAATTTCTTATTTGTTGTGAAAAAAATCGCTAAATCTTTACAAGTAATCCAGCGATTTTACATCTACTTAATCTGACGATAGTAAGAAGTTCTGGAGTGAGAGTTTAGCCGATAATAACTAATGAGTGGAGAGTTTAAACTCAACAAGCGAGTATTCTGGAGTGACACAAGTATCATCGATTGTAAATAATTACCGCAGTAACTAAAACTACTTATGTTTCAGCCACTAGGATTTGAGCAACGCTCCATAAAGACCTCACTAGGTAGAATGGTGTATTATACTGCCGCAGGCTCACCTTGGCAGGACAATATGACTGCACAAGATGACCGAGAAACTTTGGTGTTCCTCCACGGTTTTGGTGGTGGGTCTTCTGCTTATGAGTGGTCGAAAGTTTATCCCGCCTTTGCTGCTGAATATCGAATTATTGCACCAGATTTGATTGGTTGGGGTAGATCAGAGCATCCACCACGTAATTACAAAATTGAGGATTATTTAACGACGATTCGGGAATTTTTCGAGCAGACTTGTACAGGGCCAGTAACAACGATCGCTTCTTCTCTAACCGCAGCGTTTACAATTCGAGTCGCGATCGCTCGTCCTGATTTATTCAAGTCCTTAATTCTCACTACTCCCGCCGGGCTTTCTGACTTTGGCGAAGATTACACCCGCAGCTTTTTTGCCCAGTTAGTCAGCGTTCCCGTTGTAGACCGCTTGCTGTACAGCACTGGAATTGCCACTAGCGGGGGTATTCGCAGCTTCTTAGAGCAAAGACAATTCGCCCAGCCTAATCGAATATACGAAGAAATTGTAGAGGCTTATCTACAATCCGCCCAGCAGCCTAATGGTGAGTATGCGGCGCTGTCTTTTGTCCGCGGCGATTTATGCTTTGATTTATCCCTTTACATTCAACAATTAACAACTCCCACCGCCATTATTTGGGGAAAAAAGTCCGAATTTACAGGCCCTTCAATTGGTCGTCGTCTTGCTGAAATGAATCCACAAGCAATCCGATTTTTTCAACAATTAGAAGATGTGGGGTTAACGCCACAGTTAGAATTACCAGCAGTGACAATTGGATTAATTCGCCAATTTTTGCCTTTGCTTAATTAGTGTGTCAGTAGTCAGTTTCTAGTTGTTATTTATAACTAGAAACTGACGAAATATAACTTCCAACTTGCTTTATTCCCAACATTGATAAATCAGCATTTGGCTCATCGCGGATATTAAAAATTATTATGCCTTTCTTCGTAACAGGTGTGAGGATAGACTAGTTAAAGAGATATAACAATTCTATTTTATTGGTGAAAATCGAAAAAATTAAGACTTCCGAATTGTTTAATAAGTCGGAAGTCTCACATCATATTTAGGTTTGCTATGTCAACGAAAACGAAAATACTATTTGTCTTTCAATCTAACATCAATGACAGTGGCATTAAAGCTGTAGTTGAAGCCTTCTAACTCAAATGGCATACCGATTTTAACTTTACTGTTACCTAGAACTGGACCACTTTCAGTAACTTGGGCTTTGCCATCTAAAGTCAAAAGTAAATCTGTACTAAAATTATTGCTTTTTGGATCTGGCAATTCTTTAACGGAGCCATCGGGTTGGAAAACATTGACTGTTCTGGGTAGCTGTTGAATTGATTTAATCGTAATTTGACCATAAGGTTGATTACGGATAATCACATTAGTTTTTCCACCTTTTTTTAATCCGTTGTTGAATAATTGTTCAGGGTCACGCACATTCAAACCACGAACTACTAAGTCTACTTCGATAGGTACTGTCTTTGTACCGACTTGGGCAACAGAACCGGAAGTACCGGGAAAGAAAAAGATGCCAAATATAACTAGCAGAATTACCAGCGCAGCACCTAAATCGAGGAGGTTGATTTTACCGAATAAGCGACCTTTGGAATCTAATATAGCCATAAAAAGTTTTTCCTATAAGCAAAGTAATTGACTTTAGCAGCAAAGTTTTTGAGGGTAACGGCAATATTCCCTACTTGGTAATACTCACGGACTGGGCGTTGCGGTTATGCGACAGTTTATCACGTCTGTTGAAAGTTCGGAGTGAAGGGAACTGTCCCTTAAAGGTCGTAAAATAGACCATTCCAAAGTGGATCCTAGACCCCAGTCTTTGCGGAATAAAGGCTTTCCCATCTCTAAAACAAAAAGATCAGGGGTTTTCACGATGACTACTCCTTGGAGCTATGTCTGACGACAAGGCGTTCCCGCTTTCTTAGCAAGTGGCGTCCAAGACTGCGACCCACTCACCACTACGTATCTTTGGTATTGCGTTTAAAATGCAACTTAGAATGCTCTAAATCCGTCTCATAATTTGTCTCATCTTTTTATATTTTCCCAAGATTATCTTCAGACCGGATTATGATCAACTGGAAAGGCTTTTTTGCAAATTACCGTTTGTGGCGGCGTCGCTGGTTATATCCTTTAATTTCAATGGTAGTCGCCCTCAGTCTATGCTTGAGTACACCCTTGCCTGGTAGAGCTATAGACTTATTTCCGCTTCTATTCCAGGGAGTTCAGGTACTTCAGCTTTCTAATATATCCCCACGCCAGGAAGCTGATCTTGGTAAGCAGATTAATCAGGAAATAGTAGGCAGTCTTAGACTTTACCGCAATCCTGAGATTAATCGCTATGTCGAACAAATTGGTCGGCGTTTAGCAGCTAATAGCGATCGCCCCAATCTCGCTTATACCTTCCAGGTAGTTGATGATAATGCCATTAATGCCTTTGCCACGTTGGGAGGTTATGTATATGTTCACACTGGTTTACTCCAAGCCGCAGATAACGAAGCAGAACTGGCAAGTGTTATCGCCCATGAAATTGGTCACATTGGCGGCAAACACCTGGTTAATCAGATGCGGCAAAGAGCGATCGCTAGTGGTGTAGCAACAGCAGCCGGATTAAATCGTAACGCAGCTGTGGGTATTGGCGTAGACTTAGCACTAAACCGTCCACGCAGTCGTCAAGATGAGTTCGATGCCGATAAAAGAGGATTAAGAACTTTGACACGCACTGGTTATGCCCAGTCTGGGATGGTTTCTTTCATGCAAAAACTGCTGACAAAGGGTTCGGTTCCGACATTTTTAAGTACACACCCCGCAACCAGCGATCGCATTGATTCCCTTAAACGTGCCATTAACTCTCAACGCAGCAATGGAAATTATGGCTTGAATAATGCTGCTTATAAAGCAAATATTCGTGCATTAGCGCGATCTTAGTAGCATTGTGCAGATTCAAAAGTCAAAAGTCAAAAATTACAATACATCTTCTCTGCCGCATCATGCACCCTGCTTGTTGCGGCGTTCAGCTTTGACTTTGGCTGGATCAACCTTGATTACTGCTTCTTGTAAAGGCAAGGTGCGGAGATAGTGTTTATAAACGTTAACTTGGTAAACCAGGTGATTTGTAACATCCAATCCGGTTAGCCAACCACTCTTGGGATGATAAGCGCCAGTATCTATGTCTAGCCATCCTTGTCCTTGTGCTAGTTTACCAGGAGTAACGCCTGGTAAAGTAAAAGTAATGGTGTGACCAATAATAATCTGCTTATCTGGGAAGTAGGGCTTTTGAATACTGTGAAAGTCGTCTCGTATCCAGCAAAGTTGATCGGCGGTTTGTTCCGCTACCGACTTGGAAGGGTCAACACCAGCATGAGTTAACCAAAAATCACCCAAGTCAAGATATGTAGGCAAAGCCTTAAACCAATCCAAATGCTCGTCAGGGATTGTTGCTTTGTCGTAACTGGCTACGGTGGCTTGTCCTCCACTATACAGCCATGCTTGCATTGTTGGAGAGGAAACGCTTTTATTAGTCAGAATGCTTAATAACATCTGCTCATGATTTCCCAGCAAACATGCGTAGTTATTTTGCTTGACAAAACTTACTACTTGTGAACTATGAGGGCCGCGATCAATTAAGTCTCCCAGAAAATAGATTTGATCATCTGACGTGGGGGCGATCGCCTCCAACAATGTCATTAGACCCTCATAGTGACCATGTACGTCCCCAATGACAATTCGACGGGGGCTAATTTCGCTCATCGTCTCTCAGCTTGAATCATTTTGGCTAACACTTTTGCTACAGTTTAAGCTGTTTGGTTTCCGCAAATAAGACTAAAAAATACTTGACAAATTTTATTTCAATTATTATCCCAGGAATGGAGAAAGTTTTAAATTAATACATAGAAAGTGGGACAAGCGACATGCCCATCCCACAGAAAAACGTTCAAAACATGGAGTTATAGCTTAAGCCTTACCGTTGGAGCTATGAGCGCCAAGATTAGCTCAAGTTCCAGTAGTCCAAGAATTGGTGTATTCAATTTGATCTGATGTTAGGGTATCGATGGTAATTCCGATTGCTTGCAACTTCAGCCGAGCAATTTCTTGATCTACCTCAGTAGGAATTGAGTGCAAACCGGGTTCCAGCTTACCCTTGTTCTTCACCAAGAATTCGCAAGCCAAAGCCTGATTGGCAAAGCTCATATCCATTACTGCACTGGGATGTCCTTCCGCAGCAGCCAGGTTAATTAAACGCCCTTCGCCCAGAACGATAACTGATTTCCCATTGGGCAGTTTATATTCTTCAGTAAAGGGACGTACTTGCTTGACTTCCTTAGCTTGAGAAGCCAAGTATTTCAGGTCAAGTTCAATGTCAAAGTGACCAGAGTTGCAAACGATCGCGCCGTCTTTCATTACCTCGAAATGCTCAGCGCGAATCACGTGCTTGTTGCCGGTGACTGTGATAAATAAATCACCTAAGCGAGCAGCTTCGGCCATTGGCAGAACGCGGAAACCATCCATCACGGCTTCAATTGCTTTGATGGGGTCGATTTCGGTGACAATTACGTTAGCGCCAAGACCCCTGGCCCGGAGTGCAGTACCTTTACCGCACCAGCCATAACCAGCAACAACAATGTTTTTACCAGCCAGCAGAATATTTGTAGCGCGGATAATGCCATCTAGAGTTGATTGCCCAGTACCATAGCGATTATCAAAGAAGTGCTTGGTATCGGCATCGTTGACATTGACTGCGGGGAAGGTGAGAACGCCATCTCGGAACATGGCACGTAGCCGCACAATTCCGGTTGTGGTTTCTTCGGTAGTGCCAATCAGATCGGCAATTTGGTGTTGGCGCTCTTGGATCAATGTGGCAACCACATCACTACCATCATCAATAATGATGTTGGGGCGATGATCTAGAGCAATTTGGACGTGGCGGTTATAAGTTTCGTTATCTTCACCTTTTTGGGCAAAGACGGGAATTTCATGATCAAGGACGAGGCTCGCGGCTACGTCATCTTGAGTTGAGAGGGGATTGCTGGCAATTAAAAGTGCATCTGCACCACCAGCTTTAAGAGCGATTGCTAGATGTGCTGTTTCTGTTGTCACATGGGCACAAGCCACAAGCCGAAGCCCAGCAAAAGGTTTTTCTTGGGCAAAGCGATCGCGAATTTGTCGTAAGACTGGCATCTCGCGTCCAGCCCATTCAATGCGCTGTCTTCCCAAGGGAGCTAGGGCGAGGTCTTTAACCTCGTGCTTTAATCGGGGAGAAGTTGCGGTCATCAAAAATTACCTCAAAAAAGTAAAAAAAGTTACGTAAATATCTTACGTACCTTGCTGATTGTGCTACCACCAGCTATTTTGCTTGTTATTACCAAGCTGCTAGTCAATAGTCCTCAGCACTAGCTTGACGTTTGATCAGCTTAATGTCAACTTCATCCCTAGGTTTTTTCTTTTTGTTTTATCTTTGGTGAGAGTATTATCAAGGATTGCTCTAGCCATTACTCAAAGCATCTAGGTACAGTAACATCTGTCTAAAGGTAGAAAACAATCAAAAAATACCAAAATTTGATCACATAAAAGGAAATACTGAACTTTAGATAGGTACATGTACTCAAATTGATTGAGGAGGATGGTTATAGAACTTAACAGTAGATTTCACTTAAGGAGGTGTTTAAGTGCGCTTTCAATTTTTGGCAACCACAAAGCAGGTTCTATTGCCTAACTTTGTCAAAGATCAGGTTGCCCTTACTCCTCTGGAGAAAGGACAGGCATTTTCAGGACAATTCCTTGGTGACATTCACACTATCACGCACTCTAAAAAGGGTGTGCAACCCAAAAGTTGTTTGAGTAAGGGCTTGATAGTAGCGATCGCCAGTTCAACAGTTGTAGCAGTTGGGTTTGTGCCTAAAGCTACAGCCCAGATTCCTTTTTTGCCGCAACTGCAAGCAGCTCCCCGCAGTGTGAGTAATGACTCAAATAACAGAACTGTTTCTGGCTGGGTCTATTTGGATGGTCGCCAGTTGTTTCAAATAGCGGCTTCAAGAACTAATTTTCCAGAACGTTCAGAAGATATCCAAAAGAAGTTGGAGACAATTAGCCAAAATTACTTTCAGTCATCTGCAAAACAAGTCAAGGTAGAGGTTCGGGAACTAAACGAATTACCAGTAATTTATGTCAACGACCAATATTTGATGACCGTTACTTCCGAAGATGCCGGATTACGACAGGTAGATATATCGACATCAGCAAATCAAATCGCCGAGGCTTTGCGAGAAGACTTGCAACGGGCAAAGCAAGAGCGACAAACTCAGTTTCTCATTGACCAAGGTAAAATTGCTGCGGCTACTGGATTGGCGATGATTGTCATGAGTTTAGGAGTATATGGCTGGCAGCGTCGTTCCTTAAGAAAAGATTTATTGCAGCCTAACCCGTCAACTTCACCAACCGCTAAACCAATTACAACACAACTCAATCATCAGCAACAGCAGCATCTCCAAGAAGCCAAAAAACGATTGTTTCAGCTAACTCAAGCAGGAATTTGGGGTGGTGGAAGTTTTATTATCTTGGGTCTATTTCCCTACACACGGGCCTTTCAAGTAGGAATTCTCAACGCCGCCCAATTTCCTTTAAGATTAGCTGTTGTGGCGCTAGTAACCTATGTAGCTATTCGTTTAAGTTATGCTCTCATTGACCGCTTCGCCTCAACTCTAATCAGCAGTGGTGCTTTTCTGACTCCAGAAAGTTCTGAACGGCTACAACTACGAGTTTCTACATTTTCTGGTGTGACTAAAAGTATTGCTACCGCTATCTGCGTGGGAGTTGGCTTTTTGCTCGCTCTAGTTGCGTTGGGTATAGATATCGTTCCCTTGCTAGCTGGTGCTAGTTTAGTCGGTGTTGCGGTGTCTCTGGCTTCACAAAACTTGATTAAAGATGCAATTAACGGTTTTCTGATCATCTTGGAAGACCAGTACGCTTTGGGGGATGTAATTGCTGTAGGAGATGTGGGAGGCTTAGTAGAAAATCTGAATCTGCGGATGACCCAGTTGCGAGATTCAGAAGGGCGGTTGATCACAATTCCCAATAGTGAAATTAAAATTGTTGCGAATCTTTCTAGCCGTTGGTCAAGGGCCGATTTAACTGTCCCGGTTGCCTATGAGGCTGATGTTGACGAGGCTTTGAAGTTGATTGAACATATAGCCTTGGAGATGGATCGAGATCCGCAATGGCAACGTCAAATTATTGAAACGCCGCAAGTTCTGGGAATAGATCTTTTTGGTGATCGCGGTTTGATGATACGTGTATGGATTAAAACACAGCCACTCAAACAATGGGATGTAGCACGGGAGTATCGCCGCCGCTTAAAAGTCGCCTTCGATCAAGCAGGTATTTCCATCCCTGTACCTCAACAAGCGATTTGGGTGAATGATCCTCATTTGCTAAACTCTCAGGCGAATGGCAAAGCTGATTAATCTGTAACTCATAAATCTAGGGTGAGTTATTGCTGAGAGTAACTCACCCTAAGAGATTCAACCCTATGTGCGCCTATTTTCTAGCTCAGATATCGCCCTTTCCACAAATCAATACAAATGTACTATAATAAATCTAGCGTTCACAAAGTCCGATAAACTGCAAAACGGCTCTGTGACAACCTTCTGGAAGATGGGTTCACGGGTTACTCCTATGATTAAGCATTACATTCTCAACCTCAATCCGACTGCTAAGCACGAATGGGATCGGTGTATTTTACGTGATCCGCTAACTGCCAAACGCCCAGAGATTGCCAAATTAATAGCCGAAGCGGTTGATGCTGATACAGGCAGTTATTTGGTGAGTGTAAATATAGAAGTAACGGTGTTAGAGCAAGCTGCGGTTCCTCAAGCCGAACAACTCTCGCTTTCGTTTCCAGAGATGAGTATGCCGTCGCAACTGCGGGAAGTGGCTTAAGGTACAGTGCAGAATTTAGGTTCAAAAATATTATTTGTTGTTGAAGGGGAGAATTAGGAGTCAGGAAAAAGAAAGTATATTCTGACTCCTGACTTCCTTTTCTACTACTACGACTGACGCAATGTCTAAACAGGCATTAAACTGCAAAATTCTTGGCGCTGTTCATAGCAGTAGCAGATACCTTGCTGACGGTTATTAAATTGACAGCACGATTCCGACCAGCTGAACCATCTGGGTCAAACAAGACGATGGTATCGTTTCCCTGAGTCTCAAAACGCAAGTAGCCCCCGGAAATTGAACTTGCAGAGTTCAGATTGCCTAGACCGAAACTCCGAAAAAGTTGCCTCAGAACAATCTTATCTGTGCCAGCTTCAAAGTCAGCGATCGTATCTCCTAGATCTCGGATACTTGTATAAACAAACGAGTCTGCACCTTTGTCACCCGTAAGGATGTCTCTTGCTTGGTAGCCAGTAATAATGTCATTGGCAGCAGTACCCTTGAGAATGTTGCGCCCAGGTGTACCATTAATTACATTTACTAATGCCTCAAACGCACCGATGCCTACCCTGCCGCCAGAGATGCGAGCAAAGCCAGAACCGCGCTGGTCAAAGGGGATTTGTTCAGTGGTATTGCCGTCACCATCCAAATCTGTAGTATCAGCAGGCACATCTGCGTTTTTGCCCCCATTGATAGCGGGGCTACCTGTGATGAGGGCGTGGGTTTTTACTGAGCCACCATTGTCTCGCAACGTAGTGTCTAAAACCTCTGTGATGGCAATGTTTAGCTGTTCGCTAGTATTAAAGCCGGTGCTGCCATTGAGGCTGCCGATGAGGTTAAAGCCGTTACTGATGAAGTTACCCACTACATCAGAATCAGAGGTAGTTTGCTCATTGCCATAAATAATTTTAACGTTACCAGCAATAATGCTGTTTTTCACTGTGGCAGAGCCAGAGCTAGAGTTGTATATACCACCACCAGCGCTTTCCCCATCGGGGTAATCGGAATTGGAAACGTTGTTGAGCGTGATGGTGCTGTTAAGCACTGTCAAAGTACCGTTGTTGTAAATACCACGGTTGGAGTTGCCGCTAATGGTACTGTTGCTGACGATCGCAGTACGATCATTGTAGATACCACCACCAGTATTACTGCTGATGGTACTGTTGCTCACCGTCAAAGTGCCATTGTTCGAGATGCCACCGCCAAAAATTGCTGAGTTGTTGTTGACAGTGCTGCTGATCAGAGTCAAAGTGCCATCGTTAAAGATACCGCCGCTGCTGCCATCTGCATAATTGTCGCTGATGGTGCTACTGGTAACTGTTGCAATGCCAGTATTGAACAGGCCACTTGCAACCTCTGATCCATTGCCACTGATAATACTCTTGTTCAGTTTCAAAGTGCCAGAGTTGTAGATGCCACCGCCAAACCTGGCAGTGTTATTGCTGATAGTACTGTTGTTTACTGTTGCGTCGCCAGAGTTGTAGATGCCGCCACTACCGTTGCCATAGCGATCATAGCCTCCTCCGTTGCCACTAATAGTACTGTTGTTAAGTGTGAGAGTGCCAGTGTTGAAGATACCCCCACCGCCTGCGAATCCTCCTGAATTATTGTTGCTGATGGTGCTATTGTTCACCGTGAGGTTGCCAGAGTTATAGATACCACCGCCTTGGTACTCTACTGAATTGCTACTAATATTGCTGTTGTTAAGAATGAGAGTGCCAGCGTTGAGAATACCACCGCCCCCTGTATCCACAAAAGAATTATAACCATTGGCAATAGTCAGCCCTTCAATATCCACAGTGATACCACTGCTAATTTCAAATACACGGCTGGCATTGTTGCCACTGACAGTCAGCAAATCTGCTCTTGTGCCGTCAATAATGAGGTCGTCTGTGATACTCAAACTACTGCCAGCAAGGGTGATGACATCAGTGATATTGTCGGCAAAAACGCCGTTAAAGTTGATGATGTTTTTTCCTGATAGGGCATTGGCATCCAGGATTGCCTGCCGCAGAGAACCACTGCCACTGTCATTAGTGTTAGTAACGCTAAATGTTGACATTTAATGATGTGACTCCTATTTTTTCGCGGAGGTATCCCGCCAAAAACTTGCGCTTGTGGCGGTTCGAGTCTGAAGCATTTTTCTAGCGAGCGCTTAGTACTCAGGAGTGAGTTTTGTCAAACATCATGAATAATTGAGCTACTGGAAACGGTGCTTCATTAAGGTGTATGAAAAATTAGTTACAGCAATTGTTCAGGTAAGCAACCGATGAGGGATGGAGTTTTGCTACCACCCAATTCAAACTTTGAATTCTCAAAGTCAAAGGTAAAGTACTGACTAATTTTACAGATAACTCAAAAGATTTACTTATGCTTAATATAAGTATTCACAAACTATTCTATACACATACTAGCTTGATGTAAAAAAATTTTTGAGAGTTTATTTTTACTTTATATTTTAGCTAATTGGATAAAGCTACTGTAAATTTTTGGTAAATAGCGATCGCCTACCGCACATCTGCTTATTTATGTTCGTCCGTTTTTTCTCGCTCAGACAGCACCTTTTCTACTGTTTACAGTATATTTGTACTATAATAAATGTATAGCATCCACAAAAGTTGATTAAGTGTAAAACCGCTCTGTGACAGCCTTTTGGATAATGGATTCAAGTTTTTTATACTCAGTACTACATTCTCAACCCTCATTCAACTGCTAAGCACGAATGAACAGCAGTAGACAAGTGAGAACTCTTGCTTGTTCTCTTCTTACCCTGCCTTATTAATCTATGTTCTCAGAGGAAAATTATTTGATGATGCAACTGAGTCATTATCCAGCTGCAATCGCCCAAGCTGCCCAACGGGCTAATGAAATAGACTCTCAGTTGATGGCAGTGCAGCACCAGATTAACCGATTTGAGGGTAATGCAGATCGTGCCGCTGCCTTTGATATTGACATGAAAAACGATGCTCAACGCAAGGCCCGCCGCTTTGAAGTGCTGCTTGTGAATCAAGAGTATCAAAAGGCAATGGACACCCTAATCCGATTGTCTGCTGAAAAAGCAAATGCGATCGCTCATTTGGAATATCTGCGTAACCAGTTTAGTGTAGCCAAGTTAGAAGCGAGATTAGCGATCGCCCAACAACTTACTGATTTTGAATCTAGGGAATTAGTGGGTTTGTAGTTGACACCTGATTGATTACAGAAGCTCCTAGTTCAACCGCAGGCAACTAGGAGTAGTTCACATTTCATATTCAAATTTAGCAATGCTCAGATTTTTATCAGATCTAAGTGCGATCGCACCGCTCCAAAGCAATTTATCATAACTCTGGTCAGATAACCTATTGCTTAACCCACAACCGCCATCATGACAGTTGGATCAAACGACTCTCGGTTTCAACCTATTAACCTCTTCGAGTATGAAAAACTAGCAAAAGAGCATTTATCCCAGATGACGCTTGATTACTACAGCAGTGGCGCTTGGGACGAAATCACGTTGCGCGATAATCGTGCTGCATTTGAGCGAGTCAAGCTGCGACCTCGGATGTTAGTTGATGTCAGCGATCGCAATCTGAGCACTTCTATTTTAGGACAACCTTTGCAACTACCTCTATTAATTGCACCGATGGCTTTTCAATGTCTGGCTCATCCAGATGGGGAAGTTGCAACAGCAATAGCTGCGGCATCAGCAGGTGTGGGCATGGTGTTGAGTACAATGGCGACAAAGAGTATGGAAGAAGTAGCCGCTGTAGGTAACAAACAAAATGCCTTGCAGTGGTTTCAGCTTTACATTCACAAAGATCGAGGATTGACTCGTGCTTTAGTAGAAAGGGCTGACGCCGCAGGTTACAAAGCACTTTGTCTGACGGTAGATGCTCCTGTGCTTGGACAACGGGAGCGAGATCAGCGTAACGAGTTTGCTCTACCACCAGACTTGCATCTAGCTAATCTTGCAACTATTTCAGGGCTAGACATTTATCATGAAACAGGGGAGTCTGGGTTATTTACCTACTTTGCCCAACAGCTCAACCCAGGGGTAACTTGGCGCGACTTGGAATGGTTGCAGTCTATATCTCCATTACCTTTGGTACTCAAAGGAATTTTACGGGATGATGATGCTGTGCGTGCTGTGGAGTCTGGAGCTAGAGCAATTATTGTTTCTAATCATGGTGGTAGACAACTTGATGGTGCGATCGCGTCTTTAGATGTTCTAGCTGAAATAGTAGCAGCAGCGGATGGTAAAGCAGAAGTACTATTAGATGGGGGTATCCGTCGGGGTACAGACATTATCAAAGCCATAGCACTGGGAGCAAAAGCAGTATTAATCGGGCGACCGGTTTTGTGGGGGTTGGCGGTAGCAGGACAAGTCGGTGTATCTCACGTCATCTCGCTGCTACAAAATGAGTTAAATGTGGCAATGGCACTGAGTGGCTGTGCAAAACTACAGGATATAGACTCTAGTTTAGTAAAATTCAGTCAATCTCTAAGCTAAGCATCGTGTAAGTAGTTCACAACTATTATCCAGCAAGATTTTTAGAATAAGGAGTATTATTTTTTCGCAAAATCACTAAATAGGCTATAATGATAAAGTTGAATATTAAGGGCGGGTGGCGAAATTGGTAGACGCACCACACTCAAAATGTGGCGACCTTGCGGTCATAGGAGTTCGATTCTCCTCCTGCCCACTATTAAAACCTTGTTAGCAAGGGTTTCTAGCTAAGACCCTACTCTCGCAGTAGCGATCGTGTAACTAAAGAATATTTAGACGCCTTATCTATCCTAGATAATTTTTGCTCTCAAGAATCATTGGTTGCGATCGTGTTATAATTTAAAAATATATGGACAATATCTTCCTGTAACATTATTAACTTAATATTCATGAAGATACACACCTATAAGTTAAGAGCAACTATCAACTACAAACACTAACTATCTAAGAAAACGCAAAAATTATGCGGCTGAAAAGATGGGAATCTCCCCGAAAAGAAGGTAGGAATGATAAAGGTAGAGGCGGTTCTGCAAGAAAACGGCAACTCAAAAAGCAAAGGCAAATGCTGCGGCAAAAACTAAAAGAAGGTAATAAATCAGAAAACAATATAAATAATACGAAAGGGGGGGAAGATAAATTATCTTCCTCTTCTTTTTTGGCTTTATTCTTATAAGAAAATAACATTTGTAAATTTTATAGTATGAATTTAAATATGTAATAAATTTAGCAATATATAAAAATTATATTATTTTACTTTTGAAAAAAAAAGTAATTTAAATCGAACTGCTTAAGCACATACTTACGTATCAAAATCGAAAGATTAGCAAATTGTTTTTCTGGAATTTTACCCAGCAAAGTGATTATTTTTACGTAGTAGATATAACTCTACGAAAATATACATCTATAATAATTTATGGTAATTGTAATGCTTGCATGAACTAACTGAAAAATAATTATGAAGTAAGTATGAATTTTGTCAATCCGTGTCTGAAATCCCTTGGTTAAACCAGTAAAGTACGATACAGTGACAAATAATTCTACTATTACCGGAGAAGCAAAAAATCTACTGCCAAAGTAACTGCATCTCCATGTGTTAACTTCCGACTATGACACAAGCCTACAAAAGTAAGAAACCATCTAAGATGGCTTTTTGAATATTCGGAATGGTATGGGTAATCTATAGATTCTTTTCTTGGACACAAGGAGTTATTTATGGTGGGAAGAGTGTTTCTACCTACACAAAAGGTGCTTGATTTTCCTATTACTGCCTTACGTTTTGACGACCAGATACAAACAATATTGAAGTGGGCAAGTACCCGTGAGAGTAAAACTGTATGTGTAGCCAATGTACATATGCTCATGGAGGCTCACTCTAATCCAGAATTTGCCAGTGTATTAAGAAATGCAGATCTAGTTACTCCTGATGGTATGCCTCTCGTGTGGATGATGCGGAAAATGGGAGCGCGTTACCAAGATCGTGTCGCAGGGATGGATATTTTTCTAGCATTGTGTCAGCTAGCTCAAACTCAAAACCTCAGTGTTTTCTTTGTAGGTTCTCAAACAGAAATTCTTTCTAGAATGCGAAAAAGATTAGAGAAGGAATTTCCTCAACTGAAAATTGCAGCAATGGAACCTCTACCTTTTCGTCCTCTGACAGAAACGGAAGACGAAGCTCTGATTAAAAAAATTAATTATAGTGGTGCTAGTGTTGTATTGGTATCTCTGGGATGTCCAAAACAAGAAAATTGGATGGCTCAGCATAAAGGTAAGATTCAAGCTGTAATGCTTGGATTAGGTGGAGTTTTTCCAGTTTACGCAGGAATCCACAAGCGAGCGCCCCGCATGATTCGAGACTTAGGGCTTGAATGGCTGTATCGATGGATTCAAGAACCACGTCGGCTTTGGGGTCGCTATGCAACGACAATTCCACCCTTCATGTGGCTAGCGACTAAGCAACTGTTGTCATCTAGTCGTCTTGCAGGAGTATTTCAAAACAGCAGTGGGGATTAAGATATTTCTGGTATTCTTATTTTGGTAATTTAGCGTGTAGTGCTTTTGCGTTTCCCACATTTGGTGTAAAAGATTACGAGTCTTCTCTTGTAAACCTTGGATACACGGCGGGGAATATCATACAGAACATAACTTTATCAACCCATTCTTCCTTATAGGGGGAATAAGACTTCCCCCGTTCTTATCACATACTTAAATTAACTCGACCGAGCTTTATATCCCTGCACATATTACTTTTTACTTTCGCAAATATGAAATTGAAAACGAGTCTCTCCAGTTAAAAGGTTATATTGCTTTGTTTGATAGTATCAAAATCGTGCTCATTAAATTCTCTCAAAGCATCACCAGAAAATGTTATTAATAATTTTTCATAACAAGTATATGCTTTTGATCTGAAGCAAAGTGTAGAACTAACTCTACATAGAAGTACTGAATGAGCAGTGAGCATGTATGGCAGGCGGCAACCTGCTTTAGAAAAAACTTAAACTTTATATAATCTTAATAAATTTTTTCTAAGCTTTCTCCGGCTCAATCTGGACTTAAAGCCTGAAAATATAAATATATGGGGAGTTTTGTTCCAAAATTGATTATGAACGTGAGTAGATTTTCTGATAAAAGTTTTTTGAATTGCTACCAATTTGCTAAAAAGTTATGGCAAGATGATTTGGAAGCCATTATGTAAAATTTCAACAAGATTAGTTACATTCAGCAATATTAACTAAGTAGATTCACATTATCTGTTGGTTCTGTTAGTAATTGCACTTGTTTTAATCTTAATTGCCAAGTTTTCTGGGACTACAGTCTCATGTTGGTTTTCCATCTCGTCGTTATTGAGTTGATAGCGACTTAAATCAGCTCTAATTTAGCCGTATCCATGAAAAATCTCTTTTCCAATGACAGGAACGACAAGTATTTTCGCACAGATCATCTGAAAGCTGATCTTAAAGGTCGTTCTGTTCGTGGCGGTGCGATCACAATGGTTGCCCAAGTTTTGAAGTTTAGCTTGAACTTGGTATCTAATGTGGTGCTGGCTCGATTACTGACGCCACAAGATTATGGCTTGATAGGTATGGTGACTGCGGTTATTGGATTTGTCGGTCTGTTCAAAGACTTGGGGTTGTCAATGGCAACTGTCCAAAAGGAGGAGATTAATCATGAGCAAGTTAGTACCTTATTTTGGGTGAATGTGGCACTTAGCCTCACAGCTGCGCTGGTTACTGCTGCGATCGCGCCTGGAATTGCTTGGTTTTATAATGAACCTCGTTTGATTTGGATTACCCTGGCGCTGTCCGTGGGTATTATCTTTGGCGGGTTCAGTGTTCAGCACAGTGCCCTGCTCAATCGCCAGATGCAATACAAGGCGCTAATGTTCAATGATGTTCGCGCTATGGTGATTGGCATTCTAGCGGCGCTCATTGCTGCTTGGTATGGATTAGGTTACTGGGCACTAGTGATTTTGCCGCTTGTTTCAGGATTTGCTGGCGTTACAGGACTCTGGATTGCCTGTGCTTGGCGTCCTGGGCTACCTGTTTGGCGATCGGGAATAGGTTCAATGTTGGCTTTTGGAGGACATCTTACCGGCTTCACCACTATTAATTACTTTGCCCGAAATCTTGACAATGTTCTCATTGGAAAATACTGGGGCGCTCAACAGTTAGGTTTATACGCTAAAGCTTATCAATTGCTGGTTCTGCCGATTAACCAGATTAATGCACCAATTACTGCGGTTGCTATCCCTAGTTTAAGTCGATTGCAACAGGAGCCAGAACAATTTCGCCACTATTACCTCAAAGCTATTTCAGTAATTGCTTTTCTAACCACCCCAACGATCATCTTTATGATAGTGGCGTCAGAAGATATTATTGGATTTCTTCTAGGTTCGCAATGGCTTGGGGCCAGCACAATCTTTCGATTATTAGCCATATCCGCATTAGTTCAGCCGCTTTGTAACACTACTGGTTGGCTGTATATATCCAGAGGTAGAAGCGATCGCATGTTCAAATGGGGTTTATTCTCTTCTTCCTGGCTTGTAACATCATTTTTTATCGGTTTACCATATCAGGCATCTGGAGTCGCTTTATCCTATGCCATAGCCATGCTTTTACAAGCATTTCCCTGCATCTACTATGCAACAAGAGGCACATCAATTACAATGCTTGATGTATTTGAAGCAGTAAAGCAAACATTTATATCATCGATAGTAGCAGGTGCAGTAATACTTGGCATAAAGGTTTACATTGGCTCAAATCTACCCATTTGGGCAACAGTGATTATTTATGCTGCTGTAATGAGCCTAGTATATCTCGGATTAATGTTCTACGTATTTAAGATGAAAAATTTTTATTTAAGCTTTTTACGTGAGTTTAAAAAATGAAATATAAGCTTTATGTCTATAATATTCATTTTACTAAACACTAAATTATTTTTTAATTTTATTATAGGATATGCGTTATGAAAATCGCCTTTTTTGTTAATCAATTCCCAACTTTATCTGAAACTTTTATCTTGAACCAGATAACAGGATTAATTGATCGTGGACATGAAGTTTATATTTATGCTGATTGTCCAGGCGATATGTCCAAAATACACCCCGAAGTAGAAAAATATAATCTTCTAGCTCATACTCACTATATTGGAAAACCTGACAATCGCATTTTGCGGCTAATTAAAATATTTAAATTATTGCCCAATTTTCGCAGAGATCCCATTCTTTTATTGCATTCAATAAATTTTTTAAAGTACAAAAAAAGAGCAGCATCATTAACATTGTTTTATATAGTTGCTCAGTTACTAAATAAACCAAGAGTATATGACATCATTCATTGTCATTTTGGGACTAATGGACTCAAGGCAATCCTTCTTAAAGAACTTAATGTTATTCAAGGAAAGTTAGTTACTGCATTTCATGGTTATGATGTGTCGCAATATGTTAAAAAATATGGAACTAATGTTTATGCAAACTTATTTGCTACAGGAGACCTTTGCTGTCCAATTAGTAGACACATGAAATTTCAGTTAGCTGAGCTAGGTTGTGATGAAAATCATTTAGTTATACATAGAATGGGAATAGATTGTAGTAAATTTTTATTTACTTTACGTCAACAGCCACAAGATGGCATCGTCCGAATAATAACAATAGCCCGCTTAGTTGAAAAAAAAGGAGTAGAGTATGGTATCCGTGCAGTTGCTAATCTTCTCAAGTCTGGAATGAAGCTTGAATATAACATTGTTGGAGACGGTTTTTTACGAGACAACTTACAACAATTAATTCAAGAACTAGATTTGATGGATAGTATTAAGCTACTTGGTTGGAAGCAACAACAAGAGGTTGTAAACATACTTGATAACTCTCATATTTTACTGGCCCCAAGCGTAACCAGCCAGGAAGGTGATCAAGAAGGTATTCCCATAGTCTTAATCGAAGCAATAGCAATGGGTCTACCCGTAGTGAGCACATATCATAGTGGAATCCCTGAGTTAATTGAAAATGGTAAATCAGGTTTTCTAGTTCCTGAAAGGGATGTGAATGCTTTAACTGAGAAGTTACACTATTTGGTCGAGCATCCAGAGAGTTGGGCAAATATGGGTTTAGCTGGTCGAGTATTTGTAGAAGAACACTATGACATTAATAAATTGAATGACAAACTAGTTGAAATTTATAAAAATATATCTCATCCAGACACAAAACAAAAAACTGCTTTAACAGCCTCAGCTTACATCTAACTTGTGCATACAAAATTGAATTTTCGATATAAAAAACGATAAGACTCCCAAAAAATATACATACTCGTGGATGAATTTTGATAAAAATATTTTTGTAAAATTTTCTCTGATTTTTTATGAGTAATAGTGATTATTTATGCTGCTGTTATGAGCTTAATGTATTTAGTATTGATCTTTGATGTATTTAGAATTTCGGGGTAAGTTTAAAAATGATATTGAGATTTTATGTTGTGTAGATTAATTTTTACTATGTTTTAGATTATCTTATCATTCTGTCATGGGATATGCCTTATGAAAATTGCCTTTCTTGTTAATCAATTTCCAATTTTATCTGAAACTTTTATTTTGAATCAGATAACAGGTTTAATTGATCGTGGGCATGAAGTTGACATTTATGCCAACCGACCAGGCGATACCGTAAAAATACATTCAAATGTAACAAAGTATAGTCTTTTAGAACGTACGTACTATCTGGGAAAACCTAATAATCGCCTTTGGCGAGGTTTAAAAGCATTTAACTTGCTACTTGTGAACTTTTGGCGCAATCCTATTGCCCTAATGCGTTCACTTAATATTTTTAAATATGGAGAAATATCTGCATCATTAACATTGTTTTATGCTGTTGCTAAATTATTAGAGAAAAAACCAGTATATGACATTATTCATTGCCATTTTGCTCCTAATGGTGTTAAAGGTTCAATATTGCGAGAAATTGGTGTTCTTCAAGGGAGTATAGTTACAACGTTTCATGGTTATGATGTAAATGAAAAATCTCTCATGTACAATGCAGAAATTTACAAGCTAACTTTCAGTATCGGAGATTTATATACTACAAATACAACTTTCACAGGTAACAAGGCTATAAAATTAGGTTGCCCCGTAGATAAGCTTGTAAAGCTTCCTGTCGGACTTGATCTCTCACAGTATACTTTTCAAAAAAGACAACTTTGCCCTAATGAAACTATAAAAATTCTTACAATTGCAAGATTAGTTGAAAAAAAAGGTATTGAATATTCGATCAGGGCAATAGCAAATGTTTTGAAAGATTACTCCAATCTAGAATATCAAATTGTTGGCGATGGCCCTCTTCGGGAATCGTTGGAAAAACTGGCTATCGAACTTAAAATCATAAATAAAGTTAGATTTTTAGGATGGCAAACACAAGATGAAGTGTGCCAGCTTTATGCTGATTCCCACATTTTTATTCTGTCAAGTGTAACGGCCTCTAATGGGGATCAAGAAGGGCAAGGATTAGTTTTACAAGAGGCACAGGCTATGGGATTACCAGTATTATCTACATTGCATAACGGAATCCCTGATGGTGTGCTTGATGGTAAATCAGGTTTTCTAGTTCCTGAAAGGGATGTAGATGCTTTAGCTGAAAAGCTCCGCTATTTAGTCGAACATCCAGAGAGTTGGGCAAGTATGGGTTCAGCAGGTCGAATATTTGTAGAAGAATACTACGACATTAATAAGCTGAATAACAGACTAGTTGAAATTTATAAAAATATATCTTATCCAGACACAGAACAAAAAACTGCTTTAACAGCCTCAGCCTACATCTAAATAAAGCATACATAAATTAGTTTTGGAGGTACAAATGATGGAATTTTCAGACAACATACAAACACAACTCCAAAATCAACCCATTGTTAGTGTTGTTATACCAACCTTTAATCGAGCTAACTTATTACCTAGAGCAATTTCCAGTGTACTTGCACAGACATTCTCCAATTTTGAACTAATTATTGTCGATGATGGTTCTACAGATAATACAGCCGAAGTTGTCAATGAATTTGCAGATCCCAGAATCAGATATATCGCTTTGGGTAAAAACTGCGGTGGAAGCCACGCACGCAACCAAGGCATACAATCAGCACGCGCAGAGTTTGTAGCTTTTTTAGATAGTGATGATGAATGGTTACCTAAAAAACTAGAATTACAGTTAGCTCGTCTTCAATCTAGTGATGATCCTTATGCTACAGTCGTTTATTGTTTAGGCTATGAATATTATGAATCAGTCCAACGCAAAAAGCTGCCAAATTTGATTGCTCACGAAGGAGATGTTTTTAATAATTTATTAAGAGGATGGTTACCTTCTACTACGTCCTTATTTCTGTCCAAGCGTTCTTCTTTAGTAGATGTCGGCGGTTTTGATGAAAGCTTACCTAGTTTTCAAGACTATGATTTATGGCTAAGTCTAGCTAAAGCTAATAATCATTTTCTTGCTGTGACTGAACCATTAATTATCAGATATTTTCACGGAAACCAAATCATAAGTAACTTATCAGCAAATTTAACAGGTTTTCAAATTTTTGAGAATAAGTGGGGGCCAATTATAAAGCAACGTCTTGGATACAAAGCCTATCGTGAGTCTATAGGCTTAAAAATGTCAATCATACAAGTCAATAGAGTCGGAAAAGCAGTTGATGCAGGACAAAGGTTTTTAGCTTTACGTTATACACTGAGTCTGTTACAATTTCTGCCAATGTCGGGAACTTACATACTATCCGGATTAATATTAACAATATTTGGACGAACAATGTTTGCACACAAGGCACAGGAAAATTTAGCTAAATTGAAAAATACTTTAATTAAACGAACAAATAAGGATGAAATTAAATCATAAAGATTATTGTTTACTCATATTGGGCAAGTAAGATTTATTTAGCCTTTCAGTATTACTAATATTTTAATCCAAAAGATTTTTACTAAGTAAGTTTTCTTCTTTTAAAGATGACCGCAGATGTATTTTGGTACCAAATGTAATGAAGTTTTCTCTGGTTCTTGCTACTTTAAATCGCACTGTCGAAGTTGAGCATTTTTTGCAAACTCTTAACACCCAAACTTATCGCAACTTTGAGTTGATTGTCATAGATCAAAATCCTGACGATCGCCTTTTAGAGTTCATCCAAGCCTACCAAAATAGCTTTCCTATTTTGCACTTGCGTTCTGCAAAAGGGCTGTCCCTCGCTCGTAATGTAGGATTGCAGCATATTAGTGGCGATATAGTAGCCTTCCCAGATGATGATTGCGCTTATCCACAGGATATCCTTGAGCATGTAGCCCACTTCTTTACAAACCATCCTGAATGGAATGGTCTTACAGGACGTTCTGTTGATCAACAAGGTAAAGACTCCGGTAGACATGGAGATAGTCCACCAGGACCAATCAACCGTTTTAATGTGTGGCGAAGAGGTATTTCTTACACTATATTTCTTCGCAAATCAGTTGTGATGGAAATAGGTGTCTTTGATGAAAGTCTAGGAGTTGGAGCAAACACACCTTGGGGTTCGGGGGAGGAAACTGATTATTTGTTGCGAGCTATTAATAAAGGTTTGTATTACGACCCTGCGGTAACTGTAACTCACCCGATAAAATTAACACAAACACAACTAATTCAACCTAATGTTAGCAAAGATAAAAGCTACTCTAAAACTTATGCCTATGCAATGGGCAGAGGTCGGGTACTGCGTAAGCATAACATTCCGTTGTGGTTCGTTATTTACAACTGGGGTCGTCCATTGGTAGGGGTTGCATTATCACTACTTCAAGGTCGCCTAGACAGAGTAGGGTCCTACTGGGCAACTTTTCAAGGTAGAGTGCAAGGGTGGTTGGGCTGGGCTTGAGCCTAACCTTAACCTGATACTACCTTTGATTGAATCGTATGAAAAGCTTTTGAAAATTAAGTTCTTGCTAAAATTAATAACAATCAACGTTGCTGAGTTAAGCGATGAAACTATATATATATACAAAGGGTTTTCCACCAGACATCACACTAATTAAGAGTGAGGGAACTAAAAAAGCTATCCATGGTCTTGCCTCTGGACTCGTTAAATGTGGTATTGAGGTCATAATTCTTTGCGAAGGAAAGAGTGATGACTCATTTGAGATGCCGGAGGGATATAAAATTAAATGTTTTATGAATCCGAATCAGAATCAAACTTTTAAAATTGCCAATGGTTTAAAACAATTCATTAGTCATAATTTAGATAGACATAGCCTTATTATTCTAAGCGGTATATTTCAGCCTAGGATCTACGCTATATCCCGTGTATTGAAAAAATATAGCGTACCATACGTAGTATTTCCACACGATCCCTATAATCCTGCAATTTTTAGTAAAAATTCTTACGTAAAATGGGTATATTGGTATCTTTTGGAACGACGGGTGTTGAGGCAGGCGAAAGCGGTACAAATTTTAGATATTCGGCATGCTGAATTTCTCCGTGATTTGAAAGTCAATACTCCCGTCATAGCAGCACCTAATGGTTTCTTACCTAATGAAGTGTATCCTGAAGCTTCCTTGAACTGGAACACAGAAAGCACTCCCAAATTCTTTTTTATAGGTCGTATAGATACCCATAATAAAGGTCTAGATTTGCTAGTTGATGCGTTTGCTCAAATTGTTGAAACTACTGATGCCAAACTTATAATTCAGGGGGCTGACAAAGGAGACAAGAAAAATTTAGAGGACAGAGTAGCAAGACTCTCACTGTCAAATAGAACCTTATTTCTCCCTGCTGATTACTCAACACCTACACCTTTAATTATCAAGAACTACGATGTTTTTTGTGTTCCGTCTCGCTTTGAGGGCTTCAGTCTGGCTGCTCTCGAAGCAATGCTAGCTGGGCGGGTGCTGCTAGTTTCAGAAGTGGCTGGCATAGCGCCTCACGTTCAAGCAAGTGGCTGTGGTGTTGTAGTTGTACCAGAAGTATCAGAAATTCAGTCAGGGTTAAGAAAGTTACTCGAATGTCGTTCAGATTGGAAAGAGATGGGACTGAGAGGTCGGCATTATGCATTAGAGCATCTTGATTGGAACAAGATTGCATCTACCGCTTTGGATCAGTATAAACGGCTAGTGGAGTCTTCTGATTGATTTTAGAAAATCCCAAAAATATTAATTTTTACCTTTTTCTGCTTTCTAATTTCAATATATGTTCTATTCGTGCAAGATTATAAATTGATAATTAAAAATAGAGATGTTTTGCTTGATTACCAATCTCTAGTTTCTAGTAATCCTTTCAACAAGTTGTGTTTAATTCTATTCACTTAAATTAAGATTATCCTAATTCAGCATTTCCTTGTATAGATTAAGCTAATATGAATTACGTAAAAAACAAAGTCAAAAATATTACAATAGCGTGGGTTAGTCCTAGTATGAAACTAGGTTTTTACATACAGCCCGTACTCCGCAATCTTGATAAAATAGTTCCCAAAATAGAGATATTTACTTCAGAATGGCCTGGATTCGTACCTGGTTGTGAGGATGCTTTTAAAGTCAATATAGTAGGTAAATACAAAGAAATTTCTGTTGGTAAAACGAATGCAGGGTACAAACGTATAATCCAGCTACTACCTTTAGAAATTATTCCTCACCTTCTGAAATTTAAACCGCAAGTCATCTTTGTAACTGGTCTTTCCCTATGGACTCTTTTCGTCCTCATGCTGAAGCCATTAACAAAATGGCGAGTCATCATCATATACAGCGGAAGCTCACCTAACATAGATATGAGCGATTCGCCAGTTCGTATCTTCAGTAGACGTTTAATGGCTGAGTATGCAGATGCATTCGTCACCAACTCCCAAGGGGGAAAAGCATATCTTACGAACCTTTTAAAGGTTGACCAGGCTAAAGTTTTTGCTAGACCCTACCAAATTCCCGATAAGCAGGCACTTTTACAATCTAGTGCGGTTAATGATCTAGACTTATCTAACAATCAACATCCTGTTTTTTTGTTTATTGGTCAGACAATTCATCGTAAGGGTCTAACCTTTCTCTTAGAAGCTTGTTTACTACTAGAAAACCAAGGTTGCCGTGATTATACTCTGATTGTGATTGGTGATGGTGCACAACGCCAAGAGCTTGAAAGCTGGATTAGGCAGCGTGGTTTAGAAAACAGAATTAGGTTTGAAGGATGGGTTAACTATGGTAGCTTGGGAGAATATTTTCAGAATACAGATATTTTTATATTTCCTACTTTAGAAGACATTTGGGGTATGGTGGTGCTAGAAGCAATGCTGTTTGGTAAACCTATAATGTGTTCTAAATATGCAGGAGTATCAGAAATGATTTCCCCTGGGGATAATGGCTATATTTTTGATCCATGTAATCCTACAGAGATAGCTCAACTTATGCGTTGTTTTATAGATAATCCAAGTGTTATCAGTTCTATGGGCTATAAGTCACAAGAGCTAATAGCACATCATACTCCAGAAGCAGCAGCAGAGTTTCTAGCCGACGTTCAATCATTCGCATTGAACCATTAATTTAATCAATCTAATGGATAAGGCACTTTTTATTGGCTACTTCTAGTTTTGTGGACTTATCAAGTATGAAACCCATTAAAGTTTTGTTCTCTGCCTATGCTTGTGAACCGGGACAAGGTTCAGAGCCGGGGGTAGGCTGGAATGTTGTTAGAGAAGTGAGCAAGTCTTGCCAAGTCTGGGTGCTGACATCAAACTGTCACCGCCAAGGCATTGAAAGTGAACTAGCACGCAACCCACTGTCTAACCTGCACTTTATTTACCTAGATCCCCTAGGTTGGGTCTTAGATTGGAGTCCTCAGCGAAAAGGAAAACAGCGAGGGGTCTATTTTCATTATTACCTTTGGCAAATTTGGGCGTATTTTGTCGGTCGCTCATTCCACAAGCATATTGATTTTGATATTGTACATCACGTGACCTATGTGAGATATTCTAGCCCTAGCTTTGTCTCACTACTGCCAATTCCTTTTGTTTGGGGCCCTGTTGGCGGTGGAGAATCAGCTCCTAAAAGCTTTTGGAAAAACTTTAGTTTTCGTGGCAAGGCTTATGAAGTTTTACGAAATTTGGCTCGCTGGATAGGTGAGTTTGATCCGTTAGTCCGTCTCACTGCTCAACAAAGTACCTTAGCCAGAGCTACAACTGAAGATACAGCTAAACGATTGCACCAAATAGGTGCAAAAAATATTCAAGTTTATTCCCAGTTAGGTTTATCTAAGGATGAAATAAGCAACCTTGCAGATTATGCAATCCTTGACAGTTATCCAATCAGGTTTATTAGCGTAGGTAGACTTTTGCACTGGAAAGGATTTCATTTGGGGCTAGCTGCATTCGCCCAAGCAAACCTAGCTGATGCTGAATATTGGATTATAGGAGAAGGAAGTGAACGTAAACAGTTAGAAATATTGACTGAAGATTTAGATATTACTAAAAGAGTTAAGTTTTGGGGCAATCTTTCTCGTGAACAGACCTGGAATAAGTTAGGGGATTGCCATATTTTAGTTCATCCCAGTTTGCATGAATCTGGGGGATTTGTTTGTTTAGAAGCGATGGCAGCAAGGCGTCCGGTGATTTGCTTAGATTTAGGAGGCCCGTCTGTTCAGGTTACAGAGGAAACTGGCTTTAAAATCCCAGCACATACACCTGAGCAAGCAGTGCAGGATATTGCCAAGGCTATGACCTACTTAAGTAGTGATCCAGAGTTAAGATTGCGTATGGGACAAGCTGGGCATGAGAGAGTGAGAGAAGCTTTTAGCTGGGAAACTAGAGGACAACAGCTGGCTCAACTCTACGAAGAAATATTAGCCCAAGATCGATCAATTATGCGTGAAATTGGTTAAAAAATCATGAGTTTTTATCAAAATATTTTATCTATAACGCTATTTATTTGTGGACTGACAGATTTTCTACGTGTATTCCGCTTAGGCGGAATTACTGCTTTAGGTATACTAACGCTTATTTTAGCTCCAACGACTTGGGTTTTAGTATTCATTCGTTCTAAGATGCCCAAGGTAGTACTAGTAACATCTTGGTTAGTTTTGTTTGTCATATTTGCTTTAATAGATTGGCTGTGGCACTACTCCACATTGTCTCTGGTCACTACTATCCAAAACTTGTCGCTCTACATAGCATTTGTTGGATTTGTGGTACTCAGTACAATACAGAGTAGCCGAGATTTTGATCTACCTAAGTATATAAGTAAGAGTTTTCCAACAGCAATTAAGATATCAGTAGGGTTGTATGGGCTGAGTCTTCTTATAGGTGGTCCCGGCGCAAGCTTGATTATGGGGCCGCGATCGTTTGCCTTGTTTGCCATTATAGGAATAGCTTGGTGTCTTGCAGCTTGGCGCTATCACTTGCCTGGAGGGTTATTGTGGGCAAGTTTTACAATTATGGCTATTGCTTTAAGTTTCTCACGAACAGCACTGCTCATAGCGTTAATCCTGTTTCCTCTATCTCAAATATCTTTGAAAAGTCTCAAGGGTTGGGTGCGTATGGGTTTAACTGTGGCTTTGATAGCTACTGTTGCATACTTGGCATTCACCTATGTTGAACCCATCCGCTCTCGTTTCACTGCCGTAGGAGATAATGCTACTGTAGGGGGAGTTCAAATTAATACATCTGGACGAAATGTAGCATGGCCAGTTGCATACGCTTCAGCTATGGAATCACCTTGGATTGGCAAGGGGCCAAGTTCCGTAGGAATCGTTTTGGGAGAACGTGTTGGTCCTGCTTTTATTCACCCACACAACGATTACTTGCGAATTTTTCATGATTACGGTTTGATAGGTTTAACATTCTGGCTTCTAGGATATTGGCAATTAATAATCAAAACCTGGCAAAACTGGCAATGGGCAGACCAATACGATAGACCCAATGCCCATGTTCACCTGGCGGCCTTCCTTGCTTTGGTGGCTGTGTCTTTAAGCATGATTAGCGACAACGTGATAGTTTATATCTTCTCAATGGCTCCTTTAGGGATATTGGTAGGCGCTTCCCTTGGAAGTGGGAGCCGTCGTAAAAAAATGATTAAATCTACTCGTGAATTGTCATTAGTATCAGACAGTTTAGAACAACTAGCTGTTAAACCTTAAAGAGACAGTAAACTTGGGTAAGATTGCCTCAGATTTCCCATGTATTCCTTCTTCTACTATTGGGAGAGTTAACCTTATGAAAGTTTTGCTGCTACATAACCGATACCAACTTGCAGGCGGTGAAGACGGAGTAGTGAAGGCTGAGAAGTTATTGTTGGAAGCAAATGATCATCAGGTGTCTTTACTGGAAGTTAGTAATCAAGACATTACAAACGCTTGGGATAAAGTTGCAACTGCGGTAAATGCAATTTACTCATATTCAGCGAAAGAACAAGTTAGCAAAGAAATTGTCCACTTTCGTCCCGATATCGTTCATATACATAACTTTTTTCCTTTGCTCTCTCCTTCCATATACGATGCTTGTCAGCAGTATGGGCTACCTGTTGTCCAAACTCTTCACAACTACCGACTTGCCTGTCCCAAAGCAATGCCTTTTCGAGATGGTAAAGTTTGTGAGGATTGCATTGGTGAGCTAATAGCTTGGCCTAGTATTGTGCATGGCTGCTACCGTAACTCACGCCTACAAAGCTCGGTTGTAACAGCAATGCTCACCTGGCATCGGCTACGAAATACTTGGCAGGAACGGGTAGATGCTTATATCGTTTTTACCAAATTTCAAAAAGAAAAAATGGTTCAAGCTGGATTGCCACGAGAAAAAATTTCTGTAAAACCTAATTTTGTTTTTTCTCCTGATTTTCTAGCTCAAACTAATCAACAGGATGATTATCTGTTATTTGTTGGGAGGTTATCAGAAGAGAAAGGGATATCCATTTTAATTGATGCCTACATAGAGCAAGATTTGCGTGTACCGCTGAAGATTGTTGGTGATGGCCCATTACGCCAGAAATTGCAGACAAAAGTCCATAATTCAGATTACAACCATGTGATTGAATTTTTGGGTTTTCAAGATAAATCAGTAGTTCTATCATTAATGCAACATGCAAATCTTTTAGTATTTCCTTCTATTTGGTATGAAGGCTTTCCCTTAGCGATCGCAGAAGCATTTGCTTGTGGATTACCTGTATTAGTTCCAAAATTAGGTGGTTTGACAGAAATTGTCGAGTATGGAGTAAATGGTTTGTACTTTGAGACCGGAAATTCACGTGATTTAGCAGAACAAATAAAATGGGTAACTAGCCATCCTGAAGTTAGACTGACTCTTAGCAAGGGCGCTCTTTGTTCATACAAGACTAAATATTCTTCTGAAGAGAATTATCAGCAATTAATTAAAATTTATCAGCAACTTCTCGATAAAAAATCTGTAAAACTCCTTGACAATATCAACTTTTAAATATAATGTATACTGACCGTCTCTGTCTTAAAATAATAAGGTAAATGATGTTAAAAAAAGCTTTAATACTATTAAAATATAATTTCATAAATTTTACTAAATCTTCGCTGATCAAAAAAGTTTCAAATGTTAAGACAGAAAGTGAATTTACTTATAATGAACAACCTAAAATTTCTGCTATCATACAATTTTTTAATAAACGGCAGAACATAAGTAGTTTGATAAACGCATTAAGACTTGCTCCCATAGATGAAATTATTGTAATCGATGATGGTTCTTCAGATGGTTCATATCAAGATTGGATAGAGCATTTAACCCGGCCAAATGACTTCTTAATAAGAAGCAATGATTTATATGAAGTTAGGACTTATTCAAGAGCAATCGATTTAGCTAGAGGTGAGTATATTATCCTCTTGCAAGATGATGATATTCCACCCGCATCTCCTAATTGGGTAGAAGATGCCATAAGTTTATTTGAAACTTTTCCTAAACTCTTAGTTTTGGGAGGAAGATTAGCTTTAGATCTCTTAATACCTGATAGAATCAATCCAGGTGAGGATTCAGCTTACAAAGAGGAAGGAAATATTGCTGGAACTCCAGGAGTTAATAAATACAGAATTATCAGAAAACCTGAATTCTTGATTAGTGAAAAAAATCTGCCTTTTATGTTCGCAGAGTATGTTAATCGTGCTCCTATGTTCTTAAGAAAGAAAGAAGCTCTAGATTTAGGAGGTATTAGTCAAGAGTTTGCACCATTTCAATGCGATGATGCAGATATTTGTATCAGAGCATGGCTATCAGGCTATCAAGTTGGATTTTATAATTCGGACTTCGTGCGAGATGTGGGTGTAGGTGGAATGAGGTTATTTAATAAAGAAGCTGTGCCGAAGCAAGCTATCAAAAATTGGCAATTAATTTATTCTAAATATTCGGGTGTTATAGAAAGTAAAAAATTGAATGGTTTAGTTGCTGAGTCTAATTCAATTTTTGACAAACGGCTGGAATAGTTATAAATATTGTATCTTGTCAAGTCATAATAAAATCTTATTCACAGATGGACTAAGGATGTGAATAAGTTTTTTACCTCTTCAGGGATAAAACTTCACTTTTAAAATATCCTTCTAGATCCAGGCTGGGAATAGCCTGTTGCTTCTAGCAATAACTAAAATTGATTGGTAAATACTATACTGGACTCTATCTTGTAGACGTTCCCTAATTCTAATATCAAAAAAAGATTTATCAAAAAGTTGCGGTATTTCGTCAGTTTTACGGAAAAGTTTTTCGGTTACTTCTGTAGTAAGTGATTTTATCTCTGGTTCAGCCTGTATTCTTCGCCAAATGTCTTCTGGAAGCTCTATTCCTAATAAATTCTTGGCTAAGAGAGTGCCTAGCAATAATCTCCTTCTACAACCTAATATATTGGCTTGCTCGATAACTAATCCCCAATCTATATCTGGTGAAACGCGAATTAGTGTGGCTACATCGCTGATCAATTGCAGCTGTTTCCAGCGATCTCTAGAACCATGCACGCAGAGAAACAAGAGATTATCTTCGGGTGAGAGATTTAGTATTGTCTTGCCTGCCAAGGATATGCTTTTATGACGTTCCCAAAGGCGTTCATGTTCAAGTGGAAAGGATAGATATCTTTGCAAAAGTTGCCAGTGAAAATCTATATTAATTCCTGTATCCTTATGATGATAGTTATTGTCCTTACAAAATGGAGATTTTAGCCGGGCGACTTCCTGCTCTCGAGTAAACTTATATGAACTCTCGTATCCTTTAGAAACAAGAAGATCCCTAGCTATTAAAGCTTCCTGCTGACGAACTAGGATGTCTATGTCGCTGAATTGGCGGAGTGCAATATTGCCGTAGGCTGAGGTAGCTAGGATAGCTCCTTTAATCGGAATTACGAAAATTCCCTGTGATTCAAACAGATTTAGGAGTTTAATTAGCTCGCCAGTCAAAGATAGGTTGCGTCTAACATTGGCTTGAAAATAAATTAGTAGTTGAGCTAAAACAGGTTTGGGAACTAGTTCTGGGCAGATGTTATTGAGATTTTGATATAGCAGTGGCATAACTTTGTGGAAGACTGCTGTTGGGATGATATCGGTCCAGTTAAGGTCTTGTTGAACTAAGACCTTGATGCGCTCAATAGTTGCGGTATCTAGCTGAGTACGGGCACAACAAAGAAGTAGTTCAACTTCCGGGTAAGTTTGAATTTTTTTGTTTTCAGTATCGGGTGTAGATAAGATTTTCATCACAGCTATAGATTAAATTTGCGTTCTTTTGCCTAGAATTAAAATCCAGAGCTTACTTATTCGACACCATGACCAGCAAGCACCATAAGGTGAAACGGTCAAAGACAACAACAGCAAAGCAGGCATTTAGTCCAAGAATCTATAAAACGGTCGGCTCATCCAGTATAAGAACAGCAGTGGTTCAATGGCTAACCTTCTTAATTTCAAGGTTTATAGCTGTGGCAATTCAATTGTAAAAACTTATGCTCCAAAATCAACTATCAAAATACTTGACATTACCCTAGGGCTAACTGCTATATTAACAACAGTGGAATCTTTGGGGCGTAGCCAAGTGGTAAGGCAGCGGGTTTTGGTCCCGCCATCCCTAGGTTCGAATCCTAGCGCCCCAGTATAAATTTGTTATATAAAGCAAGCTTTTAAGATCCAGAAATCTCTGCAACTTACTCTGGATTCAAAGGCTTTTTGTCTGTATTGTATTACAGGTGATTAATCATAACTCTTATACCATTGCTACTGTATAAAGAATCTCTATAAGCTTGATTCAAGATATAAAAGGGTCAACAAATTTGTCTTGCGTAATGTTACTGTAATGATAGTGCGTGACTCCCGATTTGCCCGGATTTTAAATATCGCTGTTAGTTGATAGGTGTATTAAGTAGATTTTTGAAAACACTCAACTCTCCTTGAGATTGCTTGAGCTATGTGATGAGTAATTTACTAGCGTGCGGCAAAAGACAAGGTAACTTCATAAGCAATCCAACTTACGTATGCCAAGATGGAATCGAAGCATTCACCTATCTAAGCAATAAAAATAACTTAATTCACAGATGCCATGCTAAAGTCAGACAAATATCCTCACCCGTTGTCACAAGCCAACGCTACTCAACTAAATGTTGATGAAGATGAGTTAAATCTGGGTCAAATTGCAACAGTTCTGCGTCGGCGGATACTGTTGATAGCTGGTATAACAGCTTTAGTAGCAACAGCAGCAGTATTAAAAGCAGAAACAGATCCTCCAGTATATCAAGGCTCGTTCGAGATTTTAACCAATCCTGTGACTGGTGAGAGTAAGGCCATAGCCGATGTTCCTCAAACAATAAATTCAAATTCCCAGGGCGACCTCGTAGCATCGGCTGAGTCAGAAAAACAAGTTGCAACAACAATCAAAGTTTTACAAAGTCATCGAGTCCTAGACCCGATTATCGAAAAGCTTCAGCCTCAATATCCAGACCTAACATACTCTGAAATTCTTAATGACTTAACTATTGAATCTAAGCAGCCAAATATTTTAGAAGTTGCCTATACCCATCCAGACCAAAAGCAAGTTAGCGATTTTTCTAAGTTACTTGCTGATGCCTATCTAAACTATAGTCTAGCGGAGCGCCAGGCAGATGTAGATCAAGCAATTGTCTTTGTTAATAAACAAAGACAACCGCTGGAGCAGACGGTTAAATTCTGGCAAAATAAAATGCGAGATCTGCGACTGGGCAATAACTTGATTGATCCGTTGCAGAAAGGTCAAGAGTTGACTGGTCAGGTTGCTACTTTGCAACAACAGCGAATAGAAACAAGAGTGCAGCTAGAACAATTGGCGGCCAGGTATGAGGATTTGCAAAGGGAGTTAGCGCAACAGCCAGGCGAGAGGGCTGGTAATTCTGTACTGAGTGAAAATGCTCGCTACCAAAAAATACTGGATCAAATTCAGGGCGCAGACATTACTATTCAACAACAGTCAGCCGTATTGACGGATGATAACCCCAGAATGGTGACTTTAAAGCAAACGAAAGCCTATTTGCTTCCATTGCTTGCTCAAGAAGAGAGTCGGGTGCAGAAAGAGTTGCAAAGCCGCTTAAGAGAGTTGGCAGCTCGCGATAGTTCTCTGGATGAGAAAATAAGAGGACTCAATAGTGAAGTGAGAAGTTTAGCTAATGTTAGCCGGGATTATAGTAACATTGAGCGCGAATTACTAATTGTCACCAATGCTCTAAATCAATTTACAGCCAAACAACAAGCGTTGCAGATCGAAAAAGCGCAAAAGCAGCAACCTTGGCAGTTACTTGATCCTAAATTAGCTAAGGTGAATGAACCTGATGCAGTTTCAAGTGGTGCTAAGAAAAACTTAGCATTAGGTGGTATTTTAGGTTTACTATTGGGTGTAGGAGTAGCTTTAGCTGTAGATAAGCTCAGCAATATCTTTTACACTTCTAAAGAACTCAAGGATGCTACTAGACTGCCGCTACTAGGGATAGTTCCTCTAAGAAAAGAACTTGGAGGAGCGATCCAAGAAAGTCCAGCTGGAGTGCAACAAGCAAGTCGTGCCTCCTTTTTTGAAGTTTTTCGCTCTCTTTACACCAACATTCTGCTTTTAGGTTCAGATGTTCCGATTCGCTCTCTAGTGATCAGTTCAGTGGGTCAAGGAGACGGTAAGTCCACGGTTGCTGTACAACTAGCACAGGCAGCAGCAGCAATGGGACAACGAGTATTACTGGTGGATGCAAATCTGCGTGCTCCTAGCCTACATAATCTAGTAGGACTCATGAACATTCAGGGATTAACTGATGTAATTTCACAAGATTTAGACTGGAATAATGTGATTGAGCGATCGCCTCAAGAAGAAAACCTGTATGTTATGAGTGCTGGCCCCATTCCGCCTGACTCGGTTAGGTTGCTTGCGTCTCAAAAGATGCAAGATTTGATGGATAATCTGCACAATAGTTTTGATTTAGTAATTTATGACACACCGCCTCTGCTAGGGTTTGCCGATGCCTACCTACTGGCTGCTAATACCAATGGGATGGTGCTAGTAGCTGGCTTAGGTAAGTTGAAACGAACTGAGCTACATCAAGCATTGGATGAGGTACAGATATCTGGCACTCCTATTTTAGGGATAATAGCGAATAAGTCTAAAGACGCTATGCCAGCTTCTTATAACTATTACCAGCAATATTCCCAGCAGAATAGAAGCTTGGAACGAGTTCGTGAAGATGCAAGTACTGAGACTGTTAGTTCCTTGTCAATTTCTTCTTCATTAAGAAGAAGTAGACGACGTTAAGCTTAGTAATGGGTAAATAATGGGTAATTGGTAGAAAAAGATTACATTACCAATTACCCAACATTAATCAAAAGTTATTTTTCAGGCGATTTGAGAGCTTGATCTAACACTTGCCGAGCCTGTTCTGCTTTAGCTCGTGCTTCTTGGTAACGCAGATTACCTTGGGCAAAGTTTTTGAGAACTTTAAAACCTTCCTTGAGACGAGCAATTTCCTCTTCAGTCACCGACTTATCGGAGAACAGAACATCAACCGCCTTGCGAATTTCCAATGCTTCAGCTCGTGACTCTTGAACTTTCAGCTTGAGCGTAGCCAGATTGCTCAAGATCTGGACAGCTTGTGTAATGGCATCTTCACCACTAGCAGAATCAGTAGTTGGTTCCTTCACCTCAATTAATTGTTGAGGGCCAAATCCTTCTTCCAGTTCCGTAGGCAGTTTACCGGCATCCATCAGTTCCATCAGCTGATCCATTGCTTTCTCACGAGCTTTAGATGAATCTTTGCCAGAAACAGTGAGGATAATTTCTGGGCTTTGAGCGAGAGTATACTGAACCATATTTAGGCAGAAAATTTGCTGGTTAACCAAGCCGAGGGAACTAATTTTAACATGAACTGTCGTGTTTCAGATAATATGTTTCACATTGAGAAACGAGTCGGTAGGAGCATGAGAAGTCACTCAAAATAAAACTTTATACTTGAATAAAGGCAGATTAAAATTCAACAGGAGGGGAGAGCAATGACTCTCAATCCCACCATCATGCGAGCAGTGGAACAACTGGGTTATCGTGTCACCGTTGGTGATGTGGCAACCCAGGCAGGATTAAACATTGGTGAGGCGAATCTTGGGTTATTAGCCTTAGCATCTGATACTGGCGGACATTTGCAGGTAGCAGATTCGGGTGATATTGTTTACTTGTTTCCGCAAAATTTTCGTTCGATTTTACGCAATAAATACTTACAGTTGCGATTGCAGGAATGGTGGAAAAAGATTTGGGGTGTTCTGTTTTACCTAATTCGTATTTCTTTTGGAGTTTTCTTAACTGTTTCTATCGCCCTGATTACTGTTAGTATCATCATCATCATTACTGCTGCCAACTCAGATCGCGACAGTGACAACGGGGGTAGCCATTCTAGTGGTGGTGGCTTTTTCTATTTCCCAAATTTATTTTGGTATTTTAACCCCAATTATGACACCTACCACTACCAGGAACGGCGGAGCGAAAGACATCAACAAAGCAATCTGAATTTCTTTGAAGCAGTCTTTTCGTTTTTGTTTGGCGATGGTAATCCTAACGCCAACTTAGAAGAACGGCGCTGGCAAGAAATTGCTACTGTGATTCGTAATAACCGTGGCGCAGTAGTCGCAGAGCAAATTGCCCCGTATCTAGATGACATTGGCAAAGGATATACAAAAGAATACGAAGACTATATGCTGCCAGTTCTCACGCGATTTAATGGGCAACCGAAGGTAAGTTCCGAGGGGCAGATTATTTATTACTTTCCAGAGTTGCAGGTACAAGCAAGCACAAAACGTCGCCAGTCAGTGCCAGTCTACTTAGAGGAATCGCTGTGGCGTTTTAGTGCAGCAAGCTCAGGACAAATTATGCTGAGTGCTGGCTTGGGTGTACTAAATTTTGTTGGTGCCTTGGTACTGGGAAGTTTGTTAAGAGATGGTGCAATAGCTGCCCAATTAGGTGGACTAGTGGCTTTTGTGCAAGGAATTTATTGGTTATTATTGGCTTACGGATTCGGTTTTTTAGCCATACCTTTATTGCGTTACTTTTGGATTAAGTGGCGCAATAGCAAAATTGCTGACCGTAACCGCGATCGCCTTTCCCGCGCTAGGCTATTAGCAAGCGCGGATGCTTCTTTGCAGCAGAAGATTGCCTACACCCATCAGTTTGCCGCAGAAAAAGTTATTGGGAATGAAGATTTGGTTTACTCTAGCGAAACTGACTTACTCGACCAAGAAGTTGAGCGTTCTGCACAAATTGACGCTGAATGGCAACGGCGTCTAGAACGTGGGAGTGGAGAATAAATAGGGTATGGGGCATGGGACATTAGTTATTTTCCCCCATGCTCCCCGTGCTCCCCAGTCTCCAATCCTTGACTATTTTGCCTGAATTGGTGTTAAGGCAACACCTTGGTAATAATGCCCCAAAATTTGCAGGTGGTTGGCTCCCCTGCGAGCCAGATTGTACGCGCCCCACTGACTCATGCCTAAAGCATGACCGAAGCCAAGCCCTTGGAGTACAAAACCACCATCTGCTCCCTTGGTGACGTTAAAGCGAGTACTTTTAAGTCTAAGGGCTGTACGCACCTCTTCGCCTTGTAGTACCTTTGCACCTTTATCGCCGACAATTTTCAAGACTTTAACACTGCGGAAAGGCGAGTATGTTTCTGGAATCATCTCCTTCACATTGCCCACTTCAGGAAATTTAGCGCTCATTTCACCAGGCGAGAAGGTTTTTACCCAATTACACTCGCTGATATTTTGATCGTAGTCCTGAACAGCGCGCAGGTAAGGTAAGGGATTTTTCCAAACATCTTCTACGTTTTCGGTGTGTCCCCCAGAACAGGCATGGAAGACTGAAAGAATAATCTTGTTTTTGTAAGTTAGTACCTGTCCTGCTGTAGCATCTACTGCGGCATAAGTAGCAGGAGATTCGCTGATCACACCTTTGTAAATCTGCCAGCGATCTGGGGTATTGCCTAAGTCGTAAATGGGATTATTGCGCTGTTTTTCTCGCTCGTAGAGAGCATAGGTACGGGCAGCGATCGCTTGGGCTTTCAGAGCTTCTGAGGGCCATCTAGCATCCATTTCACCACCGATAACGCTGTAGAGATATTCTTGGTCATCAACCCAGTTAACAGCGGTTAAGCCTTTTTCTGTGGGGATAACGAGAGTTCTGCCCCGATACCAGCGATCGCCAATGTAAACGAATCCTTTACCTGTCGGCTCAATCCAAAATAAACCCGACTGCCATTTATCCAAAGCAACTCCGCCAGGAACGGCTTGGGCATAATACGCACTCATTGCCGGTAACTGTCCAAGAGTCCGACCGGTACTATCTTTGATGATCCCGGTCGTGGAACTGCCGACTTTGACCTGATTGACTCCCCTCTCAATGGCTACGCGCAGAATTACAGATGCTTGAGCTGGTGCAACCAAAGCCATCCACAAAAAAATACTTATCCACCAATGACGTCCTTTAATCTGGGAAAATAAAGAGCCTAAGTAAAGTTGGAATTTCATGCTGATCATCTAATCACATTAGTATCTGATTGGTGCTGTGGACTATAACGTCTACAACTTAAGATGAGACAGTTCTCCAACACAGGAGGTTGCCACCTTTTACTAATTATGCATTTTGGTTTGGGAATGGGGTAGAAATTAGCTAATCGCGTTCATCTAATTCGTGCTTTATACTGAAAACGCTTACCATAAGTGCTTTAGCGCTTATTTCGATAATGCCACGTAGCCCTAGCTGTGCCAGTTGCGTAAGTCCCCACTCAAGTTAACAGATACAATAATGCCTAGATCTTGCGAAAATGGCTCACATCATTAGCAATGATTCCAATTAAATTCAACCTCCTCAAAATTTCTATAGCTTGAGTCAGTTCAGATCTAGTCACTTTACCCATGCGCTCTACCATCACAATCCCATTGCAAAATGATGCCACAATCCCGGCATCGACCGTGCTTAAAATTGGCGGAGCATCTATCAGTATTAGGTCATAAGTTTGCTCAAACAACTCAAGCAGTTCTTTCATCCGCTGAGAACTGAGCAGTTTGGCTGTGTCTTCTGGTATGGGCCCAGCAGTCAAGATATCAATGGAGGGGTGAATGGGCTGGATATAATCTTGAATATGGGTAATTGTCTCATCAACTAATAACAGAGATAGTCCCCAATCATTAGAGAGTTCCAGCTTTTTATGGAGGCTAGGATATCGTAGGTTAGCATCAATTACCAGTACCCGTTGATGCATGTGGGCAGCGCTAGCGCCAAGCCCCAGAGCCAAAGTTGTCTTTCCTTCCCCTGGAAGTGCAGAAGTCAACATCAAGGACTTAAAGGGAAAAGGATATTTTAATATCTGAATATTTTGATAGATCATATCCAAGGTTTCGTGGATCGGCAACCAAGGGATAGTTTCTACCAAAGAGGGATCAGATCGCTGCCCAATCAAAGCCAGATTTGGGAACCTTTTCTTCACACCATGCTGTGGTAGTTTTGGTACTGAACCCAGTACTCTGAGGTTCGTAACCTTCTGTAAATCTTGTGCAGAATAGATAGCATCATTCAGCTTTTCCCAAATCAAGGCTGCTGCAATACCTAAAAGCGGCCCAATTATCACTCCCCCAAGTAAAAGTAATAATCTGTTTCTTCTGACATAGGTTCCTAAACCAGGTGCTTCCAAGACTTGCCAATCGAATCCTCCTTGAGCAATTTTCAGTCCCAAGGACTGTTGCGCCTGGAGTAGTTGCTCAAGAGTTTTGCGATTAGTCTCCACCTTTGGCAGCAGACGATTGTATTCTGCGATCAGGCTTGGGTATTTGTTGAGTTCAGAGCGGAGTCGCTGCTCTGAATCCGTTAGACTCTTCTCGTTGGCAACTAATCCTAAAGCAGCCGTCTGCACCAGAATTAACTCGTCCACTAGTTGGGGGTCAACACCTACCATTTGACTCTGTGTCAAAAGAGGTTCTCTCTTACTACTAGTATTAGCAGCTTTGTCTCCTAGCGATCGCCCTACCTCTTGCCGTAATAGCGCCAGTTGACTTTGGCGTTGCTGCTTGAGTTTTTCTACTGTTGGATAATCATCTGTATAACGCAGCCTCTCTTTAGCTAGAGCCAGTTCAGTTTGTTGAATTTCATTCAACAAAGTTTGGTAGCGGCTTGACTGACTTAAACTAGAAGAAATTATCGGATTCTGAGATGAAGACGCCATTTTTTGCTCTAGATTATCCTGGCGAGCTTGTACGTCTTGAAGCTGAGCGCGAGTAGTTTGTAGCTGTTTTTGAACGTCGGCGAGAGATTCTAGAAGGATTTTACTTTGAACTTCTGGATCGACTAAATTATGTTTCCTGCGAAACTGTTCTAAATTTTTCTCAGCTTGGCTCACCTCTCTTTTAATCTCAGGTAGGCGAGTATTGACAAAGGCTAGCCCTTTATTTAAACGCTGCTTTTGTTGGTCTATATTGTAGTCTTGATAGACTTTCTGGAGAGCTTGGAGTACTTTTTTGGTTTTAACTGGATTCTCGTCTTGAAAGGAAACCTCAAATACTTGACTAGGAATCTTATTATTTCCTGTTCCTCCCTGTACTTGGATCACTTCTAAAGGTGCTTTTTTCCTCTTTTCTTTTTGTCCCTTGATATCTTCTAAGGTAATATCTGGATAATCAGAACGAAGCAAATCTACAGCTTTCTGTATCAGGTTGGAACTCAGCATTATTTTTAGCTGAGCTGTGTAATCAACAGCTTGAAAATTAGAGTCATTAGCCTTGCTGGCTGAACCTTCTGGGGTATTACTTGACCGTACGCCATCATATAAGTTGGAATTCACCAATATCTGCATGTAGCTCTGGTATGTCGGTTTGGTAATGACAGTTAACAGAGCTGCAACTGACATGACTACACCAGAAACACCCAAGATCAAAAAGCGTCGCCGAAGCAGAATAGTAGATAGTTGTCTGATGTCAACCGCGCTTTGTGCAGAGCTAGTAACCAGTTGCCCTTGATTCAGATCAGTGTTAACCACTATTAAACTCCTCTAATATTGAAATGCTATATTTTGGAAGATTGGGAGAAAATTTTTTTGAGACGAACTTTTTTATACATCTGAATGCAATAGCATGATCAATGATTCCTAGATAAAGACTAAACTATTATTCATTCAATAATGAAAGAACTACTTGGCACAATATTAAGCCAATTAATCCTTTTATGCTGATCAATTCATGTATATAGATTCCCAATCAGTATGTAAATCATAAATTTTCAAGGAATATTTATATAACGAAAAAATCTTGACTAAAAATTAATCATTTATCGCATCGATTTTCATAAAAACTGTTACTATTCACAACATTGCAATATCTCAGGTTTTCCTTTATGTAACTTGGGATATAAATAATACAGTGCAGTTAGTGATATTTATGGCTTTGGAAATCCTCCAACCTCGCTTTTCCAATAGATGTATAGTTCCTCCTTTTTCAGGAGATTTAAAGAAGTTCAAGCCTTATACTGAATTATATTGAGATATAGAGAACACATTGAAAAAAATATTTCAACCAGACAATTTGAATATTTTTGATACATCAACTTAATTGATAGTTGACAGTTAACAACTTGATTGTTGTGAACTGCTGTATATTTGCTGGATGCTATAAATTCTGTTACTAACCTTGAGATAAAGCACGGTTAATCTTAGATTTTAGATTACGTGAGAGCAGTTTAATCAAAAATCTCAAATTTAAACGCTTAACTTGGCGAACTCTACTTCCCGCCGTCTGGGTACTTCATGAATCATAAAATCATAAGCCATGTCAGTATTAGGAAAAATAGCACGAGCTTCCTGAAGTAAATCCTTTAACTCCAAGGTATTTCCAGGAGCATAGCGGGGACTAAAATGACTCATAATTAGCCGATGTGCTCCAGCAGCTAAAGCTGTTTGCGCTGCCATTGTGCTTGTGGAATGCAACCGCTGAAAAGCCATATCTGCATCTTGATGGGCAAAGGTCGCTTCATGAATTAACACATCTGCATCCTTTGCTAACTCCACTGCGCCTTCACAATAAATTGTGTCTGTACAATAGGCAATCTTCCGTCCAATTTCTGTGGGGCCACACAATTGAGTACCATCAATTACTCGTCCATCGTTAAGTGTCACGGTTTCACCGCGTTTGAGTTGACCATAAATGCGACCAGGAGGAATTTGCAAAGCTTTAGCTTTTTCTACATCAAAGCGTCCTGCTCGGTCTTTTTCAGCTACGCGGTAGCCGAAAGCTGTAATCCGGTGATTTAGAAGACCGCAGCTAATGATAAATTCATCGTCTTCATAAATTACCCCTGGACGGACGGCGTGAACTTTGATGGGGTAGGAAAAATGTGTGTGGGAGTAACGTGAGGCCGCTTGGATATATTCATTTAATCCAGATGGGCCGTATATATCAATTCGTTCGACATTGCCAGCCAAGCCGCAAGTGGCAAGAAGTCCCATCAAGCCAAAGATGTGGTCGCCGTGCATGTGGGTGACAAAAATTCGGGAGAGCTGGCTGATTTTCAGTTCACTCCGTAAAATCTGATGCTGAGTACCTTCGCCACAGTCAAATAACCACAACTCTGCGCGTTGGGGTAATCTGAGGGCAATGCTGGAAACATTGCGCGATCGCGTAGGTACACCGGAACTCGTCCCTAAAAATGTTATCTGCACAGCGTTCTTTAGTCTTCCTATTGCTCAAGTTGACGCTCTACTCTCTATAGTGACACGGTTGATAGGCAAAATTATTCTGCGAATAGATTACCTTTAAGGGCCCAACTGTTCACAGTGAAACAATCCAGTTTGATTAAGTAGGTGGGTGCAAAAATACCTAATTATATAAAATGACGTAAAAGAACTTAGTCTGTGGTGTAATTTACTCTTTGAACTCTTGCTTCTATTCCATTCCAATCTTGTTCATTATTCAAATAGGGTAAAGTACTGTTCACGGGTTAAGAGTAGTTCCTAAAAAGCTCTCTATGCATATCACATGGCAGATCATGGCAAAATATTTACTTATTTTTACATGACCACTTTTTTTGCCTCCGTTTATTTTATTAAAGGAGTTTTACTACTCAAATAGATTTTTTATGACATCTTATTAGTATTTAATTTCTCTGAAATTTTAGTTTATAAAAACTTTGCAATTTAATGTTAACTCTTTACAGAGGTTTCACTCTTTTAGCAGAGAAAACATAGTACTTTTACTTAAGTGGAAATACTGTATCTTAATTATTTTTCTCATAATTTAATTTCACCAAAATCCAGATCAAAACTTTCTTATGCACAGCAGACGCCACAAACGAGGTGCTAGTGGCTTATTAAAATGGCTATTTCTGTGCAGTCTTACGTTTTGCCTATGCTTGAGTCATGTTTCTTTGACAACTTGGCAAGCAAAATTTGAGGAAGTCATAACTGCACAAGTGAGGAATCTGAGCAGTAGTTTTCGAGAAATTCGATGGTCAGAAGCCATACATCGGCATTTTGGAAGCCTAGCCGATGCCATTCTTTATAAAGATATTCCCTTGCAAGCGGCGGCTCTGGAGAGTCGTGGAGAGGCTTATCGACTTGAGGGAAATTACAAACGAGCAATTGGAGATTTAGAAAATAGCTTAAAAATTTCCCAGAAATATTCTGCACTGAAGAGTTTAGAAAATGTTTATATTAACCTAGCTCCAGTGAATTATCGCCACCCTGACTCTACTATTCAAGCAGACAATAATGATTCTGAGCAGTTGAGAAAACAAGCTTGGAGTTATGATGCCAAAGCTTTGAAATATCTGCAAAATGGTCTGAATATTGCCCGCGATCGCGGCGATAAACTGAGTGAAATGCGCTTAGTTCTCAATTCGATTTGGCTCTATCAACGTAAAGCATCAAATTTAGCTCCGGTAGCAGTACAACAAGCTTTAATACTGCTGAAACAATTACCAGATTCACCAGATAAAGTCTATGCAGCAATAGACTTAGCTAATCTTATCCAATTTCCTCCTGTTAATGCAATTTCGTATTTAGTTACATGTCCGCAGTCTCAGGGAAACTCGAAAGCTTTAGATTTACTTATTCAAGCAGTCTTAACAGCTCAACGGTTTAAAAATTTTTCCGTCTTATCGTTTGCTATAGGCAATCTTGGTCATTTCTATGAATGTCGGCAAGATTATCAGCAAGCTCTCAAATTAACTATACAAGCTCAAAGAACTGCTAAACAAGATTTAAATACTTTAGAAGCTAAAAATAGGCTATTTTTATGGTACTGGCAAGCTGGGCGTATTTTAAAAGCACAAAATAAAGTATTTGATGCCATTAAAGCTTATACACAAACCTTTGAAGCTTTAAAAAATATTCACAGTAGTATTTGTAATATTCATCAATATTTACAAGTAGATTTTCGGGATATTTTTGAACTGTTATACCGTCAGTTTATTGATATAAGGCTCAGTTTAGAGGATGATAACATTGCCAATATCAAAGAAACTAATAGCATTAATAATCTTAACTCGGTAATTGCTACTATTGATAATTTACAATTAGTAGAAACACAAAATTATTGTGTTCATGGCTGTAAGCCAACAGTGGTTAATAATGAACAGGCTGATCTAATAAGACTTAGAGAAAATACTGCTATTTTTCATTCTATTATCCTAGAAAAACACACTGCAATTATAGTTAGTTTTCCTAACGGTTATAAAAAGTTTAAATGGATAAATATTAACAGTGAACCCCTCAGAGAAGAAGTCAATAAGTTTCGGATTGGACTTGAGAATTATGGTGATATCACTTATAACCCTCAGCGGGCACAGAAGTTGTACGACTGGATAGTTCGTCCTTTTGCAAAGGATTTAGAGTCATTACAGATCAAAACTCTAGTTTTTATTCAAGATGGAGTTCTTCGCAGCGTACCAATGGCGGCGCTACATGATGGTGAGAAATTCTTGGTTGAGAAATATGCTATTGCTACCACTCCCAGCTTGACTTTAACAAATCCTCAAACAGTGCATAGCAAAAAACTGCGGGCGTTAGCTGTTGGTTTAACCAAAGATGCAATAGTTAGTGGTCGAAGATATGAGGCTTTGAGCAACGTAGCCTCAGAAATTCGTCAAGTCAAAGAGCAAATTCCGGGTAGCAAGCATTTATTGAATGAGGATTTTACAAGCGATCGCTTACAAGCCGAACTCCATAAAACTGTCTATCACATTATTCACATTGCTACTCATGGTGAGTTTGGCAACTTTCCCGAAGATACTTTTCTCGTTACAGGTGATAACGATAAGCTCACCATCACTAAGCTATATAGCATCATTCGCAGCTTAGCCCACGGTTCTAAAACAATAGATTTACTCACGCTTACTGCTTGTGATACTGCTATTGGTAATGATCGTGCTGCCCTTGGGCTGGCTGGAGTCGCTGTGCAGGCTGGTGTGAGAACAGCCCTAGCTTCGCTTTGGTCGATTAACGATGCTTCCACTGTCGAATTAGTGACTAAATTTTACGAGGCCTGGCGTCATCCTGGAGTGAGTAAAGCGCAGGCTCTACGTGAAGCTCAGCAAGCGCTGATTTCTAATGGTAAAATTTCTGCCCATCCTGCCTACTGGGCCGCCTTTATTCTCATAGGTAATTGGCTGTAGGAAATTCGCTGATTTAAAATAGTTGCTACTCTTTTAGCCGATAGTCAGGAAACAATTACGAGATTACTGTTCTTCTAGCCGATGTCAGGGAAAAAGCTTACAAGGGTTGCTGCAAAAGCCGCTGTCATCAATTGTTGATGGCGATGCTGCTTAAATGCCTGTGTCCTGTTTTCTCTATTTTGGCAAGATTAGTTAACAAATTAGCAATAGCCCTTCCCGTTTGCCCACCAGGTATGGGTATTACCTCATTAATGGCATCGTACCATATACCAGCTTCAGCATAGAGATTGGCTCTAAGGGAAGGTTCATGGGTTACAGAAAGAGCGTTTGAAAGAGTCTGAGGAATGTGTATAACCTCTATTTCTGCCCTAGCAACTGGATTACGGGAGGGGTGGTTAGTGTTACACAAAGTTTGCAACTGCCAGAGATATCTTTTACCCACACTTAAACCTGGCAACTCTTGTGGTAAAGAGCGCTTCATCATTCCTTGTGAACTCTGGAATTGGTACGTATAAATATTTAGCTTTTTTGGTTTGAGATTGCTGTCAAATTCGTAGAGGCTAAATTGTATCGGCACAGCTTGGTTATTAGGTATAAACCAAGCAAAAGTTGGGTGGAGCGAAGTAGTTCGTCCAACATGGGTTGTGGGGGCCAGTAATGTGAGCGATCGCCCACTGGTTGCTTTGCACCGTCCCCTCACACCTGATGAATCTGAATATCCACTTGGGGGTTTTTGATCTGGCGGTGGCTGATATCCAGCTAGTGCGATCTGAGTTGTGCCTAGGGTCGTACTTAAAATACAACTTGTTAAAACCCTGAGATTCAAAAGTTTGTGCAAAGTCCACTTTTTGTAAGTCATCATTGGGTGCATTTCACTTTTGTAGATATAAATTGAACTACAAACTGAAGTTGCTGTTTTTCGAACTTTTTCGGAGATATTTTTGTAAAACTCAGGTGCTCCTATATTCATTTTCCCTCCATTATCATTACACTGAAAAAGTAATTGTAAAATTTTATAAATTATGCTTGCTATTAATCCAGACTTATTTGCAAACTTCAAAAAACTAATTAGATATTTTGTTATCTACTATTATCAAACCACACTTGATTTACTGTATATATAATATTTATTAATTGAATAATAAATATACTAAAACATTGATAAATAAGGTTTTAATTTATCTTAACCATTTTCAATCAGCAGGTTACTAACAGTAACAAAGCTATTTATTAATATGTTATCTCTGACTCAGAATCTCTCTTATTCCAAACAGAAAATATCCAATTTCCTAGAGGGTTAAAGGTGGCGTGGATGTTGTCAAAGCCATAGCAACGCCCAGAAGGCAATAGCATAGCGTAAAGGCTTCTCTACGAGAGGCTGCGCGTAGCTTGGCTTTTGCATAGGGGTACGCTTAGAGTGAGTCTACGAGCGTCAGGATTTGTCGTTAAACATCGCTCTGAACTTCGGCGTAAACACAGCGAAAAGTTTGCGCGTCCGGGTAACAGGAGCACAAAACTTTTCAAAACAGATAGATTTGTATCTTAGATGACGCTATAAGCTGTTAATATTAGCGATTCAAAAGCCTCGTCACCCTGCATAAAAATTTCTGTTAGCTATATTTTCTATTTGTCAGTGACTTACATCACATACATTTTTATGACTATCTCTTTGAGCTATATTAAATAAGGAGGATAATAGTTTTTATTAAAAATAAAAATTAATAAATTAGCAAACTCAGTAATAATTAACAGGGCAATTGTAAATTATCTTTGCGACCAAATATTAATTTAAAACTTACCCAATTCAAAGACTTTCAACTTTTTGAAATAAAAAAGCCTCCCACACAGGGAGGCTCAAAAAAGTTAGCGGAGACAACTTGTCAACCTACACCCAAACTACAGCGATCGCTCCTCCTAATGCAGAGAAAGTAGCTGAGACAATTGCTGTAGCAAATAGCCACCAAGCCGCTGTAGCTGCTGCTTTGCGGGTTTCCTCAGCTTGCCGCTGTGCTTGATGCTTCACCTCTTCTAGGCGGCGTTGGGCTTCGTGTTGTAGGCGTTCTGCACGTTGTAAAACTGTGTTGCGTGCTCGTTCAATTTGGTCGATGATCCGGTTGGCATCTTCCTCAGAGATGTCCTCACGAGAACTCATGAGCGCCACTAGAGTATCACGGTCGAAAGAAGACAGGCGATCGCGCAGAGCATCAAATCCGGCTTGGGGATCTTCAAAAACTGTGCGAACATCGCGCTTGATACCGTCATAGTTGAGTTCTGGACGATCCAGGGAGTTGAGATAGTTACGAATGCGGGCAAAAACTCCATCAATTGCATCTTGAATGCCTCGTTGGATACTCCGCACTTGTTCAACAAATTGATCGCGCACCGAGACAATGTTATCGGCAATCCGCGCCGCTTCTTCATCAGACATATCTTCCCGAATTTTCAGCAGGGCGATAATTGTCTCACGGTCAAAATGGGAAAGGCGATCGCTAAAACTTTCCACTCCGACTCGCGGATCGTGCAACAGTAATTGCAAGTCGCGTTTGATGCCTTCTGGGTTGAGTTCTTCTTTACCAGTCTGCCGCAGGTACTCTTGCAGATATGTTTGGAAATTTTGCACTCTTTGCTGTGTGCGGGTCGCTAGGCGACGAGGCGCACGCACAAAGTTGCTAATCGACGTTTGCAAGGAATCAATAACTTCATTGACTTGCTGTTCACTCAAGTCTTGACGCTGACTCAGCAACTTCACTAAAGTATCACGGTCTACTTGCGACAACCGACGACGCAGCGCTACGGCTCCTTCTTTGGGGTTTTCAAACAATCTAGACAAGTCCCGCTGAATACCTTCGGGGTTCAGTTCTGTTTTGCCAGTATTCCGCAGGTAATCTGCAAGTGTGGTGGTGACAGAGTCATATTGCTCCTTAGCTTTATCCATTACAGCTTGAGGTGCATGACGGACACTATGCCATGAATGCTCAACATCATTAATGATTTGATTAATTTGGTCTTCGCTCAAATCTTGCCGTTGATTTAATAACTGCACCAAAGTATCGCGGTCAAAGCGAGACAACCGCGCTTGAATTGCAGCAATTCCCGCTTGAGGATCTTCCAACAGCCTTTTCAGGTCGGCGCGGATAGCATCAGGGTTTAATTCTCCTTTACCAGTGTTACGCAGATATGACTCTACATTCAACCAGAGGGTTTCTGCTTGATATTTTGCCTGATCTGCTAGTCCTTTGGATTCTACCAAGACGCGATCGCGCTGTCTTTCTAACTCATCGACAATCCTCTCTACTTCATAGACATCAATATCATTACGTTGCAGCAATATTTCCCGCATTTCTTGACGTTCAATTTGCGCCAGTCGCAGCACCAAGGTTTCATAATCTGCGTCTGGGTCTGCTAATAATGGTGCAAAATCCCGCTGTATGCTTTCAGGGGTCGTCAAATCTGCTTTCGGGGTAACAAGCAGATAACTTTCGACTTTGCGTTGCAAGTCTTGTACTATCTCTCTTTCTTCAACGGCGGTAACTGTCACTAGCACTTCTTGGCGGACAGCTTCGAGTTGATCTGCAATGCGCTGAATTTGGGCTTGGGTAAGCAGTCCTCGCTGTTGCAGGATATTAGCAAAATCGTTGCGAGAAAGTCGTTCTAATTCCCTTCGGACTGTGCCAGGATCGGCTGCTGGGTCGTAAATGACATCACGAAATTCTTGAGCAATTTTTTCCTGACTCAACTGCCAAGCATAAGTGTTGTGCAGGTAGTTTTCTACATCGGCCCGAATTGGGCTATAAGGTTGTGATGGTGTGGGTAATCCTAGCTTATCTGCTTGTTGGGTAACTTTGTCTTTGGCTGTGGTGAGCGATCGCAAGATTTTTTCCACATCCAAATCTGACAAATCAGTGCGTCCCATGACAATGCCAGTTAAGGCGGTCAAACCTTGCTGGAGTGTTTGTTGGATGGGCCCTGTGGTTGCCTTTTGCTCAGCTTCTTTAGAGCCACGCGTTTCGGCAATTAACCGTTCCAGCTTGGCGTTGAGTTCATCTGTTTTGCTTTGGCCTGGTGGGAGTGACTTGAGATAGTCTATTAACTCACCCATCCGGTCTTGGGTAGGTTGTTGCTGACTTACCACCTGCTGCCAAACTTTATATAACGTATCGGTTATGCGGTTAACATCTCGTTTGGAAAGGTCGGTGCGACTGCTGACTAACTCGGCAAACTTCTGACGGTCAATATTACGGATGTCTGAAGTTCCGGCGATCGCTTTTAGTTGCGGATCGTTGAGTAAATTTTCAAAGTCACCCCGAATTTTGGACAAATCTAGCTCTGGGGGACGCAGCCTATCTAAGTAATCTTCAATGTTATCTCGGATGCTTGTGGGGTCGATTGCGCTCCCTAGTTCCCGACGCACAGCAGCGGCGGCGGCTTCGGCCGTTGCCACTACTTGATTATTGACAGCTTTTGCGCCCAGTGCAGCGGTAGCTGTCCCCATAATCGCCTGAAAACCGGAAGTTGCTGTATTGACCACTGAGCCGACTACAGAACCCACAGCAGTGGAACTTGCCAACATCAGTAGTAAAAAGTATGCAGCCCAAATCACTAACCCTAGAATCGCTCCCAGTCCCGGATCTAAAACCAGGAGGCTGAGTTTTACTGCGAGGAAAGAAGCGATTAATGAGGCGATCGTCACAGTGACTAATGTCCAAATCCCCACTGCTGTGCCAATTTTGCGAATCGTGCCCCCCAAACTTCCAACTTCCTCACTACCTGAATCCGAAGTAGATGGACGACCCAGGTAGGAAATACCAGCCGCAACAGAAAGGTTTGTTAAAACCAATTGGAAAGCGAAGGCCAGAATCACACCGGAGATTAAAGCCACAAAAAAGCGTGGCCCCGAAGTGAGAACTGATGCCTGTGCTGGCGTGAAGCTTGAGCTATCTGCTGGGATCTGCGCTATCCAAAATAGTGGCTTGCAGAGTCCCAACATGATTTCCGCACTTTGAAACATGTATTTCCTTCCTCTATGTTTAAATATGGGGAATTAAGAACTATGTGAGAAGCAAATCTGTTTTTGTCTTTATGTGTGTACCTATGGTAATACCTAACTGTTGTAGCTCTCAGAATCCAGGAATTTAGGTGGTAAATGCATCTCTCCAAAGTTTGAAAGCTGTATCCAGCGGAAGATAGAACTTTTCTAATCTATCGATAAAAATTTCCCTGGAATTTCCAGCATTATCAAGTAAAAACCTTATTAATCTTAAAATGTCACTTTTTAATTTTTAATTGCTTAGTCACAACAATTTATTTTGTTTAAATCTATGGTTCAATTCATCAGGATTTACATTTATTTACAATTAGTTTTTGTGTCACTCTCTTAAGGTGGATTTGTCTTTACCAATATGTTTATGATCATCGTCCACAAGAAGTGCTTGGAGATTGTGCCTACAGGCAGAAAGCATCGCAGTTAAAAATAGCTACATTAAAGTTAACAAACACATTGTTTAGGACAAAAAAATGGAAACTCGCTCCTCCACTGATTTGCCAACAATTGCAACAGAATATAATGGCAGCGATCGCAATGCTTTTCTATTTGGTTGGACTCCTCAAGCTGAACTATGGAATGGCCGTTTTGCGATGATTGGTTTTCTTGCATATTTACTTTGGGATTTAGCTGGTTATAGCGTTCTCCGCGACGTTTTACACCTGATTGGCTACTAAAGATAAAGCATCTGAAAAACTACTGGATTTTGAAGGAAAAATACAATGGAAACTAGAGAAACTCGTCCTGCTACCGATTTACCACCTGTTGCTAAAGCTTATAACGGTGTAGATCGCAATGCCTTTCTATTTGGCTGGAATCCTCAAGCCGAACTATGGAATGGTCGCTTAGCAGCAATTGGCTTTCTTGCCTATTTACTTTGGGATTTAGCTGGCTATAGTGTTCTGCGTGATGTATTGCACATCATTAGATACTAACCTTGAGTAAGGAGTTAGAAGTTATGAGTTCAAAAGTAACTGTTAATTAAAAACTCAAAACCTACGACTCTTAATTCCTCTTTTATCATGGTTTTGGTAAGCTTAACCAAAATCGTGAGCCACCTTTGGGAAGGGGTAAATAACCAATTACTCCTCCCCAACGCTCAACTGTAATACGGCAAAAATAAAGTCCAAGTCCAGATTTACCTGGTTTAGTTTTTCCTTGAGAAAACTTTTCAAATAAAGTTTCTACCATCTCTGGCTGTACACCAGCACCTTCATCATCTATAGTTACGAGAATATATTCTTCATCTTGTTGTAAGCTAATTGTTATAGTAGACTCTGGTGGACTGTAGCGTAAAGCATTTTCTAAAAGATTAGAAATTACTCTATTCAACCGTGATTGATCACCAATTACTTTCCAGTCTGCTTGTATGCCAAGATTATTAACAAGTTTTAATTGTATATTATTAACTACACAAATAGGCTTTAAAAGCTCAATAACTTCTTGTACAGAAACTAATATATCTGGTGCTTGAGCAATATTGCGTGTGAAAGCTTCTAGAGATTGAACATCTGCTGAGAATGCGTTTAGAATGTCTCTAATCAGCATTTGTTGCTTAATTGATTGCTTTATGCCAATTTCTAAACGTTCTTTTCCTTGATCTGTCAAATTTTCAAATTCTAACAGAGCTAAACAGCAATTTATACTACTTAGCTGCCCTGCCATATCATGAATAATACAATGGATTAATACTTCTTTTTTCTGATTATCTTTGAGCCATTGTTGGTAATTTAATTGATTTTCTCTAGCTTTTTGGATAATATATAGTTTTTCTTGATATGTCTCATTGAGCAATTCAATTAAGAGAATTTTTTGATTATTGACGCAAATTGCAGAAGCTTCAAAGTGACATTCTTTTCCCGTTAAGTCTATGTCAATCCATATACCTGAACTTAGTTTATTTTTGCGATCGCTCTGCCAAAATTCTTCAGCATCAATCAAAAAGTTTTCCATAAAATGAAAACCTTCTTGTGGTATTAATATCTCCATTCCTGTTGTAAAGTTTTGCTCACAAGAATGAGCCAACCAATTTGGTACAGTTCCATTAATTCTAAATAAATTTACGTTAAGTCGTTCTAATACCAAAATATTTAAGGCTGCAAAAAGATCTGCTGTAATAGAGTCATTCATGGATTTGAAAGTGCCGCAATAAATTAATCTTGGCTTTTGTTTGCTAGTTTAATATTTTGATTTTTATACCAACAGACTAAAATCTTTAGATAAACAATCACGGTAGCACCACCATTTAGCTAGCATCTATCCAAGATTTTCTGAGCGAGAGTTTGGAAAACTTCTTCTACACCTAGACCATTTTTAGCACTAGTTTTAATTACCGTCCAACCTTTCTGTTGTATAGCGTTAATTTCAACAGTATCAATATCCCATTCATCTGTCATATCCCATTTATTCAGTACTAAAATAAAGGGAACTTGTCCAATTGTATCTTCTACTCTTGTTTGCAGATTTAAAGCTTTTTCTAGAGTAGAATGTCTGGTTCCATCAACTACTAATAAATAACCAGATGAACCCCGTAAGTAAGACATCCGTACCTTTTGAAATTCATCTTCTCCATAGAGATCCCAAAGTATAATATTTAATGTTTTTTCCTTAAAATTTATTATCTTCTTATCAATTTTAACCCCCAAGGTAGTATGGTAACTTTCTGAGAAAATACTATTAACAAATCGCGCCACCAAACTCGTTTTACCTGTGGCAAATGCACCTACCATACATATTTTTTTCTGGAGCATAAATTGATACTGCTTCAGTTAAGTTTATTAGTAACAAGTACTTTAAAAGATACTCTGCGATCAACTTTTTGAGCCTCTGCTGTCAATGATAAAGACAGACTTGAACTGACGCCTATAGCTCTAAATTTGCTTGTATTGATTCTTTGGGAATTTAAATAAGATAAAATTTTGTTGGCACGAGATTGACTAAGGAGCATATTTTTTTGCTCTGTACCAGTTGGGTTGGTATGTCCTATTATTTGAATATCGACATCCTTACCTAGATAATTGACGATATTCAATAGTTTTTGTAGTACTAGTACCAAATTATTTAGCTTATCAGTTTCACTTGGAATCAACTCTGTACTTCCTTCAAAAAAAAATAGTTTTTCTTGTTCAATTTGCTTTTTATATAACTCCAGTTGCTTGAGTTCGATCTCTACAAAGTTTTTTTCTTGAAATTGAATAATACCAGGAATAAAATGCCATAATTTCCGTGCTTCCAAAATCCATCGGCGAGGTGCAAAACCAGTGACTTGAAGAGTACCGCTGTTGTCAACGTGTAATGATACGGTTTTTGGAGGCTGGAGCAATTCCTCAACTCTTTTAGTGGTAAATTGTGGCTCCAAAGATAGGTAAGGTTTCCATTGACTGATAATTTTTTTGGGGTCGAGATTTGTTTGTTGTATTAGTGTATTGGGATCTACTGCTAAAGGATCACGCATTCCAAAAATAAAATGTTTTCCAGTTATCTGCTTGGTGTTAATCACGACAATTCCTGGCTGAGAGTTGAGTTTTTCGATATAGGCGTACCAGCGAAATTGTTCTCTAATGGCAAAAAAGCCCCAAATACTAGAAGCGATCGCAGTTGCACCCAAGAAAGCCCATGCGTAAGTATAATTCTTTTTATGCGGATTTTTATACTTAGCTGCCAAACAGGCTTCTAAATAAGTCTTGCTCGCCTCAAATGGCTGTGTTTCACCTTCAAAATCATTAATTTCTTGACTCAACTTCAGGTGTATTTTTTCTATTGCATCTTGAAAAACTAACCTTAATTCTTGAGGTGGTTTTCCGCGGATAAGACTTGCAAGTAGAGCTTGCGGCCCTTCTTCAATCCAAATGGTGAGTTCTCCAAACTGCAAACTTTGGAGTACATCGTCTTTTTGCACCCTGAAAGAGTCTTGAACAAAATCTTGGATAGCCGTTAACATGGCTGAAATCAAAACCGGGTCTTGAGTACCTACCTTAGCTGCTACGAGATGTTGTAGCAATAATCCGGTTTTTTTATGAATCAAAAATACTTGTTCGACTCGGTAAACTAAAGTACGAAGCAGCACAATTTCTACAAACGATTTTCCTGTCCGGCGTGCTTCTAGTCTCCATTTTAAGCTTTGTGGTGACAAACTATGTTCCAACGTTTGATTCAATCCCTGAATCATTTCGTCTAGAGATGCAGAAATCGCCTTGCGGGCTGCTGGCCCGATGATGGGAAAAAACGCCTGGGAAAGTACATTGTGGTCTTGTTTAACAGAAGCTTGAATAGCTTCTTCCAAAGTTGAGACTATTGCTTCGCTCAGTAGTTTATCTTGCTTTGACCGCAGGATAACGGCTTCTGGAAGTAGACGGCTAATATCTTCTGGTTCAATTTGAGGGTTTTCTAATCGTTCATAGAGTTTTTGCAGCTGAGTCGGCTCAACACCAAGTAGCAAACTGCGAAGTTCACTCAGTTCATTTTTATTCAGATATGAGTCTAAGGATTGGCTATTTTCCCGCAAAATTCCGGGCGACTGGTTCCCTATTTCATTTTCAGAATTGTCACTCATAACCAAAATTCCTCAATTCACAATTGATATTACAGCAATTTTTAGGTTTACTAATTTCTTGCACTAATTGGGGTCACTGTGCCAAAAAAAAATTGTATAAAAAACCCGAAGCCCTTACTATACAAGGGCTTCATTCATATATTCTGAAGTTATACAATTACGAAACAAGTACAATAGTTAACGTTATTACACTCAATAAACCGTAAAGTTTTCCGAAGGAGCGATCGCTAACCTTACTTTAAGTATAATAAGGTTACAAAAACTACTACATTTAATAATTAAAAATTTGCATTGCTGGATGTTAATAATAATTTTTAAACATCCTTTAAGACTCAAGACTTGGTATCAGAATTCAACCGGATGGCTAGTTCTGAGAATAAAGCTGCCAGGTGATAACGGTCAGTTTTATCTCTGCGTAGTTCTTTGGCTTCCCGTTCCAATAAAACTAAGATTTCTTCGTATTTTTGTCGAATATCATCTTGGAGATTTTTAGATTGGTTGAGAATCTGCTCTCGAAGTTCTCGTTGGCTATTGGTAGTTTGTTCATTGAATTGAGCAACTTTTGTTTCTAAAGATGAGGTGATGTTTCTCTGTTCTTCAGCTAGTGTTTTCACAATTGCATCACGTTCTAATTGCTCACTTCTGAGCTGCTCTGTTAAAGACTCAACCTCTTTTTTGATATAACTTTCCAAGACATCTAAACGTTTTTTCGTCTCATCACGCACATTAGCAGATTCTTGAACCAGACGTTCTTCTAGGCGGGTAAATTTCTTTTCAACCTCCCGCATTTGGTTGCCAACTAAAATATCTCTAACTTTATCTAAACTGTTAATTGCATTAACATTGGAATTACTATAATTAAATTTATTTATATCTGGAGCCGATTCCTGGGAATTATTATTATTGAGATATTCTTCTGGTGGATTCATAAATTTAACCCTTTTTGAGCTTAAAAGCAGGAGATGGAAACCGATTTTGTTCCTACTTTGTTGTACTAGCTTCAGCTTTTAGATATTAGTCTCTATGGCAGATTCTTTAGACATAAGAATACCAGATTTTATTCCCTAAAGATAGGAATACATCTTGAGATAAGTTAAGTATGATTATGTAATTATAATTTTTACAAAGCGCCCCTCGGCAGTGATACAGACCATCACTGGAAGCCGACAGGCTTTGAATTTTCTCCTTCCTTGTTAGGGAAAGGGGTAGGGGATTAGTCCTTTTACTTGTAGTCTACCCTATTGAAAATCGCTGTAAATTGGCAAAGTTATTGTTAATAGAATAAGTTTTATTAACTTTCTACCTAAAGCAAAAAACGAACTAACACATACAATGCTGAAACCACAAGTTGCAGTACCATTACTGGGATGCCGTAGTGTAGAAAAGTTTTAAACGAGATACGGCGTCCATGCTGCTCAGAAATCCCGGCGGCTACGATGTTAGATGACGCACCTACTAGTGTGCCATTGCCTCCTAAAGTTGCACCAAACATCATCGCGTAAAACAGTGGTAAGACTTCTGGGGGAAACTGTCCTTGAAAGTCTTGTGCTAAAACCTCTGGGGGTGCTAAACCGACGTTGACAATGTACTGTTTGAGTAAGGGTACCATCGCCACTACCAAAGGGATATTAGGAATCAAGCTAGATAATATGCCCACAACAAATAATAAAACCAGCGAACCTAATACAATATTTTTTCCCAATATTGCTGCTAATACTCCTGATAAACCGTTAATTATGCCAGTCTTCTCTAGTCCCCCAATTAGCACAAAGATACTCATGAAAAAGATTAACGTGCTCCAGTCTACATCCCGCAATATATTATTTACTGAATCTATTTTGCTATGGTGAGACAATAGTAAAGCTAAAGCTGCTCCTAACAAAGCTACAGCAGCAGGTGAAATAGGAATTGGTAGAGATTCTCCTATGACAAAAAATATTAAGACGAAAGCTACAATAACTGCCCCCACACTTAAAACTCGCGGGTGATTGATTTGCGGATGTGGCAGATGTTCAAGATTATCTAGTTGTGTATTCCAAATTTTGCGAAATAAAAATGGTAGTGTTGCTATCACGACAGCAACGGCAATGACTCCCCCCAAACTCAATTTAAATAAATAATCTGTAAAGCTGATATTTACAGCATCGCCAACAATAAAGGTAGCCGGATCACCAACTAATGTCAGTAGTCCAGCACTGTTAGCAACAAATACCATTAAAATCAGTAATGGTACAAAATTTATTCCAAGTTCCTCCGCCATCGGCGGAATTAAAGGTGCTAACAACATTACCGTTGTGGCATTTGGTAAAACTGCACAAATGGGAGTAACCATACCCACAATACCGAGTAGTAGACGCTTACCTTGGCCTTTAGCCAATAGCACTATTTGAGTGGCTAAATAATCGAATATTTTGGTAGGCTCAAATGCTCGTACCAGTACCATAACTCCGAAGAATAAACCCAGTGTTCCATGACTATTACCGATGTAACCGACAGCTTCTTCTAAAGTCATGACGTTGGTAAAAACTAGTAACAATGCTCCCAATAAAGCAGCAATTGTGAGATGCACCCATTCCGTCATGACTAAGATAATTACGCCTAAAAATGTAATAACACTTAGGAACGCTTGCCAGTTTTCCATACCCTACCTCTTGGAGTCTAATTGGTTGTATAAGTAGCCAAATAAGTCACCTATTTGTAGGTGACTTATTTAGGCTCATAATGAAATTAAAAATCACTGTTCTTAATTACAGTGATTATTCATCAATACAACTGGGAATCCCCAAGACGGCACAGGGGAAATTAGAACCTAGTGCCTCAATAATAGAATGATTGACAGATTTACAACCCAAAAACAATATATCGGCAGCTTCTAATTCAACAACTTTCTTAAGTTCTGTACCAATGCAGCCAAACCGCAGATGAGATTTGAAGGAACCCTGCCATTCTTCAGCCAGACTTCGTGCTTGCCAGAGGATTCTGTCTGCTTGTTGGATGGGAGTTACGGCAGCTTGGAGTTTTGGTTGAGTTAATACGAGTGTAACAGACTTTGATATTTCGCTGATTGAACACTCCAATGCAGGCTGATTTATTGGAAGATTTAAGATATTTGGATACTGAGTGCTTCGATTATTGTCAACTACATAAACTGCTTGAACTGTTACTTGTGTGTTGGTAGCTAGACGTGTTTGGTGGGCAATCCAGAAGGCAATATCTAGCGCCGTATGACTGTTTGGGGAAGCGTCATAGGCAACGATTAAGTTAACAGATTCTACTTTTTGAACTTTTTGAGAAAAAGGTTTTTTTGGCTCTGGTAATAATACCATTTGCTCAATTAAGTCATCTCGGCCTATGGCACTTTGCAAACGCGCTAACATTGGCTTAATTTCCACCGCTTTCACTTCTCCTAATGAAACGAATGACAAACGAGAAGCAGGGCAACCAATTTAGATTTTGTCATTAGTCATTTGTCTTTGACTCTTAACCAATGACTAATGACTAATGGCTAAAATCTTAAATTAGTTAAGGAAACCCCAATAACAACTGGTATTACAGCCAAGTTTTGGAGGTTCCTTCCATTGCCTACGGAGTTAGCTGACGGGCTAAGACTGGAAGGTGTCTCTCGTAAGATTAGCCCCAAACATTGGTTCCTCCGTTTCAAATTCAGCTTTCATAAATTTGAATTAGGCTACCCACTAAAAAATGATAATCTAACTTGTTAGTCTTGAGCAAAATATCGGTCAAGGAAATTTAGAGCATGGTTGCGGAGTTCAAAATACTCTTTTGAGTTTCGCATGGCGGCCCGAGCCTCTTCCAGAGGAGCTTCGCTAACGCGGGGATGCTCAAAAGGAACTTCTAATATCTCTCCTATGGTAGCAGATGGGCCATTAGTCATCAATACGATGCGATCGGACATATAAATGGCTTCATCTACATCATGAGTAATCATCATCACAGCTTGGCGATGGTTTTCCCAGATATCCAATACTTGCCGCTGCAACTTGCCACGAGTTAATGCATCTAGTGCTCCAAAAGGTTCATCCATCAACAACATTTTTGGGTTAATTGCCAAAGCTCTGGCAATGCCTACCCGCTGTTTCATACCTCCAGAGAGTTCATCAGGATACTTGTCAGCCGCCGCCGTTAAGTTTACCATTGCCAAGTGTTCATTTACAATGCTAACTTTTTCAGCCCGATTGGCATTTTTTAGCACTTCATCTACAGCTAGGCGGATATTTTCCCGTACAGTTAACCAAGGTAGTAACGAATAGTTTTGAAATACCATCATTCGCTCAGCACCCGGTTTACGAATTTCTTTGCCATCTAACCTTACTGAGCCAGAAGTGGCTTTTTCTAAACCGGCAATAATCTTGAGTAGTGTTGATTTACCACAACCAGAGTGACCAATTACAGAAATAAATTCATCTTCACCAATTGTGAGATTTACACCATCCAACACAACAAAATTATCTTTATCAGGTGTTGGGTAAGACTTAACTAAATTTTCAACTTCTAAAAATCCACTACGGGGTATAACTTGGTTATGAGTCTTGATAGGTACTGAGGTGTATTCCATCATCAAATGCTCCGAAAAGAATTGAGTCACTTAGTCAATATTTCAACTTGGAATTTAAGACATGAAGAAACGAGTAGGAGCATTAGCCCTAATTGCAAAACTATTGAGATAGCCCACAGGATCGCTGGGGTCGAAACCTTTCTTATCTATAAAGACTTCTGGAGGTTCGACTTTGTAATCATCCTTGGGACACTCAATGCCCATTTCCGATGCTATCTCCCGATATAAGTCTGTTCTCCAGCCTTGTGCGGCTAGTTTATCGGCATTTTTGGGGAATTGCTTAATTTGTCCCCAGCGGGCTGCTTGTGTCATCATCCAGATACTTCTGGATCTCCACAGAAATGTCGAGTGTTCTGCTGGTTGTTTGGGAAGGTTTTCAGGAATATCATAGAAAATCGTGTTATCAGCAGCTTGGATGGTGCGGTCTTTGCCATCAAACCCACCATAGTTGTAATTGCCAAGAATTCCTGGCCCTGTCAATTTAGTAATTGGGGCATCCTTCGTCTTCGGTTTTACACCAGTAAAAGAACGATCTGTAAGTAATTCAGCAACTTCTTGGCGATTTTCGGGTTTGCTGCAATACTGGCAGGCTTCAATCATCGCCTTTACTAAGGAACGATAGGTTTTGGGATATTGGACAATAAAAGATTCCATCACTCCCAAAAGTCTATCTGGGTGTCCCAGCCAGATTTCTTTGCCTTGTGCGAAAGTAAAGCCGATGCCTTCGTTACCTGTAATTGCTCGTGTATTCCAAGGTTCTGCCACCATGTAAGCTTGCATTGCCCCAATCCGCACGTTTGTCACCATCTGGGGAGGCGGGACGATGATGATGCGAAACTCCTTGAGCGGATCAACACCAGCAGCGGCAGACAAATAGCGGAGAAAGTATTCATAAATGGCAGAACTCAGCACTACTGCCCAGACTTTGCGTTCTGGTGGTTGTTTTTCAAAGTAACCTCGGAAATCTTTACCAAAGGCTTCTAGGGCGCGATCGCCATATTTTTCTTGGTACTCATACCACGGACGCAGCCCAAAATCCCACATGGCTTTGTTCATCGTCATGGCGTTCCCGTGACAATGAATGGTCATGGCTGCACACAAGGGGGCGTGGCGTGCGCCTTCAGCACCAATTCTGGCGTTGGTGACAGCACCAGATACTATGGGTGAAGCATCGAGACGACCAAAAATTAAACCGTCGCGGGAGGTTGCCCAACTGGCTTCGCGGTTGAGTTTGACGTTCAAACCATATTTGCGGAAGAAACCTTTTTTCCAGGCGATCGCAAATGGCGCACAATCATTGACAGGGACATAACCAACTGTGATATCCGGCTTTTCTGGCAAATCTTGGCCTGTAACTACTGGTTTAACTGCTAAAGCTTCTTCAGTTAGCCCTTTAGCACCAGTGTTTCCAGATATGGCACACGAGGATAACCCCATTCCCGCTGTCGTCGCGCTTATTCCTTTGATGAAATCTCTTCGAGTCCAGTTATTCTGATTAGTATCACCCATTCTTGTAGCTCCAATGGTGATTAATTGCTCACGCAAAGATGCAATATCTCGTTGCGTCTTGCTATTTTGTGATAAATCAAATTTTGTTAATTAGAAGCTGTAGGGCGACGAGTTACTAATTCTTGAATTTTGCCCACTGCATAATCAAGGACTAATCCAGTTAAGCCAATTACCAACACAGCGAGGAAGACTGAACTCAAGTTTAAACGGCTCCACTCATCCCAGACAAAAAAGCCGATACCTACACCACCTGTGAGCATTTCCACAGCAACAATTACTAACCAAGCAATTCCTAAACTAATTCGCAAACCTGTAAAGATATATGGCAAACTTGCAGGCCAGATAATTTTTGTAATCCGCCGCCAACGAGGCATTTCTAGCACTCTTGCTACATCTAAATAATCTTTGGGAACGCTGGAAACTCCTAGGGCAGTATTAATAATTGTCGGCCATAAGGAGGTAATGAAAATTACAAAAATGGCTGAAGGCTCTGACAAGTTGAAAATAGCTAAGGCAATAGGTAGCCAAGCTAGGGGCGATACCGGTTTAAAAATCTGAATGATGGGATTAAACGCTAGCATTGCCGGTCTGGACATGCCAATTAGAAACCCCAGAGGAATCGCTACTACTGCACCTAATAAAAAGCCCAATAATACCCGTCGCAAACTGGCGATCAACAACCAGCCAATGCCTAAGTTGCCTGGGCCTCTCTGGTAGAAGGGATTTAAAATGTAGTCTAGATTAGCGACTAGCGCTTCCGGCGGGGTGGGCATTAATTCGTGATTGGCTAGTGCAACTACCCACCACAGCAAGATGATCCCTATGAACCCTAATAAAGGTAGTAAAAAAACATCCTTGGCGATCGCAGGTTTTGCTTTTTTCCAAGCAGCTTGTCCAGCAACCGCAACGATTGCGGCTAGATTTAGTTGAAATACCATTTACAACCTCAACAGAGTTCAGCACGGGTACAAAAATCTGAGCAGTACCAGCCTTGGACACTGATGAGATCGGAATATTACGATAATTCCGTCTCTTCAGTCTCCTCTCAATGCCTACGAAGTTAGCTGACGGGCTAGGGCTGAGAGATGCCCCTCTCTAATCAATTTTGGATTTTACAGAAAGTCTGAGCTAAGGCTTCCTTAGATCAGAACTTTCCAAGACGGATTTTGGATTAGTCTCCAATCACAAATTCCTAACCAATCGATACAGAGATACGCCCCACAAGATGGTTCCTCCGCTCTAACGCTATGTGTAATGCGCTAGATTAGGCTGACTTACTCTAATGGATACTCATTGCGTAATATAGCATCGTTGCTCAGTGAAAACATCTGTCTTATGATAAATGTTGTTTATTTAAATACCGAAGTCAAGTGGCTCTCCTTACTTTTCGGTAATCAATAAAAATTATACTTTTGGTAGTGCTGTGAATGAACTCCTTACACAGCAAGCTAAATGACGCAGTGTAGTCAAGCATCAAGACTGTTACTTGCTTGGCTACTATTTGTCTAGTTAGATATATATTATACAAAATAATTCCCAATTTCCGAGTAGCCAATCTAGACAATATCGAAAACAAAGAATATATACTTCTTTTGGTAGGTGAAGGATTTAACTAATTTTGGTATGAGGCTACGGCAATCGCTAGACTAATTGAATATGGAAGTTGACTCATCTATCTCGTTGCTGAATTTAACATAATGGATTTTAGTCAAGTACTGGCTGAAAAAAAGGATATTATCCTCAAGATATGGGTTGCAGCAGTTCGCAAAGATAGACGGATTGAAAGTGCTGATGACCTATCCTACACAGCGATAAAAGATCACATCCCTGATGTTTTGCAAGCGATGGTGACAGTGCTGTCAAAATCTCAGGAAAATGATCTTGAATCAATAGTTACTGCTAGTTTCCAGCATGGCGCTATTCGAGCTGCACAAGGCTTTGATCCTGTAGAAATTGCTAGGGAATACCATTTGCTGCGAACAGTAATATTTGACACTGTGCAACCCGATTTGTTGAAGGGAACACCAATAGAGATAATTCGTTCTGTGCGCTTGATTGACGCGATCGTAGATGAAGCGATCGCTCGGTGTTTCAAGAGTTATGTTGAGGAACGCTTACGAGAATTACAGCAGTTGCATTCATCACTGGCGCTACATAATGAGGAACTGACTCGCTTAATTAACGCTAATCAAGAGTATCTTTCCCAACTAGCCCACGAATTGAAACATCCTCTCACTTCCATTATTGGTTACTCGGATCTGTTTTTACGCCAGCAACGACGAAAAACTGATGTGAAAGATAACTATGCCAACTTAGAACATATTGAGCGCGTATTACGTAATGGTAGACAATTACTCCACTTAATCAATGATGTACTAGAACTCTCTCGGTATGAGACAGGGCAGATCAAACTTCAACTAGCACTCACCAATGTGCCTGAATTGATTAATAATGTGTGTGAAATGTTAGCACCTTTAGCTGCTGATAAAAATTTACAAATCGTAGTAGATTGCGATAGCTTCATTAATACTAAAGGCGATCGCGCTCCCAAGGAAATAACAACAGATTCTTTGAAACTACAACAGATTGTCACAAATCTTATTAGTAATGCGATTCGCTATACAGAGTCGGGAACTATTAACATCGCGTATCAGGTGCTAGACAATGATACATGGGCACTCGCTCCTATGTTGCCTGATGTGCCTTTAAAAAATTCCCCTCCTGTTCCTAGGGCAACAGTTCCAGAAAAACTGTTGGATAATAGAGCATACTTTGCGATCGTAGTTTCTGACACTGGAATTGGCATTGCGCCAGAAAACCAAACCCAGATATTTGAACCCTACTTTCGTGTGAGTCCTGATAATAAATCTTATCTTCCCGACAGCACTGGGTTAGGGCTAGCAATAGTCTCCCGCTTAGTGCAACTACTGCAAGGTCAAATTCACTTAGTTTCTCAGTTGGGGGTTGGTTCCACTTTCACTGTGATTTTGCCCTTGCAAATAGAGATATCAGAAAGTTGACACTACAACAATCCTTGTTTCTTCAATCTAGCTAGCGCATCTTCAGCCGCAGCTTTTTCTGCATCTTTTTTGTTGCGCCCCTTACCTTCTCCGTAATCTTTTCCATCTACAAGGACTTTGGCTAAGAACTCTGGCGCATGAGACAAACCGCCTATTTGGACTGTAATATATTTGGGAGGATTTGGGGTAACATTGCGTTGCACCCATTCCTGAAAGCGATTTTTTGAGTCTACATTAGAGCGAGACACAACAATCTGTTCAGGAACAGAATCAAACAGCGGTTCTATAATAGCGCGAACTGCTTCAATATCCGAATTATTATCGAGATAGTAAGCACCAAGAACTGCTTCAAAGGTACTGCTGAGTAAATTGGGATTTTGGTAGCCTCCGTCTCGAATTGCGCCTTTTCCTAGCCGCATCCTAAAGTCTAAACCTACCTCAATAGCGAACTTTGCCAATTGCTTCTCATCTACAAGTGCAGAACGCCGCCGCGTTAATTCATCTTCTCCTCTTTCTGGGTGGCGGCGATAAAGATACTCGCCGCTTAAGAAATTCAGCAAAGCATCACCGAGAAATTCTAAGCGTTCGTTATGTTCCCCTTCTCCAGGGTTTTCATGAACATAAGAACGATGTGTAAGCGCATGGCGCAGAAGTTTTTCATTATGGAATATTAGAATTTTGTGCATTCTTGTATTTTGTATTGTTGCGGAAATTGACTGTTGGAAAGATGTACAAATATGTCTGTCTGCAAACATGAAAACACCACACATAGCGGTGTTGGTAAAACCCAGTTTTTGTATTTAGCTGGATTTTTAAAAGCTATTTTAAGCAGCCAGTCTGTCTAACTCGATTAAAAACAATTCTTGATTTTGTTTTCGGACTTTACTATCCTTTACAGCAGCATCAATAAACTGACTAAAACTCTTAAATTTCTTGCCATCAGATGTAGAAATAGATGAGCATCCTTGATAGTTAGCACAAAGTTGACGCATCAATTTATCAATGCGACCAAATACGGTAGGCTTACCTCGGCTTAAAGCAGTGTTTATAGCTACAATTAGATACTCTATAGCCTCATTGTAATTAATCTGAGACAGAATACCCGTATTTTGAGATTGAGTCTTATTGCTATTGCCAACTAGCTGAGGTAATTCATCTACAAAGTAGAAGTTCTCATTACCTACTAGTTTAATCAACTTTGGACTAGCACTACCTCTCTGAGCAAAAATTATCACTTTTTTACCCAAAGTCTTTAATATGCAAATTAAGCCAGCATAGTCCCAATCTCCTACTACCAGAATAATTGTATTAGGACTAGGTGAAGGTTTTGGAGCGAACAGTTGAACACAGTCAGCCATCAATCGATAATCTGCACTGTTCTCTGTATTGTCAGGAACATCAACACACTTAAAACCAAGAAGTTCTAAATGGTTTTTGGCAAAAACTTGATTTTGATAATGTGAATTGTAGTATAGTTTTTTGCACTCTACACTCCCTTGAAATTGGGCAAAATCTAGCAAAAAAGTAGCTGTTTTTTGAATTGAGTAGACGTTCTGAAGATCACAAAAGATAGCGATAGAGTTTTTTTGTTGGTTTGTTTGTCTCTTGGAAGATTGATTAACGTTTGTCATCGTATGGAAGATTGATTAACGTTTGTCATCGTAATATATCCAGTGTTTTGTGGTGAACTGGACAGTTTCAAGAAATCACACATCTAACAGTAGCAAGGCTTTAATACAAAGAATTTATATTCAAAAAGTACTTCTCTGCGATAAAGCCCTCTACCATTGCTTTCGTTTGGTTCATGTCTCAGCCGTAGAATTCCTGGCTTCCTACCAAGTTTCGCGTTATCCTTTCGCCTGAACATTCATCCAAACATCTCATCTTCCCGTTGAAAGTCTAATCAATCAGTTGACTTGACATTGGGCTGAATACTCAGCCGAAGGGATGACACGAAGCTCGGCAGGAAACTAGGAATTCTGCTGCTGAGACAATACCAAAAACCTGCGCTTTAGAGTGCGGTTATTTTGCTGTCTTAAATATACATTTGCATAGCTGATGCTGGATGTCAATAGAGTGATTTATGAAGATTCTGAAAAGCGATCACCTGAAAATCATCATCTCTAATGTTCTTTTGTATGGGTTATTTAAATCATATTTTATCTAATAAAGAATTTACGGTTTATTCTGTGTGATCGTACTATATAAAATACCTAAAATTTGCTTAATATCCTAATATAATACTCATTTAAATCAATTGACGGCTGAATCAACATTTTCTTTAAAAATAGTAGATAATAAATCACTACATTCTTGTTACTCTAAACTTGCAAATAGTCCAGATGAATCGTGGATAGCTCAACCAAAAGAATCAATAATTTCAATAAGTTTAAAATCGCTATAAGCCATAGAAATAATTACTGCATATCATGACAGTAGTAAATCAATAATTTAATTTACGCGGAAATACTCTACTTAAATCTAGAGATAAATCAGAGAAACAAGGCAAAGCTATCACTTTATTAGGTAATACAATCCGCTTATTCAGATAGCCATATTTACCTTGAGTATCCTGATATGGTTCACTGTAACATTCTAGATAATTATCAAATAAATTGAATATCCAATAATCGGAAATACCCGCTTTGGCGTAGAGAGGTATTTTCACATCTTGGTCATAATTCAAAGAAGACTCTGAAACCTCCATCACCAATAACACATCAGCAGGTTTAGGGTGAGCCGATAAATAATTATCATCTCATTTTGCTACCATTTGAATGATTTCCCCGTTAATTAATTCAATATGGTCATCTTCATGAAAAAAACCCAATTCAATAAGCTTGTGGTATTCATCTAGTGTGAAGCGTTTAGCCTGAGCAATACTCATAAATGTTCCTCCTAAAGGAAATGCGATGGCGTAACCGCCCGCCGGAGGCGATCGCCCTTATATTCTAAATGTGCCAGAAATTGGTATGCTGAAAGCCTAGACTAACTATTATTCAAGCCATGCCTGCGCCCACTATTAACCCTACTATCACGGCTTTTCCCCTGACTGCTGTAGTCGGTCAAGAAGCAATTAAATTAGCCTTATTGTTAGCAGCAGTCGATCCGGGGTTGGGAGGAGTGGCGATCGCAGGTCGTCGCGGTACGGCAAAATCTGTAATGGCTCGTGCTATTCACGCCTTACTACCGCCGATTGAAGTTGTCAAAGGCTCAATCAGCAATTGCGACCCCAACCATCCAGAAGAATGGGACGACCAACTATTGGCGGAGTATGCAGATAAAGATATTGAGAATGTCCCCGTCGAAATCATCCCCGCGCCTTTTTTGCAAATTCCTCTGGGTGTGACAGAAGACCGGCTTCTCGGTTCTGTAGATGTAGAACAGTCGGTAAAACAAGGAGATACCATTTTTCAGCCGGGGTTACTCGCTTCAGCCAACCGAGGTGTCCTGTATGTTGATGAAATCAACTTATTAGATGACCAAATATCAAATCAACTGTTAACAGTGTTATCTGAGGGACGCAACCAAATTGAGCGCGAAGGTATTAGTTTTCAGCACCCTTGCAAGTCGCTATTTATTACTACCTATAACCCAGAAGAGGGGGGATTGCGAGAGCATTTATTAGATAGAATTGCGATCGCTCTTTCGGCAGACGGTGTACTCGGCTTAGATCAAAGAGTACACGCAGTAGAGCAAGCCATTGCCTATTCCCAGTCTCCCCAAGAGTTTCTCCAACAATACAGCGAAGACTTAGACGCTCTCAAAACTCAAATCATCCTGGCACGGGAATGGCTCAAGGATGTCTGCATTACCCATGAACAAATTGCCTACTTGGTAGATGAAGCAATTCGCGGCGGAGTTCAGGGACATCGCGCTGAGTTATTTGCCACGCGAGTTGCCAAGGCTGCGGCGGCTTTAGAAGGACGGACAACAGTCAATGCTGAAGATTTGCGCCGTGCTGTGGAATTGGTGATTGTCCCACGAGCAACAATTGTGCAGACACCGCCACCCGAACAATCACCGCCACCGCCTCCACCTCCACCACAAAATCAAGAAGAACCCCCAGACGAACCAGAACAAGAAGAACAAGAAGAACAGGAAGAACAAGAAGAAAATCAAGAGCAAGAACCCCCCAGCATCCCGGAAGAGTTCATTTTTGACCCGGAAGGGGTGATCCTTGACAACAGCGTGCTTTATTTTACGCAAATGGCGAAGCGGCAGGGCAAATCTGGCAGTCGCAGTATCATCTTTTCCGAAGACCGGGGGCGTTACATTAAGCCGATGTTGCCTAAAGGGAAAGTACAACGCATTGCCGTAGATGCCACGCTCAGAGCCGCAGCTCCGTATCAAAAAGCACGAAGAGAGAGACAGCCAGGCAGAAAAGTTATTGTGGAGCAGGGTGACATTCGCTCGAAGCGCTTGGTACGTAAAGCCGGGGCGTTGGTGGTGTTTGTAGTAGATGCTTCTGGCTCAATGGCCCTAAACCGGATGCAGTCAGCTAAAGGTGCTGTTATGCAACTGTTGACAGAAGCTTATCAAAACCGCGACCAAGTGGCGTTGATTCCCTTCCGGGGAGAACAGGCGGAGGTATTATTGCCCCCAACACGTTCTATTGCTTTGGCACGAAACCGCCTGGAAAGGTTGCCCTGTGGTGGAGGTTCGCCACTAGCGCATGGTTTAACCCAAGCTGTGCGTGTCGGCTTAAATGCCCAGATGAGTGGCGATATTGGGCAAGTTGTGATTGTAGCGATAACCGATGGGCGGGGTAATATTCCCTTGGCGCGTTCTTTAGGTGAACAGCTAGAACCAGGAGAAAAGCCTGATATAAAAGCGGAATTGATAGAAATTGCAGCCAGAATCCGTGCTTTGGGAATACAGTTGTTAGTAATTGACACCGAAAGTAAATTTGTTTCCACTGGCTTTGCTAAAGAATTAGCACAAACAGCAGCAGGTAAATATTATCATTTGCCGAAAGCGACAGATCAAGCGATTGCTGCCATGACTAAAGGTGCGATCGCTGATTTAAAATCTCGGTAATTAGTCATTTGTTATTGGTCATTTGTCAATAACTAAGACCCAGTTGGCATTACTTGTGGCTGCAAGTAGCAAATTAAATCTTGAATTCCTTTTTGCAGATACCGCGTTACCGTCATAGGACTCGTGCCAATTTTCTTAGCAGCATCCTTGCGAGAAAGTTCCTTGAGAAACACCATTTCAACTGCCATGCGCGGCTTTTCTTCTAACATACCTATTGCCCCTTGGAGTTGCTGCCGTTCTTCATCTAGTTGCTGGAGAGCAGTAGAACGGGGACAAGGAAGTGCCTCACCCAAGGTTATTTGGCAATCAACATAGTTAACAGCCGTCGCATCTAAACTCAAAGGCATCCGGTTTTGAGCTGCTAACTTGGTTTCTTGCCATTCTTGCACAGATACTTGGAGTTCGTTAGCAATTTCAGCATCTTTGGGAGGGCGACCTAAAGACAATGCCAATTCTTTGCGGACTTTTTGTCCCTCATTGTACAGTTCTTGCCAACGACGAGGAATTTTTAATAGAGTACTGCGATCGCGCAAAAAATGTAGCATCTCACCTCGAATATAGGGCACAGCAAAAGAACTAAAAGCATATCCTTGGCTGGGGTCGAAGCGCTCAATTGCCCTAATTAGACCAAAATAACCAATTTGTTCTAAATCTTCATAAGGTTCATTACATTGATGGCTGAATTTATGAGCCATTTTTCGCACTAAGCCAGTGTGCAACTGTACAAGTTGATTACGAAGTTTAATAGAGGGATTCTGGTGGTAATAGTGTAATAATTCTATACCTTCAGTTCGTAAAGAGGACTCACTTATTGCCATATAAATTCCTTTGGTGTAACTCCTTTTATTCAGAAATTGGAGTTGCGTATTTCTTCTTCAAAGCTGTCATTATTTTCCTTAGTCAAGACTGAATAAGCTATCGTCGTTTCACTGAACTTGTGAGGGGTCTGACTCCACAATTCAGTATTTGTACGCATGATTTTGTAACACTATCTGTTGCTGGTTATTTTTGTTTTCCAGATAATAATTGAGCGTTGCATAATCTTTTTGTCGAGTTTATTCCTAACTTGTAGAAATCAACACTGGTTTCTCGACCTAAATATTGGTAAGAATGAGAATAAGCAAGATGTTTCTCTAAAAAACTAATTTTTCATTATGAGCAATACAAGCAATTTCCGTGAAGCTATCCGTGAGGCTAAATCCCACGCACTCGTTGGCCCAAATGTAATTGCCAATGCCCTCCCATACGTAGGCGGTGGTCTTGTGCTAACCGCATTGGGAACCTACGGCGGTCTGGGAGTTATCCGTACCAACCCTGGACTGTTTTTTCCCACCTTCATCGGTGCAGTGATTGTGGAGTTAATTCTGTTCTTTGTTGCTCAAAATGTTGCCCAAAAAGGCAACAAGGGTCTTGCACTACCTCTATTAGCAACCTACAGCCTTCTGTCTGGATATACTCTTAGTGGTTTAGTGTTCGTCGCCTTGAGAACCCAAGGTGTTGGCATTCAAGGTATTGGTTTGGCTGCCCTTGGTTGTGGTGTTACTTTTATTGCCGCTCGCCAAGTTGGTTCAAATCTCTCTGAGCAAGACGGGATGGCTTTGACAAAAACCATCAATCTCGGCGTCATTGCCTTGGTGGTTGTCTGTCTCACACAATTTGTGTTTGCCATGTTTGGTGTTTACACACCAAATTGGTTAGAAATCGCTATCTCAGGTTTGGGGGTATTTTTGTTCGTTGGGGTATCTGTCGTCGATTTTTACATCTTGCCCCGCACCTACCGCGATGACCAGTACCTACCAGCTGCCTTATCGATGTATCTCACCTACATCAACCTGTTCGTCTTTATCTTGCGGTTGCTAATTGCCATCAATGGTCGCGACTAAACATCCGTAAGTATAATGAGGATGTCTGAGAAGCCAAAAATGTCATACTCGGAGCGATCGCGTCATGTATCCCTACTCTTAAGCAAGCTACGCGTAGCGTCTGGCTCCAGAAGCATCTCATAAATTAACAAAAAATGGAGATTCTTCCTGACACTTTGTTCCAGTTAGTATGACAAAATATCCCCACCATGCTTTTCAGGCATCCTTTGATTTTACAGAAGGGGCAATAAATTAGGATGTGACGCCCAATTTTCCTCTTGAGTGAACAAAGCTTGAATTGATAAACTTTTTAACACATAAGGCACGACAGGCAATTCTTTCAGTTTGCCGAAAACCTAAAACATTTTGCACAACTTTGTAGGCTGCTCTTTTACTGTTGGTTTTAAACTCTGGGAATAGAGCTAAAGCCTCTTCTAAGAATATTAAATATTGTGAATAATCAACAAACAATGACTCTCTAGCTAGTTCAAAATATGATTTAGCTAAAGCATGACGATACTTCATTGAAAGTTTGTTCATCTGTAATAATTGCCTTTCGACCTTCTCTAATACCAGATAGTGGCTTTTTAACCAGCGGTTTTTAGAAGAAGTAGAAACTGTTACAGAACCATATCGTCTATAAATCGAATCACAGCCAGGTTGATATACAACCTTAGCTCCATTCATTACAACTGATAAGAAAAAATCTCTATCTTGTGCAGCAGTTAAAGTTTCATCCCACCCGCCACTATTTTTTACTGCGGTTCTCTTATAAAGTAAAGCAGCAAGAGCGACCCACCAATTTGCTAACAGAGAAGCCAAGATATCTGCGTGTGCTTCAGAGATTTCTATATTTTCCATGATGAAGCTTGAGCCATCAGACAAATGACGTTGATGTCTCCAATCACCATAAACAACATCTGCTCCCGTTTCCTCTAAAAAACGGACTTGCTTTTCTATCTTCTCTGGTAAAATATAGTCATCCGCATCCAAGTACTGGATATAGTCTCCCTTCGACAAATTAAAGCCTCTGTTTCTAGCGTAATTTCCTCCTTTATGGGGAAAACTTTGCCAAATAATTTTATCTCCGTAACTTTTGATAATTTCTAAACAATTGTCTGTAGAACCATCATCAATTACAATAATTTCAATATTGGAATAAGTTTGTTCCAAGCAGCTATCAATTGCTTCTGCCAACCACTTTTCTGCATTAAAACAGGGTATGATTACCGAAACGAGCTTGGTCATAAAGATTTACCTAAGATGAAAAAAATAGGTTGCTAGTGTCGTGATGATGGCCTTGTTACTTTCATACTTTCGGATGAAATGTGTAAAATAACCTTGCAAATCCGACGTTTATACTTTGTATGCAGTCGATAACTTTTTCAAACCTGATTGGTAAAACCGTGAAGCAATACGGGGAAAGGTATGAAGTGGATCGATTCCCATAGCCCAGCATAAGCTGAATAAGGCTGCACGTTTTTGACCCATATCGTAGGATCTGTGAGCGTGTTCGTAGACAAACTTGGCGAACATCCTCGGATGTGCTTTGAAAAGTGATTTATGCTTATTTACAAGGCGTATAAAGCTCTCTTGACGGAGCTTTGTATTACGTGAAACTCTATCGCCTTCATGGGTATAGAGTTGGTAAGTAACGATGGGTAAACCGAGAAGCGAGCAAGCTGGATTGAGCCGCAGGAAGAGTTCGGAGTGGACGCGAGAGCGAAATGTTTGATCCCAGCCACCAATTTGGTGAAGCACCTCACGCTCTACAACTAGGGTTTGCTTGGTATTGTATGATTTACCCGGTTCAAGTTCTTCTAGAAAGAAGTGAGTGCCGCGTGGACGCAGTGGAGGAGGTAGGCGTGTACCGAAGACTTGACCCTGAGAGTTCACCTCTTCCAAGCCAGAGATTACCGCCACAGGTGTTGGTAGTGCCGTTTGAGACAGTGCTTCTAGCGACACGGCTGCCATGTGGGGAAGAAGTTGGTCATCGTCGTCAAGGAATGTAACCCATCGACCGAGAGCAGCGTCAAGACCGACATTACGAGCTCCCGCACCACCATGAGACTCCGATAGGCGAATCGTCCGTAGTCGAGGATGACTTGGCAAGTCTATCGCCTGTGTCGAAGCGTCGTCAACGACAATGACCTCCAAATCTTCCATTGTTTGTCCAAGGGCACTTTTGACAGCACGATTTATTAGATGAGGGCGGTTGTGGGTTGGGATAATAATGCTAAGTAGAGGATTGCTCATCTTCAATGCCTTTGTTTGTCAAAGTTTGCAATTACCTAATTATCAGCTTATTTACTAACAACTTTCCATGTCCGGGGTTGATAAAACAAACATTGACCGCTATATTTGCTTGGTTTTACTGCAAATCTAAAAGATTCTACTATGTCAAAGGAGCATACACCCTGTTTCACGTAGATTTTGGCGTTGTATAAACCAGGTACTAAGCCACAGTAAGGCATCTGCATCTGTATCTCAACTTTTCCAGGAAGTATTTTAAGAGTTACATTATCACTTGCTGAGGTGAGATATAAAACTCGTTCATTCTCTCCAGATAAAGCTGAAATCTTGATGCCTAAAATGGCATCATCAATTTGTTGGAGTGCTTTACATTCTACACAAAAATAAGCAGGTTCACCGCAAAGTGGTGCTGCAATTATATTTCCTTGCTCATCTTTAAAATAAACAGACAGAATATCTAAACCTAAACTTGCACTCTCTGGTTTTTCAGCTAAATACATGGATCCTAGAGATGTTTCTGTTCCCCCCAAACTAAGATCTTCTTCATATTTACGAAAAACAACTTCTGTTTCACCAGATGTAATTAACTGACCTTTTGACAAATAAATAGCAGAATCACATACATTTAATATAGAATGAGGATTATGAGAAACTAAGACAAAAGCTGTGCCATTTTCCCGAAGTTTTGCTAGCCTTTTGTAGCATTTCATTCTAAACTTTATATCCCCGACAGCCAGCACTTCATCAATGAGCAAAATATCTGGTTCTATGTGAACTGCACAAGCGAATCCCAGCCGGGCTGCCATCCCAGAGCTGTAAGTTTGCACAGGGGAATCAATGGCATCCGAAATTTCTGCGAAATCTATTACATCATCAAATCTCTTCTTAATTTCTTTTGTGGGTAGTCCTAAAATGGACATATTTGCATAGATGTTTTCTCGTCCCGTCAAGATGGGATTAAACCCTGCTCCTAATGCAATTAATGGAGCCACCCTACCGTTAACTTTCACAGAGCCAGTATCAGGTTTAATCAAACCACTAATAATCCGTAGAAGCGTACTTTTTCCAGCTCCATTTGAACCTACTAGACCTATCGCTTCTCCCCGTCGTATTTGAAAACTAACATCTTTGAGCGCCCAAAACTCTTTAGACCGCAGAGTATCACTCTTTCTAGTTCCTCCTGTTAACTCTGTGGCAATATCTTGAACACCGTAGAATAAAGACCGTTTTAAGTCTCTACAAAACTTCTTGGAAACATTATCAACTGCAATAACTATTTCAGTATTTTGGGACGGAACGGTAATCTCTCTATCTACTAAATTAGTCATTATTAAGAACTCACTCTCTCAACCACGAAAGGCATAGCAAGACGAAATCCAATCCAAGTAAATACTAAGCCAACTAGGGTAATTACACTTACCACCCAAAATCGATAAGGGTCTGATACGACTCCTGTTGTTGCTAGCTCTCTGGCTGTTACCAGTAAAGGAGTAACGGGATTTAGTTTTACCAAAAAGCCAAAGGTTCCGCTACTAGGAACTGGATAAACGACTGGAGTCACGAAAAGCCAAAATCCTGTAATCATTGTTAGTCCTTTGGAAATATCTTGATATAACACACCCAAAGGAGCTAATAAAACACCGATAAATGTTCCCAGTAATACTAAATGAATTAATGCTACGATCGCTAAAATCGCCGTCCAACTCACAGACACGCTAAACCAGATAAACAGCGCCACAATGAGAATCAGCTTGATGGCAAAATTGAAAAATACTTCCCCTAGCTTTGCCAAAATCAGTGCTTCTCGCGGAAAGTTAACTCTGGCTAACATGGGTTTTGCGGCTGTCACTGCTTGCACAGGGCCATTTAAAGCTTCGACAAATGTCTGCCACAATGCGGTGCTGAACATGACATAAGCTGGATAAGGTAAATCTGTTGCTCCAACACTAATGACATTGGCATCTTTAGCAAGGGTGAACCCAGTTGCCATGACAATTGGGGGTAAAAAAGCCCAGGCTACCCCTAAAAATGACTGACGGTATTGGGCGCTGATATCCCTTACCATCAGTCGCCAAGTGAGTTCGCGAGCAGCTAACAGGTCTCGCCACATTTGTTGAAACAATCGTTTAGGATGCCTAAGTAGGCTTTCAGGTGTGTAAACTACCTCAGGCGGCATCGTAAACCCTCATTCTGCTGCATAATTTTTTATCCTTCTTAACTAGGCAATCATAATTTCCATCGCAGCTTATCTGCAACTTTTTTGTAAACATACAATGGGTTGCTAGATAATTTAGTTGCGATCGCTCTCAAAATACCAAAATACTTGTCGTCCGGGCTACAAGGATATTTGCTCAATTCTGGGACTGTTCTAGAGATCAAATCGATTTGATTGGCATCAACACGACGAGCCTCTTCCATCCCAAGCAGAAGTGCATAGTTGCGAGCGGCGTTGGTGATGGGAATGTCGCTTGTCCAGCTAGCATGGAGATTTAGATCTGTGCAGTAGGAAACCTACGTTGAGGCATCGAGCTGATGACAGTACCAGTCGTCATTAACTTGACAGACCAGAACCACAATCAACCACGCGATGATGCTGTACTTGCAGATTTATCTAAATTTGTTGGGGCTTGGTTTTGCACAGGCAAAGTTTGAGTATAGCGAGTAGTAATATAACGGTTGAGCGCTTTGTCCATAACACCCAAAATTTTCCCCGCTGCTCGTGTACCAAATTTGCCGATGGGTAGTTTGCTAGCAAAGGGATTGATGATTGCCATATTTCGCCGCCACCCCAAACGTTTGTACTTGTTTTTGAAGTATTCATCTTCGGTGAGGTTCCACTTATCGCGCAGGCGTTTGAGACTTGCTAGTTCCCAAGCATCGCTCCAACGGAGCATATAGTAATTTATGTCTGTCAACTCCAGTGGTTGTCCTGTCATGTAAGTCATCAGAGATTCGGGTTCTAGGTAGACTGTACCACCAGCTTCAGTTACCAAGATGCACAAATCAACGTGTTCTTTAGTATTTAGCAGTGCTTCATCTAGCAAACCAATTTGCTGAAATATCTCTGTACGTACCATCATGCAGTGGAACTCTGCTAGCCCAGTTTTTTGCCGTTGCAGCTGGGGAAGGACATCTGCTACTCGCCGACCTTGTTTATAAATCTTTTCAATTATCCGTCGTCTGGTTGTTTCGCCTTTAGTTTCGACCTTGACCCCAGATTCTCCACCTGCACAATGCACTTCTTCGTGTAGAGTTTTACCTTGGCAGATGAGGGGGCTAACTATGGTCGCGCCTGTTTCTTCTGCACACTGCACTAAGGATTTGAGCCAGCCGGGAGAAACTACTACGTCATTATCAATGAAAACGACATACTTACTCGTAACTTGACGCAGACCCATGTTTCTGGCGCGGTTTGGCGAGAGATAATGATCAGTGCGAATCAACTGAAATTGTTTTTGCTTTGCCTGCTCTGCCAAATAATCTTTGATATGACGGGGAGAACCGCCATCTACGTAAATTAACTGAAAGGGATATTCAGTATATTCGTAAATGCTTTCTAAGGATTCACGGGTGTGGCTGAAACGCTCCCGTGGGGAAACAATAATTGTAACTTCTGGGGCTGCGGCTGACGAGTTCATATCTAAATCAATATCCTTGTGTAATTTCAATTGATGTAGTTGGGAAAGACTAAAATTGTAAAGATGAAGATTTTAGATTTCTACCTTTGTAATGAGCGTCTGTATTTGATATTGCATTGCTATTTCCATCTCTTGATAAATGGATGATTTATTTCATAGTCTCATGTTGAAGCTACTAGCGCCAAATCTTGAGATTGCACATCATTTATCAATACTTGCCGATAAATTTGGATTAGCTCATCGTTTAGCTTGTTGATGTCGTAGTTTGATTCTACATAGGTACGACCTGCTTGACCCATTTGTGACCAAATTTCTGGATGCTCTATGAGATAACTTAATTTTTCCGCGATCGCATCAGCATCTCGTTCAGGAACTAGAAAACCAGAAATACCATCTTGCACAAGTTCAGGGATACCACCGTGGCGAGTAGCTATAACTGGCAAAGTCATCAACATTGCTTCTTTTAAAGTATTGACGGGAGCATCTTGATCACCATTCATCGCTGTGACGCTGGGAGCCATGAATATATCGGAGTTGTCGAGAATCTCAATAATTTCCGGCTGATTTTTCCAACCGAGAAGCTGGACTTTATCTGCAATATTTAGTTCCTCAATTAGCTGTTGCAAATTTTCTTTTAAGTGTCCATCACCAATGATATTGTACTCAATGTTCTGGTGAATCTTGGATACTTTAGCAACGGCACGAATGCTATATTCTATGCCTTTTTTTTCGATAAGACGACCAGTTGTCGTAATGCGAATTTTGCCATCGGGATGAGGCTTTCTAAGTTTAAATGGGAACCGACTGCTATCTATACCCGAACCATGCACGACGATTTTTTTCTCATCACAACCTAGTTTGATGGCCCTTTTCTTGAAATACTCGCAATTTGCTAAGAAAAAATCTCCTTTAGCAAATAGTGAATCATAAACATCTTCTCCACGCTGCTGAATAACTTGGCTGATATCGTAACCCCGAAATGTAGTGATTAGCTTTCCTTTGATGGCACCAATATCACGCAAAATCAGACCTTCTTGGGCGAATGTTCCAAACTGGCAATGTATGATATCATACGGTTTAGCTTTTAGTAATCGGATGACTGAGTATAGTAATCGCAAGGAAGTTGCTCGCCCACCATACTTGAAAAGGTTGAGCGATCGCAGTAATACTAAAGGCGCTGTGGTAAAATTTGTGAGTACTAATTGCAGACCTTTGAGGAAGCGCCAAAAGTAATTTCTGGGAATCTTTGGTGGGTAGTGGGTACGAGCCAGCAGGTGATATTTTTCTACATCTGGATGAACTTTAAAAGTATCATCTGGTTGGTACCCGTAAATATCTACCTCATGTCCACAAGAAATCAAGCCTATAATTTGGTTCAGAACAAATGTCTCTGATAATACAGGAAACTTCCCGACAATAAAGGCAATTTTCATAAGAAAACTTGAAAGCGTATTAACTTGTTTACAGTCTGAGCTAAAACCTATTTTTGTCTGAAGTTCTCTTTCGTTATAACAATAATTTTAAGTATATATTTTTTATTTATTCAAAATAAGTAAAATTTTCAAGAAATCTTCTTAAAGAAACAGTAAAGTACTGAGATTCTGATGCGGATAACGAACTGACAAAGCTTATCTGATAAGGATTACCGCATCTATACTCAATAAATTTGAGCTAATTTACTAGCACTTATCATAAGTACATATTATTTATGACAATAATCAAAATTTTATCTAAGAAATCACACTAAAAAATCTAGTAAAGATACGATCAATACTAGTAACTCTGCTGAAATTAACTTTTATGTCATTAACTGAAGAGATTCTCTGCCAACTACCGGGCGATGTTCTGGGAGGATTGCGTCAAGGCGATCGCATCCTAACATCACTCAGAGAAAACACTGCATCATTACCAACATTAGTTAAAGAAAGTCAACAGCCTTTAGGTAATGCGGACTGGGATGCAATTATTTGCGGTGGCACATTAGGAATTTTAATTGGTTGTGCCTTAGCCGTGAAGGGATTGCGAGTAGCATTAATAGAAAAGAATATCCTACGTGGTCGAAAACAAGAATGGAATATCTCTAAAGATGAGTTAAATGTATTCTTGGAATTAAACCTATTGACAGATGCGGAATTAGAACAAGCGATCGCTACCAAATATAACCCGGCACGAGTTAGCTTTCGCGGTGGTACAGAAGTTTGGGTAGAGGATGTGCTAAATATTGGCGTAGATCCAGTTTATTTACTGGCTACCTTGAAAACAAAATTTTTGTCTGCTGGTGGAAAGTTGTTAGAAAATACACCTTTTACCGAAGCCGTGGTTCATCCAGATGGGGTGATTGTAAATAACCAATTCAAAGCTAGATTGTTAATCGATGCAATGGGGCATCTTTCTCCCATCACCCAGCAAGCACGCCAAGGAAAGAAACCAGATGCCCTTTGCCTAGTAGTGGGAAGTTGCGCCCAAGGTTTTCCGGAAAATCACTCAGGCGACTTGTTATTATCATTTACATCCTTGCAGAATCAATGCCAGTACTTCTGGGAAGCCTTCCCAGCCAGAGATGGCAGAACCACTTACTTATTCACTTACATGGATGCACATCCACAACGCTTAAGTTTGGAAGCTCTATTTGAAGAATATCTGCGTTTCTTACCAGAATACCAAGGTGTGGAATTGAGCCAGTTAAAGTTTCAACGAGCGCTGTTTGGATTCTTTCCTACCTATCGCCAAAGTCCCCTCAAAACCCCTTGGAGCCACATTGTGCCAGTGGGAGATAGCAGCGGGAGTCAATCACCCTTGAGTTTTGGTGGTTTTGGTGCGATGGTGCGTCACCTAAAGCGTTTAACATTTGGCATCTACGAGGCACTACAAACTGAGCAACTATCTGCTAAAGCACTGTCACTACTGCAACCTTATCAGCCTAGTCTGACTGTTACTTGGTTGTTTCAAAAGGCAATGAGTGTCGGCGTGAATCAGAAGATTGCCCCAGATCAAATTAACCAACTGCTCTCTGCTGTGTTTCAAGAAATGCAACAGTTGGGTACGCCAGTGCTAAAACCATTTTTGCAAGATATAGTGCAGTTTTCGGCGCTGACACAAACATTGTTAAAAACTGGTTTGGCACATCCGGGATTAGTTGCCAAAATAATTCCACAAGTAGGTTTGGGAAGTTTACTAGATTGGATGGTGCATTATGGAAATTTGGGTGTTTATACTGCCTTATTTTGGTTAAGCCCAATGTTAGAAACATGGCTTAAGAATCAACCAAGCGAACAACAATATTATTGGCATCGTTTGGTTGATGCATGGAAATATGGTTCTGGCGCTGATTATTCGGATGGAACTTGAATAATATGTGTGTGAGGATAACATGATTGAGCGGAAATCATCAGGGATCAAGTACTTTGCAGTATTAATTGAATTATTGCGCGATCGCAATGGATTTTTAGAGGAAGTTCGCCAAGGTACAAGATTACCAAATAAAATCATTTCTCTGCTAGTTTGTAGTTCCATATTCCTTGCTATTTATGGCGGAATCATTGGTGCATACCACAGTTGGATGCAAGCTTTATCTTCCGCCATTAAACTGCCAGCCCTCTATTTAATCACACTATTGATTTGTATACCGACTTTGTACTTTGCTAATATTATTTTTGGTTCAAAGCGGACTTTTGGTCAGCATTTAGCATTAGTACTGACTGCGGTTTCAGTTACTAGTGTGCTTTTATTTAGCTTCGCACCAATTACACTATTTTTCTTGATTACTACTAATAATTACCAGTTTTTAATTTTGCTAAATGTATTCCTCTTTGCAATAACTGGATTTATTGGAATTTCGTCTTTATATCACGCTACGAGTTTGGTTTTAGAACAAGAGAATGAAGGTAGTAATACGCGCCAAAAGATTTTGCAATTTTGGCTATTTCTTTATGCTTTTGTAGGGAGTCAATTAGGATGGACTCTCAGACCGTTTTTTGGTACACCTGATTCTGTATTTCAACTGTTTCGCGAGCGAGAAGGCAATTTTTATCTAAGTGTAATTCAAGCTATTAGCTATCTCTTAGGATTTCGTTAATTGGTTATTAAACAAAATTTAAAATCTCAAAAGATTATGCTAGAAAAAAATAAATCTCGCGGAATTCAACAATTTGGTGTCTTAGTTAATTTACTGCGCGATCGCCAGGGGTTCTTAGAAGAAATTCGTCAGGGAGTGCGATTACAAAATAAAATCAGTTCTCTGTTCGTTTCTAGTTCCATTTTTTTTGCTATCTATGGTGCAATTATCGGCGCATCTCATAGTTGGGGACAGGCTTTATCTGGCGCTATCAAACTCCCAGCTTTCTATTTATTAACACTCATCATTTGTTTTCCGACTTTATTCTTCTTTAATGTTTTGTTTGGTTCCCGTAGCAGTATTCAACAGCATTTCGTTGTGTTACTCACATCTGTATCAGTGATTAGTGTGCTTTTATTCAGCTTGGCACCTGTAACACTATTTTTCCTCATCACTACTCCCGACTCTTATCAGTTTTTTAAACTGTTGAATGTGTTAATTTTTGGCATCACAGGTATTTTCGGCGTTAGGTTCCTTTATGAGGGAATGCAGTTACTTTCTCAACAAGATGAAGTCGGCAAAAAAACCCGTACCACCATTTTAAGATCCTGGTTATTGCTTTATGCCTTTGTTGGCGTACAGTTAGGATGGTTTCTCAGACCGTTTTTTGGTGCTCCTGACTCTAAATTTGAGTTGTTTCGCGCAGTGAAAGGCAACTTTTATCTTGATATTGTAGCGGCGGTTTCGGAAATTTTGGGTTTCCGTTAATCTCAGATTTTATCGCCTCGGCTCAGATTCCCAATTTTTTAGAAAAGTCGGGAATCTTACCTATCAAGCCAACAATTCATCGACTGCGACATTGAAACCTTTCAATACAGTTTGAGTACTAACAATCTCACCAGAAATAAACACAAGTCGCTGATTTTGGGTAATCACAATAATCCAACGATTTTCTGGAAATACTAACCACACTTCTTCACCTTGAGATTGCAGATATTCTTGAGATTTGGCAATCATCTCTTCAGCAATATCTGTAGGGGAAATAATCTCAGCAATTAATGGGAAACTTTGGGGTAATGCAGCGGGTTCGCCAAACTGAGTAATTAATTCTGGTGTGAGATAAGCAACATCAGGAACACGTCCCTGTTTGTTAGTGCGACAGGGTACTTCTGTATAAACTTGTCCCCCTTGTCCACTGGAATCTTTGTAATTTCTCCAGTAATAAGCTACATTAGCTTGAATCCGACTGTGCTTAAGTGTCACTCCATTTTTCTCCACTAATTCCCCATCCACCCATTCTGTATTATCAGGGGGATTTTGCATCCAGTCTTCTAGAGAAACATCTGGTGACACATTTGTAATAACTGTAGCAGTTACCATAACTATCTATTCTCCTGGACAGCACTTACTAATATTATTACTGCTTATTTCTCAAAACACTCCATTGCTGTTTCTACTTTTTGAATTTGCCTAGGTGCTTGCATTTCGTTAAATAGAGCGATCGCTTGGACAAAATTTTCTCTACTCTTATTGATTTCACCCATTCTTTGATAAGTCAATGCTAATTGATAGCAAGCCTCTGCTAAATTAGATTTTGCACCTATTTTATCCAGAATTTCTATTGCTTCTGAATGATGGAAAACTGCTTTCGTCAATTCTCCCTGTTCTCGATACAAAACGGCTAGGCAACTTATAGCTTTAGCCTTAAGCTGGGTAAAGTTGTTTTCTTCTGAGTCAAATATGGCTCTTTGGCAGAGTTCAAAGGCTTTTTTAAGATTACCTAAATTCTTATAAGTTAAACAAAGTGTTATTAAGCTATGTCCTCTTCCCCATAAAGACACTCTACTTGATAATGACATTGTAGAAAAAGCCTCTTCAGCAATATAAAAAGCATCATTTCTATGACCAGAGTATGATTTAATCAAAGCCAGAGAGCATTGAGCATAAGCCATATAATCATCAAGGTTGCTATTTTTTTCTGCTAGGCTACAAACAGCATTGAAACAATCTTCTGCTGCTTCTATTTCCCATATATCAAGCTTACAAAGCCCTGTGTTGAATAAAATTGAAACTTTTGTTGTCTTTATATCTAGATTATCTAATATTTCTTCTGATTTTTCATAGCACTCTATAGCTTCTTTAATACAACCGATGATTCGATATGTATACCCAAGTATGTTATAAAGTTTAATCAATCTTTCTGGGGATTTTATATCATCAATTATCCGCTTCGTTACTGTAAAATTTTTCTGGAGCAATCCCAGTTGGTAAAATGAGCAACCCAAAGGCAGCCCTATACCCCACTGCTTGCCTCGCCCTTGTAAAATAACATCACCAGCTTGCTCAAAATCCCCAATTTCTACATAGTGATAATAAGCTTCTAAAGCTGTCAGAGCATCCGTGATATTTTTGACTATTTCGACCCGTTGCATCCAGAATTCTGCGGCTTTTCTATTTACTAATTCCCAGTCTTCACCTACTAACCTTAACCTAGCGATCGCTTCATCACGAATTACAGGGTGCAGCCAGTATTGTCCTTTTTTAGTTTCTATTAAAGACAAATCTTGTAAGGCTTTAATTACACGTTTACGCTGTTGTTCGGGTACATCCCAAAGCAAGCATAAAACTCCCTCGATAGGTATAGAAGGAATATCTTGGTAGCGATAGCACCCTAAACGATACAGCAGGCGATAGGCTTCTATATCAATCTGTTGAAGACGAGTAAATTGACTGGCGACTAAATCTTTTAGCTCTCTTTCTATTAATAAATCTGTACGATTTTCTTGCCAATAAGCATCTATATCACCATTAAAATCTGTCAATATTGCGCCTCGGAGAATTTGCATTGCTTTAGCATTACCTCCATAAGCTCTGCACATTTCACTGAGAACAGTAGAATCACAATTTATTTGGCGACGGCTGAAAAATTGTCGCCATGCTTTATCATCTAAGCCTTTGAGTGGATAAAGATGAACCTCTATAGTAGATTCACGCAAACGCTCACGACTTGTTACTAAGGTAACAGAATGTACATCTGGGTCTGCTAATACTCTTAATAACTCAACATAAGGCCGACGACATTCCAGGAACTTACCATTTTTATCTAGAGCAGTTTCTAAGTTATCAATAAACACCCCAATTTTAGGGGTATGCTCTCGCAACTTCCGCCGTAGTCGCTCTAAGTTGATACCAAAATCGCGTCCTGGTTCTTCGTTAAAGTCTCGCCGCAGCCATTCCTCAACCACACTCTCCACAGGAGTGATGTTTTGGATTTCTGTCGCCATCCACAGTTGTAGAACAGAATCAAACTTTTGAGTTTTAAAATATTTACGTGCTAAGGTTGTTTTGCCAACACCGCCTTCACCCTGGATAAGAATAACTTTTGCTTCTCGACCAACGAGGGTGTGGATCTCGGCTATTTCGCGATCGCGTCCTACAAAGCTAGAATCTATATCTTGGGGTTTGGTATTGTTGCTAGTTAAATTGGGGATATCGGAGATTTTTTGTGACTGTTGGGTTGCCCAAAATCCCTGCACCACGCCTTGGAAGGTTGATTTTGAGACTTTCTCTCCTAGAACATCTGATAGTAGATGCCAAAGTCCTGCACCAACTGCTTTTAAATGCGCTTCTGTATAACTATGACTGTTGGCAATATCCTGGTAAGTCCGCTTCTCATCCTCCCACAAATGACGCAAGATAATCCTTTGAGTTCTATCTAAATGTTCTCCCGTCCTGAGAAAAACCAAGCTGTCTACAAACTCTAAGGCCTCTTCTGCACCCATTTGCTGACTTGATGTATCATTTTTACTTCATTATAACTATATTTTTAGTACTTATTCCTACTGATCATACTACAAGCTACTTTTTCCTACCGAATATTAAACTACTTTATCCGACTGCAAGCCATTGTAGATTGTATTACTCTTGTAATTAATACAGGCGAAGTTAAGTTAAGCGCCAAGAAAATGTGGTTGAGGAGAGATTTTATCAGCGCGGCTACTGCAAGCTTAGTAAATCACAGATATTACTTGTTACCCTCTGATATTAATGACTCATGAAAGTGGTGTCTACTAAACAGGCAGTAGGTATTAACTAACTAGATTCTGTAGAGGCGTGTTTACAACCATTATGTAAGTTTTCACCCTACAGGAGGTTCAATCAATAATGTTGGACAAAAATTGTCATCATGATTGCAATCCGAGTTATTGCCCCTTTGCCCAAGATACAGGTAATCCTAATAGATATGTCTGCCTCAAATGTGGTGTAGAGCGAGAAATAAATAAGTATCCCTCTGGTTTAGGCTCGTTTTTGCTGTTGTTGTTTGTTTTGTTTATCTCATTCCAGCTATTAGCCAATAATGAAAAGCAAGATACTCAACAAAAACAACAAAAGTCTATTTACTATTCACCAAGTAAGGTGATTGGCTACCTGTAAAAAAATATTCACTACTAACAATTTAGCTACTTTCGTGAGTAAAATTATGACCACCAATCAAGATACGCTTTTATTCCGCTTGGCTTCTAAGTCTCTGAAATATTTCTTGTTGATGCTGTTTGGCTTTGCGATCGCTTACGCTCTATCAAGTGGTTTACGTGTTTTTCACATTATCCCCATACTGGTGTACCTTTTACAACAGTTTATGCTTCCACTGGGAATTATTTTGTTGTGTTTAATAACAATAACAGTGATTTTTGAGTCTTTGCGTTAGGAGTCAAGGGTCAAGAGTTAGGAGGCGGAGGGGAAAGACTTACTACAACTTTCCCCCTGCTCCCACTCCTCCACCCCTTAAAAACCAAGTCCACGCAAGTGGACTTATTGATTTTGGTTAATAAAAATTAAAATAGGTTTACTATCCTTTAAAATCTTTTGCAGAGATTTAGGTAAGATATATGGCTGATATTGTTGATATTGCAGTTAATGCTGATTCTTTCAAGACGCTGGTAACAGCTGTACAAGCCGCTGGTTTAGTGGAAACATTAAAAAGTCCTGGCCCATTTACTGTCTTTGCACCAACTGACGATGCCTTTGCCAAATTACCACCGGGAACTATACAAACTCTGTTACAGAATATTCCCCAGCTAACGCGAATTTTAAAGTATCATGTCGTCCCAGGAAAGCTGTTGCAGGCTGATTTAGCAAAACTCAGTACGGTTAATTCTGTGGAAGGTTCACCCATTAAAATTGATTCTTCTGATGGTTTTGAAGTGAAAAATGCCACTGTCTTAGCAGCCGATATCGAAGCTGATAATGGTGTAATTCACGTTATCGATACAGTTATTTTGCCTGGTTAATTCAGCTATGGTGGGCAGCGCCCACCACACTCAGTAATTTACAATTCATAATTAATAATTCATAATTGTCAAACATAAATTTTGCTTTAAATTATGTTATGTTGGTAACGTGCTCACTTACTATATATGCTAAGGTTATTTTCATTATTTGGAAATAAGTTAAATTAAATTACTAACTGCTAACATTATCCCAGCAAAATTGATGCTCGATTTCAACACCTTAACTGAGTTCTCTCGTGCTAACTGTGTGGGCATCTGTGCCTTTCTTGTACCAGCGAATTTGCTTGTGACATTATTGACGATTATTCTAACCGTACTACGTCGTCCATCTTTTCAAGTGTGGCAATCTGCCGGAATTGCTAGCATTTTCGCTTCTGTGATGATATTGCATGTGTACACTTGGTTCATGATAGGCGTAGTAATGCCTCCCACTTATATTTTGCTGTGGCTAGCAATCACCTGTTTGCTGACTAATTTGGCAGCAATTATTTTTCAAAGACGCTACAGTAACAGTCTTAGCCTTTCCAACAACACCTGAAATCGACATAATATTGTTCGCAAAACTATTTTTTGACAAAATACTCAAAGTCAATCTATAGCTTTCCCTTGTGGAGACTAGAGGTTACTAATGAAAGGGAGAGAGATTTATTGCCTCTCTCCCTTTTTTGGATGTCAAGCCCTAAAACACAAAGTTGCTAGAGCTATTTAGGGTGTCTGTACTTGTCACATTCACCGTAATAAAAGATTTGAAAATGTCCTGACTAGTGGGGCCATCAGCATCAATTTGGACGCTGAAGTTCCTAGCACTACTACCTTGCACAACTTTCACATAGCCATCGGCTATTGCGTTGCTGCCAGTGTAACCTTTAGCAATTAGGCTGTCGAGCAACTGAGTTAAGACTATTTTGTCCTTGCCAACCTCGAAGTCGGTAATTGTGTCACCGCGATCGCGTAAATTAGTGTAGATAAATTGGTCATTACCGCCACCGCCTGTGAGTGTATCTGCACCTTGCAAGCCAGTTATCCGCTCGTAGTTAGAAGTACCAATTAGAACATCTCGCGCTGAAGTACCATTGAGTTTGTCTATATTCGTCGTGAAACCGCCGATATTCTTACCGCCAACTTCAAACGCCCCAATATCAGGTTTGCTATCACGGCTAAAACCGCGCTCATCAATTGTTGGTGCGCCCGCAACACCTTTATTAATGGCGGGACTACCTGCTAGCAGAGGATGCACCAAGACACCATTCATGTTTTGCAGAGAACCTAGTTTAGGGTCAGCAACAAGAGAATTAGCAGTTACTCTAGGACTCTTGCTATTTGGTGGAGCTGGAAACTCGATATTCCCACCGCCATCACTTAATTGGAATGCGGTCTGCTGACCAGATCCCAAGAGATTGTTTGCTGTATTGTTGGCAACAATTGAATTGGTGAGTGTCACGGTTTGCTTACCAACAACCCAAAACGCCCCTCCGTTATTTGCGGCGTAGTTATTGACAAGTGTAGAGTTTTTGACGTTGAGCTTAGCAGATGCACTGGGATTAATGGTTATTGCGCCACCATAACCTTTCTCGCTAGTGGCTTTGTTCCCAGAAAAGGTACTGTTCTCAATATTGATGACCGCGTTTTTTGAGGTTGTATCCCCATCTAACCACAACCCACCGCCTTGTCTTTCAGAAGTGTTATTGGCAAAGGTGACATTGCGAACCGTCACATTACCATTGAGCCGTGCTCCCCCTCCCATAGCAAGGCCTCTATAATCGGCTGTTACCTTATTATTGAGAATCGTGCTATTTTCAACAATTGTCTTATCTTTGCCGTAGGTATACAGAAAAAGCGCTCCGCCTGCACCAGATCCCTGATTTCCCTCAAACCAGCTCCCGCTGACCTTAATTGTGCCACCTGGCGCATCAGGCTTAGCCCTAGGGCCGCCATTACTTGCGCCATCTGCGAAAATTCCTGCGGCTCCATCTTTTGAGCGGTTGTTGAGGAAAACGGAATTTTCTACAGTGAGTGGGCCTAGTTGAGTGTAAATTGCACCACCTGTTTGACCACGGTTATTGGTGAATCGACTTCCTTTGACAGTTAGCGAGCCATTATTATCATTAGCGATCGCACCTGCACTAAAGCCATTTTTAGTGATAGTACCATCATTGTTGTTGAAGATGCTATCAATTACTGTCGCATCACTACGATAACCAACGTGAATTCCTCCACCTTGACCGCCAACATTATTGTTGAACTGAACATTAGCTACAGTTAATTTACTGTAGGAACTGACTCTAACTGCACCGCCTTTTCCTGTGTTGTATCCATCGGTAAGGGTCAAATTTTTCAGAGTAACGTCAGTTCCGTATGCTGTGAAGAATATTCGGCTGGCTTTATTGCCACTGATGATTAAGTTCTCTGCTCCCGCACCATCGATTGTGATACTCCTTTTAACAGACAATTCACCGCTGGTAAGAGTAATCTTTTGGTTCGCCAGATTTTTTGCAAATGTGATCGTGTCACCTGTTTTAGCCTGTGCGAGCGCATCTCTTAACGAACCAGCACCACTATCTTTGGTATTGTTGACGGTGATAGTAGACATTCAAGAATTCCTCTACATTATGCTTGGTTAACTGTTTCTTGCTACTCAGAAATAACGCAGACATAACTTACGTGTTTGCTGAGAGAAAGATTCAAAACTAATTTGTCAACAGCACATCAAAGCTGTAATTGCCATAACAAAGTTGAGCAAGCATTGCTCCTCTAAAGGAACCACACTGACTTTTCTTCTAAACTAATCTGGCAAATATTTAGCAAACAAATCTTCCCCTGGATGTCCCCATCAAGATTCTATATAGAAGATTTTCATCGCCATTGATGACGCGACGATTTGGCGCGTCCATTTTCTCACCAAATAATGGTGGATATGTAACGTTGAATTCGGCTGCAAACTTTTCCTGCATTAAACAAGTCAAAAGGTGGAGTTTACGGTTGAGCTTGCCAATTTATAGTTGGTTAATTACCAGTTTTTTTGATAATTATCTAGCTCACAACCCACTAGACGACTTAGGAATTGATGGATGTTACGCCCTATCATAAAAACTTTAAAAACGAATTGCCGTCAGAGTAAACACATAAAATAAATTAAATCTCTGAGCATCGGTTAGTCCGTAAATATCCCAGCCATCTCTGACAATTTTATCTACTTTTTACTAGGGAAAATACATAAAATAATTGAAATCACAGAGCAGGAGCTAGCTCGTAAATATCCCAGATTTCGCTTATAAATTCATATCTGAGACATTAAAAACTGTGTCAACTTCCAAAGCTAATCAGTATTTAAATTGTCAAACCAGAAGCCATTAGTCGTCAGGAGGCTCTTGTATTCTGACTCCTAGCTCCTGACCTCACCTTGCCTCGAAGAATACAATGTTAAATGAATAGCAGCGTATGATGATCCCGGAGCAAATTTCTAAGCTCTGTGTTTATACGGTATGAGTGTACATCTGTTAGGCACAGTCAATAGTTTTAATTCTTAAGTATTATTTTTTGCTCAAGCAATGCATGACTACGGTGATTACTGAACTGCATCTGATTAATTACTTATAAAAAAAATATCTGTTGGTGAGATTTTTCCCTGCAAGACCAAGACGTAGCCTGGTTAAGAGTAGTACTTTATCAAGTTAGTGTTGAGGGTTTGCAGTAAGCACTAAAATGCTTACTACGAACTTGCTTATCCATCAATGTAAACTTGACGCACTAGCGGTGCTTCGCTCAGAATGACAACTATTTAAGCTGACTTGATATTAGAGTGTGAAAATGATTTTATTTGATGTCAAAACCTTTGTAGAGACGAGATATATTGCGTCTCTAGATCTGAGTCTATTACCTGCAATCCTTTATCTAATGCCTACAAAATTTATCTGGTAAATTCTGCACACAACTGATTAACAACCTGATCTAGCCCTACTGAATGAGCAGCTTTGAACAATAAACGATCGCCTGCTTGCACAAATGTCTTCAATCTAGCTATCAAATCATCATGAGTTGCAAAGCATTCAGATGGTATTCCCTCGGCACTCATAGCGATCGCTTCTGCATCTTGTCCATCTACCAAAACCAGCAAACCGTCTAAATTCAACTTTTTGACTGTTTCGCCAACTGAGGAGTGCAACTGCTGCGATCGCTCTCCCAATTCCTTCATTGCACCCAACACAGCAATCTTGCGTTTTCCGGGGGTGTCTGCCAACAACTGCAACGCTGCTAACATAGCTTCTGGTGCAGCATTATAAGTCTCATCTAAGATTAAAACATCGTTTGGTAAAGCAAATCGCTGCGATCGCCCTGTGGGCATATTCACCATCACACCTGCTTTTAGCGACGACCAATCAATTCCTAACACCTTTGCTACAGCTAAAGCCGCCAAGAAATTAGCCGCATTGTGACGACCAGGCAATGGTAAGGGTAGTTGGATTCCTGCTACTTCTACAGTCTCGTTATCAATTAATAACCCTTGGATACCGCCACCAGAAAAACCATAAGTCATAACTTGTCCAGCCCAAACTTTCGCTGCTGTGGCGATTAATAGAGGATTATCGTGGTTAAGAATTGCCACACTATCAGCAGGCATTTCAGCCAATAACTCACATTTTGCCTCGGCGATCGCTTCTTCGGAACCCAGTAACTCAATATGCGCCGTCCCTACATTAGTAATCACGCCGATAGTCGGACGCGCTATTTGCGTCAATTCGGCAATTTGTCCTCTACCGCGCATTGCCATTTCAATCACGGCGTAGTCATGTTCTGCACCAAGTTCTAAGAGAGTTTTTGGGACACCAATTTCGTTGTTGTAATTTTCATAAGTTTTGTGAACTCTTCCTTGTGTTGCCAAAACTGCGGCGAGCAGTTCCTTAGTTGTGGTTTTGCCCACAGAACCCGTTACCCCAATCACAGGAATCTCAAAGCGATCGCGCCACCATCTGCCGATTTTTTGGTATGCCTTGAGGGTATCTTTTACCTGTAATACGGGAAATCCAGGATTTTCGTAGTCAAAATCCACAATGGCTGCTAACGCACCCTTAGCGATCGCTGTTGGCACAAAATCATGTCCATCAAACTTTTCACCTCGTAAAGCCAAAAATACTTCACCTGGCACTATTATCCGGGTATCTGTTTGTATCCCGCTGCTCACTTGAGCTAAGGCAGCTTCAGATAAATTTACAGGTAGAGACAAAAGAATTTCAACCAGTTGGGTTAGAGTGGCAGAAAAAGGCATGGGCAATTCAAAATAATAAAACCGAATTGTAATAGGTAATTCTTGTGAGCAAAGAAATATAAAGTATTTTAGTTAATCTTTTTACACACAGTTACAATAACATCAAAAGTAGTGCCAAAAGAGCTTAACTCTTTTGGCACGCTTTGTTTATAAACTATTTATATAGTTCGATCTGGCATGAAAAATGCTAGCTTATCCCCGGTTTTTAATCAAGATTACTTGTACAATTTGTATTGCTATCTCACTAGAAACACCTAAAGCTTGATATAAATCATCTAAAAAGTTTTTTTCTTCTTCGTTCACTATCCCCTCGGCTAAGACCAAATCGGTGGCTACTGCAAAAGCTGCTTCCCGCAAGTCTTGAGACAGAGATTCTTTAGCTGCATTAAATAAGAAATTAAAATCATCCCGCTGGAGAATGCCTAAAATTTTGTCAACCAGCCTGTTCATCAGCTCATTAGAATAACTTTTAAAAAGTTTCATCCGAGACAGCACAGAAGTGATACAATTTGTTTGCTCGGTAGAAAGATAACCATCTGAGGCTGTTGCAGCCAAAATGATCACAGCAAAAGCTTCCGCTGGATTGAGTGGTGCTTGGGCTTGACTTTCAGTGCCCAACACAGCGTCGAATAGACCCATTGTAGTAGCTCCTTGGTTTGCGCCTCAATAGCGATACAGCTACCTGTGTATTCTGTATCAGGTAAGGCTGCAACGCTGTGAGACTTTCATAGTCTAGTGTTCCCACGATTTCTTTATGGCGAACACTTGTACCCAATGGTTTTCGGCAAGAAGTACATTGCCATCTGTGAAGTTAGGGTTCTCCTGTCTTTTCCATTGTTTCAATTACTGCCAAACCAATACCCGAAGCTGCTATTAACAGTACTGCTGATATCAAATAAGCGTTGGCAAACATCCGCAGGGCTTCATCAAAGAAAATATAGGTGGTCATTAGCTTCACCTTTAGAGTTTTGTGCTGCTAGTACTTTTTATTTCTCCACACCCTGATAGGTGAATTTCGTTGAGAAAATGCTAGCAATTGCATCTTAACAAAACTTTAGCTCTTTCAGAACACTCCTTAAAGTTTTTATTTTTGAAGATTCAATGAATTTCACCAGTCATTTGTAAAAGAAAGTACTTAAGCTGAGGCTAATACCAAAGTTAGCCGCATGAACCTTACGCAAGTTTGCCTATTAAGCTGGTATTAATTATGCAAAATACAATATAGTTAAGTTATTGATGAGCTAGAGCTTGTGAAGAGATGAAAATCTTATTCTTGCGTTATTGGCTTTTCTCGTTATTGATAATAATATCAACTACAAGAGTTAAAGGAACCGTATTAACACATAAGCCGTAACAAAGACAATGAAACTATTATCCTTAGAAATCTCTACCGAACGCCTATTGTTGCAACCTATATCGATAAAATACAAAGAAAATATTTTTAGAGAATTTACTGAGGAGATTACTACTTATATGCATCCTCGTCCCCCTCAGTCGATTTCTGAAACGCAATTATTTATTAATGAATCGTTACTTAAGATCCAAAATGGGGATGACTTGATAGTAGTAATTTTAAATAAAGATTCTCAAGAATTTTTAGGGTGTAGTGGCATACACAAAATTAATAGTAAGTATCCAGAAGCAGGTATCTGGTTGAAAAAATTAGCACATGGTAACAGCTATGGAATAGAGACGATAGCAGCCCTGAAGGATTGGGCCAAAAGCAACTTAGATTATGAGTATCTTCTCTATCCTGTAGATCGGGCAAATACAGCTAGCCGTAAAATTCCAGAAAGACTTGGTGGGCAAATTTTTAGGGAATATGAACAGACAAATTTGAGTGGTAAAGTTTTACACTTAGTAGAGTATAGAATTGCTTCTGCTCGTGTAAAGGAGAGTATTTACTAGTAAAAGCGAATACTCAAATTTGCGAATTGATTGGACATGAAATATTTGTATAGCGATCGCACCCCAATTAAATTAACAATAATTACTTGCAATAACTTACCACATAACCTTTATTCGTTAATAATTATTGCTTGCAAAGTGGGGTTATGCGGATCTAACCAGCAAACTCAGGTAAGCCTAAATTAAACAGCGTTCAATTGTGGCAACAACTGATTGAGAAAGCGTATCAAAATCGTAACCGCCTTCTAAACCAAACAAAATTTTACGAGTTAGTCCCAGACAATAATCGGTAAATAACCCATAATCTGCTGGTTGCAAATTGATGCTTGCCAAAGGATCTGCGGCATTGGCATCGTAACCCGCACTCACAATTAGTAAATCTGGTTGAAAATTTGCTAAAAATGGTACTACCTTTTTTTGCAGTAGTGGCTGATATACAGAAATATCACTACCAGGAGGCACGGGCAAATTTAACACATTATTATGAAAGCCGCGCTCTGTAACTCGCCCAGTACCAGGATAGCAAGGATATTGATGTAGAGAACAATAGGCAATTTGCGGATGAGTTTCAACGATCGCCTGTGTACCATTACCGTGATGCACATCCCAATCTAAAATGGCAACGCGACTAATTCCAGGTTGTTCTAGAGCAAACAAAGCAGCGATCGCGGCATTAGAAAATAAGCAAAAACCCATCCCTGCATCACTTTCAGCATGGTGTCCCGGCGGACGCGCCAGCACAAAAGCCGGATTTGCTGTTGCTAGCACAGTCTCAACTCCATCCAGCCAAGCACTCACTGCTAACAATGCTACATCATAGCTGCGTGGGGAAACAGGCGTATCTCCATCCAAATAACTACCACCAGTAGAGGCAATTTCCCAAACTTTCTTGATGTAGGCTGGGGTATGAGCTTTTACCAATACAGGCATTAATGACGGACTTTCTGCCACTGGTGTGGGTGATCGCCATGCAATTTTCTTTGCAAATGTAGATGTTCTTAAGGCGTTAGCGATCGCCGTCAAGCGTTCTGGGTTTTCAGGATGGTATTTTCCAGTTTTGTGATCCAGAAACTCATCAGAATAGATGACTGGCAGCATAGGGCGAAAACGGTTGCTAGCAGGATACTGAATGTCATTGTATCCTCACTAGTATCTCTATTCTTCGCTAAATCAGGTCATTTCATCGTTTGGTTCATCAAGCATTTCGGGTACTAAAGCTGGGTTACTCCTACGTTCTGCTGGTGATTGCTCCCGAATAACATCATCCATTTTCGGAGGGTGTTTGATTTTGTCGAGTACCTCTGGGCTTAATTGCGATGCATCACCTTCAGAATTCATTTTTTCAGCTTGACTCGGAACTGTTTCCTTATTCATAACTATTTCTCTAAACTTCTACGTCAAGCTTAAATTGTTCTGTTGCAAGACACACACTATCCTGGGGCTTAAATTACTTGGATATCTTTATTTGTTGGTGGCTACAGGTAAGCGTATAGTGAATGTACTACCCTGTCCCGGCTCAGATATCACATTAATTGTGCCTTCATGTGCTTCGACAATGCAGCGAGATAAATATAACCCCAAACCACTACCGGAACGCTGGTGTTTACCCTGGCGAAATCGCTCAAATAATATTGCCTGGTCTTGTTTAGAAATTCCCGGCCCTGTATCTTGAATATTAATGGTCACATTAGCCGGAGTGAGATGGCAGTTAATATCTACAGAACCTTTATCTGTAAATTTGATGGCATTGCCGACAATATTTGTTAGAACTCGCCGCATCTCTACGCGATCGCTCATGACAATGCTTTCAGTTTCGCCCTTATCAGTTATTGCTTGTGCTAATTCAATGTTTAGGGCTAATCCTTTTTCTTCTGCTAAGGGAGTTAACTCTTGAGCCACTTCACTAACTAACTCCTGAATATTACAAGGAGAAATTTTTAAAGTTTTACAGCCAGCCTCATGACGATAAACTTCTAGTAAGGTGTTTACCATTTCCAGCAGGTCTTGGTTACTGCCAATCATGGTACTAATTATTTCTTGCAATTGTGGTGAAACTTCGCAAAACCTACCTTCTAGCAATAATTTTAAGACCCGGTTGGAGGCTACCAAAGGTATACGTAAATCATGAGTAAAACGCGAGACAAAATCGGCTCGCAGGTTAGCCATCTGATCTCGTTCGTCGATACTATGCTTAAGGCGCAAGAGCGATCGCACCCGTGCATGTAGCTCATCTGGATCGAATGGTTTACGGATGAAGTCATCTGCACCAGCATCGAGTCCTTCCACAACGCTAGACTCATAGTGAGCCGTAATTAGTAGAATAGGGATAAAAGGTAGCGCCTGATTCTGTCGGATGCGTCGAGTAAATTCATAGCCATCGATTCCAGGCATCATTACATCTAACAGTATTAAGTCTGGCGGCGATTGCTCAACCATAGTCAAAGCTGTTTTGCTATCTTCCACTAAGCTGAGTTCATAGTCCTTATCTTCTAGGACTGCTTCTAAGATCAGCAAATTGTCAAAAACGTCGTCTACAACAAGAATTCTATCTTTTTTGGAAGTTTTAGTTAAAGACATGGTTAATAAAAAAAGAAGTGCTTGGCTATCCCTAGCAAATCTAGTAATAGCTTACTTCACTAGCGTTAAGATCATCATGATTCACATGTTCGCTTAAAGTTTTCGGAATTAAGGATATTGTTTTTCTCAGTAATTTTACTACTATAACTAATAGTTAGTATAAAATAAACTATTTTTCCCATTTTCTCTTTTCCCTTTCCCCCAACTCTATCAGTTGTATTGCACAGAAGCGCAAACCGCTATAAAGTCATGACCTTGGTTGCTGCAAAGTTAACTTTAACTATAATTAATAGTCAGCGATTCCTAATCACTTCCCATCAAGATAATGTATAAAAATATTTTTTGAGGAAATTAAATTCTCATATTCAAACACCGCCTCCAAAAAAATTTTAAAATAAGGTCGTTTGTGACTGATGATAGATGAAGTTTTGTGAACAATACCAAACGCCTTTCTTTTCGGATAAAATCCCGAATAGAAGAACAAAGCTATTTTCATCTGTACTTTTAGATAGATAACAGTAAAGATAACCATCCATGAGTGAAATAAAGATCCTCGTAATTGAAGATCACAACCTTACCAGAATCGGCTTACGGGCTGCTTTACAAACCCAGCCAGAAATGAGCATTGTTGGGGAAGCAGCTAATGCAGCAGAGGGAATAGAGCTTCTAAAAACTCTCAAGCCAGATGTCGCTACCATTGACATTGGTTTGCCTGACATGGATGGTATAGAACTGACACGCACATTTAGGCAATATCAGGCAGAAACAGAAGACTACACAACAAAGCTGCTGATTTTAACAATGCAGAGTAGTGAGCAGGCAGTTTTAGCGGCTTTTGCAGCAGGTGCAGACTCTTATTGCATGAAGGATATCGAAAGTGAGAAATTAGTAGAAGCGGTGCAAACGACCTACGCAGGTAGCTCATGGATCGATCCAGCGATCGCAGATCTCGTACTGCGACAAATACGTCAAGATTTTCCTGATGGCAATAGTGGGACAGCTGGAAAAAGAGTGCTGATTGACGGTATTGACCCAGAAATTGAAAAAACCATAGGGAGCTATCCCCTAACTCATCGAGAAATGGATGTTTTGGAGTTGATTGTCGCTGGATGTGATAATGCAGAAATCGCTAAAAGACTCTATTTAACTGTCGGTACTGTAAAAACTCATGTTCGAGGTATTCTAAATAAACTCTGTGTTGCTGACCGTACGCAGGCCGCTGTACTTGCTTTGCGTGCTGGGTTAGTACAGTAGTGAGTTAAATACCTATCTAAGTTTAGATAGCAATTACTAATTTTTTGAAAGCGGGTGATGGGACTCGAACCCACGACGTTAACCTTGGGAGAGTGACAACTATCTCCATTCTGCGGTATTTACAAACGTTACACCCAATTTAGGGCTGCTAAAATCTTTTGCAGCATTCACTGTTCTACACTACTGCTGCTTAATAGATGGGATTAGCGATTGTTCTTGAGCTCGACTTTATCCAAATCCAAAAACGTAGCCCTTGAAATCTTGCAAAAGCTTTAGCTTTGTGGCAAAAACTTTTCCATAAGTGATTAGTTTTGATGAAATCGAAAAAGTCAAAACCTAACTTCCATAAGGGTTTTAGTGTATGGAATCGCGGGAAGCGAAAATGGATAAAGCCGAGCTTAATACTTAGCTCCCTACTGTATGCGTCAGCATCAGTGTAATAGTATGCCACATATTAAGAATTCAATCTCTTCTTGATGGGCTGAGCAGGATTACCAGCATAAATAATCATTGGATCTAAAGAACGCCCAGTTACTCCACCGAGGGTCAGCACTGCACCTCTACCAACTGTCACACCCGGGCCAATTACCGACTTGGCTGCAATCCAACTACCCTCCTGTATATGAATTGGGGCAGTAATTAGTTGAAAATTGGGATGATTCCAGTCATGATTTCCAGTGCAGAGATAGACTGCTTGAGATAAGCAAACATGACTTTCTATGGTGACAGGAGCTAGGTTATCAATCCAGGTATCTTCCCCAATCCAAACGTAATCGCCCACAATTAACCGCCAGGGAAACTTCACTCTTACTCCAGGCTTAAGGCGGACACCTTGACCAATTTGCGCTCCAAAGCAGCGGAGTATCCAAACTTTTAAGGCTGATATAGGGAGCCAATAACTTTCTACTAAGGGCGACCCGATAAAATACCACACAAGTTGTTTCCAGTATGGTGCGCCTGGAGTATAAGTACCTAAAGTGTAGCTATCTAAACGCATATTATGGTGAATTAACAGCAGGCTTAAGACTCGCTCCTGTATGGCCTGTGAAAATCCAAAGCAGGGAGCGGCCAATGTCACGAATAATGCGAAGGAAGGATTCTTTGGTATGGTTAGATGGTACAGAGAGTGGAGTGAAGGCAATGCCTTGGCTACCAAGAATCAGGGTTGCGATCGCTTTGGCTCTGGGCATGTGATAGTTAGAAGTAATTAAATATAAGTGCTGTATCTTGTGTTGTTTGAAATCTGGAATCAGGGTAGTAAAGTTAGTAACTGTATCAATAGCACGATAGTCTAAATGAAGGCGTTTATCCGAAATACCCGCGTCTCGAAAAATTTTACGCGCTTCGTTGGGAACTACACCAGAAGAAACCCAAATTTTTAGGGATGGATACCAGTGAGCGAATTCGGCGGTGAATGCTTCTCGCTCTCCTAATGATTCGCCGCCAAGGGTGAGAATGGCTTGGGGTTGAGGAGTTTGGTACAGTGCGATCGCCAGACGCACAGGAATCATTAGCAGCAGGAAGAGGATAAAACCTACTAAAAAAAGTATCCAATATTTTTTGATTTTGTAAAATGTAATAACTTAACCTCCAAACAATAATTTTCTATATTTTTGGGATTTTCTTAAGTAAAAAACAATTAACCAAGTCAGCGAAAAGCTAAATAGAGTACAGATTAATACTGGAACAGTATCTACAGATGCAGAATAAATTTTACTGACAATAGGTCGAATAAATTCGATAACTAGGTGATGCATGAGGTAAATTCCAAAGGAACATATACATAAACTTGTAATAATATAATTCTCCTTGAGTTGATTTGATAATGAAATTCCAAAGAGCAAACATACATAAGCGGCACATAGCTCTTGGACAAGGGAAAATTTTAATATTCCAGATATTTCCCAAACTTGTAATATAATAAATAACCCAAAAAAGATGATAGTATGTGTTTTACTTAGCTTGAAATAATTTTTAGTAAAAATAGGGTTATTTAAAAGTATAGCGATAAAAATATATGGTAAACATTTTAGAAACCAACAAATATATATTAAAATTAATCTAATTAAATAGTAGTTGTTTAAATCAGGTATCGTTGATTGGACTAAATTTACAAAAGCTGTATTATAACCTAAATAAAAAGAGTTGCCAGATGTTAAAATAAGTTGATACAGCCCGGTACTTGATATTATTAAAATAATTAATATCTTGATGTTATATATATTATTTAGTAAAAATTTTAGACTAAATTGTATACCAATAATTCCTGTCATTAAAAGTGGTAAGAAATACAACTGAACTGCTGTACTCCCTAAAAAAAATCATAGGAAGTAAGTTACTAAACAAATCGCCAATTTTTAGAATATCTCCTGTGGCTAAATATTTAGCGCATCTTGCTAAAAAATAAATTAAACTCCAACTTAAGTAGGGAATAATTATAAACTTCAATCTTGCAGTCAAAGAATAAGGTTTATGATCGGAGAAAATTTTGTTAATCGTTAAATAAAAAGAGGTAGCTAAAAAGAAAGGAACAGCTAAGCCAAACAATCTTGATAGTTGCAAAGTCCAATAGCTTGGCTCTCCAAATTCCCCACTTTGGGAATGAATAAAAACTACAGCATAAGCTGCGACTCCTTTCAATAAGTCTATACCTGCTAGCCTGTGCTTTTTATCCATTGAATTATTCACACCATAATAATTAGATTTTAATTTTTTCAGCTTCTATCAAACGAATAGCTAGAAGAATTTCTGCTAGAACGCGCTGAAATGCATAATACCAACCAGGCCAACCATCCAGAATACCGCCTTTAAGGATGAGGCAGTAGATCAAAATGATGAAGGGAGCTAGAATCTTTTGTCTACGGATGCGATCGCCCCAACTGAGGTCGCTCATCGGTGTTTCCAGTAATTTTTTTACCTCAATCACCATATAGCGATCCTGTGCCCACAGCCAGCGACTTAGAGGTTTGCGATCGTCATGATGGATATAACCAGTTAGCATTGCAGACTTACCAGCAAGTTGCAAAAGTTGAGTGTGACCATCATCTATGTATACAGCTTTCTCTTTGCGAAAGAGAACTTGACGAGGGGGAAGTATTGTACCTCTGAGTGGTTTACCAAACACACAGTATTTAAATCTGGCAAAGTAGCCATCTATCTGCCCATCTGCTGGCAAATTTATAATTTCAGCCCTTAAATCAGCTGTGACAATGTAGTCTGCATCTAAAGAAAGCACCCATTTAGATTCAACTTGCTCTAAGCCGTAGTTCCATTGTGTAGCATGGGTATCAAATTTTCTTTGAAATACTTTAACCTGTGGATAGGACTGCAATATTTCTGGGGTTTCGTCATTGCTGTTGCTATCAATGACTACAATTGTTTTTGCCCATTTTAGAAACTGGAGAGTGCGACCAATGTTATGAGCTTCGTTGTAGGTGAGGATCAGCGGAGTTACTTCGTTAAGCATATCTGTTTATTTACGAACTTCAACAACTCTGACTTAGTAATAACTCAAAGTCAGAAAGATACATATTTGCAATCTGTTCATAACTAAATTCAGATGCTTTCTGCCTTGCTTGATGACATATTTGCTCTGTTTTCTCTGGGTTGAGAATAGCTGACGCTAGGACATTTGCGAGATTATTGGCAGCATTAGCGCTGCGATGATCGAAAAAGTATCCTGTTATCCCTTCCTGAATAAAATCTTTGAAACAAGCTAAGTCTGAAACTACTGGAGCTAGAGATGTAGCCATTGCTTCTAATGGTGCAACTCCAAATGATTCACCTTTTTCTGCAAGTGAAGGATAGCAAAATAAGTCAGCTTCTCGGTAAAAATCAGATAGTTTATATACATCAAAAATTGGTTTTATAAACTCAACATTTAAGTTATTAACTTGAGATTCAAGAGTACGTAAGTAACTTTTTCCTCCACCACCTTGATTTTCTTGTACAGGCCCAACGATCCTGAGTTTCACTGTGGAAATTTGCTGGGAGAGAATTGAGAATGCATCTAATAAAAGATGAATACCTTTCTCTGGATGGACTCTACCCACATACAGAATAATTTGCTCTTTTTGTTCTACTCTAGAGCGAATTGATGGATAAAATATATTAGTATCAATAGGATTAGGGATAACTTTTATTCTGGGAATTGCAGCAGGATGCTCTTGCGCGATCGCATCTTTTATCGCCTTTGAGACAGCAGCAAATCGAGCTACACCACCATAAAGGCTATACTGACCCTTGGGAAATCTAGCAGCATTAACAACAATTTGACCTACTTTTGGATGTAGAGCAGCAAATACTGGTAACCAAAAGTCATTAATAACTAAAATGTCAGATGGAGGCAAAGAGGGAAAAGTGAGCAAAGCATACAGCAAATCTTTAAACAAATCTAGGACAATATTAGTACTTTGAGGAAGTCCACCCTGGCGTATATACTCAACGCCATTAATTACTTCTGTCTGCGGTTGTCCTGGATAGGAACGACACAAAATTCTAACTTGATGACCTCTGTTAGCAAATTCTTCTGCTAAACCTTGCCAAATTCGAGGAATAGCACCTCCTTGCACCGCAGGAACAGGCAACCAGGGACCTGTAGCAATGGAAATTATCACAGTTGATCCCCCTAAGAGCCATAAAACTGAATACAATTAGGCGGTTCCCCACCACCGAGAATCCAATAGTAAACACTTGCCATTTCCTTGGCAATTGAATTCCAAGAATATTTAGCTGTCACCAAATTTTTTCCTTTCAAACCCATTGCTTGTCGGTCAATAGAAGACAATTCCATTGCCTCAACTAATGCATCCATAAGTGCTTGCTGGTTATCTTCAATCCACCAACCACATTCATAGCGTTCTAAATCCTCCCAAGGAGCGGCTTTAGTGGTAATCACAGGCACACCGCAAGCAAGAGATTCCGCTACTGCAATCCCAAAATTTTCTGAGTGTGTTGGCAAGACAAACAAATCTGCATTATTCAGTGCAGATATCTTGAACTTTCCAGATAGCATACCAGTAAAAGTCACCCGGTGGCTCAAATTTAACTGGTCTACTAATAGTTCTAACTTTGCTTGATAACCTATTAAGTCAGGCCCAGCAAGTATAAGATGCCAGTCAGAAAATTGGGATTCTAGTTTTTGCCAAACGTAGAGTAAATTATCTATACCTTTTTTAGGATGCAGTCTTGACAGAAAAAGTAACCATTTTTGCTCGGCGAGTTCAGGGAATAATTGTGTTAATACTTCTTTGTCTTGTTGTTCATTCAATTCAGCAATATCAACACCAGTTGGAATTAGTGCGATAGGCTGTTGAAAACCCAGACGACGAACAGAACAAGCTTCTTCAGCAGAAGTGACATGAAAAACAGTAGCACTAATCAAATTTTTGCGTTCGTACATAAACCAAACAAGCCGCTTCTTCATGCGACTGTGCTTCAATGACCAAGGCTCAAGCATTCCATGAGGCGAAATGACTAAAGGTAGACGATTGCCTAATGCAGCTTGTCGAGCGTAAAGATTCGGAAACATCCACAAGCCATGGTTGTGAATCAGATCTAATTCTGTTGATGCTAAGGATTTTAGAGCATGACTAGATTTGGGAGCAAATCCTCGAAGATGCTGAGCTAAGAAATTTGCAGGATAACTATGTATTGCAACATCCATAGCCACAATTTGGCTACCAAGTTGTTTATAGTCAAGCGCAAACAGATGTGATGGGATTCCCTGATTGGCAACGGCTGATGCTAGTTTAGTGACTAAAAAAGCAGTGCCGCCAGTATTTTCGTTAATACTTGCAATTACATGACAGACTTGAGGTTTGTCTGTAGAGGTTTCTAGCAGTTTCACTGCTAAAGGATTAAGCGTCATTGACTAAAAAATTACGGTAACCATATCAAAGTTATTCAGGAATAGCAAAACAATGATGTATAAGTTTTGTCAGAGTTTGTTTGAATTGTTCAAAGCCAAATTTATCGATCGCTTTTTGCCTTAAAGCGTCAGGTTGATAAATTAAAGGATTTGGATAAGTACCTTGCAAAATCTGGATAAGAGTTTGAGCTATAGCATCTACATCTAGAGGATCAACCAGGGCCCCTAGCTCACCCTGACAAAGAGCATCGATTGCACCATCCTGATTTCCACCCACAGTTGGTTTGCCACATGCAAGTGCTTCTAGGTAGACTATCCCGAATCCTTCTCCTCGACTAGGCATAGCAAACACATCGCAAAGATTGTAAAAATCACAAAGTTCGCGATCGGGAATAAAACCTGCTAAGGTAACATTGTCTTGCAGGTTGAGTTGAGCAATCAGTTGCTCAATCCGGGGTCGGTCATCGCCTTTACCACCTAGTATGTAGTGAACATCTGGAACCTGAGACTTAATTTTCGGTAGCGCTTGAATAATTTTGTCGTATCCCTTGTAGCCATCTTCACTTGATAAACGAGTCACAGTGAGGATAATCGGCTGATTAGACTTCAAGCCATAACGTTCTAGTAAATATTTTGGTTTAGGACTAGGTTGAAAACGATTCTCGTCAAATGTAACTGGTAATATTTTTATCTTATCCGCATGTAGATTCTGCTCATTAATCAGGCGATCGCGTGTATATATGCTAATCGATATAACTATTTCTGCTGTATGTAGTGCTTTAATTTGCCATTTATTTTGAATTTCCCAAGCATCAACCCCATAAACAATAACTCCGTAAGGAATACCTGTGAGCCGACGAATTAGGAGTGCTACTGGTGCAAAATTGATATGACCACATAAAATAAACTTTGGACGACTAAGTATAGCTGTTTTGATTAAGTTAAAAGCAAAATGTTGTGTTCGTAAATACTTAGGTAAATGACCACTAAAAATAAATGAATAATTGTTAGAATTAAATTTATCTTTCGGCTTACTTTTGTCAAGCTTATCTAAAATACAAAGGTAGGAATTAGGTAGCTTTTCTTGCATAATTTGCAATATATCTTGTAAATAAACTTGGATGCCACCTTTAAACTCAAATAAATTAGGAAACCATAAATTTAAAGTACCTTTATCCAGGAATTTTTGCATATTTAAAATCCTTGACGTATTTACTAAAAATTACTTATCTAAATACACTATATCAATATATGTATAATAAAGTTACTTTTAATGTTAATTGTATTTTAAAAATCTACTTAATTATGTTGATTTCTTTAAGACTACTCTTCTATAAAAGTGTTGTAAAGTATTATACTTGTTTACATATAGTAATTAGAAATGTTGAATGTTAAGAAAATCGCGATAAAAATCACCAAAACAAAATTTAACAGCTTTTGGGCGATAAAGCTAAATAGAATCTGTTAATAGTGGTTATAAATTTATTTCATAAGATGTTGACTAATTTAGGATTTTTGAAATTATTTTAACTAATTCCGTAAAGTTTTGTATTACTCTTTTATACTTCTGATGTATAAGCTATATAATTAACCACAATATTGTGATGTTACATATTTATTTAATTTTTAAGTTTCTTTCAGTACAACTTACTTTGTAATTTCTCTTTTATATCTTTCCTTAATAGCTTGCTGATAAAGCTCAATATATTGAGAGATCATGTTATGTGCTGTAAATTTTTGAGAATTAACAAATCCTTTGGGCTTTAGCATTTCTAATTTAGGCAGACATAAAACAATTTTTTCTGCTGTATCTTGATGATTGTCTGGATCTATGTATATAGCTGCTTCTCCTCCTACATCATTCATAGGAGGACGGTTTGAAGTAAACACGGGACAACCGCAAGCTTGAGCTTCTATAATCGGCCAACCAAAGCCCTCTTGTAAAGAAGGAAATAGTAAGGCGGCTGCGGAAGAATAAAGAGCTCGCAAATTTTCATTATCTACTTCTACTAGCTCTATTACCCTTTGAACTAACTTATGGCTTTGAATAAATTTATGCATTTCGTCAGTCATAGGTTTGCCTACCATAACTAAATACCATTCTGGTTGTTTAAGTTTCAGCATTAGTTGAGAAAAGATGGCTAAAACTCCTAAACGATTTTTATACCAGTGATTTGCCCCCACATGAAGAATAAAGCGACAATATTGAGGAAGTCCTAAAGCTTTTAAGCGTTGCTTAGCTTCTAAGGCTGCCATAGGTGTATAAGGATAGTTCAAACCCACAGGAACTAAAATTACAGCATTCTCATTGAGATTACTAAAATGGATCAAATCGCTTTTAGTCTGTGCTGAAACGCAGGCGACTTTCTGGGCTTGATTAAGTCCTTTCACAATCATTTGCTGCAATATTTTACCAGTCCATCCTGTTTTATACTCTGGAAATTCTCCCAAACCAGAACGAATTGCCAATAAGTCATGACAAGTCACAACATGGGGTATGTTTTGCAAATATCTAGTGTAAATTGCATTGCCATGATCGCATATATGAACTACATCGGCCCAAGAGATTATTGAACGCAAATTTAGTGGGAAGAGAATCAATTTATCAATGTAACCGAACCATTTTTTGAATACATTTGGGAATAAATGAAGACTGCCTAAGTATGGTGTGGGTCGAATGACACGTACTTGATGGCCAAACTGTGTTAGGTAGTTTTCCAGCATAGCAGCAAATATATCCATGCTTTGAATAGCATCTGGTTGGTAATTACCAATTAACAAAATTTTCATTAAACTTAAAATCTTTCAATTATTTTTAGGCGTTTTGTTGTTAGCTTTTAACAACCACAAAATGCGCTTTATATTAACTACAACCTTACCAGGTAGCAGACAGGTTACTAACTTTTTTGTAAAAGCATTTAACATTTGAGGTAGCAATTGCTTTTGCAAACTCAATATGTCTTCAGGTGTCATAGTAGCAGCCGAAGTGCTAGGGAATGCGGGGTAATTTCTTTTGAAACCAAATCCCAGGTATTCCATTATCTCTGAATTCAAATTATCTAGATACTCTGTATTTACTATATTTTTTTCACCATGACCTGCATATTCACTACCAACTTGATCGACCTGAAAGAGCAAGGTAGATCTCGTATATGTTTTATCTTGAAAAGGTTCAGCCCTATGGACTGCGTGAATATCACATAATATTAGAGTACCTTTCTTCATCGAAAATGTTAGGATATCCTTTTTATATTTACTGTCGATAAAGCTTTCAGTTAGATAAATTTCGTGATTGAATTGAGGCGACCAGATATGAGAATCTTTAATCAACTGAAAAGCATTTTTGGTTACATCAGACAGATAAAACAAAAACAATAAACCTGGCATATCATGCTTACTAGCTAGCTTTTTGCCAATTTGAAGGTTGTTATCAGTATGCCAAGGCATATTTCCTACTTTGCTAGTTTGATAAATTCTATGATTAGTTAGCTTATAATTATCATCAAAATATTGTTTGCAAATATCGAGAACCTTTTGGGAAGTGATAATGTCGAAAGATTTTTTTGAATGAGCCAAACAATGAGTTAAAAATTTTTGATCGTAAGCAATAACTACACCAACATCATTGGTATTAACCAAAACTTTGTTAAAATCTACTTCTTGTAGTAATTCTTCAACACACTGCTCTGTCAATGCTTGTTCACAAACAAAATATCCCTTAGTTTTTAGGTCACTAACTATTTGACTGGTACTGCTATTTAGAAATGATAAACTAAACATATTTTTATAGAGGTGTGGCAAAGATGATATGAACAATTTGATTGATATTTTTTAGCAGGATATGAAAATATTAAAAACAAATATTTTTAAACCCCAGTAGTACTACATGGGATCGCTACAGCATATTTTTATGTAGAGCTATTTTGCTTTATATTTTACACATATAGGATGAAATATCTGACTTTCATAATGTTTTTATAAACTTTAACTCCGAGTTGCTAAGATATCCTTGACCTTACTAACTAATGTTTGACGATATAAGCTCCAATTGTATTGCTCAGCTTTGCGACGAGCGGCTCGTCCCATTTCTGCTAACTCTTGAGGATGGGAGTAGCACCAGTCTAATTTTTCTTTCAGTGCTTCTACATCCCTTATAGGAATAATAAATCCTTCTACACCATCAGCAATAACGTCAATTCCTCCTGTGTTAGGTGTAGTAATGACAGGAATACCACAAGCCATTGCTTCTAGTATTACCAAACCAAAGCCTTCTATCAATGAAGGGAAAACTAAAACGCTAGCACTGCTGTAATACTCATTCAGGAGAAGATGAGGTACAGAAGGGACATGACGATAGATGTCTTTATACTGTTCTAGCCAACCTGCCGGGAATAGATTACTTCCGACTAACACCAACTCTGCATCGCTTAGTTTCAATTCTTGCCAAGCTTGTATGAGATAGTGAACTCCTTTGCGTGGAGAAAGACGACCAACGAACATGGCACGAAAGCAAGCATCGTTTTTCGGTTGGGGTTGAAATAAGTCTACAGGTGCGCCGTAGGGAATGACAGTAATTTTTTCTGGTTCTACACCAATCTCTAGCAATGACTGTTTTGTCACCGAAGAAGCCACAAAGATATGATCTGCTAGTTTTACTTCCTGCTGTTTGCGCTCAAGTTTCCAAGTAGGGTCTTGAATAGATTGAACTGCTGAGCTTAGGACAGGGAATAACTCAGCCTCTTGCCGCATGATACGATGAGTCATCTTATAAAAGGGAATAGGCAGATCGTACAAGCAAAGAACGCCTTGCTGTTTTGCTTTGACAAAGGTCTTTGCAGCCAAATCTTCATAAGTGTAAATAGCATCTAACCCGTCAAGATGGTGTTTTGCTATTTGGCTATCAAGAGATACATATACCCAATCCACCAATTGCATGTAGCTGAAGCCCAAAGTAGGTGCTAGCTTGGTTAGCGATAAAAATATACGGATGATTTCTTTCCACGGGTAAGTCTGAATTGGTACACCATTAGGAGAAGTCCAAGTCCGCCTGCTCAATTCATTGGTAATAGTAGTTCTGAGCTTTTTGGGCAGCACATTTAAACATCCCCAGATGGGTGCTTCTGGGTCATAAGCGATCGGGGTAATTACCTCTTTCAATAAATTAGCCTCTGCAAAAGCTAAGGCCGCATTGCGGGCAAAAGAAGGATTAATTTGATGAGCTAGGGAAAGTGAGTTAATCATGCTGTTGAGATGCCCAGAATTTGTCAGATAAAAACTGCCGATATTCTAATTCTGGAAATAAGAAAATGCAGCCACTAAAGAACCAAGAATAAATCGATAAGGTATTGTTAAATACGAATTGATTAGTAATATTAATAACTTGTAATAAGAGAACAGAAAGCGCCAACTGACGAAGAAAAGGACTTTTCAGTTTCAAAAAAACTTGCCAACTATAAAACATTAGAACTATACGTAGTCCGTACCATAATGCAAAGCCGAATAGTCCTATTTCTAAAACAACCCTTCCTATCTCTCCTTCAGCTAGGGGAGTAGGCTCACCTGTGGGTAGCTGAAAAATTTTACGCAAAGCTGAGACTGCCTGATGAGTTGCTCCTATCCCATAGCTATCAAGCCCTTTAAATTGCGCGGCATTCACAGGCTCGTAGAAGGAAGACAAAGCGCGGTTCAGAAAATCTTGAGAATCTTTTTCTGAAGTCCCTGCACGCTCGAAAAATGTGCCTATTGCCTGAGCAAAAAATTTTGGCACTAAAGCTGAGATCAAAATAACAGGTAGAATGAGTTTTTTAGCTGAGCGAGTAGCGATCGCGGGTTGAGTTAAACCTAAGATAGATGCATATCCGATTAGAAACAAAATTTCAAATGAAAGTAACAGACGGGCACCAGTCATGAAGGAAGTGCCAGTGACTAATAATGCTTCAATGTATGTTAACCATCTCCAAATTCGGGGTTGTTGAAGGGTTAACATTGGAACCAATATACAGAAACAAATTATCAAATAAGTTGAATAACCCACGATATAGGGGAATGTGCCTGTAACTCTAATTGCTCCGCCAGCAGTTGCATTTGCCTCTTGACCACCCGCCCAGACGTTAATTGGACTCGAAGGTGGACTGAAGTATTGAGCTACAGCCAAGAGGCAGACCGGAATTGCTAACAGCATAAAGTTGCGTAGAAAGTGGTACAATTCCTCCTCAGTTTGAAATAAACTGGGCAGTATCCACATTAAGGGCATATAAAAGAAGTAGGCTTTTAGCCCAAACAAACCAACTATAGGTGAGCCTAAACTGGGGTTAAAGACTTGCAATACACACCAGGAGAATGCCATTATTAAAATAATATTAAAAGTACTCCATCGAAAGGGATACTTTGGTTCTTTACTAAGGTAGTACTTGAGATATGCTACTAAAAGCAATAAGTCTTTGATAAAGTAAATTTGCTCACTTGCTTGTGGTAGTACCCACTTTCGCAACACACCTTCAAAAATGACAATAACCAATGCAAATTTAATCGCACGTTGCCAACTGAAGTGATATATACCAAAGTAAGAAAGCCAAACAAGAACTGCTGCACCTATCAAAGCAATGAGCAATTGCATTAAATTACCCTCTCTAAAATATCAAGATATGCTTTGGCAACTGCTTTACTGGTGTGACGGGCTAAATGTGCTTTAGCTTTTTCTCTGTAGATTGCTAGTTTTTCTGGATGGCTGAGTAAGTCAAATATTATCTGAGTCAACTGCTCCACATTGCCGTTAGCAAATGTTGTCCCGCAAGGGCCGATCGCATCCTTGAGACCACCACCTTCTGAACCTACAACAACGCAACCACAGGCAATTCCTTCTAGGGCAACAATGCCAAAGGGTTCATCCCAAATAGATGGAACTACCATAATTTGATGAGCATTTAATAATTTGACTAACTCATGCTCAACATTTACTCCTGCAAAATAGACTTGTTCAGCAATGTCTAAATCTTCTACCTGTTGATGTAATTTAGATTCTTCAGGCCCACTACCAATAATGGTCAACCTAGGAGTAAGCCCCTTCTTTTTCAAATTAGCTAATGCTTCTATTAGTAAATTAGCTCCTTTATCAGAAACCAAGCGTCCTAAGAACACAAGCTCTTGATTACGAGAGATTTCTGGCATTTCATAGAATATATCTTCCCGATAAGAATTAGGAATTATATTAGATGGTGCTGGTATAGATTGAGCTAAAGCATGACTAGCTGAAATATTAGTTGCTAAACGAGTAACAAAGTGCTTTAGACGATTTTGCCAATTCATGCCTCCATCAAGGGAACGATACCAAGTTTGATGGGTTATAACCAAGGGTTTAGGTATCAATATTAATGGCCAAAGCCCCTTTAAGCTCACACAGCCTTGAAAATAAACATCACACCATTGAGTTAATTTCAATACTTGTTTTGAACTAGGTTGTCGAATGATTTCAAAAGGGAAATACTTTGAGTCTGTTGCTGGAGTTTGTGAGACTAGCTTGACTTTGTGTCCCTGATAAGTAAATTCATGAGCTAAAGTTGAAATAATTGTTTCTAATCCTCCAATACTGGGATAAAATAGAGGAGAGTAAATAAGAATTTTCATAACATATATTTAACAATAAAAAACTAGCTTTTCCTTTGCAGCAGCAGGCATAAAGTATCACCTGATACTTCTTTAAGTGATAGTGATTTTAATATATTAGATACACGTTGTAAGCTTTGGCGATAGATACATGAACCTGTATCTGGATAACCCCATTGTTTTATAACTTCAAGGGAGTATCGTGGCAAAATTCTATGTAAACAGTTCAGTAAAACTGGATAAATATGAGTTGGATCTCCTTTCTCGTCGAATGATGCCAGCTTCCCAGTCATGAGAAATCTCAATCTACAGCTAATTGAGTGAATATTAGGAGTCGTCAGTAAAAAGTACCCATTTTCATCCAAATGTTTAGCGACATGATAGAAAAGACGACCAGGATTTTCTAAGTGTTCTATGACCTCAATAGATGTGATTAAAGCAAATTTTCTTTCTCCCAAACCCAAGTCATCATAATCTATATTGGCTTGAGAAGAAGTTGCCTTTTGAGCGCCAAATTGTTTAACATCTAAATCGATACCGTGTAATTGACTAAAGCCAACACTAGATAGACGTTCTAGCCAAGCTCCCGTACCACAACCAATGTCAATAACTGGTGCACAAAGGCTAATTATGGGAAGCGATCGCGCAAGATCATCGTGTAGTCCTGAAATTGTACGTTCAAAAAGTTTGTTTGACATTATATGTTGGGATATAACTAGGTTCTTTAATATAAGTTTCAGATTAAGTTGAGGTGAAAAAAAGCAAGAAATTGTCACTTTGCTAGTTATAAACTTTATCTAAAGCCTGTACTAGAGCTTCCACATTCTCGCGCGGAGACCAAGATTCCATACGCTTAGTAGTAGCAGCAACCATTTTATGTAAAAGTTCTTGATCGCCTAAGACTGTCTGTAGGATTTGTGCTAAAGCATCTAAATTACCGCAAGGATAAACAAGTCCAGTTTGGTAATTTTGCACAAGATCGTGGCGCGCACCAACGCGATCGCTTACTACTACAGGACAACCACACAGCATTGCTTCATTGACAACTACACCGAAGGGTTCATGTTCTGATGGAAAGACGAACAAATCAGCAGAGCAATAAACTGAAGGTAATTGCGATTGATTGACAAAACCCAGAAACCTAACTCGCTCTGCTATTCCTAAAGCTTCAGCTTCAACTTCAAGTTGCGATCGCAATGGGCCTTCACCAGCAAATACGAGATAGCTGTCTGGCACATTAGCTTTGACAAATGCTCGTAGAGCATCTTGTGGGCGCTTCCAGGGTTGGAGTTTAGCGCAAAAAAGGATAACTGGCGAATCCTCTGGAATATGCCACTGTTGTCGTACTGCTGCTCGATTCACCTGCTTTGCCTGAGCTAACCACCATTCATTATTAACGACAAAAGGTGTCAATACTATCTGTTGCTCAGGAATTCCCAAAGAACTGATAAACTTCATGCCTGGTGACGAGGAAACAATGACAGTATCTGCCAAACCAAAGATCCAAGGCAATAATAACTTCTTCAGATGGACTTTCCAAGCTGAGCCGTTGCGAGGAATCAAATCGTGAGCATCTGTACTAAATAACAACGCAGTTCCACTAGCTTTTGCAGCGGCTACTAAAATCCAGAAACTCGCATATGCATAGCCTGTGTATGCGATTACAGCGTCAAACTTTCCAGTGCGAACTTGCTTCCATAACTCTAAATTAATTAGACCGAAGAACTTACCTAACCTAGGTTGAGGAGATTGATTGGAGAGTTGAATCCAAGGATAGCCATCCAATAATGGAATGTCCCACTGGACTTCTACACCAAATTCAGAGTCAAACCCTTGTTCAGCACCTTGCAAACTACAATAAGCTACTAGGATATCTAGCTTAGGATTTTGTGCCATTAACTGAAAAATGGGGGTTGAATACTGCACAGGATTTGCAGTAACAACTAAGACTCTATACTTACGTGTATTCATATTGACTAAGGTTATAATAACCTCTAACAACTATCAGCTTAATTTTTCATGATTATTGAATTTGAACCATTAAGGTGAGTAATAAAAATATTAGTTTGCACAGACAGGCTATGGGTTTGATACCAAGCATAAGCATTGTCAGCAATCACTTGTCCTAATTTTAAAGATAACTGGCTGTTTTTATCGCTAGCAGACCAGTAATGCTTACCGCTTTGAAGACCATCTGTTGGCATTGCGTTATGAGTAACCATACAAGGAATTAGCCTATGAGCACAAAAAGCCGCAAAGATAGTTGATTTTGCTAGATATGCAGGTGGAGGAAATTTTAAAAACCCGGCAATAGAATCTAGCATTATTTTGCTAATTTCTACTGTCTCAATTACTCCTGTTTCCATAACAAGAATACCATTAATTTCAGATATTTCTAACCCAGTAGGAATGCCAATATCGTATATTTCTTTAATTTTCAAACTTTTACAAGCTAGTTCCAAAGCTTGACGACCTTGCTGATAAACTTGCAATTTACTGTTTTTATGCCCAAATATAACTAGTCGTCGAGTACGTTCTATTAGAGGTGGGTTAAACTCTGGTTCTCCAATGTTGGAAAAAACAGGCAGATGAGCAATTTGAGTTTGATTTCGACTCATTTTGTATAGAATTTCAGCATAACTCTGCTTGCTGGTGATGCATTGATCGCTCATATTCACTAAACGCTCGGCCAATTTTTTTTGCAACGGTGATAACCAGAAAGAACTTGTCCATATTGGATATCCAGCAGCATAAATTTCATGAAACATTGTTACCAAGCGCGAGTTAGCACTGTTAAATTTCCAGTGTTTTAAACCTTTAACTAACCAAACTGGACAGCCTCTTTCGGCATAACCATAACCCACATAATGTAGCAATACTGGAACTGATTTATTCTCATCAAACGATAGTAGAGAGAACAGTGCTTTAGCAGAGTCAGCCGTTACTTGTTGTATTGTAAAACCTTCTATTTCAGTAGCTCCTTGCCAGTTGCGATCGCCAACGATAAACCGCGTTTCGATATTGTAATCTTTCCGCAACTGACGAGCCAGATTTAGTGCATAGTCCCCTAAACCATTGATTGATGGGGGTAGCTGAGGAACAATTTGGATAATTTTAAGCTTATTGTTTAGCTTCACTGCTGATGTTTTTATTTACACTAAGATATTTAAAATATTCAATAAACTTTGAGGCAATGTGAGAGGCACTATGATGATCAATATGATTTTTTGCTCTCATTAAAGTATCTTTTTGTTGATTGTTACAAGTAAAAATCCATCTGATCTTTTCTCTAAAACTTTCAAAATTACTGTATGTAAATATAAAATCTTGAATCATCTCAGTAAAATTTGATTCTCTAGCCAAGATGGGACACCCAGAACCTAAACATTGGTAAATAGTACTGGAAACAACAACATGTGGCGCAGAATGTTTATCATAAATCATTACATCAGCCGCTGAAAGGTAATGATATAAGTCTTCAATACTTAGTGTTTTTCTTCTCAACTCTACTACTATTCTTTTCGATAAATCAAAATATTTTAATTTAAAAAATAGTAGTTTTAATAAATTACGCTTGGTCATAGCGTTACTAACTATAACCACATGAATATCATATTCTTTTTTAATTTTGTTAAGCCAAGGAATAATTTCATAAGTCGAATTTGCCGCTAGTCCAAACATAAAAACTATTTTCTTTTGTTTGGGTAATTGAAGCTTTTCGCGTGCTTCACACTTGTTACCAATATTCCAGGGTAGAAAAGGAAATTCAATACACTTCAAAATCTCCTGTGGATAAACTTCTCTCAGAAAATTCATATACCTGTAATCAAAGCAAATTACTCCATTCCATTGAAACTCATAAAACAAAGGATCGCTTGATGGTTTTCCATCATGAATTACTGTTAATACTAGTGCTTTTTTTCGTATTAAATTAAAGATTTTTTTGAGTTCGTATTTGGGAAGCATACCCAAATCTTCAACAATGAAAACATCATAATCCTCTTTTAAAAAAGGAGAGTCATTGAAAAAAACTGGTTTTGCTTCACACGTACTAAAACATCTATACACATATGGCTCATCTTCCTTAATTAAAGCACTACCATGAAAGCTCTCAAAAATAAATGAAAAAACCACAAGTTTATGACCCATTCTCAGAAATTCTCTTCCAATCGCTTCTGCGTGTATTGATACTCCAGAATCAGAATTCCAAGCACCCATAATGGCAATTTTCATGTTAATTTCCTTAATTATTTATATTTTTCAGTAAAATTTTATTTATTAACACTACAACATTTAAATTTGGTGGCTCAAATTATTAAATTACTCTTTAATTCAATTTAAAGAATAAGTACATTTTAAAAGCCATATACAAATCTGCTACGTGTTCTAGAAGTGCTTCTCTAATTCCACGACCTCTAAACTGTAAACATCCTGGAATCGTATTTTTAACAAAACCACGCAAAGTAGACCCAAGATATGTTTGATAGTTAATCTGATCTAATGCTTCTGGATGAATTGATAAAAAAATAAATTTTGATTCATGATGCTGTTTATGCTTTTTCCAGCCTTCTTTAAGTTTCCAAGGATGACATACAGAAGCAAAATTGATGAAGGAAAATTTATATCCCATCTTTGTGAGTCTTAGCCTCAGTTCTACATCCTCCATAACAGCATAAGGAAATCTTTCATCAAAACCATCTAGTGATTCAAACAGCTGTCTTTGAATAGCAAAGTTACATGACCATAAATATCCACCTGACTCGTTAATAGGTGATACTTCAGCTAAAGTCTTTTGTGGGCGGTCAACGTAGGTTCGACCCTCAAACACACAACAAGAAGAATCGGCAACTATAGCTTGCATATAAGCTTCTAACCACTGTGGGTCTGGTAAGCAGTCATCATCTGTAAAAACCAGCCACTCACCTTGAGCATATTTAGCTCCATTGTTACGATTTGCAGCAGGGCCCTTGCGGGATCCTGCGACCCATTTTGCCCAAGGATACTGCTGCTTCAGCATCTCCTCGGCAGTTGTTTCAGGACTATCATCTGTCACAATTATCTCGTACTGCTCGGACGATAAAGTCTGAATTCGAGGCGCTAGGCAATCCAAACATTTTGCTAGCAAATCATTACGATTATAAGTTGGAATAATAACTGTAAATAAAGGATTAGATTTCATCGTTGTACAATAGTTTGAAAGGCGCGTTTAAATCGACGAGCTATTCCTCTTGCCGATCGATTGTTTCTTTGATATGACAAATTCCACTGTCTAACCTGTTCATCCCACTCAGCTTTTTCTGCATGAGTGAGAAAGTTATAGAAAATTTGATGAATTGGTCGAGGTACATCCATGCGTATACCTGCCCAGTGGATTAAATAGGGTTTGCGTGATGGTTCACTCCAGTAATGTTCAAATTCACCTTGATAGTCTCCCGCCCATGTCGATTCCATGCGAATCGGAGGCAAGGTAAGATTTAAAATTTCAATTCCAGATTGCCACACAAGCAAGTTTAGTCCTGGCTGATCATGAAAGGGGAAACGAAGGCAGGTTTCTATAAAATCAGGTTGCATGGCGATCGCTTTGAGTGATTCAACTGTGAACAAAGGGCGATCGCAAGCAAATTGACCGGCATTAAATACATCTCTTTGCCAAAGAGTGCTTTTACTCGACATTAATTGCAGCGATTTTTCTGTATATGTTCCGCCTGGATTGTGCCAGTGACCACATGAGGTAATAAACCCAGAATAAGGCTCTAATACTTCTTCTGGGTTTCTCAAAAAGCAAATATCTGAATCTACATATTGGTAATTTTCCACCATCAAGCATTGATACTTTCGCATCATTGGGTGAGTTTTCTCAGTCTTTAACCAACTGATAATTTCAGGTATTTCCCACCAAGTAGATCCCTTGGGTAATTCAAAGAGATTCTCATCGTAAGGAATTACTAAAAGTGGTATTTGGCAACCTGTTGCACGTAAAGAACGCTCCATTGCTAGAAAACGCAATCTTGCCTTATTATTAGCTAGGGATATAATCTTATCAATTTTCATTAAAATCAGAGTTTTTATTATGCCCACCTTTAATAAGCAATAAAGATGAGAGTATTTCAGCTTTTTAAAGCTTAAATCGGGTCGTTCAATGCAATTAGCCATCCTTGAATGAGCCGATAGTAATAATTGAGCTTTCTTTGCAACTTATTCCAAAAATATTTTGGTTTTGTCGCTTGCCCAGAAGCATAAAAATGGTCTGTTACTTTGTGAAGGGTTTCCCAACCATTGTCTTTAACAGTCCATCTCACCTTTTGAGCAGCCATTCCCATACAATATCCATCTGAACTGGTGAATCCTTTTAATTCTAAGGTTCTGGCAATAATACCCCATTGCTTTAAAAACTCTATTTCTCTGCCTTCATCTTTGGCAATAACATATAAAGATTCTTTAATCCATCTAGCTTTTTCTAATGAAACATCTAATTTAGATGCCCACTTTTTCATCAATTTAATATCTGGTGGAAACATCCATTTGTTTGCTTGTTCAAGTAAATCGCCATGTATTGCAGTAATACCAGGTTGCCATTCAATATTCTCTGGTATCTTAGCTACAATTCTTGTGTCTGCATCAATGTGTATCACAACAGGATATATTGATAAAGCTTTCTCAACTACAAAACGCCTGTCATTCCAACAATGAGGAATACCTTTTTGGTGGTATTTAAAGGCTAAAATATTTGGATAGTTTTTGAAATCATCGGGTTCATCTGAGAAAATTATGAGAGTTGTTTTAGGAGCATATTTGTTTAAATCTTCCGCAAGATTCTTAGCAAAAAGACGGTAAGGAGAACGAAGAGCCAAGGTGCAAAAACAATAGTCCATTATTCTTATTTTATTTTCAAAATGACCGCTGTATTAAGTTTTAAAAAAAAGCTTTTTAGTCTATTTAATCGAAACCATCTGGCTAGCAAAATGATGTATCCAATTTCTGAGACTGGAGGTAAATTTGAGTCTGGATCGTAAATAGATAGTTTTTCAAACAAAATCTTCAAGATTTTTAGCCCAATTATACGAAGCTTAATAAAGTATTTAACTTCTCTTGCTACGGTTATTCCAAGAAGATTCTTTTGCCCCGTTAAGTATTTTTTTTCTGGATTAATTGCAATACTTAAATATTCTAATAAAGTAAATTGTTGACAAGCTTGAAGCATAATAAGTAATTCATTAAACCAATCATAAAAATTTCTTGTAGGCAATTGATGAATACTATAACGGTATTTTAATATATCAAACTCAGATAAAGAACTTTCATCAACTCTATTTTGCAAAATATTAATAACCCAACGAACACGATCTAATTCAGCATGATGAAGCAATGGAAATTGTTCAGCACGCAGTATCGCATCTTTTAATCTTCCTTGACATAAAAGAGAAATAATTAAATAAGCCCATTCTACTGGATCTGGTTCTGATGCTTTGAAAAACTGAAGAGTCCATTGAATTGGTTGAAAAATCCAATTATATGCCACAGATGCATTCCCTTTGTAAAGGCTACACAGTGCCAATCTTAGTTTGGGTTCTGGCATTGGTTGTGCGTAGTTTAGGCATTTGAGATATAAAGCTTCTGCTTCATCATATTTACTTGACCATAGCTTTTCATCTCCTTGATGTAAAAGTATTCTATCTAATCCATTAAAAACGATAGTTGAATTTTGGTTATCCAATAATTCATTTACTATAAGCAATGATTCAAATGGATTTTTCTGAATAATTTTTTGACCGACTTTTAGTGTTTTTTTTAGATTAAACCACTGAAATATCTGATCTCGTTGTTTGAGAGTGTGTCGAGAGTGAACAAGTTTATATCCAGCATCGATAATTTGCTCAAGTTCATCCAAATTCTGAAACAAATAATCAAGTTTATCTAAAATATCATTATCCTCAGCCAAAACACAGTTTTGCATATCAACAAATCCAGCAGCTTCAACTGAAGGAGTTCTCTCCGCAATCAAACAGGATTTAGATGCTGGAATTTCAAAATGTTTACGAACTATTATCTTAGCCATAGTCCCACAAGTCGGAACAAACCATGAAGCATTTATCTTTCTGGCATATTGTTCACCATAGAGCATTTGTGCAGTAGCCTTACCTGCCCATCCTTTGTGAGGGCATAATTCTGATGGATAATGTCCCTCAATGATATTTTTAATTCGTTGTCTCCAAGGATAGAGGGGAGTTATATTTCCAGTAAACAGTATCGGTATAATTTTTGATTCGCCATAATCTCGATATAAGTCAGCATCTATAAAATTTGGCCATATAAACAAGTGTTCGGCAATCTCCGGCATATACTCAGTTGCAGTAGTTCCAATCGAAAAAAAGGTGTCTATACCCCAATTATCCATATCGGCAAGAAAGATAGAGCGGCAATCACACCAAGGGTCTCCGTTGTGAAACCCAATCTTTAGTATCTCTGGGTAAGCAGAGGTATTTTCAATTTTAAGTCTATGACAAGCACTGTAGTTTACTCCACTTTCAAAAAGTGCTATATCTGGCTGATATAGATCGCAAATCTGCTTATAGTCGCAATCTTTATTAATTACAATGACTTCAAAAAACTCTGATAGACATTTTACGTGTTGTTCTCTATGTAATAATACAAATTCAGCTAAGTTGTTATCATGTTTAAATTGGAAAAATACAAGTTTTGGTTTAGTGATTTTATCCATATAAGGTGTTATGGCTTTTAAAAGTCTGTTTGTAAGAAAAGGCAATCTTCAAAGCGATCGCGCGACGGTTTTGATTCGTGCGATCGCATCTAGCTACATCTCTCATTCAGAAGTTGATGTTTCTGAATTCCACCTATTTCCCGCATGAGCATGGAAGAATGTACAGCGGGAGATTGTTCAAATCTTTGTTGTAATACTAGAGAGAAAACGTAAACTTTTCTACTGTAAAGCTCTTGACCAGCCCCATCTTGCCAGTTTTCACGTCCACGGTAAACAGGGCATTGTTTTTGCCATTTTTGTCAGCAGCAAGCGCATACAATTGGCCAGAGGAAGAGAATGCCAAGTCTTTAACATCGTTGATGAGAGGGCGTCCTTCAATGGTCAGTGAGGTCAGTCTTTTAATTTTGACCTTGCCGGTAACTACAGCTTTCTCCTGCAAGTTAAACGTGATTAAAATGGGGATACCTTCTGAAGCAATCTCAGTTGCGAAAATGTTTCCCTTGAGATCTTGGCATAGATTAGCGAATCGATGGTTGAGTGGCAGTGGAGGTAGGCCCAGTTCATCTTTAGAAAGAATTTTACCTGTTCTGTAATCGAGGATTTTGAAGGCAAAGGGTGGGACGCCCTCATTTCCTACCAGGCACAGAATTTGATTATTGGGAAGGCTGAGCAAACTTTCAATAGTTTGATTAGATTTCTCTAAGCCGAGAATTTTTTTCGCTCTGAATTGACGCTTAGCAGCACCGCCGATAGCAGATATGAGATGACTGAAATAACCATTTCTCGTACTAGAGACCGTAGAAATTACAACAGTTTTATCTTCAAGCACTATCGCTTTCGTAACCCGATCAGAGTCAGGTAAAAAGAAAGCGCGAGGTTTTTTCGGTACAGGTGATAGATTCTCAACAGATAGAACTGGCAAATTCACTTTAGAAGGAACCCTCTCTAGCACTTCAGCAGAGATAACTTTTCCTATAGGTAAATCAGCAGTGTTCAGTTCTACTGACGGAGTTTGATCTTCCCTGTTTCGACTATTGGATGTCTTAAGAAGGTTTACTCCATAAAGAATTTCCTTGCTTGGCTCACTCTTCTGAGCAAGCGCCTTACTAGAGATGTCGGCAACAACAGTGGTAGTCAAACTGGCCGCTACTAACTTGCCAAATTGTCGGCGTTGCAGTGGTGTCATTCTTGTACTCCTTGTGGGATGCTTTTTTAAGGAACAATGAGATTTGCATTTGGTGTCTGGGGTCTAGCTCCCATACTTTCTAAGATATTGACGGTTATTTGCTTGACACGGATATCTTCCCGCGCTGGGCTGACACCATCACTGTCTAACCCCCATGCCCACTGAATAGTGCCGGAGGCAAAGACTTTAGCCCCACTACTAGCCGTGTAGCGGGCTGAGTATGACTTGGTAAAATCTTGGTTGGCAGGGAGGGCTTCTTCTCCAGGCGGTTCGTCGAAGTTTGGCAATAAGCTAGAGGGTGTGATTGGTGACTGGGACAAGGTGACTAGTCCCGCAGGAGAAGACCCATTATTAACGACAAAATCCCATTCATAGCCCACTAATAAATTCAGCTGATCCCCATCCTGGAGTCCCGTGTTTGCATAGTAAGAATCGCCGCTGTTGGTGACGACAAAATTAGCACCACCGTAGGTATTACCTAGGTCGCTACCGTACATGACTCCTAACAAGGCGTTTTCTGGCCGCTGGTTCTGGACGCTGCGGAATTTATTAGTGGCTGCTGATGGCCCCTGCTGCTGGGCAACTGGATCTAATGCCCAATCTTGCTTGTAGCACGCCATCACGCGATCGGGCTTCACTTGCCCGGCAGCGACGGTGGAACTTTCAAACCTCACTCGCCAATAACAAGTATTGGCAGAGAAAAATCCCAAATTAATTCCGGCATTGCGGGCAGCCTCGACATGATCGCGTATTTCTTTAGACCAGTACTCATCGTGGCCCACAGACAGGAATACTTTGTGATTGAGCAATTTTTGTGCGTTGGTGTGAACCTGCATACTATCGGTGTAGGTAACATCGTAACCTTGAGATTCTAGCCAGCGCACCATATTGTATTCCCATCGCAGGGGTGTGTCAGGCTGGGTGGACTGTTGATCGGTTGCCTGGGAAAACGGCGCGTCGTAGGAAACCTTAAAAGCCCTCTGGCCACCAATGCTGTACATGGTGTACAAACTTTGACCCCCCGTTGAGCTATAGGCTAGGACAGTAGAAACGGCGCTTTGGAACAGGATATTGGCAGTGCTGCTATCATCACGGACGACAAACCAAACATGCGCTATTTTGCTAGTTGCTTGGTCAGTCAGCTTGGCGACGTAAATACCACTAGTCCAGTTATTGCTTACCTGCAAAACGTAGGAAGTTGCCCAGTTACACTCGACTAATCCAGTATCAATGTCTTTGGTACAGGCGGGTTGAGTCGTGCCATTGAGCGGCCCGCTGGTTGCTATCAACCTTCCTCCCGTGCCACCGTAGTAGCCCAAACGGTACACATCGATGGTAAATTGTCCAGCCTGTCCTAGAGAAACCTTAATGTCCAGAGATTCCCCTTTATTGACACTGGTCGCCGAGGCATAGCCGGCGATCTCGCCACTACCCCGGTTGTCAAGCTTCCAGTTATTCGTGCCAGGATTTAGGTTTTCCAAATAGATGGGATTGGGGTTCGCCGGAGTTGCTGAAGCTGAGAAGGCTATACTGCCTATACCTGCTACCGTTGCTGTTACTACCACTCCTTCAGTACCGCTAGGAACCGGCCCCAAGGTCAAGGTTGTACTTGCTTGACCGCTAGCATTAGTTACTACACTAACGGGTGAGACTGAACCACCGCCACTAGTAACGACAAAGTTCACCGTTACCCCAGATTGAGGATTATTTTGAGCGTTTACAACTCGCACGACTAGGGGGTTGGGGAGAGTTTCTCCCGTTTCGCCACTCTGATTGTCGCCACTGACTTTAATCAAGCTACTGCCAACAACAAAGGCGATGTCGCGATAATAGTTAGTATTCCGGTAAGAACTGCTTGGGAAATAATTAGGGTTTACATTGTATACTCCATTGTTGCCGTCTGCCACTGAGCTAAGATCCCCCTGGACGATGGAGCTGCCTAGTTCATCTTGGGTTGCAACATAATAGCTATTTGCGTTGACAGAGACCACATAAGTTGTATTGGATGAGATGTTTACTGGCGTTTCTAGAAGCTGTTCTTGCCAACCAGAAGCCGTCTCGTTAGTAAAAGTTACGCTTTCTAATAGAGTTCCTGTTGCCGTCCAGATTTTGCCAATATGAGTTCCTGTCTCGCTAGCGGCTTTCCAGAAGCGAATGGCGGTAATCTGTCCTCCTCTAGCACTGCGGAATTTCATGCCTAATTCATAGGAAACACTATCAGTGAAATTTGCAAGGCTCGGTACTTGAGTTGTTAGAACTGTTTGTGTGTTTCCTAATGGGTTAGCGGTGGCTGAGAAGGTAACGCTACCTATTCCGCTTGCCGTGGCACTTACACTATTAGTTACAGGACTTGTGGCACCAGGACTAGCTCCCAGCGTTAAGCTGGTACTAGCTTGACCGCTAGTATTAGTTACTGCACTAGCGGGCGAGATTGACCCTCCGCCACTAGTAACGGCAAAGTTGACTGTAACCCCGGATTGGGGATTACCAGCACTGTCTTTGACCTCAACAACCAAGGGGTTAGGTAAGGGAGTTCCGGCTGCACCAGTCTGATTGCCACCGCTAACTTTAGTAATAGTCGGTAGGGCAACAGCAACAAAGTTGACGTCACGAAAATAGTTAGTATTTCGGTAAGAACCAGTTGGGAAAGCTCCCGGAGTCCCATTAAACACCCCATTATTACCGTCCGCCACTGAGCTAAGCTCGCTATTAACTATGGGGCTGACCAGCTGATCATAAGTGGCGACATAATAGGCATTTACGTTGACGGAGACTACATAGGTCGTATTCGCTTGAATGTTAACTGGTGTTTCTAGAAGCTGTTCCTGCCAGCCGGAAGTTGTTTCATTAGAGAAGGTAACGCTTGCTAATAGGGTTCCCGTTGCCGTCCAAAGCTTGCCAGTATGAGTTCCTGTCTCGCTAGGAGCTTTCCAGAAGCGAATGGCGGTAATCTGTCCCCCTGTAGCGCTACTGAATTTCATGCCTAATTCGTAGGGAACGCTATCAGTGAAATTTGCAATGCTCGGCGCTTGATTGGTAAAGAGGATAGTCATAAGCTATTTCCTATAAAGTTTAATTACTACGGGCCATCAAAAGTCACTTCTCTAATTAGGAACACTGAGTAGCCTTGGAATAAGCTGCTCGACGAATACTTGATGAACTTCGCTAGAAGCAATTTCCACGAAAGGAATTATTTTCTTTAAAACTGACAAGCCATTTTTAAAACTTTCACTACATAGTCCTGTTCGTGTTGAGTCATCTGATGAAACAAGGGTAGTAGGACAGTACGATCTTGTGCTTGTTCACTCTCAGAAAGGCGATCGCAAGTTGCTTTTCCACACTGGCATTCTCTGCTCCCACACAACCAAGCTTCAATTTGATAAGCAGGTTCGCGGTGAGCGCACATAATTCCTCGTCTTGTGGCAACCCCAGCATCTAACATCACTTGCATGACTTGCCGTTGGTCGCATTTTTCTGGTAAGCGTACACAGTAGCTTTGCCAGTTACTTTTTACCCAACCTGCCTCCGTCGGCAATTTCAAGCCTGGCACATCTGCTAGCATTTGCTGATATTGCTGTGCCAAGTAACGTCGGCGTTGAGTAATTTCCGGTAGGCGTTTGAGTTGTTCCCGTCCAACTGCTGCTTGGATGTCGGTCATCCGGTAGTTGTAGCCCAACATCGGGTAAGACTCAAAGATGACTTGTTTTGCCCCGTGACGTACGGTGTCGGGAACACTCATCCCATGTTGTCGCCAGAGGCGAAACTGTTTGTCCCATTCGGGGTTGTTGGTAGTAAGCATTCCACCATCACCAGTGGTAATCACTTTGCGGGGATGAAAGGAAAAACAAGCAATATCCCCATGTGGCTTGCCAATTTTCTCCCACTCACCATTCCAGAGAATTTCACTGCCGATCGCACAAGCTGCATCTTCAATTACTGGTAGATTATGTTGATGGGCAACATCTAAAATGGCTTTGAGGTCGCAAGGCATCCCCATTTGGTGAACGACGAGAATAGCGCGGGTGCGTTCGCTAATCACATCTGCAATTAACAAGGGGTTGATATTATATGTTTGAGGTTCAATATCCACAAACACAGGTATCGCCCCACAGTAACGGATACTGTTAGCGGTAGCAATATAAGAATGGCTAACAGTAATTACCTCATCCCCAGGTTGCACACCTACGGCTAACAGCGCTAAGTGTAATGCTGTGGTGCAATTGGAGACAGCGCAAGCATAGTCTGCTCCTACATAAGCCGCAAATTCCTGCTCAAAAGCAGCGACTTCTGGCCCTTGTGTAACCCAGCCGGACATAATAGCCCGCTTGGCTGCTTCAGCTTCGGGTTCACCTATGCAGGGTTTGGCGATCGGGACATAGTGGATTTTCTCAGACATTGCTTGCTTCCTTTGTCAGCTTTTGTTCGCGCCACCATGTAACCAACCGACGCAATCCTTCTTCTAACGACACCTCTGCTTCAAAACCCAGCAATTTCTGAGCTTTACTCACATCAGCAAGCCGCCGCTGCACGGCGTTGACTTTGCGCTCTGGCCCGTATTCTGGTTGCAAGTCTGATTCCATCACCTTAGCCAAACTATAGGCTAGGTCATTCAAACTGGTTTCTACACTACTAGCAATATTAAAAATCTCATCAGTGACATCTGCTTTAGCTGCCAAGATATTGGCTCTAGCAATGTCTTCGATATATACAAAGTCCATTGTCTGTTTGCCATCGCCAAAAATCAATGGTGGTTGTCCGGCGACGATACGCTCCATCCAACGAATTAACACCTCAGTGTAGACACCGTAAATATCCATACGCGGGCCGTAGACGTTGAAGTAGCGCAACCCTACATAGTCCAGCCCATACATATCATAAAAACTACGTAATAAGCCTTCATTAAAGGTCTTGGCTGCACCGTAAATAGTACGGTTGTTGTAAGGGTGGTGAGCTTCAGTGGTGGGGAACTCCTCCGCCATACCATATATTGATGCTGATGAAGCAGCAACTACCTTTTTTACCTTAGCTTTTACTGCTGCTTCTAAAACATTGAAAGTACCATCAGCCAAAACTTCCAATGCCAGACGCGGTTCTTCAGCACATTGAGTAATGCGGATTGCTGCCTGATGAAAGACTATATCCACACCTTGCATAACTTCCCCAAGAAGTTTTTGATCCCGGATATCGCCTTCTACAACTACTAAAGGGCCGTGCTCTTTTGCCCAAGCGAGGTTTTTCAGTTGTCCACGAGTGAAGTTGTCAAGAATGATAATCTCAGAAACTTCTTCCTTTACCAATAAATCGGCAATATGGGAGCCAACTAAACCTGCACCACCTGTGATTAAAATTCGCTTATTTTGCATATTTATTATGGGTTTTTTGATGGTTCATATCCTTCCCGCCAGCGTAAAAACTTGGCAGGGACACCAGCGACGATCGCAAATGCTGGTACATCTTTGGTGACAACGGCTCCAGCGCCAACAATGCTTCCTTGACCAATTGTTACCCCAGGCAGGATAACTGCGTTCATGCCGATATCAGCTCCGGTTTCAATTTTTACTGATTGAATCTCTAGGTCTGTTTGGATGATTGGAACGTCAATTGGCAATCCGGTATGTGTTGAACCCAGTACTTTTGCTCCAGGGCCCCATCCTACGTAATCTTCAACAATTAAATCACGGGCATCGAAGTAACTCTGCGGGCCAATCCAAACGTTGTTGCCAATGATACAAGTGCCATCGAAGCGTCCTTGAATATAGCTTTGGGAACCAATAAATACTTGATTCCCAATCTCAAATGTTTCGGGATGTTTGAAGCCTACACCACTGCCAATGCGAACTCCATGACCGAATTTACGTGCTACTGCACGCCAAATGGTTCGCCGCATCAGCCCATCAAATTCTCCATCACTGATGGCAAAGCGTGCATACAATTCGATTAATGGTTGCAGTTCATACTGAGTATTGAGATATGCTGCTAGTTGAATTTCAAAGTCAGGGTCTAGCTTCAATTCCTTTAACCCGTGGACAGCTTTGATGATCTTAGTCATAGCTGGATCAGACATTGATTTCCTCAGCGATCATAATGAGGTAATTACTGCCTTTGCAACTTGGGTTTGTGCTTGGGTTGTGAGTTCTGCATACATCGGTAGAGATAACACTTCCCTAGATGCTGCTTCTGAGTGCGGAAAATCTCCGAGTTTATAACCCAAATCAGCATAAGCTGGCTGGAGGTGGACAGGAATTGGGTAATGAATACCTGTTTGGATTTCCTGCTCTTGTAGGCTCTGTTGCAGGGCATCTCGTTGCTGCGATCGCTTCGCCTGCCCTACAGGCACTCGCACTGCATAAACATGGTAAACGTGACGGCTATAAGGCATCACCCTAGGTAAAGTTAGACTCGATTCTGCCAGGAGTTGATCGTAATTGGCTGCATGTGCCCTCCTTGCTTCTGTCCACGCTTCGATGTAGCGCAATTTCACCCGTAAAATCGCTCCCTGGATACCATCCATGCGATAGTTATAGCCTTTTAAAACATGATGATATCTGCGTTCTTGGCCCCAGTCGCGTAACATCTGCATGGTACGGGCATATTCAGGATTGTTGGTAACTGCCATCCCGCCTTCACCGTAGGCTCCTAAGTTCTTACCTGGATAAAAACTAAAACAACCAATGTCACCGATGCTACCTACTCGCTGTCCTTTGTACTCAGACCCATGAGCTTGGGCCGCATCTTCAATCACAGTCAAACCATAACGGCGAGCAATTTCCAGAATAGGTTCCATATCTGCTGGTTGACCGTACAAATGTACAGGCAAAATGGCTTTTGTGCGATCGGTTATGGCTTTTTCAATTTGGTTGATATCTATCGTGTAAGAAACAGGGTCAATATCTACAAAAACAGGGGTGGCTCCGGTATAACAAATTGCTGCGGTGGTAGCAACGAAGGTAAAAGGCACGGTGATTACTTCGTCACCAGCACCAATGCCAGCAGCTAGTAATGCTAAATGAAGGGCGCTAGTACCTGTATTGACAGCTATGCCATAATCAGAATTGCAGTAATTTGCAAACTCCTCTTCTAATGATTTAACTTCATTCCCTAAGACGAATTGGGTACTTGCTAGTAATTGCAAAACGGCACTATCAATTTCATCTTTGATACTCAAGTACTGAGCTTTGAGGTCTACAAATGGAATCATGCTGCTACCTCTGCTATATTCAGTTCAATTAATCGACCTTGCTTCTTTAAAGACTGGGTTGCAGCTTCTAGAATTCTCACTACATGCAGTCCTGCTTTCCCATCGGTAATTGGGCGATCGCTTTGTTGAATACAATTAATAAAATGCAATCCTTCTGTCCACAGTGCTTCTGTCATGTCTAATTTGGGCGACCACATATCCCCTGTGCGATAACCAATTAGCATCTGGTAAACACTTTCAGAATTGCCATTAACAGTAATTCCCTTGTCGTAAATCTTAACTTTTTCGCTTGGTTCTAAGTCGTCGTAAACAATCATGCGTTGACTACCACCAATCAGCGTGCGACGCACTTTCACCGGTGCTAGCCAATTCACATTGATGTGAGCAATTAGATTATTTTCAAAGAATAAGGTCAAGTAGGCAATATTTTCTGGTTCTCTAGGAACATGGCTGATACCTGTAGCCGAGACAGCATAAGGCTGGAATGGCAATACGTAGCTCATGATCGATAGGTCGTGAACTGCCAAATCCCAGATGACATTGACATCATGCTGAAAAAGTCCGAGGTTGACGCGTACAGAATCATAGTAGTAAATATCACCCAAGGAATTAGTGGCGATCAAATCGTGCATCTTGCGTACAGCACCCGTATAGACAAAGGTGTGATCGACCATTAACACTAGGTTGCGTTTTTCTGCCTCTTCAATCAGCCGTATTGCCTGATCAGAGGTAGTTGTCATTGGCTTCTCTACCAGCACATGTTTACCAGCCTGCAATGCTGCTAAGGCCAAGTCAAAGTGAGTCGAAACTGGTGTGGCGATCGCTACCGCATCAATCATCGGATCTGTAAATATGTCTCGACAATCTCTCGTCACATTAATTTTGGGATATCTTGCTTGCACTTTTGCGAGCAACTCTGGTTTAAAATCGCTGACTGTTTTGACCTGCGCTCCTGGAATTTCTGAGAAATTTCTTACCAAATTCGGGCCCCAGTAACCATAGCCGATTACACCGATATTAATATTACTTTCCATTGGTTTTAACTAATCAAAATCTATTTTTCGTTAACTACGAAGTGCTGCTATTAATTAAACAATAGCGATGGTTTTTTAATTTAATAATATTAGGCTTTAACCTGACAAAATTTTAGTTTTCACCAAGCTTGAATTTAGTCAGTTTATAAGTTGAAATGACCTAAAAAATCTTAAATTATTTGTTATTTGCTTAGGTTCCTGACTTTGACAGACAGGAAAGTAGCTCTAGTGGTTTAACTTAGACTGGTAGTTGGTATTTCTAAGATTGAATTGCGAGTTGCTTCATGCGGGAGCTTTGTTCCATCGCGGACATCGCCAATCACACGAGCAGGTACTCCCACTGCAATTGCATAATCATGGATATCACGAGTAACTACTGCTCCAGCCCCAATAATGGCTTTTTCTCCAATAGTCACCCCTGGCAAGATCGTCGCATTGCTACCAATAGAAGCACGGCGTTTAACTTGGGTCTTGAGTACATACCAGTCGGCATCGGTTTTCAAACTACCATCTTCATTAGCTGCATGTGGGTAAAGATCATTGGTAAACATCACTCCATGACCAATAAAAACTTCATCTTCAAGGATGACGCCTTCACAAAGAAAGCTGTGTGATGAAATCTTACACCGACTACCGACAATGACATTTTTTTGGATTTCCACAAAGCTACCAATCTTTGTCTCATCACCAATTTCACAGCCGTAAAGATTCACTAAATTAGGATGGAAAATCTTGACGTTATTGCCTATTTTTACATCATCATTTACTGGCATAATCAACCTGCTGATATTTTTTTGCTAATAAATATCTTTTATAAAATCTTGTAGGACTGCATTTGTAATCGGGGTGCTAATAAACTTATTGGATAGTTTTCCATATCGCATCTTCTAAATAGGTACACTCATCAGCTTGCCAAGGATAATCTAGTCTCTCAAGCTGGTGCATACTAACTTCAAACTGACAAATTTCTCTAAGATTTTCTAATAGCGTTTCGCTGCGACGCTCGGAAAACCATGTTGTTAACGTATAAGAACCCATGTAAAGTCGCAATTTAGGAATTTCACAGCGGAGAATATGAGTTCCTGCTTCTCGGAACAACGGGGCATCTTGTTCAAAAAACCAGAAAATCCCAATAGGCTGTTGCAAAGCGCTGACTATTTGAAATGAAAAACGCAGACTTTCATGAGGTTTTTCGATGTGAAAAGCAAACTCAAAAGTAATTGGTTTTCCCCAGCAGTGAATACCTTGCCCCTCTGAAGTATCTACCTTTGCCCAAGCTACGTAGTTACCAGTTTTGTTGGCGGGTGCTTGATAAAACGCAGATTGTACTGCATCATCTTTATGCCCAGCTAGATATAGTTGCACGGCTTTGCTAGTATTGCCGTCAAACTGAATCTGACCTTTGGAAAGTAGGATACAACGTTTTGTTAGTTGGGCGATCGCCTGCATACTATGACTAACGAATAAGACTGTGCGTCCTTCTTTGGTTGCTACATCCCCCATTTTTCCCAAGCACTTCTTTTGAAAAGCAGAATCGCCCACAGCTAGAACTTCATCGACAATTAAAATCTCTGGCTCTAAATGAGCTGCTACAGAAAAAGCAAGGCGCACATACATTCCCGAAGAGTAGCGTTTTACTGGTGTGTCTAAGAATTTCTCTACCTCAGCAAAAGCAACTATTTCATCAAATTTCTTGCGAATTTCGACTCCACTCATACCTAGAACAGAACCGTTGAGGTAGATGTTCTCTCGCCCAGTTAGTTCTGGGTGAAATCCCGTACCTACTTCTAATAAGCTTGCTACTCGCCCTTTAATGGCAATGCGTCCCGTCGTTGGTTCGGTGATGCGGCTCAAAACTTTTAAAAGCGTCGATTTTCCAGCACCATTACGTCCAATAACACCAATGGCTTCACCTTGTTTAATTTCAAAAGAAACATCGTTCAATGCCCAGAATTCTTCCCGACTTGGATTGGGCACTTTTTTACCAGCAGGCTTGATAAATTTTTGCGTGAGAGATTTAGCTCCATCAGCAATTACATCACGCAGAGCCTTATAGCGATAGCGGCCAGAACTATCCTGCTGATGACTAATAATATATTTTTTACCTAGATTGTATACGTGAATTACAGTATCAGACATCTGCTTTGCTCCTTCCTAAATTACGTCAGCAAACGTCCGTTCCATTTTGCGGAAATACCAGATACCACTTATTAGTAAAAAGGCAACCAATCCCATAGATAATATAAATCCCGGCCAGTAAATTTTTGAATCTCCACCTATAATTGCCCAGCGAAAACCATCAATTACCCCCACCATTGGATTCAAAGAATAAAGTAGACGCCACTTTTCTGGCACAACGCTACTACTAAAGCCTACTGGTGATATATACAGACCAAATTGCATAATAAATGGCACAATATAGCGGAAATCTCGGTATTCTACATTTAATGCAGCTAACCACAGCCCTACTGCCATAGAAGCAGCAAAGGCAATAATAATAAATAACGGCAGTGTTAATATCTGCCAACTAGGCACAAAATTGTACCAAATCATCAACCCTAGCAGAATTATGCCAGAAATCATAAAGTCAACAAAGCTGACGGTTACTGCACTGATAGGTACAATCAGACGTGGGAAGTAGACTTTAGATATCAAATTGGCATTACTAATCAGACTGTTACTGCACTCGCCCAAGGCATTGGAAAAAAACTGCCAAGGTAGCATAGCAGCAAACACTAAAATTGGATACGGTGCGTCTTCTGAAGGTAATTTCGCTAAATTGCCAAATACTACTGTGAACACCACCATCGTCAAGAATGGTCGAATAAGTGCCCAGGCTATACCAACAAAGGTTTGTTTGTAACGCACCAGAATATCACGCCAAGCAAGAAAATATAATAGTTCGCGATAGCGCCACAGGTCTTTCCAATACTGCTGCTCTGTACGTCCAGCTTCAATCAGTAATTCCGGCTTAGAATCTGTCATTTGACTAGTTATAAATATTGATTGAAGACTTTTAATGTTGACCCAGAAGATGGAAATCCTTAATGCTTTTATAGCCAAGTTCTCTTGCTTGTCTGCGAGTAAACTCTCCTACAGAAGGGTTTCCTTCAGGATTAATTACTCCTGTTACTTGCTGCCAAAGCTCTCCTGGTGCTAATGAAAGTTCATAGGTACGCTCACCGCATCTATGGACGTGATACCACTTTGTTTGCTGGCACTGATCACACCAAAAAGCCTCTAACCATTCTCCCTCTAGAGGCACGCTACTTTGATTTGCTACTAATAGCAAAGCATTCCGTCGGCTTATACCTCGTTGCTGCAACTGTCCTGGTTGATTGGCAAACAGTTGATATTTTTGACTTGCGCTATCAATATAGCAGCCGTGATATGGACAGTAGATAGCACGTCGTTTTGAACGTTTCCGATTTCGATCACACCTTCTCTGCAATTTGACCTCCCACATCAAATAGACGATGAAAAAAGGTTATATCGGAGGGGCCGAGATCAATAAGACCATCAAAGCCCATCTCCCAACTTAAAAATAAATTATTCAATTGCTCTGTTATCAGAGTTGCTTGGCTGATAAATTAATTTACATAATTTATCAAAAATTTTTAATCGGCTTTTTTCAAAAAATCTCAGTTATTGATAGTAAGTAATTTTTGATTTTTACAACATAATGATATTTACTTGAGATTACAACATACATGAATATAGCATATTTTACCAACATTAATGCATGATTTTTAACATAAAATATTTCACTAAAATTTGCCAATTAAGAACAAGCTCTAAAATGCTTATTTTAGAACCTAATTTTAGTCTAATTGGCATTTAAAACGTCCTTGTGTAAAGACTTTAAGGTAACTATAGCTAATGCTATTGTACGAAAGTTAAAACTTAGACATTAAAGGTAGGAAAGTTGATAAATTATTGTTTTTGGGTATTCTGAATGATAAGTTGCTCTCCTTTGGAGTGTACTAGTATGTAGCAAGCTTTTTATTTAAAATCTTCTGACATAGGCAAAGACCTCAGATTTCCAATTTTCGGTTAAAAATAAAGTGAGTATGGCAGCAGAAAATCTTTATATTCAGCTAGTAATAAGTAAAAGCTGATTGAATTATCTAATTTTGTAAAATACAAACTTTTACTTTGTATGGCTTTCTGACATAGTTACTACACCTTCAGGCAATATCGCTTGCTGTAAAACATCAAGGTATTGTTTAGAAATAATTTTTGGTGTGAAATGCGATCGCAAATATTGACGACCCGCCCTACCCATCCGATCCCCTAGTTGCCGATCATTACGGAGCAAGCGAATAAATTGAGCTAAACTATGACCATCTCCATTGTCAAATGTGCCGCCACAGTTGGCTTCTGCAATCATTTCTCTTAAGTATGAATCCTGTGAACAAATCACTGCTATTGGCCGTCCTGATGCTAAAGCTGAGTACAGCTTGCTAGGAACGACCAAACTCTCTGTAGACGCATCCACACTTACTAGTGATAGATCACAAGCAGTTAAAGAATAGGGAAGCACTTGCTGATCTTGATACGGTAAAAACAAGAAGTTGCTCAATCCCAATAGCTTCACTTGCTCAATCAGCTCGTTGCGTTTTGCTCCACCGCCAATGCACACAAACTGAACTGGCTCATCTTGCAGATATTGAGCCGCTTCCAGGATAGTGTTAATGTCATGACAGCGACCCATATTACCGGAGTATAGTACGGTAAATTTTTTAACGAGGTTATACTTCCAAGCAAACCAGTTTTTATGCTTGGCAATTGGCATAATCCATTCCGGGTCTGCCCAACTGTGAATCACAGACACTTTATCGGCTATCTGTGGACAATTTGCTAGCACTTGTTGCTTCATACCAGGACTCAGAACTATGATCCCCTTGGCGTTAAGCCAAATTTGTTTATTGAGTTTTTGCCAGAATCGCGTCATCCAATTATGCTTTGAGATGACCCCTAGAGCGATCGCAATATCTGGATATAGGTCATAGAGTATACAGACATAGGGAAGTCGGAAAAAGACATAAGCTAGATATCCGATAACTGGTAAAAATGGGGGAGCTGTAGTCAGCAATAATAGATTACTGCGACGCTGGCCTCTAATCAGATAGAGTGCTGCACGCAGAGTATATAAGACACCATTGATGGCTTTACCACGAATTCGTCCAGGCCAGAGTTGAGCTGTGCGCGATCGCTGAATTCGGACTCTACCCAAACGTTCAACAGATGGAGCATTAGCTGACTTAAACGCATACCCAGGTTGACTAGTAAAAACTTCAACATCTATCCCTTGTTGGTCTAAATGCCTCACTAGTTCTTCAATTAACTGTCCCGTAGCTGCATAGTCTGGGGGAAAAAACTGGGTGATCACAGACAATTTCAAGGACTTCTGAGTCTTGTTCTGAGTCTTGAAAGAATGTTGATCCCTCGCTTCTAATTGAGTAGAAATAGATAGAAACAATTTTTGATTAATCCATTCATTAAGTCTCATCGGTTGTATCCTACAGTATAAATCTTGCTTGAGGTGCTACTGAAGCCATTAATTCACGTACAAACCCACCTAGTTTGATAAATATTTTTCAATCCGCTCCAGGTTAGTGTATTAATTAACAGGTGTAAAAAATATCTATGCATATACATACAGGTATATCTTCGAGCTATGTGATTAAAACCCCACAATTAGCACAAAAAAATATGCGAAGAAAATAATTACACTCTACCTACTTTTCCAAAGAGGTAAGTTGAGAAAATTATTTACTAAATTTCCTATAGCAATCCGATTTGATTGATGAAATTACTTGCGTAGTGAGGATACAGGGAACACGAAAGAAGGGAATAAATGTATACTGGGTTTTTTCAAAAATCAAATAAGAGTCCTACATCAAAAAAACGAATCCTAAATCAAAGAATAAATTTGGATTAGAAAAACTCTGTTTATTCACAAAAAATCTTTGCAAGGAATGCAGTTTATTATATCTCGCTCCTTACTTTTCTAGACTTTTAAAGGCAATTACTTCCCAGATTAATATATATAGTAATTGCAAATTAAATTGTAATTTTGTTTTATTTATTTACATCATTAGTCTCTGTTGATTATTTTTGAATCAAAGGGAAAAGGGAACAGAGAACAGCTTTCAGGGGTAGGTATTTAGGGTGCCAAAAAATAACTGGGAACATTCTCAATTATTAAACATAGTTTTAAGTTTTTCAGACGAGCATTGTGGTTCTAAAACTCCAAAAATAGGCCTAATCTAAAAAATCTGTCCATGAGAGACAGGGAACGGTAGATCGCCCAGGTTAGCTAGAAAGGCAAGAGAAATACTGCACCCCGCCTTCTACCGTGACCGCTTGTACACAAGATCTGAAGCCTGACTCCAAATTAGATATTTGGAATCCTGCAATCAGTGTAGGACTGTTAGCAAAGCGGGCGAGTAACAACCGACAGCTTACACTTATTGCAACCTTCTGCCTCTTGCTTTCTGCCTTCTTTATGGTAGCAGCACGTTAGCTAAGCCGAGGACGGAGCAAGGCTTCAATCTGCTCCCCAATACAAAGATTCCTTCGCCCATAAGTGAAAAGTTCTGTAAATGAGTTTCCTGCCGTAGGAAACTTTTCAAGACAGGGGCAAGGCTTCAAACTTTTACCTCCTTTCGTAAAATGCAACTTCAACTCCAAGATTGTTTACAAACGACAATTACAGTTGTAGAAACTACGTTTTTGGTGTCATTAACAATTAACAAACATTTACAAAACCTTAAGAGGTTTATGCTTTTAATTGCTAGTTTTATCCAATGTTTAATTTAGAATACCATGTTTCCAATTTACTTGCGTACTTCATCATAAATTCATGTTCTATAAAAATCCTTACATATAATCTTTATAAAAAAGTCATGCTCCTATTGATATATTTTCTTTACAAAAAAGAATATATGTGTATGAAAAATTACTTATATTTTAATCCCACTGATTTATATTTATGGAACTTGCCTTTTTTATATGCCACATAGTAACGTAAATTTAAATATCATACTGAATATTTTAGCAATATTAAATACTAAAATTATTAAAAATAATTCGTGATAACTGTAACATCACAATCGAGCTATCAAGCTTATCTATATTTCTGACATATCTAATGAGACTTATAAAACTAATGTATTAATTAAGATAATAGTGAAGTATGATTTATCTATAAGATCAGTAAACCAAAAAGTTTTTTCTGAATGGCGATGGCTACGCACGCCGCAGGGATCGCCAACGAACATCCACGTATATTTAAGTACTTTTTACTACTCAATACATTAAAAATAGTGCTTCACGTATATACTAATAACGAGGAGAAACTAAATATTATGGAGTTAAAATAAATACTTTGATAAAGTTATTGCCGTTCTAGGGAAAGCCTAAATCTAAACCGTTTGGAGTATGATGTGTTAACTAAGCTTTAAGTTGTTACATATTAAATATTTTTTCAAGCGATTATCCAAATCCTAGATAACTAACTACCAAGTCTTAATACTAATTACTAAGTATCAATAAATAATGGAGAATCATTCTTATCAATATTCAAGTTATGACCGGAATAGTAACTCCGTACCGACATCTCTCCAGCCACAACCTTTTTTGGGAACTGAAGATTCGGGAAATAATTGGAGTTTTCGTGAATTTCTCAGTCTTATAAGACGACGAGGGCTACTAATTGCTGGGGTAACTACTGTTGTAATGGTGACTTTTGTCGTTAATCTCAAGTTTAACCAGAAGCAACCAGAATATGAAAGCAGTTTTCAGCTATTAGTGGAACCTGTCAATGATGATAGCAAAGTAGTGGATGTTGTCAAAGATACTAACTTAACTACCACCAGTGGTCTAGATTATGATAGCCAAATTCAGGTTCTTAAAAGTCCTGAACTGATGGATAGCCTTATTCAACAGTTGCAAGTATCCTATCCAGACATCAGTTATGATGATTTAATGAATGCTTTGCAGATTAATCGTTTAGGTGAAACCAAGATTATAGAGGTAAGGTATCGCAGTCACGATCCCAAGAAGATTAAAGTAGTTTTAGACAAAATTTCTGGCGAATATATAGAGTATAGCCAGGAAAGACGGCAAACTAAATTACGTCAGGGGATTAATTACGTTGAAAAACAACTACCTTTTCTGCAAAATCGAGTTGATCAGATCCAAAGAGAATTGCAAACTTTTCGGCTAAATTACAAATTTAATGACCCAGAAGCCGAGGCCAAACAGATTGATGAGCAAATCGCCATTTTGTCTGAGCAACGAGAAAGGGTCGATATGCAGTTGGGGCAAACTCGCTCCAATGTAGATATTTTAAAGGGAAAAGATGGAACTGCGGCTGTACTGAATAATGCTTTGTTATATCAGCAGTTACTCACCCAGATTCGTCAATTAGATTCTCAGATTGCTCAGGAGTCAGCACGTCTACAAGAAGACAATCCCACTATCCAAACATTGAGAGAAAAACGTGCAAGTTTATTGCCCTTGCTAGAGAATGAAGCGCAGCGCTTTTTGGATGTAAAACTTTCGGAGACTGGTGCTCAAGTTCAGACTCTAGAAGTGCAAAGACAAGAGATGGATAAAACTATACAAAGGCTTGAACAAAAACGCAAAAGACTGCCAGCACTAGCAAGACAATACAAAGCACTACAGCAAAAATTACAGATCACTACAGAAAGCTTAAATAGGTTTCTATCTACCCGTGAAAACCTCCAAATTCAAGTATCCCAGACAGAACTAGGATGGCAGTTGCTTAAAAAGCCGATTCAGCCTGAAAAACCTGTAACTTCTTCTGACACCAAACGAAACTTACTAGTAGGATTGACCACAAGTTTAGTATTGGCAATCGGTATCGCCTTACTTATTGAAAAACTTGACAATAGATACCATAGTGCCAATGATCTTAAGGACAAGCTGAAACTACCATTGTTGGGAAATATTCCATTTGAAAAGCAACTTCAAATTAGTAAATCCCCTACTTCCAAAGCAAATATTCCTCTAGTACAAATCCCAGATTTGCCATCTGACAGAAATCCTGGATTGGCGGTCATACCAGATCAAGACTACAGCAACCATTCTGTAAAATTTTTGGAAGCTTTACGGTTACTTTATACAAACATTCAACTTCTCGGTTGCGATCGCCAAATGCGTTCGATCATTATTAGTTCAGCTATGCCTGGTGATGGTAAGTCTACAGTTGCCTTCCATCTAGCTCAAATAGCTACAGCAATGGGGCAAAGAGTGCTACTGATAGATGCAAATCTGCGTCAACCTGTAATTCACACCCTTTCAGAGTTAAATAACCAGTGGGGATTGAGTAATTTAATTTCTACAAATTTACCACCAGAGGAAGTAATTCGGAAGTTTCCTTCCATGAGCCAATTATCTGTGATCACAGCTGGGCCCATACCCCCTGATCCCACAAAGTTGCTTTCGTCTGAAAAAATGAAGCGCCTGATGGCAGATTTCCATAATACCTTTGACTTAGTGATTTATGACACGCCACCCTTGCTGGGACTAGCTGATGCTAGCTTGTTGGCACCAAATACTGATGGCATTTTATTAGTAGTAAGGATTGATAAAACAGATTCTTCAAAAATACAACAAGCTTTAGATCACCTAAAAATTTCGCCGATGAATGTTTTAGGTATTGTTGGTAACGGACAGAAGAACAATTTTGATGATTAAGAGCTATCTAAAGCGGGTAAAAAACTTGAATCGCCCATTATATGAAGCTTTTTATCAAAGCGGGTGATGGGACTCGAACCCACGACGTTCACCTTGGGAAGGTGACATTCTACCACTGAATTACACCCGCAGATAGCTGTTGGCTTTATTTAAACCAATAGTTATCATATCACTATTTGCGAACTTACTAATTTAAGAGGCAGGTTTTTCGCTGGTAGGTGGCAGATTGATAACTTCATTGTCGGTAGCAATAGGTTTGGTGCTTTCTTGCCAAAGCTTGATTGTGCTGACGATGGTAGCTGGAAAAACTCAATTAAGCACTGCGCTTTAATCAACGAGCTTACTTGATACACTCATCTTACCAAAAGCGATCGCGAATACATTCAGCGCTAGTAGCGGTAGCTGGCTTAAGTATATACCATGACTTAAACCCAGCTTTTTTAGTAATGTTAAGTATTTATTTATACCAAAGCAATAGTTTATTTATACAAATAACTTGATAGCCTCGTCTACCCTTTCTAGGTCACACGGTATATGTATCTGGATCACCGTCAACCAGTGATTAAATATGAAAAGCTGATTAAGCTAATCTACATTTATGCAATTGGAGCAATACAGAAGTAATGTATTTTACTATACTAGCTTATTCTTGAGATTGCACACCTATAATCCCTTTGAAGCCTTTGCTTTATAAGGAAAACAAGCTTATCATGCAATCTAAGTATACAGAAAACTAGCGCCCACACCTATACCTGAGTTACAAATGAGCAATCTGCATTGTCTTAAATTCTAGGAAAGGCGACCCTAAATTATGCAACTTTGAAATCAATGAATAAAACCAGTAAACAATTACTATCTACTTGAGTAACCAGATATGTTCAATGCCACTGAAATTTTAATTGACGCCTTCGTAAATCAAATTCGTGAAGGTTATCGTCGCACCTATGGCTGTTTAAAAAACGAATATGAGGATATTATAGCTTGGGCTGGTAACATGGCTTTGGAAAACATTGCTAATAGTGATGCCCTTTATCACAATGTTGAACACACTGTACTAGTCACTCTTGTGGGTCAAGAAATTTTACGTGGCAAACACATCAGAGAAGGTGGTGTATCTAGTGAAGACTGGTTGCACTTTATCATTTCTTTAGTATGCCATGATATTGGCTATGTTAAAGGAGTTTGCCGACAAGATCGAGAGGCATCAGGCTTATATGCCACAGGCAAAAATGGCAGAATGATTTCTCTGACTCCCGGCGCTTCTGATGCCAGTTTGACACCATATCATGTAGATAGGGCCAAGCTGTTTATTGATGAGCGTTTTGGCGGTCACAAATTGATAGACGGTGAGGTAATTAAGAGCAATATTGAATGGACTCGGTTTCCCGTACCTAGGGCAGAAGATCATCAAGATACAAATAGCTTTGCAGGGTTAGTACGTGCTGCGGATTTGATTGGGCAATTAAGTGATCCGCGTTACTTAAAGAAAATTACTTCTTTATTCTACGAGTTTGAAGAAACAGGTATGAATAAAGTTTTGGGCTATCAAACCCCTGCCGATTTACGCTATAACTATGCCAAGTTTTACTGGCATGGTGTCTATCCCTATATCAAAGATGGACTGCATTATCTATCACTAACACAGCAAGGAAAACAAATTCTTGCTAATTTATACTCAAATGTGTTTGTTGTAGAACACGAAAAACAACAGGAAGAACAGCGGTATTTAGTTGAGCAGCTACATGCTTAAATCTTAGTCAAGAGTCAAGAGTCTAAAGTCAACAGTCTAAAGTCAAAAGTTTAAAATCTACACTCAGCCCGTTGATTGACCCTTGACCCTTGAGAGAAGTCTGTAGCAAGATCCCACAGGGTGCGCCGGCTTGCGACGCTCAGAACTTCGGTACTCTTGACCCTTAACTATTGACTCAAAATTATGGACTGGTGGCGACGACTCAAGAAAAATCCTTTGGCACGATTTGGGGCAATTTTACTGTTAGTTTTTTATTTGGCAGTAATTGCAGCTGATTTCGTGGCCCCCTACGACCCTTATGCCTCTCAACCCAATGGCTCGCTGCTGCCCCCAACTAGGGTATACTGGGCTTCTCAGTCAGGGCAGTTTATTGGCCCTCATATTTATCCGACAACTCAGGGAGACACAAATTTAGAAACAGGCGATCGCAAACTGATTGTAGACTTCACAAAGCCCTCACCTTTGCGTTTGTTTGTCTCTGGCCCAGAATACCGTTTGTTGCAAGTGAGTTTGCCAGTACCTCCCAGATGGGATGAAGTCACAATTATTCCCGGTATTCCCTTGAATTGGCACTTGTTTGGCGCAATAGGCACAGCAAAATTTAACCTTTTGGGGACTGATGATCAAGGCCGCGACCAATTTAGTCGCCTGCTGCATGGTGGTCGCATCAGTATGTTTATCGGGATTTTTGGGATTATCATTACCTATCCTCTCGGTTTGCTGATTGGTGGAATTTCCGGCTACTTTGGAGGTGTAACCGATAGCATCATCATGCGCTTGGCAGAAGTGCTAATGACTTTCCCTAGTATTTATCTTTTAGTTACTTTGGGCGCAGTCTTACCAGCTGGTTTAAGTAGTACCCAACGCTTTTTGTTAATTGTGGTGATTACTTCGGTTATTGGCTGGGCTGGCTTAGCGCGAGTAATTCGTGGACAGGTACTATCAATAAAAGAGCGAGAATTCGTCCAAGCTGCGCGTGCAATGGGTGGGAACCCGTTTTATATTATTCTCCGCCACGTTTTACCGCAAACAGCTACTTATATAGTTATCTCTGCTACTCTTACGATTCCCAGCTTTATTGGCGCAGAAGTAATACTAAGTCTCATCGGCTTGGGCATTCAGCAACCAGACCCTTCTTGGGGTAATATGCTTTCTCTAGCAAGCAATGCTTCTATTTTGGTGCTGCAACCTTGGCTAATCTGGCCACCAGCAGTGCTAATTATCCTCACTGTACTAGCATTTAACTTACTTGGTGATGGGTTGAGAGATGCACTAGACCCCCGTAGCTTGCGAAGATAGGCTTGACCAGGATTAGACAAATTCTTTGAATAAGTATGCCTAGAAGCTATTTGAGTAGTTTTTGGGCTGCACATAGGCGGAGCGATCGCCTATCACTTTAGTGCAGAATGTGTATGTGGCTGTTTTAGTCTAAACGCTAATTTGTGGATAATAAGGCTAAAACAGTTCTGTAACTTTAATGTAGTATAATTGGAATAACTTTGCGGCAAGAAATATAAAGTATACCGAAATGTTTTTTGAAGAAAAATTTTAGCGAAATTTTTTCCTAAACATCTTGACAAATAATCAAATGAAAGTTATTAACTTAAATACCAAGGAGGTAAAAGAGATCTGAGTCCAAAAGTGAGACATGAAGAAAGCAAAACTCCGTCGTAGCTGTTGTGAGCTTGCTGCGACGGAGAAAATAAAAATTGGAATACCAAAAGAGAGCAGGCAAAATGCTTGCGCCACAAGGATAGAAAGGGATAAAAAATTTAGAAGGAAATTACCTTTTACCTTTTACCTTGTGCCTCGTCTCCCCCTTGGCGTTTCCTACTGTGCTATGTACAAAATATAGTTTTTACTTGGAGGGAAAAGTATTCTAAAGATCAGTTTTTATGTATCATACTGAACGCTAAACATAAGCAAGTCCTCAAAAAAGGTTGATTTGAGCCTGTTTCCAGGATTGTTGCGAATATTCAAAGAAACAATAAATAAAAAATTAAATTTAGTAGAAACGCTGTAGTGAATGATAAATTGCACCGAGTGCAGTTACATCAACAGGTTTTGTGGGTAGGAATTGGTTGTCAGCGAGGAACTTCTGGGCAATTGATTGACAAGGCAATTGGGCAAGTATTTCAAGAAAACCAACTTTCCCAAAGTGCGATCGCAGGTATTGCTACCATAGACACTAAAGCCTCAGAAGTTGGCTTATTGGAAATTTGCCGCCTACGCAATTGGACTTTAAAAACCTTTTGTGCGGAAATCCTTCGCACCGTCTCTGTCCCCAACCCTGCCACAATCATTGATCAAGCAGTGGGAACACCTAGCGTAGCAGAAGCATCTGCTATTCTGGCAGCTTCTCAACTCATCCCGTCCTTAACGCTTCCTCTATTTGCAAGCCCAGAGGTATTGAGCGTAACTTGCTTAATTCCTAAACAAATTTTCCGGTTACAAGGGCAACTAGGCGCGGTGACGGTAGCTGTTGCCCAAGAATTAGATAAAGGACGAAGTTTGTAGAGGCGAGTATGGCGTTTACATCCTTAGTCCGGTATAAGTCAATTTTTCCTAATCAACCACTCTCAGAACATAGTTAATGATGCTAGAGACAATCGCTAGCACGATGGAACCCAACAAAGCAGGTAAAAAACCCTTGATTTCAAAACCAGAACCAGGAGTTAAAACACTTGCTAGCCAAAGAGTCAAGGCGTTGAGTACAAATGTAAATAAACCAAAGGTGAGTAAGGTAATTGGAAACGCTAAAATACGTAAAATTGGTCGAACAAATGCATTAACTAGACCTATAACAATAGCGGCAAGAAGGGCGGCCACAAAAGTCTTGACAATAAATCCTGGAACGATATTAGCACTGATCAACAATGCCACCGCAGTACCGAGCCAAGTGAATAAAAAGTGCTGCATAAGAGTTTTAGATAAATTAACAGTAGTTTAATTACTTTGATTATTGCCTGGTGTGGTGTAAAACACGCTCAGGGTAGGACTTACGCACTGTACAGATCAACCATCATGTGTGTTCAGACTATTGGCGACTACAATCACATAGGTAGCCTTGTTCTTAGACATTGCTTGCTAAGAATGTAAAAACGAAACTCTAACATCTGATAAATCCACATTGCGTACTTGATTGTCTCTGTTAATGCATAAATCTTACAAACACCACCGTTTACGACTCCGATAGTTGCCGTCCTCTTTTGTCAGCCCAAAAATAATGTAACTTTTCAGCACTGGCACTGGGTAATACTTCTTAATCGGGGTATCTTTATCGTATTGTAGGATGTACCATAAAGTAAAAAACTACATTTTTAGACATGGGGCATGGAGAGGATTTTTCCCCTCTGCAAGAGCAGCATTCTGCCTCTTTTCAATGCCCTATGTCCCATGCGGTGCGGCGGCTTGGCTACAAAGTCCACAAGCAAGGTTCTGCCAACGTTTTCGATGACTCTTCTACAAGAGCCTTTTCCTGTGGTTGAGGCTACGCCAGCAGCTAACGCCGCAAAAGAATCTCCCAGGTGGAGCCACCAACTACGCCGTCAGCTTCTAAACTGTAGCGCTTTTGTGCAGCTTTCACTGCCGCCTCGGTTGTCTCGCCAAAATCTCCATCGATACTACCCTTCAGGAAACCAAGCTTTTGCAATCTTTCTTGCAACTTAGTAACTTCAGAACCACGCATCCCTACACGCAAAATTGGCCATCCCTCTGAGGTGTATTGAATACCTGGTGTTCGCTTACTACTTGGGGTTGGCTGAATCGGCGTAGTTTGCCCAGTACGTCTGGCTGACTGACGGGTAGTAGAGGTATTACGAGACGACGGTTTCTGGGGTCTTGGAGTTGTACTTTGTCTGGGGTTAGCAGGTTTTGGCTCTAAGCTGGAATTCGCAGTCGTAGAGGTAGTACGAGACGACGGTTTCTGGGGTCTTGGAGTTGTACTTTGACTTGGGTTAGTAGGTTTTGGCTCTGGGCTGGATACAATTTGACTTGCAGCTTGTCTTGGGGGGTTGGGGTTGGAATTCACAACCCTGGTGACGTTGCTAGGCTGGGTTGGAACGGGAAAATTTGTCGCTGAGTTAAATGTTGGCTGAGGTGAAGAGGCAGTTGATGTCACTATCGGTTCGTTAGGAAAAAGTCTTTGCCAAGTACTGACATCGACTATACCATCTGGACTCAAGCCAGCTGCTTGCTTAAAGCGGGAAACAGCGCTAGCCGTATCATCGTTATAGATGCCATCTACTGCACCTGAGTAAAAGCCCAAAAGTTTAAGAGCTGCCTGAAGTTCAGACACACGTTCTCCTTGGCTACCAACTTTGAGGGTAGGGCGGTTGATGCTATCTCCAGAACTTACTTGGGCAATTTTTTGTGGCGCTGCAATTGATACTACGGCCAAGGAGCCAATGAGCAAAGGCGTACAGGAAAACAGGACTATTTCAATCCTTGATAGAAATTTAGACCTCTTTGTCCACTTGTCTTGTTGCCCGTTTTCCATTCTACGGCAAATTACAGTGGGGTCTAATGCGCGTAAGTAGTTCAAGATACTTGCTTTCAGGCTGCCTTTCATGGAATTTCCACCGGAAACTTCTGATGCTATATGGTACAGCCGCTTGGTTGAGAAAACAGCTGATAATACTGCGATCGCATATAATTTACCCTAGGCGATCGCACTATTAATTGCTTCTTCTTGACCAACTAAAGACAAATAAGGTTCCTTTAAGTATTTGCCAGCTGCGGCGATGGCATCTTTAACATTTACAGCCGCAATCAATTCTTGAAACTTTTTATCAAAATCAATTCCTAAGCCCAAAATTTCATACCAACCGTATATCTGAGCAATTTGGCCGTTCGTTTGTTTACCCAAGGCGTACTGCCCCAATATCTTATTTTTAGCTGATTGGAGTGCACTTTCTGATACTTCTGTGGTAATTAGTAAATCTACTTCTGTCCGCAGTCCTTCTAGAGCTATACTGGTATTCTCCGCTGCCGTGCCCATGTAAACCAAGAATGACGCTGGAAACAGTCTTGTTGGGTAAAATGCGGATACCTCGTAAGCTAAGCCTCGCTTTTCTCGCAATTCGACAAACAAGCGGCTAGAAAGCCCATTTCCCAAGTAGGTAGAAAGTAACTTCAGTGGGGCGTAGTCAGGAGAACTCACCGATGGGCCCAAGTAACCTAGCATCACAATTGATTGTTGTGTATGTATGGGTTTAAGCCTTGGTTGCGGTTCCACCTTAATCTCAGGCAAATTCAATACAGGTAGCGCTTGTGGTGGAGTTTGCCAATCACCAAAAACTTTTTTCACCAAATCAACCGCATCTGTGGGTGTAACTCGACCAGCAATACTAATTACCACATTATCTGGACGGAAATAAGTTTGATGATACTCAACTAAGTCTGCACGAGTTATACTGCCCATCGTTGTTTCATCCCCTAGCACCGACATCGCATAGGGATGATTTTGGTACATTACCTGCCGCATTTGCTCAAAGGCGACAGTAAACGGTTGTTCTTTTTGTGAGCGAATGTCTTGTAGTGCTAGACGTCGTTCTAGTTCAACTTGGGTTTCGGGAAATGTGGGCGATCGCAAAATCAGCCCTGCCAATGCTAAAATTTCAGCAAAATCAGATGTCACCGTCTTCAAAGACAGTAAAAAATAATCAGTAGAGCTATCTGTACTCAAACTCGCTCCCACAGACTCTACTTTTTCAGCAATTTCTAAACTAGAGAGTCCATCGCATCCCTTTGTCATTACTGCTGATAGCAAATGCGCCAACCCCGCTTGCTCTCGATTTTCGCAACAACTACCAGCACGCACAAAGACTCGCGCCGCAATGATATCCGCAGCAGGATTTTCTGCCACCAGTACTACAATGCCATTGTTCAAAACGGTGCGATGGATAGGAGAGTTTTCCAGCAAGGTTGTCATTTGTCATTTGTCCTTTGTCAATTGTTGGTTGTCAGTTGTCAGTTGTCAGTTGTCTAGTGACCAATGACCAATGACTAATGACTAATGACCAATGACCAATGACCAATGACTAATGACTAATAAGGCTTAAGTACGGTAACTGCGTAATTATGCGGTGAAAGATATTGTTTAGCTAATTCTTGCAGTTCTTGGGTATCAAACGACTGAATCTGCTGAGGATACGTCACTGCTAATTCAGCCTGAGCAATGGTATTGTAGTAGCCATAAAGCCCCGTAAGCTGATTTGGCGTTTCGGTAGAAAACGCATACTCATTACACAGCAGCCGACTTGTGCGAGAAAGTTCCTGCTCGCTAATTCCGATAGTTTGCAAATCATCCAAATGAGCGCAAATCAAAGACTCAACTTGCTCCAGATTTTCTGGTTCTAACCAGGCAGTAATTGTAAATAAACTCGATTCTCGTTGTAGGGAAAAATTACTGCAAATTCCCTGGACTAATTGCATATCCTCCCGCAAATCACGTACCAAGCGCGAAGTCCGCCCTTCTGCCAATAATACTGACAATAAATCCAAACCATAAGCAGTGCGGAGTTCCTCTACTCCTGGTACTAGCCACGCCATCAGCAGCCGCGCTTGTTCTATGCGTGGTAAACACAGTTCTTGACGGCGGATTTTGGTTATTGCTGGCTCGGCCACTTTTTTAGACTGTGGACAATCAGGACGTTTGGCAAAATCAGAAAATGAGCGATTTACTATTTCCCAAGCTGGCTGCTGGTGAATACCCCCGACAATCACCACTGTCATATTTTCTGGCTGATAGTGAGCGCGGTGAAAACAGCGCATTGCTTCTGGTGACTGCTGCATCAAGTCGTGCTCACTACCTAGGACTGAACGCCCGTAAGGATGGTGTTGATAGATGCTTGTGATAAGAGATTGAAATCCTATCCAGTCAGAATCATCTTGGCAAGCGCGGATTTCCTCTAGCACTACATCTCGTTCACGAACAAATTCATCTTCTGGAATTGCTGCATTCAACAGTAGTTCCCCTAAGTGGGGCAGAGTATCTTTCAGGTAAGGAGCTGCTGTGGTGAGGGAGTAATGAGCATAATCATAGCTCGTAGCGGCATTACTCACGCCACCCCTATTTTCAACATTGTGATCGAACATTCCAGGGGGTAGCGTCGCCGTACCTTTAAAAATCATGTGTTCTAAAAAGTGTGCCATCCCAAACCAAGGTTCTGGCTCTAGGGTGGCTCCAGCACGCACCCAAACATCTGCCACAACTACAGGGGTAGTGGGAATCTCTTGATGAATAAATGTTAAACCATTGTCGAGTCGGAAAACCGAGGCTGGAAACACTGTATTAGTTAGTTGTTGTGACAATTTTTTGTAGCTTTAACCACAATTTGACGCAATTTTGCCATCTTAACTCTGAACGATACCTAAATTAGAATCAATTTATACAAATTTTGTTTTCATAAACAGATGTTGCTAACTTTTAAGTTGCAGAAGATTAAATTTGTTTGATTAAGAGAGCTAAAATGCCTACTATGCCTCATCTTATGTTTTCTGTTTTTAATTTCTTATTTATATTATAAGTTTTACTGATTGAAATAATTAAAGCTCCCAAGTTCTAATTAACTTTGGGAGCTAATAATTTTAAGTTCACCGCGACGCCGTTTTACCTAAGTTTATGACCTGGTTTAACCAGGTGGGAACCTAAATTTCTCGTTTAAAGTTTCCGGGTGCATGCCCGGTCTACTGCCACGAGAACTGTTTGACTCCCTTGTCTTTAAAGGCATAGATCAAAAAACTTGATGGCAGTCACCAACGTCGTAGTGCAACTAACTCATTATAGCCTTCTAAAAGATGTTGTGTATTCTATATCGGAATTTTCTAGAAAATTTAACTGGGATACCAGATGGATTCTATGGTGTGGGCGATGGCACTCAACCTATCCCGGTGCTGGTTATCGAGTAAAACGGTAACGTGCCCCAGCTTTCGCCCAGGACGCGATTCAGTCTTACCGTACCAATGAACGTGGGCTTGGGGAATCTTGGCTAATTGTTGGCGCTTACTTTGGTAGTCGCTTTGAGAATTTTCGTACCCTAGTAGGTTGACCATCACAGCACTGGTACACTGCAAAGCAGGATTACCCAAAGAAAAACCACAAACTGCTCGGAGGTGCTGCTCAAATTGAGAAGTTTCACAAGCGTCAAGGGAGAAATGTCCAGAGTTGTGGGTGCGGGGGGCGATTTCATTGACCAGCACTTTGCCATCAGCAGTGAGAAATAGCTCTATTCCAAAAACTCCTACCACTTGTAAGCTATTTAGTAGGGTGTGTGCGATCGCTTTTATTTCAGCTGCTTGATTAGGCGTAATCTGGGCTGGCGCAATTACCCGCCGACAGACTTGTTGTTCTTGTTGGGTTTCTACAACTGGATAGCTTACAATCTCCCCATCTACAGAACGAGCTGCAATTACAGCCAGTTCCCTTTCAAAGGGTACAAATTCTTCTAATAAGAAAAGTGGTTGACTAAATGTCTTGTTGGTGACACTTTCGTTCGCTTTTTCTTCCAAAGTCGCCAAATCTGGAATTATGAAAGTACCCTGACCATCATATCCGTGGCGTCGGGATTTAAGGACTATGGGAAAGCTCTGATATCTCATTTTGGATTTGAGATGCTCTAGCTCGTCGAGGGCGAAAAACTGGGGGACAGGTAATCCCAAATCGCGCAAATAGCAACGCTGATGATATTTATCTAAAAGGGGAGACAAGGCTTCTAACCTAGGGCGGAAGCAAACGCCTTTTTGTGCTAGCAGAGATAAAGCATCTAAATTAACAAATTCGTTTTCAAAGGTGATGACATCGCATTTTGTCGCTAATATCTCTGTGGCGCTGGCGTCATCAACTGGGGCAAAAATAGTTTCTTGGGCGATTGAAACGGCTGGGTCATCTTGACTAGGAGTTTGCACTACCAATTCTACACCTAGCTTCTTTGCCGCGTCTCCCATCATCCAGGCAAGTTGCCCGCCACCAATTATACCAACACGCTTCATTGACATCCTAGAGAATAACTAGTTTCCACGCCAGTTTTAGAATTCACACCGCTGGCTTTACCGCACAGTTCTTTGATTTGCACCTTATCTAAAACTGCATCTGTGAAATCTGCACCGTCTATATTCACATCAGTAAAGATGGCGCGGAGCAAAAGAGCTTCTTTGAAAACTGCATCGCTCAAATCAGCTTTAGTTAAGTTTACCTGATCAACCATTGCGTTAGTTAAATCCGCTGCGTGCAGATTCGCTTGTGTCATTACCGAAGCACTCAATACTGCTCCCCGCAAGTCAGCGTTTGCAAAATTAGCCAGTTCCATATTGGCGTTAGAAAACTCAGCAGCTTGTAAGCTTTCACCAGAAAAATCGTGTCTTGTCAACTCTGCATTGCTAAATGACAGTGGATGAGTCCAGTCTGCCGCCAGTGCGGGATAAGCCGCGCACCATATTATAATCCCTAGAAGTAACGCCAACCCTCGCCGCAAAAACATATCGCTAGCCAATTTTGTATCCTGTCGCTGCATTTTTAGCTTATCGCATTTGAATATTAGCTTGAGTCTCAGAATTCACAATGAGTTAACAATCAAAAGCGACGTCTAGCTTTAAAAGTGACGCTCGTTCCTCTCTACGAGACGCTGCTTTGTAGCTTGCTTCCCCGTAGGGGTACGCTGGCGCTATCAGATTGGCGTAAACCGCCGCTATCACGGGCTACGCCTACGCTATTTATTTACAATTCTTTACTTTCTCTCCCGGAAGTAAAGTTTATTGTCTTTTACTTTAAATAGCTTTTATCGACTGTTAGCCTTTTAATTAAGGAAAGCAATATTTGAGCGTAATTAAATGTGTCTTAGGTGCTTAACAAAGCATAACAATTTTATATTCACTTTAATATCGCTCATCTAGTTTGTTAGGAATCTCAAAGATATTTATATTTCGCCAACTATACAAATTCAACAAGCCGAACTCACAACCCCGACGATGATGAATCATTACTCTCTTCAATGGATCGAGGCATGGTGCCAAGAAAATGGCTGGACAGATTTGTTTGTCGAACGGCGTAACAATTTCTGGGCTTTTCCTCCGGGTGGAGTAATGCCCGAACCAATTCCCTCTCAAGTTCTTAGAACAATTAAAGCCGAAAAGGGATTAACTTTTGAGGAACGTTTTTGGTCGATGTCAGCAGTAATTGGGACAATCATAGCTGTTCTTTTTACCTTTTGGCTCCAGTCTCCAATGCCACTAGTTTTGGCTTTTGCTTTTAATGCTGTTACGGTGGCTCAATTTGAACTTGAGGATGCCTAAATTTTTAGTTTGGGTATTACTATTAAAAACTGCTCTTGTCTGTTATCTTCAACAAGAGCAGTTTTTAATTTAAAAATAAGAGACGAAATCTTTAACGCTTCAGATGATAGACATATCACGGTTGGGCTTTCTCTGGAGATGGAGATTGCCAAAAAATTCCCCAGCAAGTAAAAGGTGGAACAGCAGAGACTTCTAAACGAGTTTGTGTGGCATCATTACCGACTCTTGAAAAGCAAGGACTGCTATTTGTATACGTTGGTAACTGTGAGAATGCTGCAAACACCAAAGTTCCAATTATTGAGCCATTGGAAGAGTCTTCCGATGAGCCGATTATCATTGATAAAAGCTTCTAGTGCTTGAATAAGGGCTTAGTGGCATCGGGTGAAGGAAGTACAATGCCTACAGTCAATACTTCTATGTAACTCACGTCCTTGAAAAATACAACCAATCAGGTTAAAACGGACGAGCTTTAGTTCCTTAGTTTTGTATTGATTGTTACATTAGCATAGCAAAGCCTATATAACTCCATGATTCCTATTAGTGATAACCTTCGTAATCGCAGTCAGCCGATTATTAATTACTGGCTGATTGGGATTAACATTGCCATCTTTTTATGGGAACTCAAATTAGAACTAAGTGGGGAATTGGGCTATTTTGTCAACACTTGGGGTGTGATTCCAGCGCAGATTAATGGGGCAATTACAAATGCGATTTTCTTTAACCCTGCTGCTTGGATAGTTGTAATTTGGCGTTTGTTTTCGCTACCTTTGGGGATGTTTTTACATGGTAGCTTTAGCCAAATATTAGGAAATCTGCTATTTTTGTGGGTTTTTGGCAAGACTGTAGAAAATATTCTCGGACATGGACGCTATCTAGGATTTTATCTGGTTGCTGGCATTTTGACAGGCGTAGTGCAAATTTTAGCTGAACCAAATTTGACAGTACCATTGATTGGAGCGAATGGCGCGATCGCAGCTATATTAGGGGCATACGTCATGAAGTTTCCTAAAGCGAAAATTGATACAATTTTGCCGTTAATAATTGTTTATATACCTATCGAACTACCAGCCTTTGTATATATATTTTGGTGGTTTTTGCAACAAATGTTTTATGGTATTGGTAGTTTAAATATTCCCCCCGCTGGTGTGAATCAAACTAGTATGTTTCACTGGACGCAGGTTATAGGACTACTAATTGGTGCAGCTTTCATGCGACTGAAGAAATGATTTGCTGAAGTGATGATCGTCCCACTCAAGCATTTTTGGGGTGCATTCATCCCGAAGACAAGCAGTCTGTAGTGCAAGTTGTGTGTAACCTGCTTTCCAATGCGGTAAAATTTACACCAATAGGAGGATGGATAAGAATTCAGCTTAATAACTTTGCTCAAATTCAAGTTAACGAAACAGCTAAAGGAATTACACCAAACTTTATTGCTAACCTCCACTCCTTTTATATATGCAAATTTTAGTGGTAGACGATGAACCAGATATTCGAGACTTAGTGACCTTCATTTTGCAAGACTACGGTGTGGAAGTAACCGCCGTGTCATCAGCACAAGAGGCATTAGAAGCACTGTCTCAGTCCATACCAGATGTTTTAGTTAGTGATATTGGAATGCCACGGACGGACGGTTATATGCTTATGCGTGAAGTCAGAAAGCGATCGCCTCAGCAGGGAGGACAAGTACCAGCGATCGCTCTAACAGCCTATGCAGGGGAAATCAATCAGCAGCAAGCACTAGCAGCAGGGTTTCAAATGCATATTCCCAAACCAGTAGATCCAGATGCATTGGTTAAGGCGATCGTTAGTTTGATTAACCCAAGTTAATACAGGTAAACGTTCGCTAGGCTTTTCACCACTAATACTTGCATTTAAAGTAAGGGAAGGGCAGAAAAGTAAGAGCTATCCCTATTTTTTCTGCTATCTATTCTTTTAATGGAAAGTTTTAAAAGAATGCAGGAGACTGTCTAAACTTCTCAACACTTGATTGCTATTGAGTAAGTTTTGTAAGCCTTTTCCTTCCCTACTATCCCTACTAATTGCAAAGTCAAAACTACTGCATTATTCAGTCAGTAAGCTTTGCAAACTTAGTCACGGTAACGTTCACAGTCGTAACAGTAACGGCATTTGTATTTTTTGTCCCTGTCTCTATCTCTGTCTCTGTCTCTGTCTCTGTCTCCATCTCTGCCGTTTTGTCCCCCAGATAGAATCTCTTGTTCTTCTCTGGATAGCTCCCTCAACAACTCGGATGTAATGGTTTGAAGTGACATAATTATTAGCCTCACTTGACGTACATAGGTGTTTGATACCTATGGTTTTACTTATAAACATCTTTTTTAGAGATTAAATTATCCCAAAGTTATATATTAAAACATTCAATTTCTAGCTTTTGGCTGACATAATTTTTGTTGCTTAACAAATTACTAAGCAAACTGTTAATTTTCAATAATTGCAGTAAATAAAGAATAACAGCATATACAAGGGTAAAAAGCTGAATTATAGATGATCCCCTGATAGTATTACTAATCACAATAGTTTGTAATCAAACCACGCGCTCCTGTCTTGAAAAGAATCACATGTAGAGACGTTACATGTAACGTCTCTACAGGGTTTCCGGTTTTATTTATGTACTTCATTTACCTGAAATCTGCTGTACTTATCACACCTCAATCAAGCGAGAACTGCTGTGAAGATTTTTGAAGTAAAAAAAAATGCTTCATATACCTGGTTTAATTAATAACTGAGAACGGAATCAGTAACCGTATATTCTCTCTTCAATGGCTGGTAATAAAGTGTGGAAGTTTGACGCTTCTAGTTGTCTGCGAAACTAATGTCTCTCATACATACTCCAGGAGCGCTGATTAGTATTTTTGCTAATTAGCAGAAGCCGCAAGGCGATCGCACTCCAAAGCCTAAGTTTCAGTCGTACACAAATTTGGTGAGATCGTATTAAATAGTCTCAGTAATTTAATTTGCTGATCAAATGTTTAGGAAAGTTATGAAAAAGTTTCTTCTCGCTGTGATTTTGGTAATATTTGCTACTGTAGGGATACTGCTGCCAAGCAACGCTTATGCTCAGTCTACCCAAGTACCTGAGTTAACTCAGTCAACCCAATCAATTAGATCACCCCGGGCCAAGTTTGTTCGCAAAGATGTTTACTCTCGGAGTGGACAGAAAGATCTTCAGTCGCTAAAAATTGCACTCAAAAAGATCCGAGAATCGGGGTGCACAGATCCCGTTAGCTGGTATTACCAAGGTGCAATTCACGGGGTTCCCATTCCTGCGGATTTTACAGACCAAAATTCTCTGTGCCCAATTTATACTAATGCATCATCTTTAGATCCAAAAACACAAGCACAGATCAAAAAGTTACTAGAGTATTGGCAGAAGTGTCCCCATGAAGCGGGTACTGGAGTTCACTTTCTACCCTGGCATCGACTCTATCTTTATCACTTTGAACAAGTTGTTCGCAACCTTTCTGATAATCCAAATTTTGCCATTCCTTACTGGGATTACACTAACAGTAAGTCTGCAAAATACAAATCGATGCCAGAAGCGTTTAGACTTCCTACTGACCAAACAACCAACGGTTTGTACGAAGAATTGAGGCTCACAAGCCTAAATGCAGGTCAACCAATTGAGCCATCAACACAACAACGCCTGATTGATGGCAAACGGACGGCATACCAAAATATTCTCTATAGTGTGTTTAATAGTCAGATTGAACAATCACCTCACAATGTCATGCATGGCTATATAGGTGGTAGTTTTCCCAAAGACAAGTTTAATCCGATTTGGCAGGGCCCTTCTCCTTATGATGAAGGTGTAGGACTGATGGGAGATGTTCCGACTGCTGGATTCGACCCAATCTTTTGGCTACATCACGCCAGTATTGACCGTTACTGGCAATCTTGGACACTTGCAAAGGGTGCTAGTTCTCAAGTGACACCTCAAGAGCTAGCAGCAGTAGAATTTCCCTATGCCTTTTTTGATGGAAAAGGGGAGCTAGTTGAATATAAAACTCCTGAAGAAGTCGTTAAGGCAGTTTATAACCTAAATTACACCTATGATAAATATGATCAAATCTTAGTGCGTCCGCGATCGCTTGCCAGCATTCAACAACCAAGAGTACGTCAGCAAGAAACTGTTGCTACCAGAGAAGTTAAAGCCCAATTAACTGATGAACCAATAACAGTAGTTGTTCCATTATCTACTAGCCGCGGGGGCGATCGCTCTTTGCTGGCTACTCCAGAAAACGGCTATGTGCTGGAAATTGACGTGTCTTTCCAAGGAAAGCCGAGAGGCACTTATGATGTTTATGTCAACCTACCCAATACAGCGGCGGCGGCTGACAAAGATGTTTATTTTGCTGGTACTATCAGTTTCTTTGAATTACCAAGCCAAAAAAGAGTAACAAAAACTCTTCTATTTGACATCACAGACCAACTAGCTGAACAAGTAGACAGAAGTGAACAGCAGGCAGAACCAGATTTAAAAGTGAGTTTTCTCCCGAAGAATGGTGAGCAGAGAGAGGAAGTTTTTGTTGAGAAGGTTTCACTTCGTAAGCTATAAGTATAGCAAAGTGCTGAGTGCTGAAGCGCGGTAGCGGGGCGTTTAGCCCGTGCTGAGTTAAAATCCAGTTAGTAAAAGGTTTTGAGTAATCAAGATTGTCCTAACCTATACTTCGACTGCTATACATTTAGTTGGTGATGGCAAGTTAACCTAAAAAATAAATATCCGGCTTGTTTAAAAGTCGGATATCTTAATAATTAGGAGATTTATTTCGTGACTAACGGTGATGAAGTTCAATACCAAGTTAACTGCTGAACCAACAATACTCACCCTTATACTATCTACTCCTATTGAATTGAATCCAACTTTTATTGCTGCAAAAATAAGTTATGTGCTTGATGTTGAAATGTCATTCCAAGGAAGACCAACAGGAACTTATAGTGTTTATATAAATCTACCTAATCTCACAACTGCTAATAAAGCTGCTTATTATGCTGGTGTGATTAGTTTTTTTGAGTTATCGAGCAAAGAAAGGGTGATGAAAACTCTTCTATTTGATATTACCGACAAACTAATTGAGCAGGTGAAAAACCACGAACAGCCGTTAAAAATTTCAGAATTAACATTGACTTTTGTTAAAGAAAACGGTTCTTCACAAGAGGATATTGTTGTTGAAAGTATCTCACTCCACAAGCATGATGGGGCTACGCCCCGCTAAGTAGATAGGTATCATGAAACATCAAATGAAATCCTAGTTCGTAGTGTTCGCGTAGCGTCTCGGAGAGAGCGATTCATCGCTCAAAACAGGATTATCAGGACTAAAGTCCTTACCCTCCGGGTTCGTTAGTCGCTCATGGGGGAAACCCCCAAGACCGCGCTAACTCACTACAAACTTTAATTTATTTATGCCTAGCTACTTAGGTTAACAGCACTCCTCAGTGAAGCTCAAGGTTGGTTGCGTCCGATGAGATTAGCGATCGCTGTAGCTAATTCAAGTGGATCAGCTGGCTTACGGATATGTTTTTGAAATCCGGCGGCAATTGCTTGATTGTAGTCAATTTCTCCAGCATAGGCAGTCAAAGCGATCGCAGGAATTTCTCCACCTTGCTCTTTTGACCATGTTCTGATTTCGCGCAGCAACATATAGCCATCCATTATCGGCATCCCAATATCGCTTAACAGGATATCTGGCTTTAATTGGACTAGTGCTTCTAGTGCTTCAGTTGCCGATTCTACTGGTGTTACAGTCGCCCCAAACTGTTCTAGCGCAAAGCTAAAGAAATCTCGCACATCAGGCTGATCGTCCACAAGCAAGATTCGCACTCCAGAAAGCAATGAGTCTTGATTACTGGCTTCCAACACAGAAGATTCAGCACTCATCACTTGGGATTCAGAATTTTTGAGCACCGGTAGCTTAACTGTGAATGTTGCTCCTTGTCCTTCGCCGGCACTCTCTACCTCAACAGTACCACCGTGCAGTTCCACCAGGTTACGCACAATTGCTAGTCCTAGTCCCAGTCCGCCAAATATCCTAGTTGTCTTGGCGTCTGCCTGACGGAAATATTCAAAGACGTGAGGCAAAAATTCTGGATTGATACCTTTACCTGTATCAATCACTTTGATTTGAGCGTTGAAGTCAACTTGCTCCAGCCGTATTTCTACCCGACCGCCTGGGGGTGTAAATTTAACAGCGTTAGAGACTAGATTCCAGATTACCTGTTGCAAGCGATCGCCATCGCCCATCACCTGACCAACATCATTGCTTAGCACCATTTGAATTTCGATAGACTTAGCTTCTGCTGCTAAGCGCACTGTTTCTAAGGCGGCGGCGATGGTTGCATTCAAATCCACTGCATAGATGTTGAGGCTGAGCTTACCTCGTAAAATCCGCGAAACATCAAGCAAGTCTTCAATGAGTTGAGTTTGTAAGTTAGCATTACGCTCAATTGTTTCCAAAGCACGAACTACGGTTGCTTCGTCAAACTTGCGGGTTCGCAATAACTTTGCCCACCCCAGAATGGGATTTAGGGGAGTTCTGAGTTCATGGGAAAGAACAGCAAGAAATTCATCCTTAATCCGGTTGGCTGTTTCGGCTTGGTTTCGCGCCCTCTGTTCTGCTTCGTAAAGTTGAGCGCGGGCGATCGCTTGGGCACATTGTTGCCCTAAAGTCCACATAAATCCCCGGTCTTCTTCACTAAATGCTTGTGCAGTCGCAAAGTTTAATCCTAGTGCTCCAATTGTTTTTCCATCTTGCATTAAAGGAATACAAGCATAGGCAAAATGTCCAGTTTTGGGAGGAATATCTACTAAATTAGGATATTTCTCAATCCAAGCTTCTCGATTGTCTATGAAGATTGGCTCACCAGTTCGTACTGTTTCTGCTGACGGGATAGAAGCAGTTAAAGGAAAATTATCAAAAGCATCTATAGTTGATTGCTGATAGCCGATCGCTTGTACAATCTTTAGGGAGTTACCTTCAGTTAGTAATAAAACTGAACCAGCTTTAGCACCTAAAGCAGCAATTCCTTGATTCATCACCACATCAGCCACCTGCTGAGGAGTTAGGGCTTCTGAAAGGGCGGCGGTAATTGTTTGTAAAAGCACCGTCCGATTGACAGCCCGCTCAGCGGCTTGTTTTGCCTGCTGAGTTTCTTGGTAGAGTCTAGCGTTATCAATTGCTGTGGCCGCACGACTAGCAATATTTTCTGCTAAAGCCAAGTCTGCTGGTTCGTAGTAACGACCTGACTCGGCTGTGAAAAAAGCGATCGCTCCAAATAATTGCCCACGAGAACGCAGAGGTATCACCATTAGGGAACGAATACCTAAGCTTCGCAGCAATTGCAGATGTTCTTCGTTTTGAGCCATCTGGATAAAAGCAGAGTCGGGAAATTGGGCATAAAAGACGGATTCCCCCTGTCGCAGTTTGTATACAAGAAATTGTTGGGCCCCATTTTTGGATGAATAACCGCGTTGTATTTCCTCTAAAATCTGGCGTTTTGCGGGGTCGGCTGTCACCAGCGCCATCTGTTTATTTGACCAATCTTCCCGGAAAATATCTACAATACACAAGTCAGCTAAAGTCGGAACTGCTAGGTTAGCTACGTTGGTCAATGTGACTTCATAATCCAATGAAGAAGCTAATAGGGTGCTAGCTTCGACTAAAAAGTTTTGTGCAGCCTCAGCCTTGAGGCGATCGCGTTGCGCGGCTTGCCGTTCACTAATATCCTCGACCACACCTAATGCATACTTTGGCTGTCCGTCAGCATCCCAAACTATTGATGAAGTGAGGTTTACCCAAATAAGAGAACCATCTTTGCGAATATAGCGCTTTTCTAAAGAATAACCACTAATTTCCCCTGCCAAAACTCGCCGAGCATTTGCCAAATCAGGTTCTATATCGTCAGGATGAGTAATTTCTTGGAAGGTCATTTGGGTTAACTCTTCACTGCTGTACCCAGTAATGTCGCACATCGCAGGATTCACCTGGAGGTATCGTCCATCCAATGCCACCAGGTTAATACCGACAACTGCCTGATTAAACATGGTTCGGAACTTTTCTTCGCTGTCGCGCAGGGCAACTTCTGTTTGTTTTGCTGCTGTCATGTCTGCCAGAATAATACCAATTCCTACCGTTTCACCTAATGCGTTGTAGACAGGGTAATAGTTGCCCAGCCAGTAGCTATTCCTTTTGGTTTGCTCTCGTGTCTCTCCGCTGATTTCCACATTTAGCAGAGGTTCTCCTGTATCCAGTACTTGTTGTAACTGCGGCTCAACCTCAGCTGCCATTTCTGGTAATACTTCCCGGAATTTGCGTCCCAAATGTTCTTCTATGCTCAAACCGTTAATATCAGCCAATACCTTATTTATCCTGATATATCGCAGTTCTCTATCCAAAAAGCATACAGCGACAGGAGCACCTGTTAGCAGGGCATCCAGAAGAGACAATGATTCAGCATAATGCAGCAAAGCTTTCTGGATGTCTTGATAAAGTCGGGCATTTTCAAATGCTAAGGCAGCGCGACAGGCAATATCGGTTGCTAAAGCTAGATCACGTTGCTCGTAGTGACGATCTGATTCGGCGCTGACAAACGTAATGCTGCCGAGGACTCGCTGGCGTGCCACTAACGGTACAATCATCGCAGACTTGATTCCCATCTGCCGCACAATTTGCAAATGTTCGTTATTCTGAGTATTTCCAACTAGTAGTGAGTCAGATACTTCTGTGATTAATTCTGGTTGACCAGTTTGCAATACTTTAGCGATGGCACTTGTACCCTTAGAGTCTGGCACATACTGCTGAAGTTGACGCGCCCACTCTGCTTTTGAAGAATCTGCATGAGCTACAGCTAGGCGGTGAACAGAACCATCTTCATTGATAATATCGACACAACACCAATCAGCCAGTTGAGGAACTAAGATTTTAGCAATCTGTTCTAAGGTTTCCTCATAATCTAGAGAAGTAGAAAGTGTAGTACTAGTTTGAGCAATACAACGGAGTGCGTCCTCAGCCTGCTTACGTTCTGTAATATCAAGAACAAAGAAAGCTCCTCCATCTAAAGTCTCCTCAAAATGGCTACCACCTATCAGAATTGGGAAACGTGAGCCGTCTTTACGAATATATTCCTTCTCGAAGGGGGTGCAAAATAAGCTACTTTGAAATTGAGTCAGTGCTTGCTCGTCGAGTAACTGGTATTCTGCCGGAGTCAAATCTTGCCAGTTAAGTCTTCCAGCCAGTAATTCTTCACGGGTATAACCCACCATGTTCAGTAAAGCGTCGTTGGCCTCTGTAATTCTGCCGTCTCTATCCCAGAAGCCAATGCCAATCATGTTTGACTCAACCACGCTACGAAACTTGGCTTCGCTTTCGCGCAATGCTTGCTCAGCTTGCTTCAGTTGAGTAATCTCAATTCCAGTGACTCCTACTCCCAGCACTTGCCCATCTGCTAAACACACTGGATAATAACTGACAAGACTACAACGATACACCCCAGGCGGATATGTTTCACCACTCACTTCCTGGTTAAGTAATGGTTCTTTTGTTTGCATCACCTGACGCAAGATTGGCTCAAGTTGCTCTACCCATTCTGGCAACACCTCGCCTAAAGTACGACCAATGTGTTGACTTTGTGGTGTACCGTTGATAGCTGCCAGGGCTTCGTTAGCATAAACGTAGCGAAGTTCAGTATCAAGAAAAGTCAGCGCCACTGGTGAACTAGCGAGCCAAGCATCGAACAACGCCAAAGATTTGTCTTTTTGCTGATTGGCTTCTTGGAGTTTTTGCTGCAACTTAGCGTTTTCTAATTCTGCTTGCTTGCGCTCAGTTATATTCACAGCCGCACAGCTAACGCCCTGAATGCTACTATTCTCTTCACTCTTGAGCGGTTCAACTATTAAATCATAGTAACGATCTTCTTCACCCACTGACAGATAAACCTCTTCACGGGCTGAAGCACCTGTTTCGATTACTCTCTGCTTAAGTGCAGCCAGTTGCTTTGCTTGTGAGGCACAAAATAATTCATAGTCAGATTTGCCTAGCATCTCTTCAGCCGTTTCTAAACCTTGAGGATTATGAATCCACTGATATCGCAAATTTCGATCTTGCTGAAAGACCACGATATCTGAACTGCTTAACGCTAATCGAAATCGTTCCTCACTCGCTCTGAGCTTCTCTAAATTTCCTTCAGCATGTCGTTTGGCAGTCATTAGGGCTTCACAGAGAATACTGAAGAGAAATCCCTGCGATACAAATAAACCAATTTGCAATAAATTCGATAGGTCAAAACTCAGTTCATATCTTGGAAAAACGAAAAAGTAATTGCCCAGTAGAGCAGACAAGAAAGTTGCTAACAGCCCTGACTTCAAACCACCATACCAAGCACTCACCATTACAGCGCTAAAAAACAGCAAGAATGGACTTTTACTCATGCCTAACCATGGGTCTAGCATCAGCGTTAACACAAATACAAGTGTAACAACTAATACGACAACACCATAACGCAATAACTGAGAATGATTAATATAGGGCATGAAATCGTTTTATAATAACCAATACTTGTATCCGAAACTCTATATACCCTAAGCTAGTTTGCAAATTTTAGTAATTTATCTCTGGATAGATATTTATTTAGTTTTAAAAAAACTCTTTTGCTAGAAGCTGAATCTTCACTAATCTGGTATGTAGAATAAAAATTTAGCTTGATCCTTGAAGATCTATGACACTGTATTGCTGATGGTAAATACCAAATGTAAAAGCAATATTATGATCGACTTTACAATGATAATTATAAGCTAAAATCTAGACTAAAAGAAAGATAAATGAATTATAGCTGCTCTACACTAAGCTAGAGCTACTGGGATAAAAATCTCTGGCAGTAAGTTCAATACACCACTCATTTTCATCACTCCAGCGGCAATGTCTCAAGAGCATAACGAATCATTCCACGTTCAAGAAATAACCGGACTCAAACCGAAACACTTTGCTGACTTAGTTAGAGCTGCACAATTGATTTTCGATCCCACAGCAGGAGTCTCAGGAAGAAATATAGAAGTTGACTGGCATGAATTTGGAATTCCTCACGATGTGACAGATAATCTCAAATTACTTGGTGAGGAATACCAATATGCATCTCCTCACGTTCCCGTTGAAATCATTTGGAGTAAATTAACTCCAGAAACTCGTATTTGGTTCGTCGAAAATAAAGACAGGTTGTGGCAGTTTGAGGAAGTTTTCCCCGCACTTGACGAAGACTAAAAAGTTGAAGTATTAACAGAAATACAGATTATTTATAGGGTACAACATCAGTTGTGCTCTATTTAATATTATATCAATTCCGTTTCATTAGCTGTAAAAAAATATCTGTGTCATGCTGTTCGCGTACCCCTATTCTTCAGCAAGCTACGCATAGCGTCTTGTAAAGCGTTACAATTAGTATCATCAAATACAATAAAGACAAAATATTGGTGCTCAAAAGATGATGTTAGTAAGTAACTATAAACTCCTGTTGATTGATACTATGGATGAATTTCCTTTAAACTTATCTAATGTCATCCTCTAGATATTTTCATTTAAACCCTAGGCAGATTGCGCGATCGCATTAGCTCAAGTGCATAGTTAAAATAATTAAAAAAACTCATATCGATGAATCAAAGCATAAGTATTGCTCCCGTCTTAGAGGAACCCACTCATCAAGATACTGCTGTTGTCAAGCAACTAATTATCTTATCCTTAGAAATGCTTTTGGCATTACCTCTGGGTTTACTCTTGGCAAAGTTCTATACTGGCGGGATTGTTTGGATATTTGGCGGGATTGCTGCCGGTACATTAGTTCTTCAAGGATGTCGGCTATTCTATCAATATTCTCCCAAACCTAATCGTAATGCCAGAAAAGTGGGAATGGCACTTGTAGGGTTAACTGTCGGTTCTAGTATTCACGGAAATCTTACCAGTGTTGCTTCTGGTATTCCGATTTTTATTTTTCTCACCTTATTTTTGTTACTCTGTGGCGGCTGCATTGGCTACATTTACTCTCGCATGAGCCAAACCAACTTATTGACAGCAATGCTGGCTACAGTTCCCGGTGGTGTAGGAATTATGGCAGCTATTGCCGCCGATTACAATCGCAATGTTCCTTTAGTAGCTTTAGTTCAGGCGATTCGTGTCACAACCGTAGTTTTAACAATTCCCTTTATTGCTAGAACATCAGTTGGTAATTACTGGAATCCGCAAACACTGCCTGTGAAAAGTGCTTTACTTAATCTCGATCCATCTCAACTAGAATTACTGTTATTAGTATTATTAGTCACTGGATTAGTAGTTTATCTTGCTATCTTATTTAAAATTCCCGCTGGCGATTTTTTTGGGGCATTGTTGATTGGTATAGGATTTAATTCTTTGCTAAATTGCTTGCCTTTTGTAGGAGATATTCACTTTAGTCCACCACCAGTAATCAATTTATTAGGTCAAATGCTGTTGGGAATTACTGTTGGTGAGTATTGGGGAGACAAACCCACTTTTGGAAAACAGACTGTAGGTTACGCTTTGATGTCTGTTGCGATGACCCTCGCTGCCGGAGCGATCGCTGCTATACTTGCGATGCAATTAACCTCTTGGGACTGGTTGACTTGTCTATTGGTTACAGCACCAGGAGGATCAGCCGAAATGATCTTAGTTTCCCTGACATTGAATCATAATGTTGAAATTGTCACCACTGGTCATTTAGTGCGACTCATCGCTATTAATAGTTCTTTACCACTTTGGCTGTTTTTGTTTCGCCGTTTTGATGGTCAATCAGAACTAGCTAGAGTATCAAATCATTAAACTTACCTGATTCTTGCTTCCTTTTGTGCTAAGAAAGAAATACCTTTCGGTTAAAGGGAAAAGGGAAAAATAATAGAGCTACTTCTGGAAGATTAATACTCCGCAGAACAACAAGTTTATAAACCCCATCCTGATCATGGGGCGCGAGGTAACAAGTTATGATTCATCACATTTCTATTTCTGCTCAAAACCCCCAGCACGTTGCCCAAGTTCTAGCTGAAATCTTGAATGGACAAGCTTTTCCTTTCTTTCCTCACCCAGACAGTTACATGGTTTTCCCTCTCGACGAACATGGGACGGGAATCGAAGTATATCCGTTGACAACTCAGCTAATACCTGGTGAAGGAGATGACCAGTGTTTGTTTACAGAAGCGGCTACCTCTTCTGGGTTTACAGCTACTCATGCAGCAATCTCTGTCTCTTCTACTCAAGAAAAAATCGAGCAGATTGCAAAACGGGAAGGCTGGAGAGTCTTACGTTGTAACCGCGACTCTTTCTTCGATGTCATCGAGTTATGGTTAGAAAACAAAGTCATGCTAGAACTGCTGACACCAGAAATGGCGGCTCAATATTTAGCGGTTACGCAGCCAGAAAATTTGCAGAAAATGTTTCATAATTCGTAATGGGCTACGCCCCGCTACGCTAACGTAATTCGTAATGACGCTCTCTACGAGACGCTGCGCGAACGCAGACTCGCTAACACTGTGCTATCGCCTTTAGCGTCTCCCCTTCTCTACGAGACGCTACGCTAATTGCAATTACGAATTATGAATTATCAATTATGAATTATTTTGACCCTTCAATTCCCTCAACATACCAATCCATTGCTAGTTGTGCCTGATCATCCAACACCTTGCCCTTTGGTACTCGCACTACTCCCTTTTGGTCTGTGACTGGGCCATCAAAAGGATGAGCAGTACCTTGAATAAACTCATCACGTTTCGTGTTCACTAATTGTTGCACATCAGCCGGAATCGCTTGATTCATTGGAGAAATATCTACCATCCCTTCACCAATACCATCCCAAACCGCTTGTGATTGCCATGTGCCACTCATTACAGCCAAAGCTTTATCTGTGTAAAATTTGCCCCATTTATTAATTGCAGATGTCAGGTGTGCTTTTTGACCAAACTTACTCATGTCAGTGTTGTAACCAAAAGCATAAATGCCTTTTTCCTCAGCTAGTTGCACAACGACACCTGAATTAGTATGCTGCGTCATGACATCCGCGCCTAAATTGATTAAAGCTTGAGCTGCTTCTCTTTCTTTAGCTGGCTCGTACCAACTTTGCACCCAAAGTACTCTAACTTTTGCTTGGGGATTTGTTGCTCGCAGTCCTTGGGCGAATGCACCTATGCCTCGAATCACCTCTGGAATAGGGTAGGCTCCGATAAAACCAACTACATTGGATTTTGTCATTTTCCCAGCAATCATGCCGGTTAAGTATCGCGGTTCTTCAAAGCGTCCTGAATAAGTGCCAACATTGGCAATGCGTTTGTATCCGGTACAGTGTTCAAAGACCACATTCGGAAAATCTTTGGCGACTTTAATTGTGGGGTTCATGTAGCCAAAGGAAGTTGTGAAAATCAACTTGTTGCCATCTAATGCCAGTTGGCGAATCACCCTCTCAGCATCAGCACCCTCGTTGACATTTTCGATAAAGGTAGTTTTTACCTTATCCTGAAGATTGGCTTCCATTTCCCTGCGCCCTAAATCATGGGCATAAGTCCAGCTAAAATCGCTGATAGGCCCTAGGTAAATAAATCCCACCTTTAAGGGTTCGTTTCCTACCACAGGCGACGCAGAGGGAAATACCTCAGTCTGTGAATTGGAATTTCTGCCTTGAATACAGCTAGCCAAGGCAAAACTAGATCCTGCTAAAGTGGCATACTTTAGAAAATTCCGACGATCCATATTTATTGTTTTGGTTTAGTTGCTGGAAAAGATTTTTCTGAGCCTTAGTAGCGAAAAACACAGGATTTACTTAATTTTAGTTTTGGATTTTTGCCGTCAACTTACACGTAAAAGAAATCAAAGAATGGTTGATATTATACAAAATCACAATATTTTTTAATAAAACGTATATTAAAATACAGGATTTTACTCAACAATTACTCCTACAAGGAGATGCGGTTTTTTGGAGGTTACTTAATGAACTTATTTGAGCTTTTAGCAGGAGAAGACAATCATCCAGCCTTAGTCACACCGAATGGAGCATCACTGAGCTATAAACAATTGCGTGAAAATGTTATTGAACTAGTATCTCAACTTAACAGCTTTGGGTTAAAAGGAGGCGATGGCTCCGCCAACACCTCCGGCGATCGCATTGCCATTGCCATGACTAACGGTTCACCGATGGCAATTACCTTTATTGCTGCTTCCTTGTGTGGCACTGCTGCACCCCTAAATCCCAAATATAAGCAAGAAGAATTTGCCTTTTACTATGAAGATACTCAGGCAAAAGCGCTAATTACCCTGTCTGAGGAACCAGAAGCGGCGGTGTCCGCCACCACACCCAACATGATGCTAATCAATGCCAGGGTTAATGCTGACGGCACATTGAGCTTTGAATTAGTCAAATCAGGCTCAGCACAAAAAAAATCCCCCAATCCCGCAGCCCCGAATGCCGATGATGTAGCGATGATTCTGCATACCAGCGGCACTACTAGTCGCCCTAAGCGTGTCCCCATTCGGCATCGGAACCTGATCGCCTCAGCCAACAACATTATCGGTGCTTACTCCCTAACGGCATCTGACACTACACTTTGTTTAATGCCAATGTTCCACATACATGGACTGGTGGGGTGTTTGCTAGCAACCTTGGCATCTGGCGGTACACTAGTTTGTCCCAATGGTTTTAATGCCTTAGAATTTTGGAAACTGGTAGCAACCTTCAAACCTACCTGGTACTCCGCTGCGCCCACCATGCACCAGACAATCTTGGCACGCGCCAGCCGCAACACAGAAATTGTCAAAGCCAACCCCTTCCGCTTCATTCGCTCAAGTAGTGCTCCTCTACCCCCGATTATCATTGAACAGCTGGAAGCAACCCTGAATGCTCCTGTGGTGGAGTCTTACAGTATGACCGAAGCATCTCACTTAATGACAACTAACCCCCTACCGCCGAAAGTGCGGAAACCGGGAACTGTTGGCTATGGCTTTGGTGTAGAAGTCGGCATCATGGATTCTGATGGTAATCTGCTCCCACAAGGAAGTTTAGGCGAGGTAGTAATTAAAGCACCCAATGTTATTGACGGCTACGAAAATAACCCAAAAGCTAATGCCGTTGCTTTTGTAAACGGTTGGTTCCGCACGGGCGATCAGGGCACACTGGATGAAGATGGCTATCTTTGCCTAACTGGACGCATTAAAGAGTTGATTAACCGGGGTGGGGAAAAAATTTCTCCTCTAGAGGTGGATGATGTCTTGCTACGTCATCCTAAAGTTGTCGAAGCCCTGGCCTTTGCTGTCCCCCACAAAACCCTAGGAGAAGATATCCACGCCGCTGTAGTTCTCAAAACAGAAGCCAGCAAAGAAGAACTTTTAGCACATTGCTCAACTATGTTGGCAGACTTCAAAGTCCCCAAGCAAATTTACATTCTCGATCAACTACCCCGTGGAGCCACTGGTAAATTGCAACGGCTAGCTATGGCAAAATTACTTAATATTGGACAGTAAAAAAAGAGGAGTGACAAGACTTGATAGCATTTACACCTCACCTATCACTCCTTAGATCTCGCGCGTTGATAAGCTGTTACGCATTCTTCAATTACACCAAGTTACTATTTCGCTTATCTCTAACTAAAGAGGCGGATCATTGTTAAATAATTATGTATTGCTCTATACAATTCCCTCTCGGCCGCCTGCTAGTGTATGTTAAAAATGTGCAAAATATTCTATAAACTTTAATCGTATTTATGAACACATACAAAGTTAACTTAAACTCTATCCCTTCAGTAGTAGTGGCTTGATTCCTGTGGTGGAAGTTGCAGAAAAGATTAACAGTTATTGTGATGACTAATAGCAGTGAAGAACATAAATACTAAATTATCTAGGCGTAAAACTTTTGATTGGCTATGGCTATAGCTTTATCATTTGGCAACAGCGAACTGTAAAATATTTGTCCAGGAGGTGTATCAAAGTAAAAATTATCAATCGTTACTATCAATTCTTTCAATGAATTCTGGTTTGAGCCTTGATGTTTGCAATATTACGTTATCTAAATTACTGGTCTATCTGTATTGCAGGATGAGAGTAATTTTCAAAAAAGCAAAAAAATACCGTTTTAGAGTTCAATTATATGCAAACTCCACTTAGTAAAGGTTAATTTAGTCACTCAGCAGCTTGCTAAATGTTGTACTTTAATCCAATATTTACGGTTATTGTTTGCGAATGATAGGTAAAATCCCACAAGCAAAAGTGTTCCTAAAAATGAATCTGCTGTTAAATGAGGAGCAACCGCGAACTGAAAGTAACCACTCGGTAATAATTCAAAGCAAATGCGGCTATTAACCCTGATTTACCAACAGTATTTTTATGTAGTTGACTTTTTTGCCCAACCTTTGCAAGCAAGTAGCGGGAATTTAAAGTGAACATAGAACTATTTCTCCAACGTACAGAAGCATTACACAAGCGTTTAGCAGATTTATACCAAACTGCTACAGTATTACCTTGGATTCCACCAGACCTTTTGCCGCAAGCTTTTAAGGAACTTTATAGCACCTCAAAGGTAGTGCAGTTAGCAGTAGAAGAACTGTATCAGCAAAATGAGGAACTAGTACAAACACGAAATTTGCTAGAACTAGAACGCCAACGCTACCAAGATTTATTCGAATTTGCACCAGAGGGTTATTTAGTAACTAATACACAAGGCATAATCCAAGAAGCTAACTTAGCTGCTGCAACATTACTTAATGTTTCAAAATATTTCCTTGTGGGTAAACCAATAGTTAACTTTGTCCTTCTAGAAGAACGTCACCACGTTCGGAATCAACTCATTGAGGTATGCCAATCGGACAAAGTTAAAGAATTAATAGTACGTTTGCAGCAACGTCATGGTGAGTATTTTAATGCAGCTTTAACAGTAGCAGTTGTCCGCAATCAGCGAGGCAAAGCAATCTCTCTACGCTGGACGTTGCGTAATATTACTGAGTGCCGACGGGCAGAAGCAACTTTAGTTAATAATGACAGTGACTTGATTAGCGATCGCTCCGTGCAAAAATATTCTAAAGGAGAAAATATTCCCGTCAACCCGTTAGAAATTTTGTATGTTTGTCAGGGTTGGGTCAAATTAAGTACCTTCTGTGACACAAACGAAGAAATAGTAATTGGGTTGGCAACAGCAGGAATGGTTTTTGGCTCTAGTATGACCTCTCTAAATATTTATCAAGCAACAGCCCTGTGTGATGTCGAGTTAGTGTCAATTCACGTAGCAGAGATAGCTGATCAACCAGTGCTAAGCCATACCCTTTTGCCAAAAATCAATCAGCGCTTACAGCAGACAGAATCTTTTTTAGTGATTGCTGGAAGGCGACGGGTACAAGAGCGTTTATACCATCTATTGCAACTTTTAAAACAGGAAGTTGGTGAAACTGTGTCGGAGGGAACTCGCTTCAGTGTTCGCTTTACCCATGAAGATATTGCTAATGCCTGCTGCACTACTAGAGTAACAATTACTCGATTAATGGGTAAATTACAACAACAAGGTATAATCAGTTTCGACTCATCAAAACATATAATTTTGAAAGATACTGTTAATTAAATAAAGTGAAATAAATTAAATATTCTAAGTTGTATATTTTTCTGCTGAACTTAATATTTAGGATAGCAATCCTGTTCAAAAAACATAATGTAAGTCAACTTAAAGCCTGGCGAATATAATTCGCGGCTATACAAACAAAGCCCACCTCCGTGGGCTAACGGAAAATTAACCCGCGGAGGCGGGTTTTGCCTGTGTAGACAAGCCAGCGCTGTGCGGGGGTCTCCCCCCATCCCCACTTCGTGGGGGCCCCGAAGCCCCCCGTTGAGGTGACTGGCGTGCGGTTTCTAACCGCCTATTTAACTGTGGTCTGCGTTATGCGTAGCTTGCTCCTGGAGGAATAGACGAAAAATCTCACAACTCAAATGGAATTGCCATATACCTGATGTTACCTGAATTGGTAAAATCGCTATCACGGCATTCAGGGCGGTTATGCAGACACTCAACAGCACAACATCATTGGGCTATATTTTAGCGCTGGACTTGGGTACGACAGGCAACCGTGCCTTTGTATTTAACGCAGATTGCAAGATTGTCGGACAGGCATACAAAGAACTGACGCAGTATTACCCTCAGCCTGGATGGCTAGAGCATGACCCCTTAGAAATCTGGCAGGATACCTGCTGGGTGATGCAAACCGCAATTGAAAATGCCCAGATTGCACCATCGGCTATTGCTGCTATAGGGCTGACGGTGCAGCGAGAAACCTGCTTGATTTGGGACAAAACTACAGGTAAACCATTGCATCGAGCGATTGTCTGGCAAGATCGGCGTACTGCTCCCCTTTGTCACCAATTACAAGAGCAAGGCTATGCTCAAGAGATTTACGATCGCACCGGATTAGTCATTGATGCCTATTTTTCTGCTACTAAGCTCAGGTGGCTGCTAGACCATTTTACAGACGTTGACCTAACAAACGTCTTAGCAGGCACTATTGATAGTTGGGTGCTGTGGAACCTAACAGGTGGAATCCATGCTACCGATCACAGCAATGCTAGCCGTACAATGCTGATGAATCTCCAGACTTGTGAGTGGGATCAGAGATTACTCGATATATTCCAAATTCCGGCTCATATTTTGCCTCAAATTCAGCCCAGCTTGGGAGTGTTTGGAGTTACTGATACAGCAATACTTGGTGCTGAAATTCCCATCGCTGCCATTTTAGGAGATCAGCAAGCATCTTTGTTTGGTCATGGCTGCGATCGCCCCGGTTTGATGAAATGCACCTATGGTACTGGTAGCTTTTTGGTAGCTCACACTGGCTCTCAAATAGTGCGATCGCAACATCAACTAATTTCCACTGTGGCATGGACACAAGCAAACCAAAGCGGGATGGATGTAGGCTATGCCCTAGAAGGCAGTATGTTTACTACTGGAGCTTGTATCCAATGGTTGCGTGATGGCATCAAGCTGATTACAACTGCTGCTGAAACTGAAGCAATGGCAAATCAAGTTGTAGATAATGGTGGAGTATACTTTGTGCCTGCATTGAGTGGGCTAGGCGCACCCCACTGGGATATGAGCGCGAGGGGAGCCTTTTTCGGAATTACCGCCAGTGTACAACCACAACATCTAGTCCGCGCCGTTTTGGAAGCGATCGCCTATCAAGTTCTAGAAGTCGTACAGGCAATTAATGCATCTAGCAGTACTCCAATGGGGCGATTAATTGTAGACGGTGGTGCTTGTGAAAACAATTTCTTGATGCAGTTCCAGGCTGATGTATTAGGTATTCCAGTTGAACGCCCAATAATGCGCGATACCACCGTTCAAGGTGTAGCATTTGCAGCAGGTCTAGCTGTAGGATTTTGGGATAGCTATGAAGCATTAGTGCGCCAGCGGCAGATTGAATGCGTATTTGAGCCAAGAAGCAATAGCGTGTCGAACTTTGCTACTTGGCAAAAGGCAGTTAAACGCACTCTGGCTTGGACAGATTAAGATTGATTTTGAGCATCTAGGATAAATTAACGAGCTAGAATTGCAAGTAGCGATCGCCTACCCAGATTGTCAACTCAAAGCGCTCAAACTTAGCCGCTAATTAGTTTTTCTACAACCTGTTGTTATTTTTGTCCTCAGCAAGCCATAGTTTAATCTGTCAGTATTTCCTGAAGTTAGTTTACTTTTAATTAAATCTTTTTACTTTCAAGTTCATAATTCGTACATATCTCAAAAATTTTGCAGAAAATGTAATATCCCAAATCAAACAGGAGCTAGGCTTGTGATTGATAAGGTGAAAGCAACTAAACCAAAAGACTGCTTAGCAGGTGGTGGAGAGATGGGGATATTAATGTAAAACTCCTTTGGAGACGCTGCGCGATTAGTCGGCTACTCCACCAGTCTGTGTTACTAACTGACCTCAAATGCAAACAGCGGTGAGTATTCTATTGTCCTCATGCTTTCCCATGATGATTCACTTTGCCCAAATTTTCAAAGCCAACAAATCTAAAAATTTTAAAAAGATTTTAATAAGAGGCAAGAAATGGATTTTAATAAAATTTACAAAGATATTATCTTAATAGTCGATGATAATCCCAACAATTTAAAAGTTTTATTCGACTTTTTAGAGGATTCAAACTTTAAAGTTATAGTGGCTGAGAATGGAGAAAGCGCAGTTGAGATGGCAGAATATGCCTTCCCAGATATAATTTTGTTGGATGTATTAATGCCAGGAATTGATGGTTTTGAAACTTGCCAACGCTTGAAAGCTAATCCAGCTACTCAAGATATTCCTGTAATATTCATGACTGCCCTGATCGACAAGGTAGATAAAGTCAAAGGATTGAATCTTGGCGCAGTAGATTACATTGCCAAACCCCTAGAATATGATGAGGTTTTAGCTAGAGTAAACATCCATCTACGCCTGCGAAACCTCACAAAAAAACTCACAGAACAAAATGAGCGTTTAGAGGTGGAAATCTTTGAGCGTAAGCGAGTAGAGGAAGAATTACGGCGGCATTCAGCTGCATTAGCTGAGTGGAATAATCGCTATCAAGCATTAATTCAGGCTAGTGGCCAGATTCTCTATGACTGGAACCTACATACCAACGATATTAAATATGGCGGTAACGTCGAAGAAATATTAGGTTACTCTATGGCTGAAATGTCAGGAGGTTTGAACCGTTGCTTAGAGTTAATTCATCCTGAAGATAGAAGCTTATTTAACCAAAAGACTAAGCGTGCTTTATCTACAAAAGAGCGATTACATCTGGAATTTCGTGTATGTCGAAAAGATGGTACTTACATTACAGTTGAAGACAATGGGTATTTCTTTTTAGACTGTACAGGTAAAGTTGCTCGGATGGCAGGCTTTATAATTGATGTTAGTGAACGGCAAGCCGCGCTAGACGAACGCAAACAAGCACAAGCCGAAAAAGAGCAAACTTTTATAGCACTCCAGCAAAGTGAAGCTCGTTTTCGCCGCTTGGTAGAATCGAATATTATTGGCATTACTTTGACAGATTTGCGTGGCAACATTACAGAAGCTAATGATGCCTTTCTCCACATGCTGGGATATGACCGAGAAACACTACTTTCGGGAAAATTGCGTTGGCAAAATATGACGCCGCCAGAATATCACAGTTTAGATGAAAGAGCGCTCGCAGAATTAATCTGTGCTGGAGTTTCTACTCCTTTCGAGAAAGAATACATTCGCAAAGATGGTAGTCGTGTTCCAGTGGTGGTTGGTCGTGCGCTTGTGGAAAAGTCTCAACAGACGACTGTGGGTTTTGTTCTTGATATTAGCGATCGCAAGCAAGCAGAACAGAAAATTCGTGAACAAGCTGCTTTACTAAACATTACCACAGATGCAATTCTCGTCCAAGATTTAGACAACCAAATTCAATTTTGGAATAAAGGAGCCGAACATCTCTACCAATGGATGTCAGAAGAAGTACTAAATAAGAATGCCAATCAATTTCTGTATAAAAAACGAAATTTAGCGCAACTTAAAAACATTCAGAAAATACTAGCTGAAGATGGTTCGTGGGAAGGTGAATTACATCAAGTTACAAAACAAGGCAAAGAAATTATCGTTGCCAGTCGTTGGACATTAGTACGCGATAATGAAGCACAACCCAAATCTATCTTAATTGTCAACTCTGACATTACAGAGAAAAAACAACTCGAAGCGCAGTTTCTCCGGGCCCAGCGCATGGAAAGTCTTGGCACTCTAGCAAGTGGTATCGCTCACGATCTCAACAATACACTGACACCAATGATGATGACAGTGCAACTCCTAGAAGCAAAACTTTCAGATGAAAAAAGTCAGCAATGGCTAACAATTTTGGAAACAAATGTTAAACGTGCGGCAGATTTAGTTAAACAAGTGTTGTTGTTTTCACGAGGGGCTGAAGGCAACTTTAAAACTTTACAAGTGCGTGTTTTAATTTCAGAAATTGAAAAAATTCTCAAACAAACATTTTCCAGAGCTATTGAAATCCGCATCGATATTCCTAAACAAAATCAGTGGAATATCTCCGGCGATGCTACTCAGTTGCACCAAGTGCTAATGAACCTCTGCATTAATGCTCGTGATGCTATGCCTGATGGCGGTGTCTTGAAGATTTCTGCCAATACTTTCTGGGTTGACAACAACTATGCCCGGATGAATCTTGATGCTAAAGTAGGTTCCTACGTGATGATTAGCATCTGCGATACAGGCACAGGAATTCCTAGAGAAATAATAGATAGAATTTTTGAGCCATTTTTCACAACAAAAGAAGTGGGAAAAGGCACAGGGTTAGGTCTTTCAACAGTCCTTGGCATCGTTAAAAGCCACGGCGGTTTTGTAAATGTAGTTAGTGAAGTGGGAGGCACAGAATTTCAAGTGTGTTTACCCATCACCGAGACAATTGAGACAGCTAATTTATTAGCTGCAAATCACAAATTACTCGCAGGAAATGGAGAATTAATTCTTGTTGTTGATGATGAAGATTCAATTCGTGAAATTACTAAAACCTGTTTAGAAAACAATGCTTACAAAGTTTTATTAGCTTGTGATGGGATTGAAGCGATCGCTCTATATACAAAACATCAGCAAGAAATTAGTGTTGTGTTGATTGATATGATGATGCCATCTATGGATGGGCCAACAACTATTAATGTGTTGAAAAAAATTAACCCAAACATCAAGGTTATTGGTGTCAGCGGACTAGCCTCAAACCATGAAATGATTAAAATTCTTGGTAATAACGTTAAAACTTTTTTGTCCAAGCCTTACACATCAAATGACTTATTGAGAAATTTACAGTTGGTTATTAATACAAAATAGGAGTCAAAATAATTAATAATTCATAATTAATAATTCATAATTTAAAGATGCTCTCTACGAGACGCTGCGCTATCAGTGTGAGCTTCTGAACTCTCCACGTTCTTTGAGACTACCTTATTAAAAATGAGCGTGAGGGCTAGGAATTAATGATTAATTATTCGGTCAAGGGTCAAGTATCGTTAATTATTCTTACTCCCTGCAAGATAATAAGTAAAAGTGATAAAATGTTTTAATGGCTGCTCTAATCCTCGCTATTGATGAACAAACCATTGGATGAAACGCTGTCAATAAAAACTGCTGAACGCATAAACAGCAAGGCTAGTACCCCGTTTGATAATGCTTACAAAGCAGCATTAGTAACGGAGGGAGCAAAATATGTTCAGGGATTTTTAGCTTTTGCTGGTAAGCCATATAGACCAATTGAACATAGTTGGATTGAGCTAGGCAACGACTCCGAAGTAATCATAATCGATCCCACACTACCGCACCTGAACAAAAATCCTCAAGAACTTTGGTATTTTTCAGCACAAAGCCTGAGCGCAAAAAAACTGAAAGCAGTAATCGAAGAATCAAAAGAAGATTATCCAGAAGACGATCCCCTACCAATCTATGGTGATCCACCTTATGAATATTATGGTGACGTGATGCTGGGTGGTCAAGACTATTTAGCAGCATATCAAGCCGCAGAAGCTAAATGCAAAGAAATCAACCAACTAAACCCTGAGAGGAACTAACAAAAGTGAATTAAATAATTCGTAATTACGAATTACGTAGCTTGCTTCTCGCCGGAGGCGAGTATTACGAATTACGAATTATTTAATAAGATTTACCATCACTACCAAAGTATTCCCGATAGCCACAAATTTTGTCTCCACGCACATCAAAAGAAACAGCTACTCGATTTTTATAAGGCTGTTCAAATAAAACTCCCTCATCCCGAAACTCAAAGACAGCAGTCGTTTCATTGCTAGTAACGCAGTCTAAAGACTTCAACTTCAACCCAGGACTGAAGGAGTCAGACACGTATTGAAAAAATTCTCTAGCTCGCTCTTTTCCCATATTCAACCCGTGAAATTTGCCCATTGGAAACCAAAGGGTAAAATCTTCTGTAAGCATATTTAATAATCCTTCCCATTCTCCTGTAGCCATACCATGTGTTAGATGCTCAAATGCCTGCTGAGCAACTTTTAAAGTATTTTCTGACTCTTGTGTCATTTTGATTGCCTTTTAATATCTAAACTTTGATGCAATTTGGGATTTTATATTGTAAAATTACCACAATTAGTTAATTTCATAAATTCAATTTGTAGCTAAAATCTGACAACTACTTTGCCACAATTTTGCCCACTCAGCAGATATTCTACAGCAGCAGAAATGGATTCTATACCGTTAAACTGTGTTGAGTCAACAGCAACTTTGAGTTTACCAGAATAGAAGAGGTCAATCAGGCGATCGCGTGCCTCGACCATATATTCTTGATAATGAGGCATGAGAAAGCCTCTAACAGAAGCAGCTTTCCAAAATAGCTGGTGATAAAGGCGAGGTTGGGTAACTTGTTCTAAGTTTTTCGCATATTCAGAAATGAAACCCACTACTACTAAACGTCCCCGCACAGCCAAGTTATCAACACAAGTATCGAAAACTTGTTTACCCACACACTCAAAAATTAAATTAATCCCATTGGGGTATTCTTGCTTGAGGACTTGATTGAGGTTTTCTGTATGATAATTGATAATGCGATCGCACCCTAATTCCTTCAGTAACTCCGCCTTCACTTGCGAACTACAAGTACCAATGACATGATTACCTGCTAGCTTCGCCAATTGCACCGCAATATGACCGGTTCCCCCTGCTGCTGCTGTCACTAAAACCACTTCATTACTTTTCATCTCCCCCACTTGTTCCAGTGCAATCAAAGCTGATACACCAGTAGGCATTAGTGTGAGCAACTCTGGTGTAGCTTGGCGCACCTTCACCGCTAAATGTGCATCAATAACCTGATATTCTCGATAACCACCACCACGCATCGTAGTTATGACAGCATCACCAATTTGAAAATCTTTGACATCTTCACCCATAGCGACAACTTTTCCCACCGCTTCCACACCCAAATCAAAAGGAGGAATCAAGTTGATATATTGAACATTACCACGACAAAGTAAAGTGTCAAAGCCACCATTAATCCCAGCAAATTTGTTTTGAATTAAAACTTGACTAGCAGCAGGTTTAGGAATAGGAACCTCAACAACCTCAACAGCAGATTTAAAATCTTTGTTAATTTGCTTTGCTATTAACTTTCTGTAAGTTTCTGCATTCATTTCCAAATATTATGTTTACCTTGCTTTTGCGAACTATTTGTTTTTAACCCGCGGAGGTGGGTTTTGATTGTGTAGCCGCGACTTCTAGTCGCCAGGTAAAGCTTATAAAGCTTTATCCCACTCTAACTGATGAGCCAAACCATACTTGATAAAATCTTCTTCTTTAGCCTTATCACTTTTACCAAAAACACTTAAACTGTAAGGATTATCTTGCATACGTTGTGCAACTTGCTCTTGTTCAAATCGGATCACTTCCTCTCTAGGCTTATCCGGTTTAAAAAAGTCTACAACCAAAACAGTTCTGTCATAATCGGTATAATTATGCGGACAGTGTGGATAGCTGTGATCTAAAACCATGAATTTTCCTTCATACCAGTAAAGCTGCTCATGGCATATTTTCATAGCCACATCCCCCTCTGGCACAATTAATCCTAAATAGCCCCGATTCATGTGAGGATTATTATTCACATGCAACTTGATATCTAAACCCGGATGAAATGTACCAAAATACACATTTCTGATAATACCATCATTACTAAAGTTGACTTTTTCTATCACCTTAGCCAAATTGGGAAAATATTTCTCTCTTAATATAAGTGCTTTTTTTGATGCATCATTTGACTCATAATCAGGGTATTGTATTTGATGCAATTGGATATATTTTTCAATAAACAGCCCTTGAAATAAAATCCCAAAAGCACTGTATTTTGCATTTCCTTTAGTTTTAATAGTTTTACTTTTAGGTCCTAAAACATTGTAAGTGAATTTTAATTCTTCATCAGATGCATACTGAATAAAATGCGTAAACTCATCTTTAATCATTTGCCAGTTTTCTTTAAAGCTTTGAAGAAAAGGAAACTCTTGTGGATTCAGATGATACTCATTAAAACTTTCCATTGTCTTTGCTCCTGAAAACGATTGAATAAAAAATCGTTACATAGTTATGAGATTTGGTCTACGTCCCGGTACAATGTTGGAATTCTTAGCTAAATAAAAGAATAAAAACTTTTAGTGTCTTTGTGGTTTAAGATTTTTTACCACAAAGACACCAAGTATATTTAAGCCAGGTGAACATTAAAACTTTGGGTTCTGTACTCATTTTAGTGTGAGGTCTACTGTGTCTGAAACTCCCATACTAGACAAAATTATTAAAAATGTGCGAGTAGTTCGTCCCCATCAAGATGCTGTCGAACTACTTGATTTAGGAATTAAAGATGGGAAATTTGCCCAGATTGCCCCTAATATTAGCCCAGACAAAGGCAAAGAGGTATTTGATGCTCAAAACCTGCTGGGCTTTCCTGGGGTCGTGGATGCCCACATGCATATCGGTATCTATCAACCTCTTGATAAAGATGCTGTGACTGAAACCAAAGCAGCGGCAATGGGGGGAGTAACAACTAGTCTTAATTACATTCGTACAGGACAGTATTATCTCAATAAAGGCGGTTCCTATAAAGATTTTTTCCCAGAAGTATTGGCATTATCCGCAGGTAATTTTTTTGTTGATTACAGCTATCACATCGCACCTATAGCCAGCCAGCATATCGACGAAATACCTTTACTGTTTGAGGAACACGGTGTATCTTCGTTTAAAATCTTCATGTTTTATGGCGGTTATGGGTTACACGGTTTGTCAGACCAGCAAAACCTCTTTTTGATGATTAACAAAGAGGAACGCTACGACTTTGCCCATTTTGAATTTATTATGCGCGGTCTAACTCGCTTGATGGAAGCACATCCAGAAGCGCGAGATAGTATCAGCTTGAGTTTGCATTGTGAAGTTGCAGAAATTCTCAACGCCTACACCAAAATAGTTGAAAATGACTCTAGCCTTAGCGGACTACACGCCTACAGCGCAGCGCGTCCTCCTCATTCCGAAGGTTTAGCAATTTGCATTGCTTCCTATTTGGCACACGAGACTAACTGTGCAAATATTAACTTGTTGCATCTGAGTTCGCGTAAGGCAATGGAAGCAGCTTTGACTATGCAAACTGCTTTTCCTCATATCAACTTTCGGCGAGAAGTTACTGTTGGACATTTGCTATTAGATGTTAATACCCCCGCTGCTAGTTGGGCAAAAGTCAACCCCCCAATTCGTCCCCGTGCTGATGTGGAATACTTATGGCAAGCAGTACTTAACCATCAAGTAGATTGGATAGTTAGTGACCACGCTTGCTGTTCTGCCGAACAAAAAAGAAGTGTTAAAGACCCAAATAATATTTGGTTAGCAAAGTCTGGTTTTGGTGGTACAGAATATTTACTTTCTGGTGTATTTAGTGAAGGTAGCAAGCGGGGAATGTCTTACAATCATATAGCTAAGTTGTTATCTTGGAACCCATCGCGGCGCTTTGGTTTGCTAGAAAAAGGTGATATTGCTATTGGCTATGACGCCGATTTAGTGTTGGTAAATCCGAATGAAACTTTTGTGGTGAACGCTGCTGAGTCGGAGTCACAACAAGGTTATACACCCTTTGAAGGAGTAGAATTAACGGGACGAGTTAAGAGTACCTTTTTACGTGGAAATCTTATTTACAATAACGGACAAGTTTTAGGTTCACCCACTGGACGTTATTTAAAAAGACATTAAAGTATCCACATAGTAATTTTGCTGCTTACGATCCTTATGCATCTCTATTTGGATATGATAAGACTGTTCCAAGCTTTGATAAATCTCTATCAACTCTAATCAAGAATAAGCTGCCATCATCTGTCCTATGCCAAGGAGAAATGGTAAAACTGGGAACATAGGCAAAGCAATCTTTGCTAAGACGGTAATCTCCAATATCACAGTATCCAGCTAAACAATAACCCTCTTCGTTGTAACATTGTATTCCTGCATACTGACCGTCATAATGAGGCAAAATAGCAAGTAACCATACTCCACCGCCGTTAGCATCTTTCCTTAACCATTTCTTACTTGCTTTCACAAATTGAACTGTATCCGTTTTGCCCCACGGCAACAATTTACTATCTAAAACTGGGATAAATTCATTTAACTTAGCATCTGAATGAGTATTGAACAAATTTTTATATTTTAAATAGCTATTCTCCATCCACAGGATTTCTGCATCTTCATTACCCAATACTTGCCAATCACCGAATAACATCCCCGCAGGAATAAAAGAGTAGCAATGTTTAGTCAGTTTCCATTCACCAATTTGGATTGCTCCCTTGAGTACAAAAAGCTCTAAATCAGCAGTAAATATGCCAGATGGTGCTTTAAAGTGGGATGGTAGCACGACTCTTGATGTAGAGGCTCCGCAGTCTTGCCATGTCAGTAATCTACGGCTTCCAATTACTACTTCATCCGGCATTCCATTAATTCGCCATCCCTGTTCTGCTGAGATAGTATTGCTATCAAAAAAAATATATTTACGAGGTACATACTCTAGAGAAATTGCAGTCCGCCTTCCTGATAAGTTCATGCGTCCTCTACCGTCTCCGCCCCAATCTTCTTTAATAGAGGTTATATTTAATGGTTCATTTATCTCTTCTTGGGGCGTAGAATCGTGTATCTTTTCCATATATTTATACTCCTTAACGAGTATGGTACGTTAATAAAGTAACGCACCTACACGAAGTAAATTAATTTTTAATTAAGATAGTCGGCGTTTCACTTCTTCAGCCAAATTATCTAACGCCACTTCTACTTGTTCGCCTGTTTTCAAATCTTTGAGAGAAGACTTTTGGGCTGCTGCTTCTTCAGAACCAATAATTACGCAAAATTGAATTCCTTGTTTGTCAGCTAACTGAAATTGTTTACCTAAAGCCCGCTTGTCAAAGCTAGTTACAACATTAATGCCAGCCTGACGCAGCATTTGAGACACATTTAAATAAATGGGCATCAAATCTTCTTGCATATTCACTACCATTACTTGGGCTGGTGTAGAAGCTAAGGTATTGAGAATACCAGCTTTTAGCAAGCGACTAATTAGGCGAGTTAAACCGATTGAAATGCCCACACCAGGCATTTTTTCACCTAAAAATGTTCCTACTAATTCTTCGTATCTGCCGCCAGAGCAAATACTACCCAAGGCTTCGTGTCCTATTAAGGTAGTTTCGTAAACTGTTCCAGTATAATAATCTAAACCACGCGCGATCGCTAAATCAATACAAAAACGATTTTCCGCAACTCCCAAATTACGAACGCCTGCAATCACCGTTTCTATTTCAGCAACTCCCAGACTAAATTGCTCTGCTTCTGGCAAATTTTGCGCGAGATGCTTGAGCTTATCTAATACCTCATCGACAGTACCATCAATTTTAATAAAATCAATAATTTTTTGCGTTTGTTCTGCTAAAATCTCCTCTTTTTCTAACTCTTGCTTAACTTTAAATTCACCAATTTTTTCCAGATTATCAATGATGCCAATACAGGATTTAATTTTATTCTCTGCAATTCCTAGCGACTGAAAGAAACCTGTAAGAATTTTGCGATTATTTATGCGAATGAGAAAATCACCAATATTAATTGCTTCAAATATCTCGGTGATAATTGCAGGCATCTGAGCATCGTATAGCAAACTGAGTTCACGACGAGCAACTACATCAATATCGCACTGGCGAAACTGACGAAAACGCCCATCTTTTGCCCGCTCTCCGCGAAAAACAACATCCATTTGATAGCGAGCAAAGGGAAAGGTCAATTCATTCAAGTGACGGGCAATATAAGCCGCTAGAGGAACTGTTTGATCAAATTTTAACGCTCTAGCTTCCGAACCAGTTTCACCAGATTTATCCCTCTCTGCTTGCCGATTTGGTGGCAATATGGGATCAATACCATAAATGATATTGTCGCCTTGATTGCCTTTAGCTTGTAGTACTTCTAAACGTTCTACCGCGGGTGTTTCGATTGGTGTAAATCCATAGCTTTCAAATACTCTACGGATGGTATCTAGCAAATATAATTCTAGTCGCTTCTCACTAGGAAGAAATTCTGGAAAACCGCTAGGAGTAGAAAAGTTTATTTTGTCGCCTTTTGCCATACTTTTACTGTGCCAATTTATGTGAAACACTATTTTTATCTTTGTGTATTTGTGGTGTAAACTAATAATTTTTACCACAAAGGCACGTTCGCGGAGCGTCTGTCTGCGACACGCTGGGCGAACGCAGAGAAGACACCAAGAAAAACTAATCTCTAAATTTTTAAATTACTATTTTAGCCGTTCTTCTTGAATCAGGGTGCGTTGAAAGATTTGGTTGTTTTTAAACCAATGCCAAGTGCGGGCACGATTATTATTGTCAGGGCTGATGTAGATCATTTCATACAAGTTAAGTTCTGGGTTTGTCTTATAAGAAAACCACAAAATAACAATAGAATCATCAGCTTCCCAGGCTTTTCCTGAAATGCGCTCGGTGTCAAACCAGAGTTTATTATCTTTATAAGTTCCTGGAAATTCATACTCCTCTTTTTTCCCATCAGCCCATTTGTAGCGATTGATTTGGTAGTAGGGATGAGGGCTGTTTTCTGGAAATTGACAGGTTAAGTGAGACTCATAGCTGTCGAGGATTTTTCCTGCTGTATCAATTAATGTATAAGTACCTACCCAATCTCCTTCATGACGGGCAAGCACTGGCATTCCTTCTCGAATATTGGACATGATAATTCACCTTTTATTGTTCTAACATTTGGAAGAATCGGGTAAAGTAATCCGGGAAAGTTTTCGCTGTACAACCGGGGTCTTTAATCACAATTCCTGGAATCTTCAAGCCAGTAACAGCAAAGGCCATTGCCATGCGATGATCGTGATAGGTTTCAATGGCTGCGGGGGTAATTGGGCCAGGTTCAATCTTCAGTCCATCTGCAAATTCTTCAACTTTGACTCCCAGGCGGCGCAACTCGGTAACAACGGCGTGAATGCGGTCGGTTTCTTTATATCGAATATGTTCCACATTGCGGATGGTAACAGGTGAACTGGCAAAAGGCGCGATCGCTCCTAATGTTTGCACCAAATCTGACATATCATTCATGTCAATATCGATCCCCCGCAATTGCTCTGGCCCTGTCACTTCTGTGTAATCATCAGAATCATGAATCTGGCAACCCATCTGTTCTAAGACATTAAGCCAAAGAATATCACCCTGACAGGATTGTTTGGTCAAATGATTTACCCGCACCCGTCCACCCGTGACGGCTGCTGCGGCAAAAAAGTAAGATGCATTTGATGCATCGGGTTCTATTGTGTAATGTCGAGCTTGGTAACGCTGACCTGCTTTAATCTGAAATTGATTCTCGCCAATTTGAATCACCTCCACGCCAAAATCTGCCATCAGGCCACAGGTCATTTTAACGTAGGACTGAGAAACCAGTGTACCCTCAACCTCAATGACGGTATCCTGTTGAGCGTAAGGCGCAATCATTAATAGTGCTGAAAGTTGTTGACTTGTTTGGTTAGCTTTCAGGCTAAAATTTCCCCCGGAAAACTGCCCACCGTAGATGGTGTAAGGCATAAACCCCGGATTTCCTTCAAAGTTAACAGTTATTCCGCTCGTTTGCAGCACGTTTAGTAAGTCACCCATTGGTCGTTCTCGCATCCGAGGAACACCATCTAAGCGATATTCACCGTTACCCAGTGCAACTAAGGCCGAGATAAACCTTGCTGCTGTCCCTGCTAAACCCACAAATAAATCTGCCTGCTTAGCTGGAATTTTACCTCCCTTTCCTGCAACGTGAATTTGAGCCAAACTGGGATTCAGAGTTATGGGAATACTCAATTGCTCTAAACATTTGGCAAAATAATCGCTGTCGTCACTAAATAAAGCATTTTCTAAAATCGAGTCGCCTTGCGCCAAAGCAGCAACAAGTAACGCCCGATTAGTAATGCTTTTAGAACCAGGAATCTCTACCGTGGCATCTATTGGGCGATTTAGAGCAGGGATTTCGATGGTATCCACTTTAAACCTCTATGTAGGTGGTCAGCTACAACTTAATTATGTTCCCATATCCCGAATCCTGGTTGATCATTAACAATGCAGGTCGATGTATTAACAATGCAAGTCGATGTATTAACAATGCAAGTCGATGCATTAACATTGCAAGTCGATGCATTAACATTGCAGGTCGATGCATTAACATTGCAGGTCGATGCATTAACATTGCAGGTCGATGTATTAACAATGCAGGTCGATGCATTAACATTGCAGGTCGATGCATTAACATTGCAGGTCGATGCATTAACATTGCAGGTCGATGCATTAACATT
>NZ_WVID01000016.1 GCF_010091925.1 Nostoc sp. B(2019) | reverse complement strand
AACGTGTTAAATTTAACTCTAATTCCACAACTTAATGTTTTGTTACATACTTGTAAATTTTCTCGCCCACCTACTTAATTGTTGAAGTTTTATCAAACTCTACTAAAAATTATGACAAAACAGATAAGTTTAAATATTACCGTTCAATTCCTGAGTTTCAAGAATATATTATGATTGACCAATACAGTTTTACAGTTGAACAATTTGTAAAACAAGCAGAAGGGCAATGGATTTTCAAGGAGTATGAAGGTGAAGATGCAGTTTTAATTCTGAATTCCATCGATTTCCAAATTGCCTTGCGTGATATTTATGAGCGGGTTGATTTTGAGTTGATTGAGGAATAAAGCAAGGGATGAATATCGCCTCTACAACCCAAAAATTAAAACCTCACCTTCGCTTTACCCTGTGGGTAAATCTTTCCCTCTCCTTAGCAAAAAGAGGGATGTCCGATAGGACAGGGTGAGGTTTTTCAAGACTTGTGGGTAATTCGATGACTTGTGTACACCACTATAGCCCTAGAATTAGGCAGTTTTAATATTTTTAACTGATGCTTCCCCTGCACTAGCTTTCAAGCGAGTTAACCTACCTTTGCGAATACGTTCGCTGTCACGAACGCCACCCGCTATCTCATATTCGCCACTGTCTTTACCGTACTTGAAACCAACACCCACCAGCATCTTGTCTGAAAGATGGCTCAAGATTTTTTCCATCGCATCAATTTTAGTTTTGGTAGTGTCAACCATAGCTAAAGCGCTATTATAAACATCAAGCATAGAGCGTAACTCTTCAATTGATTGAGTCAGGTTTTGTAAATTGTAATTATTATCAAAATTCATATTTGGATCAATTGCTTTGAGTGCAACAGATCTCAACTCAGCTTTTTCGAGAATCCGAGATGTACGTTTTGTCCGAGGCATAAATTTGCTCCTGAGAGAGTTATAAAGCTAGCTTGCCTCAATAAGCAGTATTATGGTTCAGCAGAACTCACAATTTTTACTAATAAATTGTTCATCTTATTCCAGTGATTTCTCTGAATCTAATCACTGGATGCTGATTTAATCAATAAAATATGTTGGACTGTCATGGAAGCTGGTGTCGTGGCGATCGCTTTAATATTGATGACCAACATCGTAATGTTAATGACCAACATTATAATAATCATGACCAACATCGTAAAGTTGATGACCAATGTTGTAATATTGGTGACTAATGTCGTAATGTTGATGATTAATGTCGTAATGTTGATGAATGCATAGGAAAAGTCTGCTGTAAGCGATGTCTGTCTTGAAAAGTTTCCTACGGCGGGAAACCCGCCTACAGAACTTTTCGCTACGACTGGCTAAGCCTAGGCAGATTGCATTATCATCAGTTAGTAAAGTTTAGATGCATTTGTTCTGAAACACAACCCAAAGACTTTCGGCTTGACAAAAATATAACTGTTAAAATCAGCATAATGGTGTCAAAGTGCGAAAAAAACACACCCAATAGGAGAAAAATGCCAGCCATTGTTAAAGTACAACTCTCCTTGGAAACTTTAGCAGAAGCAATATCTTCTCTTGAGTTAACAGAAAAACGTCAACTTCAAGAGCTAATTGAGCAACAGATTTTTGAAGCCGAAGAAGCGTTGTACGAAGACGATGCAGAAACACAGGCAGAAATTCAAGCAGTTCGCGCTGAGTATAGCGATGGTCAGTCAGTGACTATAGATGAATATCTTGCTAAGCGCTCAGATCACAGATAATGAGTTGGACGTCGGCGCTTACAGACTTCTCTCCGCCTACAGAACTTTTTGCTACGACGGGCTACGCCTACGCAGTTTATGAGAGATAGTTAATAGTGTGTTGTAGAAGGGCGATCGCACTTTACCTAAAACATAGATACTGCATAGCCGCGATTTCTAATCGCCAGGACAAATAAAAATAAGCTTTTAAAATATCTTCTTCTACTAGTAAAAATATTCTAGTTTGCAAAAATAAAGATTCATCAGCTAAACCTATTAGCGAATTCTGCCAAAGCCAGATGTTTCAATTAGGTCTTGACCTTGGCGAGTTAGCAGCAATTTAGCATAGGCTTCGCCTGCTTTTTGGTCTATGGAACCGTCCTGCTTGACAACTACATATAGCTTCCGAGTAAGTGGATAGCTTTGGTCGCTAAAAGCATTTACATTCGCTTTGTAAAGTTTATTCGGATTTTTTGGACATTTAGAAATTTGATCTGTACTTAATTTTTGATGGGGAGGAACTAGATTATTTCTATCCTTACCTAACCATAAAGGCTTGACCATACACTGACCAAGCACCTCTGAAGCTGAAGCAAAGTAAATGCCACCTTTGTCTTTGTATACTTCTTGTAATCCTAGGGTGGTGCTTTGGACTTTTTTAACAACCTTCGGAGCAAATGAATATTCAGGATCGCCCAAAACCTTTTCTTTGAAAAACTTGACAGTACCACCCGATACATTGCGAGACAAAGGCGTAATTTTCAAGTCAGGGCCTCCTACTTGATTCCAGTTGGTAACTTCACCTGTGTAAATACGCTTTAACTCATCCAAGGTTAAGCTAGAGATGCTTAATTCAGGATGAACTGCGATCGCCACTCCATCAACAGCTACAGGAATTTCTTTAAACTTCTTTTTCTGTTGTTCTGTGAGTGGATAAGAGTACTGAGCAAAAGCAACTGACCTATCTAATAACTTTTCGATACTTGTGAGTGAACCCGTCTCTTCAAGAGGAAATACTATATATTTGAGTTGAAAATTAGGAAATGCTTTTTGAATTTCTTGATCTACATTGCCACGAATTGGAGCCCAAGTTGTACTAAGACCATAGTTAAATATGCCAGAAGGGACATCATCTTTAATATCAGTAAAAAGGCTTTTAGAGTAAGTTTGTTGAGAAACAAGTAAAGGGTGTTGATCCAGGGGTTTATCTGTCCATATTTTGTTGATTACCATCCCCAAAGCGACAGATACCAAACCAAATACTAGCAACTTCCAACGAGAATAAGGACTTTCTGACTGGGTTTGAACAACGGTAACATCGTTGCTAAAAGATGTTTGATCAGTCGAGGTTCCGGTTTCTGGAGGAATCTCTATTACTATCGGTGATACTTTTTCATTTCGGAAACGTTCCACAATCGGTGCAACATCTTCATCTCTGAGCCGCAGAACTTGTTGCAAATCTTTCATGTCGCTCCAATCTTCGTCACTCAGAGGATTTTGCCGCTGAATTGCTTCCGATAAAGCCTGTTCATAACGCTGTAATTTTTGCTCGCGGATAACGTAAGGCTGCAAAACATCAGTCTCAATGGCATTAGCCTCTTCAGATGGCAATTTCAGGCTGTGACGTAATTCTTCTAAAGCCATCTGGTTGATTGAAGAAATCTTTCCTTGTCTTTTACGAGCGATTTCTTCAACTTTTCTGCGATACGTCAGTTTTGGTTCACCAACGGGTGCTCTAGCTATATTTATCTTGTAGCCTTCCTCAACAGGATAAAACTTTGGTGTCATAGCTGGAGCTTCTTCCTGCACCTTGATGCTGGCATACTCATGCAACCCATCCACCGAAATCCAGCCATCTTCATCGTGGTCTGCGGCTCCTGTTTCAATGCCTTCGACTAGGTAACGAGTATAGATTGAAAGCTCAGATCCTATCTGCTCAAAAGAATACTGAGTAGATGTGGAAGATGTCAAAATTGCCCGTCCTTTGCCACCTAACTGTTCTTGCAAATTTACGGTATCATCATCTCTAACAGTCATCCCCTGAGCGATCGCTCCACTAAAGCAACAGTCCAAAATCACAACCTGTCTCTGAGAGCGGCTATCGTTAATACTTTCGTGTAGAAAACTAGCTGCAACTGCCGAAGGCTTTACTAGTTTGCCATTCTGTTTACGAGTAATTCGAGTTGATAGGTAAAGATTGCCTCTTTCATCCTTAATCCCATGACCAGAGAAATAAAATAATACCAGGTCATCTCTGTGGCGATCGGCATACAATCGATAAATGGCATCTTCCATATCTTGCCGCTGGGGATTTTTCAGCACCGTAATATCCGTCTCGGCAAAGCCACCCATTTCTGGGTTTGCCAACACTCGTTGTATGGCATCCACATCTTTAACAGCTCCCAGTAGAGGGATAAAACCAGGCTCATATTCACTGACTCCAATCAGCAATGCTACCTTGTTCACCATATTTGCCTGACTATCCCCCTACAAATTTTTGCGCTGGTTCAACTGCTGCTACTAACTCTGCCAGACTGCTGGTTTACACTTTGAGTGTTTTACCATTGGCTTCTACATCTAATTCGATAGATTTTCCAGAAAGGCGACATACCAGACCAAACAAAGCTTTAATCGTGGCTGGTTGCACCACTGTCTTCAATATCCCCAACGAGAAACCCTCCAGAGCTTTTGAACCACCTCTGTTTGCAACTCCTTGTCTTCTAAACCCAGTTCAAACAGGGAAATCGTCACCTGAATATTAGATCTCGTTGCCATTATGAAGCGCCCAAGTATTGCCAAGAGTCTCTTTGAGAGATTGTATAGGTTATTTCTCAGTCAATCAAGTAAATACGCGGTTTCATACCAAACTTTTCACACCAGCGCAATACCTTTGCAACAAAAACGTCAAAAATCATATCTACAATTAATAGTAAATCTAAATATTCTTCCAGACAGCAATGCAAAACGAATCTCGCGACAGAGAACACAAATTAAATAGTATTACAAATAACACTTCTGATGCTAAATACCGTAATCAATCTCCCTGGAAAAAGGCTGCTGCCTCTCTATCGCTGGTGCTGCTGGGTTCAGGGATGACATTGACAGGCGGCTATCTGGCTTCTAATCCTCAAAAGGTGTCTGAGAGTGCCTCTAATTTGGCAGTGAGTCCAGTAAATGCAGCTCCTCCGTTACCGATTGCCACAGATCCTAACTTTGTGATTGGGGTTGTGCAAAAGGTTGGGCCGGCTGTGGTACGGATTAACTCTTCTCGAACAGTCAGAAGCCAGATACCAGAGGAATTTAACGACCCGTTTTTCCGCCGCTTTTTTGGCTCGCAAATACCAGAATCACGAGAAAGGGTAGAACGAGGTACTGGCTCAGGTTTTATCATCAGTAACGATGGGCGGATTCTTACTAACGCTCACGTAGTGGCTGGTGCTGACACAGTGACAGTAACACTTAAAGATGGACGCACCTTACCTGGTAAGGTTTTGGGAAGAGACTCATTAACAGATGTCGCTGTTGTCAAGATTGAGGGAAACAATCTACCGACAGTGGCGTTGGGGAACTCAGACCAACTGCAACCGGGAGAATGGGCGATCGCGATCGGCAACCCCCTCGGTTTAGATAACACAGTCACTACAGGGATCATCAGCGCCACCGGACGCACTAGCAATCAAATAGGTGCTCCCGATAAGCGAGTGGAATTTATTCAAACAGATGCGGCGATTAATCCTGGTAACTCTGGCGGCCCTCTGCTAAATTCCCGTGGCGAGGTGATTGGGATGAATACAGCCATTATCCGAGGAGCACAGGGGATAGGCTTTGCCATTCCTATCAACACAACCCAACGCATTTCCAATCAACTGATAGCTACAGGCAAAGTGCAACATCCTTATCTGGGAATTCAGATGGTGGGACTAACACCTGAGTTAAAGCAAAATATCAACTCAGACCCCAGTAGCGGTTTAAATGTGAATGAAGATAAAGGTGTATTAGTTGTCAGAGTTATGCCAAATTCACCAGCGGCTAGAGCCGGAATACGTCCTGGTGATGTTATCCAAACACTCAATGGTCAATCAGTCACAGATGCTAGCGGTGTCCAAAGAGCAGTTGAAAAAAGCCAAGTTGGGGGAGATTTGCGCCTACAGTTGCGTCGCAATGGACAAAATCTTAACCTAGCTGTGCAACCTGGGGCTTTCCCGACTCAAGTGCAATAAAGGGGACTAGAGACTGAGACAATACTTCTTAGTTAAAGGGTAAAGGGCAAAGGGGAAAGGGAAAAGCTTTAAATTCACCCTTTCCCTTCTTACCATGTCCTAGGCTCATAAGGAAGATTTTTAGACAGCAAAAGTTTAAGGTAATTCTCACCTGAAATTAATTTAGTTACTCAACATTACGTTTAAATTTTTATTAGAGATAATTTTGAAAAGTTGAGAGAATGATGAAATAAAAATATTTAGTATTTTTCTTGAAAGAGTTGCCACTGTCATTGTATATCTAACAGAAGTCAGTTTAGAACACCTATAATTATAAATTCTAATTTTAGTACAACTTTATCAAGGAGACTCAGAAGAAACAGGAAAGGATAACAAGTAAGAAACAAGCGGCGTGGCTAAGAGTTCATCCTTTTTCTTCTTGTTTATTAATAAAGCCTTATCCAATACGCACAACATAACCAAAGTAGTGAAGCAAATTAGAAAAACTTGGATAAATATAGATTTATTTTCATTACAGCTACGCCTAACGGTAGGTATTGGTGCATTTTCAGCTTTTATATTGAGTAGCCTTGCTGCATGGACTAGTTGGAAAATGCAGCAAATTTTGATTGATAGTCATAAGCAGAATATAGAACAAATTACTGAACGCTTGCCGCGTGATGTGCAACTTTATAGTGAAATGATGCAACCTGAAACTGGGTTGCAAAAGGCTATTAATAACTTGGCGAATAGTAATACATTATTATGGCTAAAAAGTCCTGATCATAAGATTTTAGTTAAATCTACCACCTTGGATTTGTTATCTGATTCTATGGTGGCTGAGTTAATTTCCCTTACTAAGATGTCGATTAAACCTCAAGTTTATAAAGTTAACCAAAGCTACTTTGTTTTGAGTGGTGGTTCTTTAAAAGTGCAGGGTAAGCTTCTGGGTCAGCTATTTGTAGTCCAGGATATTACCCGCGAACAGACAATGTTTATGGTAATAGTGCGGAGTTTGGCTATTACTACTGTTTTGGCAATTATCATGCTAACAGTTGCGATCGCATTTTATATTAAACGTTCTCTGCAACCTCTGCGCCAGCTAAACCAAATGACTGCTGTTATTTCTGTAGAAGATTTGGGACAAGCACAACTATATCTGAATAATGCACCTAGCGAGGTCAAAGAATTAGCTCAAACTTTAAATATGCTGCTATCGCGTCTTTCTCAATCTTGGGAGCAAGAACAAGAATTTGTCAGTAATGTTTCTCACGAGTTACGCACACCATTGACGATTGTACATGGTTATTTGCAAAGTGTTTTACGACGGCAGAATAATTTAACTCAAACCCAACAGGAAGCTTTAGAAACTGCTGCATCGGAAGCTGAACACACTATTCGTCTGCTACAAGATTTACTTGATTTAGCACGAGCAGATAGTGGTTATTTGCACTTTCAGATTAAATCTTATGTGCTGAATGACTTGGTTGAAGAGGTTGTGGTGATGGCAGAAAAGTATAGCGATCGCACAATTAAAATTGAGTCAACAACTTACCCAATTGAGGTAAAAGTAGACTACAGTCGTTTCAAACAAGTAGTGCTGAATTTGATTGATAACGCTATTAAGTATTCTGAAGCTGGAACACCCGTAATTTTCAAGTTAAATCAGTTTTCGGATCAGGCAATTATTCAAATTTGCGATCATGGTCATGGCATCCCTTTACAACACCAATCACGCATTTTTGAGCGATTTTACCGCGTAGATGAATCTCGTTCTCATGCAACTGGGGGTTCTGGTTTGGGTTTATCGATTGTCAAGACACTTGTAGAGGGTATGGGGGGTAGCGTGAGTGTACAATCAAAACTAGAGGAAGGAAGTGTGTTTACAATCAGTTTACCAAGAAATAATTCAGGAGTGTAGTGAACAATTAAAGGTTATAACAATCTACAGTAATTCTGTAATAGAAAATAGCCGTTGTCGGTCGATTTTCTGAAGCTTTAATTTTTCGGCGTAGAAAGCTTGATAATAGGATTGATAGCGCTCTGGTTCGGCTTCTGGATCGGTTTGTTGCCATAGTTCTAAAAAGTGACGATAGCGTTTTTCACGCATCACCAGATCCATACAGGCGATCGCAGCTTGAACCACTTGAGGAGTACGAAGTAGTTCTTTTTTGCTTTTCTCGTTTAAATGAAATAGATGAGACACTAATCCCAATTCTTCAGATAATTCTAAATATCTGTCTTGCAGAGTTGATACTAAATCTCCTTGAGCCATCGTTGACTCTAAAATTTGTTGCCACAAAAATCGGTGGTGAGAAAGGCTAAATTGTAAATCTCGTTCCTCTAATTCGTCAACAATCGCTCGACGCTGTTCGGGACAATGCATATAAATTCGCAGTAATAATGCCTCTGCGTGTTCTAGAAGACTGCGATCGCTAGGGATTGAGGATGGGGAAATACTACCTCCCCACGCTTTCTTTGCTGAGACAGGTTTAGAGTAGGTAGCCGCCGCAGTCGGAGCAATTTGAGTTAACAGATTTTCGACTCGTAGAGGTATAAGTCTGGTATCTCCTAAACTGAGTATTTCTGCACAGTAGGAAACATAATAGTTACGAGTATCGCTGTTAGCTATATTTTTGAGTAGCTTTACTATCTGTTGAGTTACTTGCTGAAAATCAGTAGCCTGTTTTAAGTCACGATCTTTAATAATTTGCTGAATCTGCCAGTCTAGCCAAAGTGGCGCATTTACTAACAGTTGGTGATAGTCTTCTGGGGTATGGCTATATAAGTATTCATCGGCATCTTTGCCATCAGGTAAGTTGAGAATCTTTAATTGAACTTCGCCTTTATATGCTAGTTCGGCAATTTCACCGATCGCTCGTTCTGCGGCATTAGTTCCGGCTTTATCGGCGTCAAAGTTGAGTATTAATTGTTTTGATTCAGTGTAGCGTAATACTTGCCGTACTTGTTCTAAGCTTAAAGCAGTACCGAGAGAGGCGACAGCGTTAGTAATACCAGCAGCATGAAGGGCGATCGCATCAAAATATCCCTCTACAACTACCGCTTGATCAGCTTGAGAAATCCCACCTTTGGCTTGATCGAGGGCAAATAATGTTTTACCTTTACTAAAAAGTTCAGTTTCGGGTGAATTTAAATATTTAGGCTGCTCATCAGTGAGAGTTCTGCCACCAAACGCAATCACCCGCCCTTGGACATCGCGGATGGGAATCATCAGGCGATCGCGAAACACATCATAATAACCGCCCCCTTCTTTGCGTGGCTTAATCAATCCCGCTTTTTCCAGCAGTTGCGCTGGGTAGCGTTTATCTTCCACCAAATAGCGATGCAGGGTTTCCCAACCTGCGGGGGCATAACCTAAACCAAACTGCTCAATAGTTTCTTTCCTCAGATAGCGGTTGGATTGCAAATAGTCAATTGCCTTTTGCCCTTGAGATTGTTTGAGGGCGTGTTGATAAAAATGTGCCGTCGAAGCCAGAACTTCATATAACTGTTCACGCAGAGATAGCTGACGCTGCAATTCTTGCCTTTGTTCTGGTTCTAGGGTTTGTACAGGTACTTGGTAACGCCGCGCCAAATCCAGTACTACTTCAGCAAATTGGCGCTTTCCCAAATCCATCACAAACTTAATGGCATTTCCCCCAGCTTGACAGCCGAAGCAATAGTACATTTGCTTAGTTTGACTGACGGTGAAGCTAGGAGTTTTCTCATCATGGAAGGGACATAAACCAACGAAATCTTTCCCTCGTTTGCGTAAAACTACGTATTCCGAGACGACATCTACAATGTCAGCTCGTAGTTTAACTTCTTCAATTGTGTCTGGGTGCAAGCGGGGAATTTGCATATTTAGTCATTATTCATAATTGATTATATTCTGCCGCAATCTTCAACTAGTAGTCTGCCAAGCCAAAATTGCGGCATCAGTGCTTATTGTAAACTGGCTCCTAAACGAGCGTTATTTCTCCTCAAGCTACTCGCATCGTAACTCGAATCAACCTAGCAATTGATAAAATTGTAAATCTAGCCTTCTAAAACATCAGAGGATTTACATCCGTGACACTCAAAGAGTTAGAACAACAACTTCTTGCCCTCAGTCCTGGTGAAAAGGTGCAGGCTATACAGTTACTTGCCCAAAGTCTTGGCAGCAATTGGCAAGGAATTGAGAAAACTCCTAGAGTCTGTGGTGGAGAGGCTCGCATCGCTAAAACTCGTGTTCCCGTCTGGGTACTTGTAGAAGGTCGCCGTCTTGGATATAGTGATGCTGATCTTTTGACGAGCTATCCAACCATTACGGCTACAGATTTAGCTAATGCTTGGATATATGCAGAAGCTAACCCTGATGAAATCGAATCGGCAATTGAGCGTAATGAGGTAGCCTAGTCAATGGCACGGTTTTACGCAGATGAGCAGTTTCCGTTTCCAGTTGTGGAATTATTGCGTACTTTGGGGCATGATATTTTGACAGTCCAAGAAGCTGGAAATGCAGACCAAGGTATAGCTGATGACGAAGTGCTAGCATTTGCTACAAGTCAAGAACGCTCGATATTAACTATTAACAGGTATGATTTTATCCGTTTGCATCGTCGTAATTCTAACCACTTCGGTATTATTGTTTGCACGAACAATCGGAATTGGGAACAGTTTGCAGCCCGGATAGATGAGGCTGTGATAGCAGAAGAACCATTGCAAGGAAAACTAATTCGTGTGGTACGTCCAATTACTTAAAAAGGTTTTGATGGAACGCCTACTGACTGTAAGCTGAATCTTCCACACCAATTAACAGCGCATATCCGTGGGTAAATTTCTCGCTCATTTTCAAGGACAAACGACAAAAGCCTTCTGGTAGCTATTATATTCTTGTTGCTAGACCAAGAATGATCTATAGAATTGCTGACGCTTGATTTTATCAGAGGAAATACTGAAGATGGGACGTATTTTTATTTCGGCGGCTCACGGAGGCAAAGAAGCTGGAGGAATTGATCCAGGTGCGATCGCAGGTGATACAACCGAAGCTAGAGAAATGATCTTGCTACGGGACTTGATTGTAACAGAACTGAGGGCCCGGAGTTTTGAAGTTTTAGCAGTCCCAGATGATCTAAGTGCAGCTCAAACTATCACCTGGATAAATTCCCGTGGTCGTCGGGGTGATGTAGCCCTAGAAATTGAATCTGATGCGGCTAGCAGTCCTTCTGTGCGTGGCGCTAGCGTTTTCTATATTGCCAATAATAACGAGCGCAAGAGCAATGCTGAACTATTGCTAATGGGGTTGTTACGTCGCGTACCCCAGTTACCTAATCGGGGAGTCAAACCAGATACAGATAGTGGTTTGGGTAGTTTGATATTCTGTCGCCGGACAACGCTGCCTTCTTTGTCGATGCAAGTGGGTTTTCTTAGCAGTCCAGAGGATCGCGCTTTGCTGCAAACTCGCCGCCGCGATTTTGCCTTGGGAATTTCCGACGGATTAGCATCTTGGAGTCGTGTAATTGACCCCACTGGAACTCCTCAAGAACCGACTTATACGGCAATTAATATCAACATTAATGGGCAGAATTATTTAGAGCAAGGGGTATTGATTAATGGTAACGCATACATCCCCATTGACTTAGTGGATCGCTTGCGGATTGACCTATCGAAAGCGTCTAATGTTCGCCGGATCACTTATCGCAAAATAGTATATGTCAAAGCGATCGAACTGCGGGATTTCAATGTTGCAGTCAGCTGGGATGCTGCAACTCGTACCGTCAGCTTGCGATCGAATTTGGTAGTTTGCCCAGGTCAATTTGATCGAGTCATGTCAAACGGTAATACTTCAGAAGTGCAGTTGCAACTATTCCTGAGAAATAACAATGAAAATGCTTTAGTAAAATTTCCTGACATCCCCAAACTCTATCGGGAAGAAGCAGGTATAGAGGGGGTGAACTATGACATTGCTTTTTGCCAAATGTGTGTAGAAACTGGATTTTTACGCTTTGGCGGTGACATTAGACCTGAGCAAAATAACTTTGCAGGCTTAGGCGCAATTGGTGGTGGTGCGGAGGCAGCGTCTTTTGAAAGTGCCAGAATTGGTGTGAGGGCACACATCCAACACTTAAAAGCGTACGCTAGTCTAGAACCCCTAGTACAGGAAGTAGTAGATCCACGGTTTCGCTTTGTTACACGCGGTGTCGCGCCATCAATCGAGCAGCTATCAGGGCGCTGGGCAGCAGATTTAAATTATGGTACGAAGATTACAGCAATGCTTAAAAGACTGTATGAATCAGCAGGACTTTTGTGAGCGCTGTTAGCATAGCCCGTACTGAGTAAACTTCTTGCAAAAGTCTTAATTTTAAGCTCTTTCTGTGCGCCTCCGCGCACGCCAGTCGCCTCAACGGGGGGAAGCGCTGGCTCCTCCGCGTGAGGCGAATAAAATAAACTTGATAGCAATTAAGTAGGTAGACGTAATTAAATGTAAGATAAAGCTTTTGTTCGTAGTGTTCGCGTAGCGTCTCGCAGAGAGCGATTTATCGCTCTATGTAAGGTTTTCAAGGGATAAATCCCTTACTACTAGCTCTGATTTAATTAAGCCCTTCTACTTAAGAAGACAGACCGTGATCATCCCATCAGGCAGTAAAGCATTCGTAGCAACTCATACCAATAGTTTGGAGTTCAACAGTCTAGCAGAACTATCAAGTGGTAACTTGCTTGCAGAAGTGGATCTTCATCGGGCTGTAGCAAGCTTCAAGCTCAAGCAAACTAAGAAAGGGTCAATGGGTCAGTTTATGACCCCTGCTCCAGTAGCGGAATTGATGGTTGGGATGTTTGATAGTCTCAATTTACCTGAAATATCCTTGCTTGATGCCGGAGCCGGAATCGGTTCACTAATCGCCGCTTTTGTAGCGAAAGTATGCCAACAACAACACACTTTAAGTTTGCGCGTTGTAGCCTATGAAATTGACCCTCTTCTAATCAAATATTTGCACCAGACGCTAAAACTATGTGAGAGGGAATGTCAGTATATGGATATTTCCTTCAATTACGAAATTCGTGAGACTGATTTTATCGAAGATGCAGTTAGGCTGCTTCAGGCTGGTTTATTGAATAGTGAAAACGCAACAGAATTTACCCATGCTATTCTCAATCCACCTTATTTGAAAATCAACGCTCATTCCAAGATGCGCGAATTGCTGCGTTCCATCGGTTTAGAGACTAGCAATCTTTACACTGGTTTTATGGCTGCTACAATGCAACTTCTAAAACAAAGAGGGGAGTTTGTAGCGATTACCCCGCGCAGTTTTTGCAATGGGCCGTATTTTCGTAACTTTCGGAAGATGTTTTTGGAGATGATGGCTTTACAGCAAGTACATCTTTTTGAGTCACGTCAAGAAGCATTTAGTGATGATGATGTTTTACAAGAAACTGTCATTATCCAAGCTAAAAAACAAGAGCAAAAGTCTAGTAGCGTAATCATCAATACTAGTTCTGGTGCTAATGATGACTTTATTATGTCACACTCTGTATCGTATGCAGACTTAGTTCACTCCGATGATCCAGAGCAGTTTATTCATATTCTTCCAGATAAAATTAGCCAGCAAGTCGTTCAGCGAATGGCACTTTTTACCTGCACATTGCAAGACCTGGGGCTAACAGTTTCAACCGGACGGGTAGTGGATTTCCGAGCAAAAGAGTACCTAAGAACAAATCTAGAAAATCATACCGTTCCTTTAATTTATCCAGTGAATTTACTAAATGGATATGTAGAGCACCCAAAAAGAACCAAAAAGCCCCAAGCCATAGTGCATATAGAAGAAACAGCGAATCTTCTGATTCCAAATGAGCATTACGTTTTATGTAAAAGATTCTCGTCTAAAGAACAGAAAAGGCGGGTTGTTGCAGTGGTTTATGATGCCGACCAATTTAATTATGGATATGTCGGCTTTGAAAATCACTTGAATTACTTTCACAAAGATGGGCGTGGACTTAGCCTTACCTTGGCTCGTGGGCTTGCTGTTTATCTCAATTCAACCCTGGTTGATTTATTTTTTCGGTTGTTCAATGGGCATACTCAGGTCAATGCAACAGATTTGCGGAAATTAAAGTATCCTAATTTGGAACAGCTGTTGTCTTTAGGGACGGGCATTAAAGAGCAGTTTCCTTCTTTACGGGAAATCGACGAACTTATAGAAGATAAGCTACTGAGTATGTCGAATCAGTCAGGTAACAATCCCATTGTAATTAAGTCTCGAATTGATGAAGCGCTGCAAATTTTGACGCAATTGGGCTTTCCACGAGCACAACTTAATGAACGGTCAGCATTAACCCTTCTAGCGTTGCTTGATTTAAAGCCAGCAGATTCTTGGCAATTAGCAACTTCACCTTTTATCGGAATTACGCCGATGATGAACTTTATGGCTCAGCATTATGGCAAAACCTATAAGCCGAACACACGTGAAACTGTTCGCCGCCAGACAGTGCATCAATTTCTGGATGCAGCTTTGATAGTTGCTAATCCAGATAATCCGAGCCGCTCTATCAACAGTCCCAAAACTGTATATCAAATTGAAGAGAGTGCGCTCGAACTATTACGAACTTACGGTACTGACGAATGGGAAAAGAGCATCTGCACCTACCTTGCTTCGGTTGAAACCCTAAAGAAGCAGTATGCTCAAGAGCGTGAAATGTCTCGTATTCCGATAGTGATTGCAGGGGAAATTAAAACTTTATCGCCAGGTGGCCAGAATATTCTGATTGAAAAAATTATTACTGATTTTGCTCCTCGTTTTACCCCTAATGGAAAGCTCATTTATGTTGGTGATACAGATGAAAAGTTTGCCCACTTTGATGAAACAGCTTTGGCAGATTTGGGTGTTACTATCAATTCCCACGGCAAAATGCCAGATGTGATCATTCACTTAACAACAAATAACTGGTTAGTGTTGATTGAAGCTGTTACCTCACATGGCCCAATCAATCCTAAGCGTAAGAAAGAACTTGAAGCTTTATTCAGAGGTGTTCAAACACCTCTGGTTATGGTGACAACATTTCTTAGCCGCAAGGCAATGGTGGCATATCTGGCAGAGATTGCTTGGGAAACAGATGTTTGGGTTGCTGAAGATGCAACTCACCTGATTCATTTTAATGGTGGATATTTATTGCAGGCTTACGAAATAGAAAAGAAGAAAACTTCCTGAATACAGCTATGGCAGTTCTCACTTGAGTTAAGTACACAAACAAATTATTAACCAAGGAGAAAGTAAACTGGGGTTGAGAAGGCATTAAGACTTATTTAATTTGCGATCGCTTCGATAGAGAGTAACTCACGCTTGGATTCTCCATAGACAGTGAGCAGCATCGCCTGAATTAAAGCCTTTGCTTTCAGCATAGTTTCTTCAAATTCCGCTTGAGCATCGGATAAGGCGACAATACCACCTCCTATCCCTATAGAAGTTTCATGCGGAGTCAGGACTGCGGTACGGATCACAATATTCAGGTCTGCTGCACCATTAAGACCCAAAAAACCGATCGCACCTGAGTAAACCCCTCGTGCTTCTTGCTCCAGCTGATCAATAATCTGCATAGTTCTAATCTTGGGAGCACCTGTCATTGACCCACCAGGAAATGCCATGCGGATACAATCGGTGGCTCTCATATCTGAGCGTAAACGACCACGAACGGTGGTAACAAGTTGATGCATAGTTGCATAACTTTCCACAGCCATCAATTTTGGAACATGGATACTACCCACCTCGCAGACTAACCCAAGATCATTACGTAACAAGTCCACAATCATCAGGTTTTCAGCCCGGTCTTTTTCACTGTTACGCAAACTTTCACGCAGTACAAAATCTTCTTCAACAGTCTGCCCACGTCTAAGAGTACCCTTGATTGGTTTAGTTTCTACCCAGCCTTGGCGATCGATGCGAAGAAATCGTTCTGGAGATGAGCAAGCAATAGCAATTTCACCAAAGCGTAAAAATGCTGCATAAGGTGCTGGATTAACTCGGCGTAATGTACGATAAAATGCTAGCGGTTCAGGCGTAGTATCTGTGTAAAGCTTATTCGTCAGGCAGACTTGGTAACTCTCCCCCTCGTGGATTTCATGTAGACACTTTTGAATATCCTCGATATAAGTTTGGTAAGACCTGCTTAAACGGAAGATGATCAGGTCTTGGCTACCCTGCGGCACAATCGGAGGTAGGGGGGGGAGTATGCGAAGTTGTTGTTCAATTGACTCAAACCAGGTTTCTGCTTGTGTGGTTTGACCCTTGTTGGCAAGATACAACAGATAGGTATTCTGTTCCTGGTGGTCGAAAGCAATTATTTGATCAGCTAAAAGAAAAACGGCGTCGGGAAGTAAAGCGGGATACACTAGCTCAGAACCAGATGCCTTGAGTTCATAACCGAAGTAGCCAACAAATCCGCAGTTGAAATCGAAAGGAAGCTCATCAGACAAACAGTGTCGGCGCTCAAGTTCACGTTTGAGATACTCAAAAATACAGTCTGTGCAATGTGTCACTTTGCCTGACTGAGTAATGGTTAGTTCTTTAGTTTGGGTATGGTACTGAACCAATAAGCTATTTGTTCCACCACTCCCTCCCATAAAAGAGAAGCGAGAAAGACCAGGTTCCACTAGGCTACTGTCGAGCCAAAAGCTGTTTGGTTCTTTGTTAAAAAGATGGACAAATACCTGTTCTCCATCAGGATAAATATCCAATTTTTTGCTGTAAACTTCAAATTCCTGGCTTTGCTGACGTGTATAACTAGTAGGAAGCGTAGAAACTCCGTTGTATCCTGTCCATTGCGATTTCCCAGTTCTTAATTTTTTTTGAGCAAATTGCCAAGTGATTTCTCTAAAGTTTTCTAGCAGATTCCTTCCATATTCTGTGCAGATAGATTCTGGATGGAACTGCACACCCCAAAATGGTAGATGACGATGACGCAGACCCATTACGAGTCCTTCATCAGTCCAGGCAACTTTTTCTAAGCAGCTTGGTAATTGTTCTGAAACAATCAAGGAGTGGTAGCGTACAACCCAAAAAGGATTGGGAATTCCCTTGAATAGCTCAGAGTCATTGTGATAGATTTTGCTTAATCGCCCATGCATGACTTCTGGCGCATGGATAACAGTTCCACCATATAGATAGCCAAGTCCTTGGTGTCCAAGGCAAACACCAAGCAAAGGTACGTCCACATTTTGGATTACTTGTTGGCAAATACCGAAGTCTTTAGCCTTTTCTGGACGACCGGGGCCAGGAGAAATCACTACATTGTCGAATACCAGTTTTGTCAGCTCGCTCCAATCAACTTGATCATTACGAATAACCAGCGGCAGCTCTCCATTTATTTCTGCAATCATCTGATACAGATTAAATGTATAAGAATCGTAGTTATCGATGATCAGTGTTTGCACGTAAACGCACCCTAGTAACTTGGTAATTACTATAAACGCACAACTGGGCGCAGTAGCATTACTTTACGACTATCTACTAAGACAGCAAAAAAACCGCGATCGTTTAGCTTCTGCAATGTGCTGTATGCTTCTTTTTGGTTGGTGGTATAAACTGCCAGTAAGTAAGGACGTTGACCATAGGAAGCAAAACCTACATTACCCCCTACCACTTGCTGCACATTATTTGCCAGTTCTGGACGGTTGAAATAATCCACTAGGACTGCATAACCCTGTCCTAAAACTTGGGGATTGTAGCTGACTGTTTGCTGCTGAAATGGCTGCAATGGCTGAGATGGCTGCGATGGCTGAGGTGGCTGCAATGGCTGAGATGGCTGCAATGGCTGAGATGGCTGCAATGGCTGAGATGGCTGCAATGGCTGAGATGGCTGTACATTTGCTACTGTTGGTCGAGTGGTGATGATGGCAGACAACCCGACAATATTGCCGATGTACCTCGCCCAACGATTGGCATCTTCAATTTTGTTAAACCCTCCAACTCGCGTCACTGTCTCGTTGAGATATTTACAGGTGGCGGTCTTGAGTTGAGGCGGTAAGGCACTACGCAACTGCTTTTGATTATCTGCTGTGGGGCTGACTACTAATAAAAGATACTCACCCGCACTCGGAGGTTGACAAGCGGGAATAGCTGGTTGGGCAAAGACAGAACTAATGCCACCAATTAAACCTGCGTAAACGAAGCCCGTCGTAGTGAAAAGTCGAGCCAGTGCGAACAATCGCGCTTGCGTCGGAAAGCAACTGGCGTGAAGCGGCGGTTTCCGCCGATATGAACTTTTCAAGACAGACATCGCTAATCCTAAAACGCTTGGTAAAGTCTTAAGTCTCTGCACAAAAGTTAAATAGATAAATTATAGTGTCTTACAAGATTTTATAAAAATATATTTTGTTCCCCCTGAAGATAAAGTGGGGATTGGGGATTGGGGACTAGGAGCAGAGGAGCAAAAGAATAATTCTTTACCCATGCCTAATGACGCCAGTTCGACGCCACTTGACGGCAGTTGCACGCCACTTGCTACCCTACGGGAACGCTAAGAGCGAACAACCGGGGGAACCCCGGCAACGCAGTGGCTCCTCAAGTCGGGGAACCCGCCCACGGCACTGCCTCTTTTAAGCCCTTCTCCTGTAGGAGACGCTACGCGAACGGGTTCGCAGTCCCCTGCGGAGGAGCCAGCGCGGTCTTGGGGGTTTCCCCCATGAGCGACTGGCGTTGGAAACCCTCCTTCAGGGCTGTCTCACCGGGAAACCCGTCCAACGCAGTGGCTCCTCAAGTCGGGAAACCCGCCCACGCGACTGGCTCCCCAATGCCCCATACTCATTCCTAGGAAACAGTAGAAAACGATGCCAATGCATCAGGGATTGTTTCAGAAGGAGCCTGAAATTCTCCGGTGATGACGTATTCTAGTCGTAGTTTTAACCAGGTAATAAATTGGGAATTAGTCGAAATAATCGCTACTGCTGGTTGAGGACACTTCGCTTTTATTTCTGCAAACTGGGGTGCTTCCAAGAAAGCTGGTTGCTGAACCAACCAAAAATCAATTTGTTTTTCTTGTTCGTGGTAGTAACGAGTGCGCTCTTTCAAAACTTCCTCTATGGGTTCTTCTTGGAGAAGAAAGCGCTGACTTGCCAAAACGTAATAGTATGTTTGCATTTTCATCCTTTGGTTGCTATTAAATAATTTAAGGGTACAGCGTACAGCACTGTACCCCTAAGAACTAACTCTTGTGAAATTTCTTGAACCAAGAACTGAAGGGACAAGCACTTCCTTGATTTTCACTATTTGACTGTTTGCCACCATCTGTCAGTTTTTCCAAAAACAGATTGTTGTCAAAGTAGTGTTCCAAAGAAACAATCTTCAAATCATCAGTGACGCGTGCAACGCTCATGCCGATAATTTCTAATGTCTCTCCAGTCGGTGCATAGTCTTTGTATGCACCTTTAAAATGTCCCCAATGCCGCCACTTGAATGTTACATTTGGTGGCCCTGAGAAAACTTCCAGCACTTCCCACGGAAATCCTTGGGGAAATGTTGTGTGGAAGACTTTGGCGGATGATTCAAAGCTTTCTTCTGAAGCTTTGTAATGTTCTGAATCAGCCATAAACAAGTTGTAAGTACCTTGTGCAGCTAAATCTGCTGCTGTGTACTCTAATCCGCCATTAGTACTCACGCGAAACTTGTCATTCACAATAGACAACCACTGCTGTGGGTTAGTTTTGAAAGATACCTCCATCTCGAAGGTTCTCACCAAGTTTTCTACGATCGCCTCAAGTGTACCCTCAAGATGATTGCGTGTACTCTCGTTGGCAAGGTTCTCTTTTGAGCGAGAATAATCAGGAGGTGTTTGATATCGCCACTGTGTATCAGTGCTCTCTGCAATCACCTGATCTCTATCCTGTACCCAAAGCGGAAGGTTGTTAGACTCTGTTGCGCTCATGGAAGTTTTTGCTTAAGTATTGGCTCCAAATTTCTAGATTTCGCAGTGAAAACCCCTCTAGGTTACAGATTATAGTTTCGTTCTCTATACCCTATCCCCTGTCACCTGTCCCCTCGTATAGCTTGTTTCATCTCACGGACTGCTCTTTCTATACCTACTAATGCTGCCCGACTGATGATCGTATGACCGATGTTGAGTTCTTCCATCCCTGGAAGCGCAGCCACCGGATAAACGTTCCAATAGGTGAGTCCATGACCAGCGTTTACTCGCAACCCGGCTTGAATCGCTTGCTCACACCCTTTAGCTAACACGGCTAATTCTTGCTGACGAGTTGTTTCATCCTTAGCTTCAGCATATTGACCAGTGTGCAGTTCAATAAACTTTGCTTTTACCTTGACAGATGCTTCAATTTGTGCTGGTACGGCGTCGATAAATAGACTAACTGGAATGCCAGCGTTCTGCAATTTATCAACTATTTCACCTATTCTAGCAATTTGCCCGACAATATCTAATCCGCCTTCTGTGGTGACTTCTTCCCGCTTTTCGGGTACTAAAGTCACGTAATCGGGTTTGATGTCGAGAGCGATCGCCAGCATTTCATCTGTAGCGGCCATTTCTAAATTCAGATGCGATCGCACAGTCTGCCTTAATATTCGCACATCCCGGTCTTGGATATGCCGTCTATCTTCCCGCAGATGCACTGTAATGCCATCAGCGCCCCCTAGTTCTGCCAGTACCGCCGCCGCTACGGGATCTGGTTCCACCGTCCGCCGCGCTTGTCGGATGGTGGCGATATGGTCAATGTTCACGCCAAGTGTAGGCACCCCAAGTTCCCCCTATCCACAGTCCTCAGAAATTGATTCTACCGGAAATATTGGTTGGAAGTTGAGTTAGATGTGACGGTGCAAAGTATCAAAGCCAGGCGATCGCGTCACTGACTTAATGGATTTAGAATAATATCTACACTTACTCTGTGAGGCGATATGCTTTTAAAACTACAACAAATTATCGTCAAACCAGGCCAACAAATGTTGCTCAAAGATATTAGTTGGCAGCAGTTAGAAAATATTTTAGAGGAAATGGGAGAAAGGCGTGCCGCACGTATTTCTTATAGTCATGGTTGGTTAGAAATTATGGTTCCCCTACCCGAACACGAAAAAGATAAAGAAATCTTTGGTGAGTTAGTGAGAATTTTATTAGACAAACTCCAAATTGATTTTGAGCCTTTTGGTTCCACAACACTGAAAAATGAACTAATGCGGCAAGCAGTAGAACCAGATACCAGTTTTTATATTCAAAACCAAGCTGCTGTAATTGGGAAAAATCGTATTGATTTAACTATAGATCCGCCACCCGATTTAGCAATCGAAGTTGATATTACCTCCCGCACTAAATTTGATAACTATGAGATTTTGGGAGTTCCTGAACTCTGGCGATATACAAAACAAGGTTTAGAAATTTCGTTGCTACAGCAGGGCAAATATATCAAATCTCAATCTAGTCCTAATTTCCCTAATATCCCGATTATTGAATTAGTCAATGAGTATGTTCAGCAGTGTTTAAGCATTGGCAGAAGTCAAGCTATGCGTAATTTTAGAAATTGGGTAAACAATAATTTATAACTATTTATAATCTGCACGTCTTAATTGAGTAAGCTATGGGCAGATTATGATAGAAATCTAAGGCTTTCTGAGAAAGGCGATCGCTCATGAATACTGAGAATCCAGCAGCCGTTGTGGAATGGGAACCCCCCATGCCACCTACAGATTTAATTTTTGATGATGGTGAACCTTTGGAATCAAATCGACACCGTATTGCCATGAATGTCCTGATTCGGTCATTGCAGCAGTTTTTTGCTGATCGCAATGATTTTTTTGCTGGGGGCAATATGTTTATTTACTACAGTAGCGCCCAAGTTCGTAACCGTGATTTCCGAGGCCCAGATTTTTTTGCAGTGCTGAATGTTGACGGCAATAACTCTAGACAAGGTTGGGTAGTCTGGGAAGAAAATGGTCGCTATCCCGATGTCATTGTGGAATTAATGTCACCATCTACGGCAGCAATAGACAAGGGTATTAAGAAAAATCTTTACGAACAAACTTTCCGTACCTCAGATTATTTTGTCTATGATCCCTTTGAACCTAATTCTTTGCAAGGGTGGCATTTAGATGATAATCAGCAGTATCAGCCGTTGACGCCAAATGAGCGCGGTTGGCTATGGTGTAAGCGTTTAGGCTTATGGTTGGGGACGAGTGAGGGAACAATAGACAGAGAAACGGCGGTATGGTTGCGGTTTTACGATGTGGCTGGCAATTTGGTTTTGTTACCAGAAGAAGCAGCAATTGCACAAGCACAAGCCGCAGTTGCACAAGCGGCTCGTTTAGCCGCTAAATTAAGAGAGTTAGGGGAAAATCCAGATTTGTTGTGAATGATTTTGGCTGTTTTGATTTGTTTGGACTATAGTTTTGAGTTGTACTTTAAGGTTTAATTGGCACAAACTCATATTCATCAGCGCCGGATTTTTGTTGAAATCCTTGGTTACTCTAATTAATTATTGGAGCATTTTTTCTTTGAGATACTCTTAAGAATCGGGTAAATAATAATTTATAGTCATTCATAGATGTGGCGTTAAAGATGCGTAATTCTTGCCAAAATCTAGCTACTTTTGCAACTCTTTGAGTTTCTCTAATGTCTGTTGATATTGCTTTGTGTTTTCTTGTTTCTGATAAAGGTCTGCGGCTATTTGATAATCTGCGATCGCTCCCTGCTTATCTTTGATAATATAGCGAGCATTACCCCGGTTATAGTAAGCATGGGCATAATTGGAATCGATACGGATAGCCTGGTTATAATCCTCAATTGCTTTCTTATAATCTTTTAAGTTAGCGTAGGCAAGGCCTCGGTTATTGTAAGCATTGGTATAGGTGGGATCGATACGGATAGCCTGGTTATAATCCTCAATTGCTCCTTTATTATCTCCCAGGTTGCGGCGGGCATCACCTCGGTTGTTGTAGGGCCATTTGAGTGGATCATTCTTAAACTCAATGGCTTTGGTATAATCAGAAATTGCCTGTTCGTAGTTGCCTTGGTCAGCGTAGACTGCCCCTCGATTATTATAGGCAAGAGCATACCTAGGGTTAATTTCAATCGCTTTGTTGTAATCGATAATAGCTTGCTTGTAGTTGTACAGGTTATAGTAAGCAAAGCCTCGACTAACGTAGCTGTTAGCACTTTTGGGATTGGCCTGAATATACTGGTTTAAATCCTCAATTGCTCCTTTGTAATCTTTAAGAGCACTACGGGCATCACCCCGCTTGTTGTAGGCAAGTATAAAATTGGAATCGAGCCGCAGCACCTCGTTAAAATCCTCAATCGCTCCCTCATAGTCTTTTTTAGTAGACTTTTCGAGTCCCCTATCATAGAAATTTTTAGCGCTCATCTCGCTTGTAGGCGAGATAGTGGGAGTGGTACTAAGAGTAGATGATTCTGCTGAGCTAGGTGTCGTCACTGAAGGATTATGCGGTTTCACCAAGAAAGAGAAAGTTAGAACCACAGTAGCGAGGACACCTGCTCCAATCATGACTCTGGGGTTTCTCACAACTCCAACAGAAGTAGCAAGAATACTTGGAGGTTTTATTATATTGGGCGCAGGAGTTTCAGTTTGATTTGCTGCAACATCTTTGTTTGATGTTTTAACTGGTGTTACATCATCTTTGTGGGAGATGCTTTTGGACGCTGTAACTTTATCTGGAAATGGAACTGATTCGTTTTTGGGATTAATTCTAGCCTCAATTGATGCTATGTCTTCATCTCTAAGTCCTAAAATTTCCTGATAACGTCGCAAATCATTGCGAGTATGGTTACTCAAAGTCGGCTCGCGTCCAATCGCATCAACTAATGCTTGTTCATATTGCTGCAATTTTTGTTGATATTCTCGATAAGGTTTTAAAACCTCAATTTCGATTGCAGCAGTTTCTTCAGGGAGCAAACCCAAATTCTGACGTAGGGCATCTAATATTCTGCGACCAATAATTGAAATCTCGCCACGGCTGGCATAAATCTCTATTTCTTTGCGATATTTCAGTTTTGGATCACCAATGGGTGCTTTAGACAACAGGATTTTAAATCCTTCTTTGACTGCATGAATTTCTGGTTGCATGGCGGGAGCCGCTTCTTGAACTTTCTTTTTGGCGTACTCATGCAACTCATCAACCGAAACTGCACCATCATTATCTAAATCTGCGGCACCTGTTTCAATACCTTCAATCAGATAACGGGTATAAATCGAAAGGTTTGCTTCCTTTTGCTGGAAAGAATACTCAGTAGCAGTAGAAGAGGTCAAGACAACTCGCCCCTCGCCACCAAGTTCAGCCCGAATATCGACAGAACCATCATCTTTGGCTGACCACCCCTCAGCAAACGCCCCACTAAAGCAACAGTCGAGAATTACGACTTGGCGCTTACAACGGCTATCGCTCATGATGTTATGAACAAAGCTGGCGGGAACGGTGGTTGATTTGATGAGTCGTCCTTGGGAATTTTTGCGGGTGAGGCGAGTGGCGAGGTGAAGTTTACCGCTCTCATCTTTAATGCCGTGACCGGAGAAGTAAAGTACTACAAGGTCATCTTTGCGCCGATCGCTAAACAGCGTCTCGATCGCTTCCTGCATTTTCTGAGGATCGGGATTCTCCAGTTTTTGGATATCTGTTTGGGCAAATCCACCCATTTCTGGATGCTGCAAAACTTTAGCGATCGCTTGCATATCCTTTACCGACGCAGGTAATGGATTAAGACCAGGCTCATAATCACTAATTCCTATTAGGAGTGCTACCTTCGTCATGTCCTTATCCTCTTTCCTGTTATGGCATTTCTCAGCTTGCTGCTACAAAGTTTTGCGCTGCTGCGATCGCGCTCATTAGTTCTTGCTGGCTGCTGGCTTTCACTTTGAGTTTTTTACCGTTAGCCTCAACTTCCATTTCAATGGTTTTGTTACCGAGGCGATCGCCCACAAATCCCAATACTTTCTTAAAATTGGCAAAGCTCACCTCTGCTTGCAACACTCCCAGTAAAAAACCTCCTAACGCCTTTGAGCCTTCGGGTATTTCTGTAACTGCTACAAGTTCAGCGCTTTCTACATCTAAATCTCTAATTTCTCGCAAGAGATTTCGTGTTTCTTTCTCTTGCTCCTCTGCATCTAAATCTGGATTATCAAGAGCGATCGTCAGTTTGACATTAGATTCAGAACTCATTTTGTACCTTTTTTTGGTTTTAAACTGTATTTGCGTGATTTCTCTATTGACATCATATCCGCTATGTAAATTTCCTGAAATTTATTCAATATTTTTACAAAACATTATAAAATTTAGGTAAAAATCCGGTAAAAAAAGCAGCAAATTCAACTCGAAGCACTAGTATAAAACCGCAACGCAAACCGCCAAAACCAGGTAGAAAATAAAAACAGGACTAGCGCTAACCCAGCCGCACCGATCAACCAGCTAGTTTGACCCCTACCCAGCATCGCTTCTGCTGGTACAGTCGTTAAAAAAGCCACTGGTACTACAAAGGTGAAGAAAAAGCGGTAAGTACTGGGATATGCTGCGATCGGATATCTTCCAGCTTCTAATAAACCGCGCAGCACTTCGGTGACATTGTATATTTTCACGAACCAAATACTCATCGCTCCCAGCATAAACCACAAGCTGTAAAGAATCACCAAGCCGAATAACAGCGGCACTATACTAAGTATGTAGTCGTCTATACCTATGCCGAGGCGTTCACCTGCATAGCCAATAATGATGTTCCCAAAAACTAGATCTGGTAGTCCCCAAGGTGAGAGGGTATGAGTAGAAAGCCAAAACTGACTGCGGATAGGTTTTAATAATACAAAGTCAAGAGTACCTTCCTGCACATGGCGGACAATGCGATTCAAGTTGGGGGCAAGAAATGTAGCAGAAAAACCTTGCAGTAAAGTGAAAATCCCCAAAACTACTAAAGCTGCTTCCCATGACCAGCCGCGAAAAGTATAGCCAGTACGGTAAAACAAGAATAGTCCAAACAGACTGCCTGCAAGATTACCTATGCTGCTGAGGGTAGCTATGACGAAGTTGACGCGATACTCCAACTCAGCTGCTATGGCGGCACTCCAAAATAGTCCAAGTACTTTCAAATATCTTTGCATATTACATCCATAACCCAAAATCTACTGTCTGTGATTACATTTTTAAGATTACAAAAGAAGTTAGCGTAAGCTTAATATTATTTTTTGTTCTAAAAAATTACTGAACGTTAAGATGTTGTTTGAAAAGTCTAATTTATTACTAGCCCTGGCGACTGGAAGTCGCGGCTACACGGTTTATTGTGTGGCTGACAAGTGTACATTTTGACTTAATCATCCTAAATTTTAGGTAATCTATGGCTAGACTATCAAACGAATTACAACGCTATTTTTTTGAAGAAGAAAGACCCTCAAAAGTAACTTTGGCAGAGATTCTGCTGCTAGCGAAGGAAAGAATTTTTGGCTTTTTGCTAGTTGTCTTATCTTTACCTTCTGCTTTGCCTATTCCAGCACCAGGATACTCGGTTCCTTTTGGCATCCTGATTTTTCTACTAGCAGTACAGCTGATTGCTGGGGCTAAAATCCCTTGGCTACCTCAGCGAATGACCAACCATCCAATTAAACTTGAAACAGTGCAGGGGTTTTTAAAAGCGGGGATTCCTTGGTTACGAAGAATTGAAGCGATCGCTCGTCCCCGTTTAAGCTACATCTGTACCACTTTACCAGGTAGAGTAACACTTGGCTGTGCGATCGCCTTAATGGCAATTTCTATGATGATTCCAATTCCGGGAACCAATACCCTACCAGCAATGGGGATTTTCGTGACTAGTTTTGGCTTACTGGAAGATGATGGAGCTATCAGCCTGGGAGGTTTAGTCTTGTGTGTGATGGGAGCAATTTTGACGACTTCGATTTTGTTGGCATTGATTTGGGGTGGTTCCAGCCTTCTTGACATTATTAAGACTTGGCTAGGTCGTTAAAAAGCAAAAATGAACGACACATACTCCTGACATTGATAATAATGATTTCCTTCAACCTCTACCTATTCTTAGAAAATCTTTTGTTTTTCGTGGGTGCTACATCATTTTTGGCATTTGTGGGTTGGGTTTGGAGAGATTCTAAGCCTTTCAGCATCCCGGAACCATTACCGCCGTGGTTTAAGGTGTGGTTCTTGATTGTATTAGTATTAGGTCTGGCACTTCCCCTGTTAACAATGATTTTGTGGGGCGTCTGGTGGAATTACCATCAAGTGCTGATTGTGCTTGCTTCTTACTTTCTCATGCTGGGATTGCAAATTTTATCCGAAAAGTTAGCGGTGAAGAGATTTCACTCCTGCGTCTGGGTGATGATACCTTGCTTGTACTTGCCTTACCGCATCTGGCAACTTTATCAAGGACTAACGCTTTTAAATCCTCAACCTGAACTAATTTGGGTACGAAATTTATTGATTTTAGAGATTATCCTGTGGATTTTTAACTATGGTGTCCACTTGTCGCAGTTACCAAAGTTACTACGCTGGGAAACATCAACAAATTCTCAGAACAGCATCAGTTAACTGTTCAGAAACTCCCCAAAAGCTGATAGCGTCAAACAAGGAAAAATATCGTTGTGGACGTTAAAGCTTGAAAACGCGTTCTAATTACTGGCAACTGCTGCCCTATATCCGGCCCCAATGGCAAACCATCACCAAGGGATTTGTTGGTATCGTGGGATATGTGCTGGCGACATTGACTTTGATCAATCTCGCTGGGAAATTGGCAACTCCCTTTGGACAAGGTAATGTAGTAGCGATCGCCCAAATAGCCGGCATTTGTGCTTTAGTATTTTTAATCAGAGGCGTTTTTCAGTCTGTGCAAGATATGTACATGGCCAAAGCCTCTTTAAGAGTTGCTTTTCATCTCCGCCAACAAGTCTACGCTCATCTCCAAAAGCTAAATCTCAGCTATTTTGAAACGGCAAAAGCAGGTGATTTATCTTACCGACTTACGGAAGATGTTGACCGGGTTGGCGAAGTTGTAAATAAAGTATTTCACGACTTTATCCCCTGCGTTTTGCAGCTGCTAGCAATTCCGATTTACATGATTTACCTAAATTGGCAGTTGACACTTGCAACGGTAATTGTTGCGCCGCTAATGGGTATTTTAATTGGCTGGTTTGGCGAACGGCTACGCAAGTATTCTTTAAGAAGCCAAAATCGCGTGTCGGGTTTATCGGCAATTCTTACAGAAGTTTTTAGCGGTATCCGGTTGGTACAAGCTTTTGCTGCTGAAAATTATGAAATTGCCCGATTTGGTCATGAAGCAGAACGCTCTCTTCAAGCAAAATACTCGGCGGAACGGCTCAAAGCGATTCAGATTCCTGTAGTTGGGTTTCTGGAAGCCTTGAGTGCTTTATCGTTACTAATAGTGGGAGGATGGCAAATTTCCCAACGCAACTTGACAGTGGCGGAGTTTTTCAGCTACTTGACCGCAGCAGTGTTGTTAATTGACCCCATTGGTCACGTTACCAACAACTACAACGAATTTAAGCAGGGTGAAGCATCTGTTGACCGCGTTTTTGAATTGATGGCAATTCAACCGACGGTAGTAGAAAAGCGAGATGCGATCGCCTTACCTCCAGTTAGTGGCAAAGTAGAATATCATGATGTTTCTTTTGCTTATAAACCTGGTGAACCTGTATTAAAAGATATCAGTTTATTAGTTCTACCAGGTGAAGCGATCGCCCTTGTCGGTGCTTCTGGTGCTGGTAAAACCACTTTTGTGAATCTCTTACCGCGTTTTTATGACCCCATCGCTGGTCAAATTTTGATTGATGGTATTGATATTCGAGATGTCAAGTTTCACAGTCTGCGGCGACAAATTGGAATTGTTCCTCAAGAAACTATCATGTTTTCTGGGACAATTGCCCAAAATATTGCTTTTGGACAAGACTCGTTTGATTTGGAAGCAGTTGCACAAGCAGCAAAAATTGCCAACGCCCATCAGTTTATTACCCAACTACCAGATGGTTATCATACTTGGGTGGGTGAGCGTGGGGTAAACTTATCAGGTGGACAAAGACAAAGAATTGCGATCGCTCGTGCTGTTCTCCTCAATCCGCAAATCTTGATTCTAGACGAGGCGACATCTGCATTGGATTCTGAGTCAGAAGCACTAGTACAGGAAGCATTAGAAAGACTGATGCAAAACCGGACTGTGTTTATTATTGCCCATCGTTTATCTACAGTTAGGCGATGCGATCGGATTTTAGTGCTTGAACAAGGACAAATTGTCGAATCGGGAACCCACGAAGAATTGTTAGCACTGGAACGCCGTTATGCCCGGTTTTATGCTCAGCAGTTCAGTTAGCTGGGCGGATCATCAGTTGGAGCAGAAATAATTTGCTTTTGCTGTTCCTTTAGCCAGGTTTCAAAGAGTTCATTCAGCAGGCGTACTTTCATGGGTTCATCTAGTTTTGCTGGGATGAATTTCTCCAACCGCACAATCACAAACCACTCGGCGACACGAGCCGGAGGCAATATTTGACCCGGTTGACTACTAGAAAGCATTTGCACCATTACCGGATGTAGTGCGTTCAGTTCAATCGGGCCCACTAAACCGCCAGTTTGGGCTTCTGGCCCTTGTGAATATTCCCGCGCTACTTCGGCAAAGGAATTCTCTTGGTCTTGAATCCGAAAGTAGAGTTCTTGAGCAATTCCCACATCTTGGGTTCGCAGCAGGGAGTAAATAACTTTGTCCAGTTTTGCCTTGCACTGAAAAAAGTAGGATTCTAGTTTATTACCCCAAACAGCTTGCTTGAATTTTTCAATCTTCAGCTTCCGAGTAGTGACGGCTTCCAGTTGATCGGGAGTCAGTCCTTGATATGCCATCCAAGCTTGGATGTCAGCTTCACTGTTTAACTGTTTTTCGGCGTAAAACTGCTGTTGAGCTTGGGCTACTTCTTCAGGTGTGCATTCTACTACTACTGCGTTCGCGGAGCGTGAGATTTGCTCAATCGCCTCGTCAATTATTAATTCCCGCTGCAAATGTGGCAGCATAAGGTAACTTGCCAGTAAGGGAATCAGTTCACTAGCTGTGATTGTACGATTACCAATTTGGATCGTTTCAGTCATTAGCTTTCGGGCATATATATATAAATAACTGGTCTATTAAGGAAGCTATACTGTAGCCCACTCAGTGAGAAGCTCTTGTGTTAGTCCGCCGAGTTAAGGCCAGCTAACCCCTTTTTCGCAACTAAATAAATATTGATTTGACAGCCTATCTTAAAATATACACGTTATATCGGTTTTTATTAAAGATTTTACGTAAAGACAGCAATGGGAAACTTGCGACTCTTTTAGGTTAACTTTTTTTAGTTTATCAAGTAATTATACTTAGTTCAATAACTGTTGAGTAGCAATTTACGAAAAATTTATCTTTCTCGAAAGTATTTTAGGAAATGCTTTATTTTTAAAGAAATGAGTAAATTTACACTAAGGTGGATTATAGTACACCCATGTAGCTTGTAAACTACTTAAGTAATTTTGCCAACAAAAGGTATTGAATAATATAAATTATATTAGTGTTTACTTGCAAACTTCTGAGAAATTATCTCAATAAAATTCCCAAAACAAAAACATGACTGAAATTATGGTGGGGTCGAAAAGACCACAGATTTTTACTACCTAGATTTGTATAGGAATTGAACTTAATTTTTCCTGTACAGATTAAATTTATAGAGAGTCAAAAAACAGATGAATCAAAGTCTAAATATCCAGGAAGTTAACATTGCGATCGCAGCTAAACAGCACAATCCAATAATTTTAACTCCAGATTTTCTCAAATATAGTGGCATCGTCCCTAGTGACTGGGAACTATCACAAGCACCGATTCTGACGAATTCTGCTGCTCAAGTAAAGTTTCAAAATGGCATCAATATAATTGCCCAAGTCAATAAGATTATTTTCACCGAGCTAATAGCTACTAAAGACTTAAAAGAAGTACAAATTCCAGCGATCGCTCGGAAATATTCGGAGACATTGACGCAACTAGAGTACCAAGAGGTATCGATTATTTTTCGAGGACATGTCTTATTCGAGCAGCAGAACAACACAGCGCGTAACTATATCTTTAAAACATTGCTGAATCCTGGGCCGTGGCATGAGTTTGGTAAAGCGCCTGTACAAGCTGCCATGCGGTTTGTTTACAACCTCGAAGGAGCGCAGCTGAGCTTAGATATCAACGAAGCTGGGCTACAACTGCCAGATAAAACAGTACGTCCTATAGTTCTATTTACTGCTAGTTTCAGTCATGCGATCGCCCAAGAGGATCAGAGCCAACGTCTGGCTAAGCTATCGCAAATAATTAGCGACTGGCAAACAGACTTAGAGCTTTATAAAGAAGTGGTAAATACCAAGTTTCTCAACTTACCATATCAGTTAAAACTAGTAACAAATGAAACCGTCATCCCAATAGCACCAGCTTTCTGAAGACTGTATGAGGACAAATGGTTGGATACACAAGTAAAGTCCACACGCCTACAAGTCTCTCTCTGTAAAGCAGAGAGGCTTTTCAACCTCCATTAATTGCAAAAATGCAAAAAACAGATTTTCTAAATAAATCGGAGATTCGGAGACAGATTATTTATGGTTAAACCTGATTTGATAGTGTCTTCTGTGACAGCATCACTACTTGGCTATGTAAGTAACAACCTTGATGTGTCCTGGACTGTCATCAACCAGGGTGAAGCGATCACCACTGCTAACTGGTATGACGGCATTTACCTTTCGGGTGACGAGTTTCCAGACGACAGCGATCTCTTTATCACCAGCATATCGTCACAAAACAATACATCTCTTGCGGTAGGGGATAGCTATACAACCACCCAGAGTATTTATATTCCCGCTATAGTAGACAGCCGCTACCTATTGTTTGCCACAGATATAAACAACTACCAGAGCGAAACAAATGAAGACAACAATGTCTTTGCTCAACCAATTAACTTGAGTGCCTCAGAGTTGGTAATTTCTAATATCACTGCCCCATCATCTGTGGTGTTGGGTGAGACTATCCGTGTGTATTGGACTGTCACCAACCAAGGTAATGCCATCGCCTTTGCAAATTCGAGTGACAATATTTACATTTCATCTGAACCGTACCTTGTAGTTGGCCGATCTCAGAACTTTGCTCTGTTAGGCAGTCGCTCGAAGGCAGGGGATATTCCTTTAGCACCGGGAACTAGCTATACAGCCAGTGCGGATATCATCTTTACTCGTGACTACTTAACGGAATTATTATCCTATGGGGGCGATCCATCCTTAGTCTTTATCGCTAGTGGCGACGAATATACTACTGATCAGGATTATTATTATGAGAACAAAAACCAACAGGCAATAAAAATTCAGCTAAATGCCCCAAACTTAGTAGTTTCTGATGCCACAGCTTTAACATCAACTCAGACGGATAGGACAATTGATGTGTCCTGGACAGTCATCAACCAAGGAACAGTATATGCTCCCGCTGATTGGAGTGATGCTATTTACTTTTCGATTGACGATGTTTTCGATGAGTCTGATTTGAAAGTAGCGAGTGTGTTTACAGGAGAGCAAACACCACTGACAGCAGGAGCAAGCTATACACTCAGCCAGACTGTTAGCATTCCTAATAATGTAGCGGGTAAAGGCTACTTATTGTTTGTAGCAGATGAGTATAATTTATACTACCTTGACGATAAGCAATTTCGTACAACTGGCAACCAGGGCGAAATAAATGAAAATGACAACGTTCGAGCGGTGCAGATTGAGTTGCCGGGATCGGATTTGGTGGTCGATAGTGCCATAGTCCCAACATCTACTGCTTTAGGTGAAACCATATCCGTATCCTGGACTGTCAAGAATCAAAGCATTTACACTGCAACTGCTAAGTGGTATGACACAGTTTATATTTCAGATGACCCCTTTCTGGATAATAGCGATCGCTCTATTACCTTGCAAGCGACAGAGGTAGATAGTTCTCTGCCAGGGGGAGCAAGCTATACAGTCACTCAGAATATTACTATTCCCGAATACAGAGGTTTTAGCTACTTGCTATTTGAAGCTAATAGCTACAAAAATCAGGGTGAAACCGATAGAACTAACAATGTGTTAGCGAAGCCGATTACCCTGATTGCACCAAATCTAGTCGTCACCAATGCTACAGTTTCCACCTTACCTAGGTTGGGTCAAACTTATTCCGTATCTTGGACTGTCAAAAATCAGAGCAGTTTCTTAGCATCTGCTGACTGGGAAGACTTTGTTTACCTTTCCACCGACGATGTTCTAGATGACAGCGACACCTTTATCACCAGTCGTTCAGCAGCCAATAATACGCCTTTGGCAGCTGGAGTTAGCTATACAGTCACCAAAAACATCACCTTGCCTGGTACTAAACTGGATGCTAACAGTAATTATTACCTACTGTTTGCTGCGGATAGGTATGGCAACCAGGGTGAAACGAATGAAACTGACAACGTGCTGGCTAAGCCAATTAGCCTGTCTGCCCCAGACTTAGTTGTCACTAACGCCACGACCCCCACCTCAGGCGTATTGGGTCAAATAGTTTCTTTATCCTGGACTATCAAGAATCAGGGCGGTTTTCCTACATTTAATTATTGGTCTAACCATATTTTCCTTTCTACCGATGATGTCTTAGATGACAGCGACACCTTTTTGGCTGCTCAAGGAGTAGAGACCCCACTAGCAGCAGGAGCTAGTTATACAGCCAGTGAAGACATCATCCTGCCTGGTATTGCACTAGGCAGTAACAGTAACTACTACCTGCTAGTAGTTACGGATAGGGGCAACTACCAGAGTGAAACTAATGAAACTAATAATGTGCTGGCAAAGCAGATTAGCCTATTTGCCCCAGATTTAGTTGTCACTAATGCCATAGCTCCGACTTCAGCCGTATTGAATCAAACTTTCTCCGTATCCTGGACAGTCAAAAATCAGGGCAGTTTTACCGCATCTGCTAACTGGTATGACTATATTTACCTTTCCACCGATGATGTTTTGGATAACAACGATACACGTATCCAATTCTCAGCAAAAAACAACACTCTACTGACAGCAGGAGCTAGCTATACAAGCACTCAGAACATTTCGCTGCCCAGTATTACACTGGGTACTAACAGTAACTATTACCTGCTGTTCGTCGCAGATGACTATAACAAACAGGGTGAAACTGATAAAACTAACAATGTATTGGCGAAGCAGATTAACCTGTCTGCCCCCGATTTAGTTATCACTAGTGCCAGTGCAACTGGTTCAAATAAAACAGTTTCCGCGTCTTGGACTGTCAAAAATCAGGGTAGCTCTCCAGCATACGCTAACTGGTATGACTATATTTACCTTTCCACCGATGATGTCCTGGATGACAGCGATACCTTTTTGTCTAGTCAATCGGCATATAATACCCCACTAGCAGCAGGAGCTAGCTATACGTCTACTCAGGACATCACCATCACCCTGCCCAGTTTCAGATTGGACAGTAACTATTACTTGCTGTTTGTAGTGGGTAACAACCAGGGTGAAACTGATAAAACTAACAATGTATTGGCGAAGCAGATTAGCTTGTCTCCAGCAGATTTAGTTGTCACTAATGCCATAGCTCCCACTTCAGCCGTATTAGGTGAGACTCTCTCTTTATCTTGGACGGTGACAAATCAAAGCGATTTTTCTGCATTTGCTGACTGGTACGACTTTGTTTACCTTTCCGCTGATGATGTTCTAGATAGTAGCGATAATTATGTTATCTCTCGCTCGGCAATAAATGATACGCCTCTGGTAGCAGGAGCTAGCTATACAGCTACTCAGAACGTTACTCTGCCTAATATTGCATTGGGTAGTAACAGTAATTATTACTTACTGTTCGCCACAGATAGGTACAACGACCAAGATGAAACCGATGAAACCAACAACGTGCTGGCGAAGCCGATTAGCCTGTCTGTCCCAGATTTAGTTGTCACTAATGCCACAGTTCCCGCTTCGATCACATTAGGTAAAACCCTTTCTGTATCTTGGACTGTGGAAAATCAAGGTAGTTCTCCATCACCTACTGACTGGCACGATTTTGTTTACCTTTCCACCGACGATGTTCTAGATGATAACGATATTTCTTTGACCAGTCGTTGGGCAGGAAATGATACACCTCTGGCAGCAGGAGTTAGCTATACAGCGACTCAGAACATCACTCTACCCTTACCCACACAGGTTGGTGACGGTAACTATTACCTGCTGTTTGTCACAGATAAGTATAACAAACAGAGCGAAACCGATGAAACCAACAATGTGCTGGCTAAACCCATTAGCGTGACAGCGCCAGATTTGATCATTTCTAATGCTACATCTCCAATATCTGCGGTGTTGGGTGAGACTGTTTCCGTGTCTTGGACAGTCAAAAATCAAGGTACTGTCACTGCTATTGCTGATTGGAACGACTACGTTTATATTTCCGATGACCAAATTTGGGACAGCAGCGATATCTATTTCACGAATCGCCCAGCAGCAGATGAGACACCCCTGGCAGCAGGAGCTAGCTATACAGCTACTCAGGACATAACAATTTCAAACTACGCACCATTAGGTAGCCGTTACCTGCTGTTTGTCACAGATAACTCTAACCAACAGGGCGAAACTAACGAAACCAATAATGTGCTAGCTAAGCCAATTTCGTTAGCTGTGCTGAGCGCAGGTGTAACAATTGCGGAAACGGATGGCAGCACCAACGTCATAGAAGGCGGAGCAACGGATACTTACACCGTAGCGCTGACTAGCCAACCCACCGCAGATGTGGCGATCGCCATCAATCCCACTGCACAAGTTACCGCCGATGTCAATACCCTAACTTTCACTGCTGCAAATTGGAATCAGGCTCAGACTATTACTGTAGCAGCCGTGGATGATGATGTTGTAGAAGGCAATCACACCAGCACGTTGACCCTAACGGCAACAAGCGCTGATGCTAGCTACAACAACATTGCAATTAATTCTATAAATGTCAGTATTACAGACAACGATCAGCTAATTAACGGCACGTCAGGACGCGACACCTTAGTTGGCTCCAATGGCACTGACATCATCACTGGCTTCAAAGGCAAAGATATCCTTACGGGTGGTGCTGGCAGTGACCAGTTCGTCTACACCAGTATCCGGGATGCGGGGGATGAAATTACTGATTTTGTGGCTGGTACAGACAAGATTGTCTTGCTCACACTATTCCAAAGCTTGAATCTCGACAACCTCAACTACGAGAGTGCCACTACACAAGGCTACTTGAGTTTTGGCACTAAAGGCAGCAATACCACTGTACTCATCGACTCAGATGGCTTAGGGGGTCGGGGTCGTTCCACAACTCTGCTGACGGTGCAAGGTTTAGACCAAGCGACTTTAGCTAATGCCGATAATTTCTTGTTCTAAGTTGTAGCAGCGAGAGCATTTACCACTCTCGCCAAAGCTTTCCTGAAGAAATTTTCCCCTTTACCCTTTCCCCCTTAACCAAAAGGAATTGAGCGGCTACCACATCCCGCTTTATTTCTTTGCCAAACGTACACCCATAGAAAACAGAAATCTCATGAAACTTTCCACATTCATTAATTCAACTTTCAAGCTAGGTCTTTTTAGCCTTGTTGGCTTTGGGATACCAATAAGTACAACCTCTGCTCATGCTATCCAGTTAGACCTAAGTAACTGGCAGCAATTTGGTGATGTCACTACCCCGGCTTTGGGTCAGGCTAATCTATCTAATAACGCTTTACTAGATGATGACTTCCCTCAACCCGATGCAACTTTTAACTACTCTGGTAATCCCGCAGGTCTTGCAAATCCTTTGCCAGACTTGCAAGACTTTCTCGGCTTAGTCCCGCAAGCTTTAGATATTGAGGGCGATGCATTGGAGGGGTCTGCTATTAAAAATACGGTAACTGTTGCGGCTGGCGATGTCTTGCGTTTCGATTGGAACTTTCGCACGAATGAAACCAGCTACCAAGATTTTGCCTTTTTCTTGGTGGATAACACGCTGATTAAGTTGGCTGACTTCACTGATACAACTCAAGCTTCCAGTCCCTTTATTCGGGAAACGGGGATTAACTCTTATGCCTTCAGTCAGCCGGGAACTTACACTCTAGCCTTTGGGGTGGTGGATATAGATGATTATGTGACTACATCAGCCCTAGAGGTGAGAAATGCCACGATAGAACGAGTTCCTGAACCGGGGACTCTCTTGGGTTCAGTTGCGGTGTTTGGGTTAGGTATGGGTATGCGGCGGCGTTTTGGGAGAAAACTAGGGACTTCCGAATGAAGACTTAAAGCCAGGGCGAATAGAATTCGCGGCTATACAAACAAAGCCCACCTGCGTGGGCTAACGGAAAATTAACCCGCGGAGGCGGGTTTTGCCTGTGTAGACAAGCCAGCGCTGTGCGGGGGTCTCCCCCCATCCCCACTTCGTGGGGGCCCCGAAGCCCCCCGTTGAGGCGACTGGCGTGCGGTTTCTAACCGCCGATTTAACGTTTCATGTTCTTGGAACTTCTTAGAGCCAGGGCGAATAGAATTCGCAGCTATACAAACAAAGCCCACCTGCGTGGGCTAACGGAAAATTAACCCGCGGAGGCGGGTTTTGCCTGTGTAGACAAGCCAGCGCTGTGCGGGGGTCTCCCCCCATCCCCACTTCGTGGGGGCCCCGAAGCCCCCCGTTGAGGCGACTGGCGTGCGGTTTCTAACCGCCGATTTAACGTTTCGTGTTCGGAACTCGGAAGTTCGTGTTCGGAACTCGGAAGTTCGTGTTCGGAACTCGGAAGTTCGTGCTCGGAACTCGAAAGTTCGTGCTCGGAACTCGGAAGTTCGTGCTCGGAACTCGAAAGTTCGTGCTCGGAACTCGGAAGTTCGTGCTCAGAACTCGGAAGTTCGTGCTCAGAACTCGGAAGTTCGTGCTCGGAACTCGGAAGTTCGTGGTTCTGAGCTAAAAGTTTTACTTTCTATAGTTGAATTACTAAGTTAATTTTGGAGCTTCCGAGTTTGGTGACAGTTGAGTTTTCCGAGATCTACGGCTAAATCTACGCCCCATATCATCAATCACTGCATCTAAACCTGATACGTTACCATTAACTTTGGCATAGTTGTAAACTGCTAAAGCTGCTGTATAAGCTTCACTACCAGCCGCAATAAAAGTATCATCTACCAGTTCTTGTAGTTGTGTTAAAGATAAAAGTACTGGATACAATGCGTCAAATAATTCTACATCCCGGCGCATTTCATCTAAATCAAATGACCGGGGCAAAAAATCTGGGTTTTGGGTTGCTACCTCTAATGCTTTACTGACAAAGGCTCGACTTTTGTCGCCTAGTTTAGGCAAAGATTTACGCTCCTCTGCGGTCAAATCAATCAAAAATGGTAACTTTTCGCGAATAGTAGTGATTGCTTGCATTACTTGTAGCCGGTCTGTTTGGGAAAGATTTGCACTGATGCGATTTTCTGACATTTTTAATACTCCCTTGGGTGTTCTAAGCTCAGTATTCCCAAAGTGAACGAAGCGATGTCTACGACGGGCTACGCCTACGCAAAAATTAAGGCTATTAATGCCAAACTTAAAATTTAAAACTTAGAAATGAACTCAGAACGTTGCATGAGAGTCTATAACTGATGTGTACATATCAGCCACCGACAAGATAATATCAGGCGGATATATTTTCTATACACAGAGATACTACTTAAAAAAAGTTTGTTATAAGTAGTGTCATTTATGAATGTCATAATTTAAACATTTGACTCACAATTATTAATGGTGAACTCTACCCTCGTTGCAACAATCTATGTCAACCTCGTTACGGGGAATGATGATAATGCTGGTTCACGGTTGAGTCCGTTTAAAAGCCTCACCCGTGCCTTAAAAGCAACCCAAACGCCCGCGATCATCCAGCTGGCATCTGGAATCTACAAAGCCGCTACAGGCGAAGTTTTTCCACTGGTCATCCCACCGGGGGTAACGGTAATGGGTAATGAAGCTAACAAAGGTACAGGAATTATAATTTCTGGGAGTGGTGAGTATCAGAGTCCCAGCTTTGGTACGCAAAATATCACGCTGCTTTTACTAAGCAATGCCAGTCTTTTAGGGGTAACGGTTACAAATGCTTTGGCAAAAGGGACTGGTGTCTGGATTGAATCAGCTTCGCCAACTCTGGCTAACAATACTTTAATCAACTGTGGGCGAGAAGGTGTTTTTACAACTGGCAATGCTAAACCTGCAATTATTGATAACGTGTTTGTGCAAAACCTTGCCAGCGGGTTGTTCATGGCACGGAATAGTAAGGGGGAAGTCTTACGGAACGTATTTCAAAAAAATCCTTTGGGTATTGCCGTTAGTGACTTTGCCGCTCCTTTAATTGCAAATAATAAATTATCAGAAAATCGCACGGCGATCGCGCTTTCACGAGACGCCCGTCCTGTACTGCGTCAGAATCTCATTGCCAAAAATACCCAAGGCGGTCTGTTGGTCAATGGCAATGCAGTCCCCGACTTAGGTAGCGCCCAAGATCCTGCAAATAATATCTTTCGTGAGAGTGGTGAATTTGATTTACAAAATGCGACATCACAAAAATTGGTTTCCGTTGGCAATCAGTTGAATCCTACTCAAGTTAAGGGGCTGGTAGAATTTATCGCCACCACGGCAGATACTCCCAGTCAAGTAGGAGTTAGTACTAGTTTCTCTGATTTAGATGGGCATTGGGCGGCGACTTTTGTCGAACCATTAGTTAGTAAAGGTTTGATTAAGGGCTTTCCTAACGGTACTTTTTTGCCAAATGCTCCAATTACCCGCGCTCAGTATGCTGCCCTCGTTTCTAAGGTTTTTCAGTTACCTGCAAGTAATAATAAGCGTAATTTTACGGATATAAAACCAGACTATTGGGCGGCTTCAGTCATTTTAAGTGCTGCAAATATGGGCTTTATTAGCGGCTTTCCCGATGGGTCGTTTCGACCAGAGCAAAATTTGACAAAAATTCAAGCAATAGTATCTGTTGTCAATGGGTTAAAGCTGAGTGGAGGCAATCCGAATGTGTTAACTGTATATCGCGATCGCGCTCAAATTCCCAGTTACGCCACAAATTCTCTAGCCGTTGCCACCCAAAAACTATTAGTGGTGAATTATCCCCAAACAGAACAGCTCGAACCACTGCGGGATATCACTCGTGCGGAAGTGGCGGCATTAATTTACCAAGCATTAGTCGCCAGTGGCAAAGAAAATCCTATCACATCTCCTTATATTGTCAATCCCCAGGTAGATATACCATCTTTTACAGACATTGTGGGACACTGGGCAGAAGTATTCATTCGCGCATTAGTGAGTATGGATTTAACTCATGGTTTTGCCGATGGTAGCTACCAGCCAGATAAACCCATGACCCGCGCCCAGTATGCGGCTTTAGTGGCGGTGGCCTTTAACCCTACTCCCAAACGCCCAGCACCCGATTTTACGGACGTACCTCAGAACTTTTGGGCGTATAAAGCCCTGCAAATAGCGGCTAGTGGTGGCTTTGTGAGTGGATTTAGCGATCGCACCTTCCGCCCTGACCAAAATGTGCAACGATTACAGGTGATTGTCTCCCTAGTTAATGGTTTGGGATTATCAACAACTGATAACAATGCCCTAAAAGTCTACAGCGATCGTCAAGCTATTCCTGAATATGCCCAGACAGCTGTTGCTACTGCGACACAACAAAGAATCATCGTCAATTACCCAGACCCCAAGCTGCTTGAACCTTCCCGTCCCGCAACACGCGCTGAAGTTGCAGCAATGATTTATCAAGCATTAGTTGCCATCAAGCGAACGCCCGCGATCAATTCACCCCATATAGTGTTGCATTCCAGCAGTTGACAAGTAGAATGGGAAACACTGCCTATCAACCTGGCAACTCTTGGAAAATTTCCATGTAGTTAAAAGCACGTTAGGCTATATGCGATGGGTCGAAAACTTACACCTATTGCCTGAAGCTAATAGCCCATGTTAAAAACAGTTCCAGATACTTTCGCCGACCTGGCTACCGCCTTATTAATTCACTATAGTTTTGATCTCGGTGGGTATAACGCCGTTGATTTAGTTAACCGCTGGCAAACGCAATACCCAATTTATTGGCTACATCTTGCAGTCATTGAGGCGCTGTATCAAGGTCGTTATAAAGCGGTTTCCGTACAGCAAATTTTAGTATTTTGGCAACGGCGAGGACAAGCTACTCATCATTTCAATATGGAATTTGAACGCCTGATTTGTAGCAAATTTCCTCAAAGCCTGACTGCATCAACTGCACCAACCCTACCGCCTGTCCCGAAAAACCCCACCTTTGAGAAAGCGAAGAATCTTCAATTACCACCTGCTAGGGTCGGTAATGGCTATCAAAAAAGCAATGCTGCACCCATGCAACTGAGAAGTAGAGAACCAAAGGCAGCGTTAGGCGAAGCAGAAACAAAGCCAGGAAGTAGGGAAAATCAAAGCATCCCGAAGCCCTCTCATTCTAGAGAATTTGCCTCTTTAGCAACGCGACAGTTAGCGTCTGCTGTCAGCCAAAGGCAAACTTCTGAAGGGAGTCCACTGCCCACTCTATCACCAAGCCCTCCTCAAACAAAACTGCTGCCACCTGCGGCTATTCATCCTCCCATAGGGCAATTTACCCCAGAAAAAAGCGATCGCTCCGAGTCTTTCACATCAAAACTCAAAGCGATGTCTGGCGAACAGCGTCAACCACTCGTTTAGGCGAGCATCTGACGTTTAAACATAAAATCCTAGTTCGTAGTGTTCGCGTAGCGTTTCGGAGAGAGCGATTCATCGCTCAAAAAAAGGATTATCAGGACTAAAGTCCTTACTACAAACTTTAATTTATTTACGCCTAGCTACTTACCTGCTAACGGCTATAGATAGCCTATTGCTCGAATTATGAGTATAGCAACTGGTAATTAAGGTTTAAAAATCGAACTTTTTATAGATACTGCATATCTGTTTCTTGTCTATTGTTGTTGTAATATTCGACTGATAATATCGTTTTATAGGCATCTTATGTTCAGGTATAGCAAGCCAGGACTTGCCCCCTGGCTTATTCCTAACATTTTTTGCCAATCATTGTTCCTACTGTGCTTAATTGATAACTGCAAAAATCCACTTGTTCAAACCTCCGTCAATTTAAATTGTTGGAGGTTTTTTTCACTGATTCAGTTCAATGGCTCAAGAATAGCTATTAAACCTTTGGTGTTGAGTGTTTTAATCATTTCCTTGGCGTTATATTCGCTGCTAAAAACACCCGCTTGCATGACTCTTCGACCTTGCCAGACTGTGGAAAATGCACCAGGTGCGAGCGATCGCACTAAATCACGCTCATTATCAGTTGCTAGCTGCACCATCACCCGGTAACGTACACCAAACTGTGTAGCACCAGGCGACAAATCCCCACGGTATGCGACAGTTGCAGTTTCGGGTACTGGCATTTTGTTATCAATGGGGATATTGCCAAGGGGAACAGCCTGTAGTGTTAATGCCCTTGCCTTTGGTACTTGCGCCGATGCCACACCAGATGGAGGTTGAGGTGCAGTAAACTCAATCGTGTTGGGATCAATCTGCACATAATTCAACTGCGGTACATCAGGCAGATTTTCTGGTTTGGGAGTGGCTTTCGGTATTTGTCTATCTACCAAGCTGCTGGGAATAGGAAACCCGGCAACTCTTGAGGTAGGTGGCTGTTGATTCGATTTGGGTACGGAAATTGGTGCATTAGCTGGCACAAGTGGCAACAGCTGGCTATTTAATTGTGCAGCGCCATTATTTTGAGAAATGCTATTGCTGGGTAATGGTAATGTCTGCCTGTTGGTCGTTTCAGGGACTCTGGGAGCCGAGAAGGAAATTTCTCCATTTGCTGGTATTTCTCGCACCACATTATTAGAGGCGGGGGTAGGTTGATTCTGGGCGATGGGTGCTGTGATGCCTTTAATATCTACATTGCCAGCAATCTTATCACCAGTAAAGTTGTTGCCAAAGGCAGAAATTACCTGCTTGGCTGCGCTGGCGTTAATGTCGTAACGAGCATTATCACGAAACTCATTACCCCCTGGTTCGGAGGTGTTGCCTAAATCTGGCATTGCTTGAGCGATCGCTACTACACCATCTTCTTTACTATTTTGAATAAAATTATTCCGCAAAATCGGGCGAGCATTTGCCTGCACTAAAATTCCTGATCTATTGTCCTGAATTTGATTGCCTACCACTACAGGAGCGGCATTTTGGGCAATATTGATCCCAAAACCTGTTTTTTGCAAGACATTTTCTCGTACCTCGGCACGGGAACTACCACTAATTGTGATCCCATTTGCTCCATTTAGATAAAAGTAATTCTTGCTAATGGTCGGCGCAGCGTTACCATTGACAGAAATTCCATCTTGAGTGCTGCCAGTAAATGTATTTTCTGCAATGACTGGATTGCTGGATTCAATCCACAAACCATAACCACGAGGATTGGAATTCGTCACCGTTACCCCAGTAAGCACAGCTTGGTTTGCTCCAACAATTGTGACATTTTGACCGCCAAAGCTGCGACTGAGGTATCCACCGCCTCCCTGGATGATAATATCCTTGCCTTTATTACCAGGATCACCTTGAATGGAAACACCCGATTTCATTATTAATGGAAATACCTCTCCAGTCTCAGCACTGTAAGTGCCAGTGGAGAGGATAATTACAGTATTGGCATTAGCTAATCGCAGCGCTTGAGCGATCGTTTTCAAAGGAGCGCGTAGACGCGTAGCGGCTTGTCGAGAGACATCGCCGCCGTTGCCTGCACTGTCATCTCCGACATTTGGGTTGACAAACAACACGTTAACCTGAGAAATTGTTTTCTCACCCGGTGGCATCGAATTTGGTGCAGATGGGATCTGAGCAATGGCATTGTCAAGGCTTGTACCCAGAAACGCCATACTTACTACTCCCATGCTTACGGTCAAAGATAATACTGAAAGACGAAAAATTGAAAGCATTGCTGATTCCAAAAACGTCAGTAATGCTTCACGAACATCTTCTTTACGGTACTGAGGAAATACGACAGGGGGAATCATCTTTAACACAACTCCTTATAACTAACAATAAATTCTTATACTCTCAAACACTAATATGTCGATAATATTACTCACATATTGACCAATTGGGGATTTTTAATACAGAGTAATAAATGAAGAGACTGGTTACTGGTGAGACAGCGCTCTTGGTAGGGTTAGCCCGACCCAGGCGACTGCGATAGCGTAGCGTAAAGCCTTCTCTACGAGAGGCTGCGCCAACGGCATGGCTTCTCTACGAGACGCTGTGCGAACGCTTAGAGCGACGTTAGGAGCGTCACCCGAAGGGTGACTGGGGAACAAGGGAAAAGGTTAAAAGGCAAACAGTAAAAGAATGATTTTTACCTTTCCCCTTTCCCCTTTCCCCCTTTCCCAATCCCCAATCCCTTGTAAACAATCACCAATGCGAAAAACAGTACAAATATGAAAGAGGCTGGCTGTTTCAATGAAAGCACTAATGGGGTTGTTGTAATGGTCGAGCCATACAGCCAAAAAGAGCAAATACAGCAAGTTGTTCACCGCATTTTAGACGCCAATTTAGACCGCGCTCGTGAGGGTTTGCGAATTATCGAAGAATGGTGTCGCTTTGGGTTGAATAATGCACAGTTGGCCCTTGAATGCAAGCACCTGCGGCAAGAAATAGCTAAATGGCATACATCTGAACTGCGGGCGGCGCGAGATACACCAGGCGATCCGGGGACTGAGTTAACCCATCCTCAAGAAGAAAAACGGGCTAGCATCAAATCTTTGTTGCAGGCTAATTTTTGCCGCACAGAAGAAGCACTGCGGGTTTTGGAAGAATATGGCAAGCTGTATCACTCAAATATGTCTAAAGCTTGTAAGCAGATGCGCTATCAAGTTTATGCTCTAGAAAGTAGTTTAATGGGTTATCAACGGCATCAACTATTGTGGCGATCGCGTCTATATCTTGTTACTTCTCCCAGTGAAACCTTGTTAGGCACTGTCGAGGCTGCACTCAAAGGTGGATTAACGCTCTTACAGTACCGCGACAAAACCGCAGATGATTCTTTCCGTCTAGAACAAGCCAAGAAACTACGGCAGCTGTGCTCCATCTACGGTGCTCTGTTCATCATCAATGACCGAGTAGATCTGGCTTTGGCGGTAGATGCAGATGGGGTGCATCTGGGACAGCAAGATATGCCTACTGCCATGGCCCGGCAATTACTCGGTTCGCAGCGCTTGATAGGTCGTTCTACCACAAATCCAGAAGAAATGCAAGGGGCAATTGCCGAAGGTGCAGATTATATTGGCGTGGGGCCTGTTTATGAAACTCCCACGAAAGTAGGTAAAGCAGCAGCAGGCTTAGAGTACGTCAGCTATGCCGCCAAAAATTGCTCCATTCCCTGGTTTGCCATTGGTGGAATAGATGCCAATAACATCAATGATGTGATTGATGCAGGAGCAGAACGTGTGGCGGTAGTGCGATCGCTCATGCAAGCTGAACAACCTACTCTAGTGACACAATATTTTCTCTCCCAGCTCAATCGTATTAAACCACAGCCTTTAGAGATTCAAAATTCAAAATGATGTCTAATGAGATTACCCTTCAGGTAAATGGGGAAAACCAAACCTGTTTGTCTCAAACTGCTTTACCCGAATTACTTCAACAATTGGGTTTCAATCCTCGTTTGGTGGCTGTGGAGTATAACGGTGAAATTTTACACCGCCAGTTTTGGCCGGAAACAAAAGTGCAACCAGGCGATCGCTTAGAAGTAGTAACTATTGTCGGCGGTGGTTAATTCAACCACGAAAAAAGTCTATTACGAGTTTGCCTATCAAAATAAACGTAACGAAGACAAAGACAGGTTTGATAGCAGTAGCTCCCTTCTTTGTTGCAAATGTAGCACCGCTATATGAACCAATAGCGACGCCTATCGCTCCAACTACACCTTTAGGAAAGTCGATTAACCCTAAATATAGAAAGGATATAAGGGCTGTGACGTTAGTCATGAAATTAATAATTTTCGCAGAACCCGTTCCTCGTAGAAAGTCGAGTGAACAAACAGAAATTAAGACAAACACTAAAAAAGTGCCTGCCCCAGGCCCAAAAAACCCATCATGAAATCCGATAACTAATCCTGATATTGCAAGCTTTGCAATCCGCCACCGACTTGGCTGTTTTACTGCTGCTGGGGCTGCTTGTGTCCCCTCCATGCCAAATGTGGGGTTTGAAAGAACGAACAGTGTAATCATGATCAACAAGGCTAATACCATTGGTTCAGCCCATTCTTTTGGTAGGAACCCAATCAAACGACTTCCAATTACTGAGCCAAAAATCGCAGGTATCCCCATGTAAGCACATGCATCCCAATCCACATTCTTGCCCAATACAAATTTGAGAGAACTGGTGAAAGTTCCTGAAGTTCCACAGAGTTTGTTCGTAGCGACTGCTGTGCTTACAGGAAGTCCACCTATCATGAGAGCCGGAATCATGATTAAACCGCCGCCGCCAGCGATCGCATCTACAAATCCTGCACAAACTCCACTAAAGAAAACGACAAAAAAAAATTATGTCCATCTGTAAGATTTAACTATATTTACACCGTTACGTAGATTCTCCTATACTAAAAGACAGTTTTTTGACATTTGATAGGTGATCACAGAAGTGAAACCGTTAAAGGTAGTGCAATTTTCCTATCCGCTAAGGTGCAAGTTCGCTCATCTGTGCTCAGCTTTATATAGACATTTATAAGCAGTTTTGCGTTTGGCTAATTCTTTACCTCTGCGCCCAAGTTGCTCGCGCAACGGTTGATCTTTACACAACCGATTAAAAGCTTGAAAAACTTCATAGCCAGAATTGGGATTAACCAGTATGCCATTCTCTTCGTGCTGAACTGCATCTAGAACACTACCTAAGCGAGAAGCAATTACAGGCTTACCGAAGTAACTCGCTTCTAAGTAAACGATGCCAAAACCCTCTATATTGTTAGCTTTTGTATCTAACATCAGCATTGCAAAGATGTCACAGGCTGCATAATAGCCAGCTAATTCTCGATCTGGTATGTGTCCGGCAAAATGCACCCGCTTGTCTACCCGCAAGCGATTCGCCTGAGATTGCAGTTCAGGCTCACAAGGCCCTTGTCCGCAGAGTATGTAGTGGACATCAACCCCAATAGTCAGCAGCAGCGGTATGTTATCAATTATTCGATCAAAGTTTTTATGCTTCACCAGGCTGCCAACCGAAAGAATCACTATTGCTGTTTCTGGAATATTATGAGCCTGACGCACACTGGCACGTAAATCATCCAGATTGCTTGAATTTGCTCCAATGTCAAATTTTTCGGGTCTGACTACTGGGTTAATTACGTGGGTAGGGGTATTTAATCGGAAAGTAGTTCTGAGGTAATCTTGTGTGTAGGAACTGTTACAAACAATCCCTTCCGCTCTATGAAGTGTCAATTTAAATAGCGATCGCAGCACGGGGTTGCGTAAAGCACAAACAATATCGTTACCGTGCAGGTAGATAAAAAAGCGAATAGGTAGAAAGTAGCTTAATAACAACAGCGAAGGAAAATCATAGCCGTGGCCCCACTCAATATAGCGGTAGTGATAGCGAAAATAGAGCTTAATTGCTAGCACAAATGACCAGATCATATTGAGGAAAGACTTCAGGATATTTCCCACAAAACCACTACGCCAGTATTCCGGGTAAGTCCAGCGATATACGGGAAACTGTTGAGTTTGGTCAAATACTTTGTCTCCTGAACAACCAGCAGCCAACACAATCACTCGTTCCGGGTCTTGGAGACATCGATTATAGATATATTCCCCAATTACAGCTTCTTTCGGTAGAAAGATACGGGATATGACTAGGATGTCCGGGTATGCAGTTTTCTCTCTGATTTTTGCTGTCAGTTGAGAAATATGTTCCATGATCAACTCGATAACTAAACTTCAAATAATTTCTAATTTGTTCATACTGTCAACTAGACTAAGGAAATTCAGGACTCACGTAACTGGCACATATATTTTCTGTTATGGAGTCAAGAGTCAAAAATATTTGGACTATTGACTTTTGACTCTAAACAACCTATACGAAAAAATATGACCCTTGCGTAAGTCCTAAAATTAACACTAGTTAACTACCGGAAATAGGAGTTGACGAATCGTTTTCACCCTAGTTATCCCATTTTTTAATTAAAATTTTTTATCAGTGTTGACATTGCTTGAGCTAAAGCATTTGAATCAAATGAAGGATGAAGTCTGTAGTGCCTGGAGAGCGTTTTACCTAGAGTAGTATGAGGTTAGGAATATACGCCACAAATCAAGCTGGGACTATAACAAGAGGACTTTACTTGGTAGTCTCTGCTTGTGTTACTTGCTTATTATTACAAACTTAAGAATCTATCATATCATGCAATGAGCAAAAATACTTATTTGTGATTTTACTTAGGAATTCGCTGACTCTATATTTGATTTTCCACTGTCTTATCATTTTTTATCCTTTATTTTGGCTAACGAAACTATTTGTAAAACTAGCATTTTTTAGTAATTGTTTTTCACACATCATCAAGAATTCTAGCAGGGTATAAATATTTATGATAATGATAAATAATCTATTTATATAGGCTTTTATAAACACAATAATCTGTTAGGTATTGAATTACATTAATTAAGAAAATTAAAAACTATATTTAATAATTTGTCTGAAAAATGAGTTTTTTTAAATTTAGCAAATCTCATGCTTTATTATCAATTTTTCCCCGTTGAATAATTTTTATATATGACTTGCAAAAACTAACAACTAGCATTTGTAGTCAATATAATCGCTGATAAAGCTGCTGTGTAAATGTGGATATCTATAAGCAGTCCTAAATAATTTGTGAAATCCTCTTTTTCTTTTTTTGGTGCTATACGTTACCCGTCTATTATGGTCAACGCTCGCCATAGCTTACTTTCCCATAGGAACACGGAACGCTTTCAGCGAAAAGGAAGTAGCTTCTGATTTCAAAGACGCAAAGCGTAGCTTGCTTTTTTTGCAGAAGTACGCGTTTACGTAAAACTAACGTTCACGACTTAGATTGGATTACTACGCCTACTCTCAATAGAGTATCGTTAATACCGTGTACTATTGTGCCAAAATGCCAGAATGTTTCTAAGTACTTAGTAGAACATTCAATAAATTTGCTTTTTACCGGAAACAATTACCTACAGCAACTAGTAATGATTTTTAATTGCTGATGTAAAAAACTCATAGTTATAGCAAATCTGGTTTTGATGCCATCTATTTTCTAGCTTGTATGTGTTGGCTAGAGTTTGTCTGGCTTTAGTAGATAAATCTGAGAGTTATCGTGTCTCTACATTTGTTAGGCGTCAGAATATTTTTGCAAGTGATTTGGCATCACAACTGTGTATCCGCATCTAGCTTCTGCGAAATCACTGTAATTTAAATGACTAATTTCCTAGATGAGATTTAATTTTAAAAAGAGCCATATTACTTTGCCACTCCATACTAAGGTTGATTGAGGATCATGGGTGGTAAGAGCACAATTTAGCCTGTGAAGGCTAATGATAACTAAAACTATTTCCCTGCAACTGCTAAAGTTTATCTCATTAGGATTAAAAAAATCAGTCACAATAATCACAAAAAATTAAAATCATCTGTATAATTCATGACTGTGGTCGCAAAGCACTATCCTAGGACATGGAAGTGATGAATTATTCTCACAGCTGGTGAAACCCTGGGAGCCAGAAAGAATTAATTGGGACTAAAGACCTATGGGAAATGTTTTGAGGTACGGTTATCTGCTCAAGAAATCCCCCCTGCGATCGCTGTCTACCCAAGATAAGACGCGGTAGATTAAGTATGTAGCCTAAACAAAGAGCCACTGCTAATTAGACGCTTGCTTGTTACGGGCTGGCGTTATCTACACACAGCACACTCCTACCAGCGTCAGGAGATATAACCAATAGCGTTTTTCAAACGACTGTATTATGCGTAAAAAACTACAACAAACCATCAAACCCCTGTTAAAAACTTTCTTTGTACTGAGCCTAGTGTTAGGTTTGGCGCTGAGTCACGCCGATGGAGCATTAGCTGCCCGTAGTGGTGGTCGGATCGGCGGTGGTTCTTTTAGAGCGCCTTCTAGCCGTACCTACACACCGCGCACCTACGCGCCTCCTGGCGGGGGCTATGCTCCCTATCCTGGTGGTGGTTTTGGTGGTGGTTTTGGCTTTCCTTTCCTAATTCCTTTTTGGGGTATTGGGGGAGGGTTTGGCGGTCTGTTTAGCATTCTAATTTTCTTTGCGATCGCTAACTTCTTAGTCCAATCTTTCCGCCGCGTCTCTAGTGGTGAAGAAGAAGTCGCCTACAGCAGCAACCCGCCTGTTTCTGTAACTCGTTTACAAGTAGGTTTGCTAGCTCAGGCTCGTGGTTTGCAAGCAGAACTCAACCATATTGCCGAAACTGCTGATACTAACTCCCCAGAGGGGAGAGCAGAAATTCTCCAAGAAACTAGTCTAGCTTTACTGCGCCATCCTGAATACTGTGTGTATGCAGGTAGTGGAACCCAACAAGCAAGTTTAAATTCTGCCGAAGCTCAGTTCAACCGCCTATCACTAGCAGAACGTAGCAAATTTAGCGAAGAAACTCTTACCAATGTCAATAATCAGCTAAAAGCAGCTCGTGCCAAAGATGCTTTACCGCCTGCTGGTGAACTTGATAACCCAACTCGTCTAATAACCGAAGGCCCTGGGGAATACATTATCGTCACCTTGTTAGCGGCGACATTAGGTAAGTTTGAAATCCCAACAGTTAATAGCGCTGAAGATCTGCGTCAAGCTTTGCGCCAAATTGGTAGCATCCCCAGCGAAAAACTTCTAGCAATTGAAGTTCTTTGGACTCCGCAAGCTGAAGGTGATACCCTCACATCTGATGATGTGTTAGCGGAGTATCCCGATTTGAGGCTCGTTTAACCTCGACTTGTTATCTAAGTCCGTTGATAACCACAAACTGGAAGTCACTGAATGACAAAAAAAGGCTGCTACCGTGCAGCCTTTTTTTGTAGCTCTAGATGGGAAAGGGTTTAGAGACGATATCTGGACGAAAAAATAGCAAAAACAAAGATTATGATTACCTTACTCCAAAGTCCAGTAAGTTCCGATCCAGAAGTGATGGGCGGAACATTGGTATTCCGAAATACGAGAGTTCCAGCCCAATCTCTTCTTAAGTATTTAGATGATGGATTTTCTCTTGAGGAGTTTTTGGACAATTTCCCATCTGTCACTCGTGTAGATGCAGTGAATTTTCTGAAACTTGCTCGTGAACAAGTTCAACATGAAAATTATTCTGGATGAGAATTTACCAAGCGATCGCTAATATTTTGGCTAAATAATCTCCTCTGGGGAAAATACTACCCTAAAACCACAAATCCTCAACCCACCGTCTGACTCGTTCCAGCTACGGCTGGCGCTGCGACAAAGTTCTGAGTTGAAACTCCAAGAACCACCGCGTAATACCCGGCGATGAGCATCGCCACCAATCACCCAGGCTGTTCCATCTAAAGGTGCGTCATTATAATTGTTGTGCCACGAATCAGCGCACCATTCCCAAACTAGCCCGTGCATATCATACAATCCAAAGGCGTTGGCGACTTCAAAACTGCCTACATTTGTTGTTTCTTTACGGAATTTGCTTTTGGGTTCAGCAGCGTAGCTGACTAACTCAGGGGTAATTGTTTCACCAAAGTGGAAAGATGTCGTAGTTCCCGCACGACAAGCGTATTCCCATTCAGCTTCACTGGGTAAACGATAGTTGCGTCCGGTTTTTTCTGATAGTCTGACACAAAATTCTACAGCTTCATGCCAAGATACATTTTCTACTGGTCTATCTAAACCTTTGAATTTGGATGGGTTGGGATTTAAGGTTTGTTTGACTTTAGGTAGAGCTGCGATCGCTCTCCATTGTGCTTGAGTTACAGGGAATTTGCCCATAAAAAAGGGTTCGACTGTAACTTGATGTTGAGGACGTTCGTCAGCATCTCCTTCATACTCTGGTGAACCCATCATGTATGTACCACCTGGTATCGATACCATTTCTAATGTGATGGTTTGACTCAATTGTTCAGCAAATAGTTTTGCATTTCGGCGATCGCGGCTAACTTCTCTACCGGCTGTGTCTACTGTCACGACGTCAAATTCAAAGGTTTCAAGGGGGGGTAATGGTACGATTATTTTTTCGGGCGATCGCAATAATCTAGATTCAGGAATTGCCACAATTTTTAAGACAGCTGGCGTCAAAGTAGATGTTGTAGACTTTAAATCATCCAAAACTGCTGCTGCTGTTTGATATCTTTCACTTGGTAAATGTTTTAACAATTTATCTAAAATTTTTCCTAAGTCGTCGCTAATAGTAATACCTTTTTCCTGTAACCGTTCACGCCACAACCATTTAACATTCATGGCATCATAAATAGGATCATTAATCTGTCCGTAAGCATCCTGAAAGGGCAAACATCGAGTTAAAAGACGCACACAAGTTACACCCAAAGCATACAAATCACTGGCGTGACACGCAAATCCAGCCATTTGTTCGGTTGGGGCATAACCGATTGTGTAAATTACTGTAGCTGGTCTTGCTAAACTGGTTTGTGTTACCTGCTTAGCACCACCAAAATCAATTAATACAGGTTTGCCATCACTGTCACGACGGATAATATTTTCTGGTTTTATATCCCGATGGATAACATTATGAGAATGTATAAATTCCAGAGTTGGCAATAAATCAGCTAAAAGTTCCCGAATTCGTGTTTCGTCATAAGTTTGTTGCTGAACTTCTTTTAACAGAGTTGGCCCTTGAATAAATTCTTGCACGAGATACAAGCTAGAACCTTGTTCAAAGTAAGCAAGTAATCTTGGTATTTGGGTATGATTTTCTCCCAGTTCATACAACCGAAAAGCTTCTTCTTTAAAGAATTCTGCTGCTTTGGTACGTTGTCCTGTTCCTTGAACTTGGGGAAAAAATTGCTTGATGACGCAAGGAGCATTTAGTCTATCTGCATCTTCGGCTGCATAAGTTCTGCTAAACCCACCTTCACCTAACAGTCTTAATACACGGTAGCGGTTTCTGAGAAGTTTGCCAAAGTTGCTTTGGCCGCAACTCACGCAAAATCTATTGCTGTCAGGGTTGAATGGATTTGAGCAATTGGGATTTTGGCAAATTTGCATAACGAGGGGAAAATAGCATCTTGTCCAAAGTTAGCCCCAATTTTATCTAATTGAAAATAGTTATGTAGAGAAGCGAACACGGATATTATTTGATGTGCTTAAAACTTCTCTCAATGCAAGAATGTAAAGATGAAGTAACTTTATTTATCTGTATTAGGGCATTTCTAAGTATTAGTAGATATAAATAATAAATTATTTTTACATATATAATATTACGCGAAACCTTTGATGATGTCAATATGAGAAATCGTTATCTTCGAGTAAAAACTTATTGATAATAGCCAATTATTTGACTAATTTTGAAGATATTTTAATAACTAGAAAATTGTACATAAGCGGCGACATGATCAGAGAAATTTCATCCGCATTTGATATATAAATAACTCAGTAAATATATATTTATACACTTATACCGATTTAATTAATGATTGCAACAAATTCTTTGGTAGAGACGTTGCAATGCAACGTCTCTACATGGTCTATCTGTCACATTCTTTTTTTTAATTGGTATTAGTTGATTGCATCAACTAGGAAGATTAATTTTGTTAGGTTTTCAAGATAGCTGTTGTTCCCTAATCATAGTTGCAAATAGAGCGATCGCTCTCCTCCACTGCTATGTTAGTTTTCAAATAATCCTGCACCAAAGCGCAACCATAAGCCAGTGCATCTAGATGGAGAATTCGCTGCAAGTTCCACAGAATGAGCATATTGTCATCACCCCCTGAAACTAGCAAAGTTCCGTCGCGGCTGATGGCAATATCCCTAATCGCTGCGGTGTGTCCTCCGAGGGTTGTTAATTCCGTACCATCAAGCTTCCAAAGCTTAATACTAGTATCTACACTGCCAGAAGCAACTATTTGTCCGTCAGGACTAAACGCAACTCCCCAAATTGCAGCTGTGTGACCTTTGAGAGTTTTCAGCAACTTGCCATCAAGCGTCCATAGCTTAACGGTATTGTCGCCACTTCCAGAAACTATCATTTTACTGTCTTGGCTAAAGACAGCTCTCCATACTGCCGCAGAGTGTCCTACAAGAGTTGTGAGCAACTTGCCATCAAGCGTCCACAGCTTAACGGTATTGTCGCCACTGACTGAGGCAACGAGCTGACTATTCGGACTAAATACGACATGCCAAACTTCCGCTTGATGTCCTTTAAGAATCTTCGGTGCAAACTGAGTACGCCGCCATATTTGAACAATTTTGTCAACATTTGACATTGCGATCGTTTGACCGTCTGGACTCACTACTCCTGCTAAAAGTCTATCAAAAGGATCTTTGTAAGTAGCAACCAAAGTGCCGTCTAGCTTTTTGAGTTTTAGTGTATCATCGTAAGCGCGAATAGCAATCAACTTCCCCTCTTCACTGAATGAAACCTCATAGATTGCGCCTCCAGATTCAGTAAAAGTTTTGAGCAATTTACCTTGGCGACTCCAAAGTTTAGCGGCGTTTTCGTGGCTGGCGGTGGCGATGGTTGAACTATCGGAGGAGATAGCGATTGACCAAATCCCGGCTTTATGGGCAATGATACTCTTCTGGAATGGATTTTCTTTCTGCCACAATCTCACAACGTTTTCTGCACCCGCCGAAACGATAAAGTTGTTATCCTGACTAAAACTCACTCCCCAAACTGACGCACTGTGTCCTCTGAGTGTCCTTAATTCTGTACCATCAATGTTCCAAAGTTTAATTGTTTTGTCGAGACTGGCGGAGGCAATAGTCTGACCATCGGGACTCCATGCGACTCCCCAAATTCCGGCACTGTGAGCTTTAAGAGTTTTATTAAGGCGGTAGCTTCCATTGCTGTCTCGCTGCCAAAGTTTGATAGTTTTGTCTTCACTCGCTGAAGCAAGGGTCTGACCGTCAGGGCTGAAAGCTACCCCTACAACCCAACCGGTATGACCTTGGAGAGGTTGTAGAGGCTGGGCCTTTTGCCAGCCCGTATTGTCTTTTTTCCAGAGTTTTACTGCCCCGTCTAGACTACCACCAGCAACGAACTGACCATCAGGACTAAATGCTACTCCCCAAAATCCTGTTTTGTAACCTTGAAACGTTTTCAGCAACGTGCCGTCTCGCTTCCAGAGTTTCACTGTTCTATCGAAACTAGCAGAGGCAACAAACTGACCATCTGGACTAAACGCTACTCCCCAGATCGAAGCTGTATGACCTTTGCAAGTGTTAAGCAAAGTCCCGTCTAGCTTCCAGATTTTAACAGTACCATCTTCACTAGCCGAGGCGAGCATCTGACCGTCAGAACTAAAATCGACTGCTCTAACAGTTGCCTGATGACCTTTGAGAGTTGCAACTTCTGTACCATCACGCCGCCAAAGTTTAATTGTTTTATCTGTGCTTGCAGAGGCAATCAGAGAACTGTCAGGACTGACATCTACTGCTAGAACCGCTGCTGTATGACTGGAAAAACGGTTATATTCATCTACTCCATAAACTGCTTGCCGTAATACATTATTTACTTGGCGCTCAATATTTCTGTTTGGTTTATCTAGTTTTTGCAGTTTATGTTTGGCTTTAATTGCTTCTATGAGCGCATCTAACTTGAGATTTGAGGCAAACAGCCCCTTAGAAGAAGATACAAGCGCTCGAATTTCGCTGCTCCTAGCTTGACTTTCGCTTTTCTTGGCTTGGCGGTACAGAATGAAACTCCCTACCCCTAACCCGCTAGAAACGAGCAACCCTATAGATACTGCAACTAATAGAAAGTTTTGTAATTTAGCAGTTTGTTTCTCTTGGGCTAGTCGTGCTTCTACTTCTTTTGCCCGTGCTGCTTCTAATGCCGTTTGCACTGCTAGCTGTTCACATTCTTGACTTGCGGCTAAAAATTGATAGTCCAAATCGCTCAGACTTTTGAAAAGCGCCCAATTTTGAGTATCTTTTAGAGCTTGTCCTCGCAACAGACGCGATTCATCTTTAAAGCCTGATGCTACCCAAGCATTGAAAGTTTGCGAGTAAGGGCGGAGATTGTCTAACTGCCTGATCACCCATTCGGCATTGAAAACATTTTGATAGATTGGATTTTTAATTTTGAGATAGCCGTTGTGTTTCTCGACTAAACCAGATAATAAAAGTTCTGTCTGTTCTCGACTGTCATCGGTTGGTACAGGATTGTCTGTCTGTTCTCCATTCTCTGCTACCTCAGCTTGCAATACTCGTTGGTAAAGTCCTAGTAATCTTCCTGCCCGTTGTTCATTGAAAAGTAAGCGATCTCTGATGGTGCGGAGGTGTTCTGGTTCATCTTTGGCTTCCCAGTGTTGGATAATATGCGATCGCACAAATTGCTCTACCCACAATGCTTCAGTTTTTGGAGGTAGGAAGATTGTTCTATTTGATGTTTCTAAGGCAGTCTGAACAATTAGCTGACAGAGTTTTTGGGTAAGAAACGGTTGTCCCCTTGTCCAGTAAATAATCTCTTGCAGTACGGTTTTGGGTTGGCTAACTGCTCCCTCTAACCCTTTTAGCAATGGTGTAGCTTCATGTAATTGAAAGCCGTATAACTCAATTGCTGTCCCAATGTTAAAGGGCGTCCGGCGTTTGTCGGTAATTAGGTCAGATGGACTGGCTACCCCAAACAAGGCAAATCCCAAACGTTGAAAATTCGGGTCGTATGCCTGCTGATTGTAGCAATGACGAATCCAGGCAAAAAAGTCATTGACAGGAAAACTCAAACTCTGCAAACTATCAATCTCATCAATAAAGATGAAAACGCGTTCAGTTCCACCTAAGTGATCATCGCTTTGAACATTTGGCAACAATATTTCTTCTACGAACTGGTGTAGTTGTTGCACTGGAGAAATGCCTGCTTGCATAGCCCACCAATGCTTAAAGTTGATGTGTTTTACCAGATTTAAGCTGTGGTACAAGCTGATAATGATGCCTTTATACCATTGTTCAGGTGTGGTATCGTCACTCCCCAATCTGGTTACATCCAAATAAGCACATTTATAGCCTTCTTGCCTAAGACGATGACTTGTGCGCTGTAGTAAGGATGATTTGCCCATCTGGCGAGAGTTTAAGACATAACAAAAATCACCAGATTTCAGGCTGGTATAAAGTTTTTCGTCTGCGTGACGGACAACGTATGTGGGATCATCGCTGTGGAGACTACCGCCAACTTGGTATCTCATTTTTGATTTTGGGTTGGGAAAATCCTGATCTGCATTTCACTTAATATTGCTTCCTGCAATCTTTCAGGATAAGTTGATTATTTGGGTAGTTAGACGGCTTGGCAATCCCTATTATTCAAAATTGTAGAAAACTGTTTTTCAAAGTAAGCGCGATAGAGCTCGCAACGCGGTTTAATGCGATCGCCCTCAAAGCTGATCAATCCGATGCCGTCGAGTTTGTAAGCATCAATGGGGTCAAGATAAATACTTTGCTTTGCCCCCACAAGTTCAGCATATATCTTTGCCAGATTGGGTTTTGCTTGCAGGATTACCCAGTGTCGCCATAAATGATAGCGGTAGATGCCGCCGTTGGCGATCGCCTCATCTATCAGTTGTTCTAAGGTCATGCCATGACAGCACAGATGATACATAGCAATCTGAATCAATGCTGGATGTCCACCCACGAGTGACATCAGTTTAGTCGCCTCGTTCCCAGAAGCCCAGTCTAACCCGTGCCGCCTTGCTAAATCTTCTACCTGTTGCTGCGTAAATTCTGGGATACGGATTGGTAGTCCTATATTAAATGGGGAGCGGTTAATATCCAACGAGACATACACTTCTGTGGAGTAAACCACTACTAGCCTCAGCTTTTGCCAGTTGGAATCATACCGTGCTTCCTCGTACCACGAGCGCAACAAAGCAAAGAATTCCTGAGCAATGTGAGGGTGTTCAAAAAAGCGGTCAACTTCGTTTAAAACTAGAACCACTGGGCTTTGACTCTGCTTGAGCAAATAGCTCTGGAAGTAAAGGCTGCAACTCAACTTACAGCCAATTTCTTCATCCCATCTATCATTGAGGCTGGGATCAATGCCTAGTTCTCTCGCTGTTCGCCAGCAAAGACAACGCAACAACTTATTTAAATCAGTCAGACAGTTTGAATCGATCTGGCTGCAATTCAGGTTCACCGTGCGATATCCTTGCGTTTCTGCAAAGGCTAACAGCCGCAACAAAAGAGAACTTTTACCCATTCCCCTTGGAGCTCGAATCCGAATCACACAGCCCGGTTGAATCACTTCCCGATAGACTAGTTCCTCAATCGCGGGACGTTCAACATAGAAGGGAGAATCTAGAGATACGGGGCCATCCGGGTATGACCAAAGGTGTTCAGGTTGGTCATGGTGTTCGTTAGCAAATGAATTTACGGGTAAATACTGAACCGGATCGCTGTTTATTATGTCTAAACTCGGTGAGAGAGTTTTAGATGCTTGAGTCTTGTTCGATTCATTCATGATTGCGTAGTCTTCTCTACGCAATTCCAGGTTAAAGGTTTCGTAGCACAGTCTCAGGGTTTTTTGATCCACACTTCTATTCAATGACCACAATCGGCTGAGTGTTTTGGTAGAAACATTCATGCGATCGCCTAGCTGCTCTAGAGTAAAATGCTCGCCCTTATTCTCTGCTATCTCCATAGCTAAAATCGCCGCTTGTAAGCGCTTCAGCCCAACAGGAGTCAACACAAATCCCCGCCTTCGCGTGCTCTTAGGTGGTTTCATTTTGCTTATTGTTACTCTGCTATTTATTAACTTTTTTAACTGCCTTCTGATTTTTCCATATTTTGAGTCAGTTATTCAACTGTTATTTAACTGCTTGTAAGCTGTTGCTTGGCTTTAAAGTTAAGTGGGCATAATTAAACAAAAGATACTTTGTTGCATATAGTTAGCAATTTAGCACTTCAACGCCAAATACTGACTTTAATTTATTTATACCTACTAAATAAATCATCTAGCAAACTTAGTTAGTCTATATAATAGACTGCTGCTTAACATTATTTAACTCTGTACTTATACCAACTCTCCGTGGCGGTTAGTATTAAACCATACTTGCGCTATCAAGCAAGCTTCCCTTGCCAAGGCTACCATACACAGTAGCTACTCAACGGAGGGTATAAACCAAGATTATGATCATGACTAATAGACTTCTTGCAAAAGTCAGGGAAAAGGTTAAGGGGTTAAGGGGTAAAGAGAAAAAGGACTTACAACCTTTCCCCTTTTCCCCAATGTACAAAAATATATTTTTGCAAGAGGACTAATGAGTAAAGACTTACCTGACTACGCGAACAGCTACGAATTACGAATTACGAATTACGAATTACGAATTACGAATTATGAATTACCTTTCTCCAGAAGCGCGAATCAATTCGGCTACAAAAGCAGCGATCGCAGATACGGAAATCAGCATGACGCTAAGAGCGTTAATATCAGGCTTGACTCCTGTTCTGATCCGACTAAAAATTTCCATTGGTAAGGTGTTAGAACCGCTACCAGCAGTGAAACTAGCAATCAAAAAGTCATCTAAGCTGAGGACAAAGGCTAACAGACAACCAGCGATAATACCAGGCATTAATTGCGGTAGCAATACTTTGATGAAGGCTTGGATTGGTGTCGCTCCTAAATCAAGTGCTGCTTCTTCTAAGTGGGGATCTAAGTTAGTAAGTCGTGAAGAAACTACAAGTCCGACATAAGCCAGACAAAATACCACATGAGCCGCTACTATTGTCCATATACTTAGAGGAATCGCAAATGCGGCTAGAACAACTAGAGTCGCCACTGCGATCGCAATATCAGGAATGATCAACGGTAGATAAGCAGTACCGCGATACAATTTTTTAAAAGGAAATTCATAGCGTGCTAATCCTACAGCCATTGAAGTTCCTAATACGGTTGAGATTCCCACTGCACAACCAGCAACTATCAAACTGTTTTTCAAAGCTGATAAGATGCGATCGTCACTGAACAACTTGTAATACCACTCTAGAGTGAATCCTTGCCAATTTGCACTGTAGGGTGACTGGTTAAAGCTATAAAAGCCCAGTACAAATATAGGCAAATACATGAACACAAACATCAGCAGTGAGAAAACCGCCTGCCATGCAACATGCGGTCTTTTTAGTGATGAAGATATATTCATGTTCATATATGTTTATTATGGAAGTCAAAAATATCATACTTAATATTAAAAGTCAATACCCCTACTTTCTTCTTGCTCTCCTGGTTAATTACTAGGGAATATAACCTGTGGAGAGAGGTAGAAAGAAGTTGAGTTTGATAATTTTCTGATTACATTTGAATTTCCTCAGATAGGTTTGATAGTTACCATTAAAAACTTAGGTAGAACGCAAAAGACAAAATATCAAGATAATTTCAGCTTTTTCCAGGATAATTTGCTGTTTATTATTCATAAAAACTTACAGTAAGCTACCCTTTTGGTGTCTACATATCCTCCTTTGATGTACGGAAAACCGTCCTTTATATATCTACATATTTTAACATTTGTATTAAAACTTGAAAATTGAATAATTAATATCCGTGAGCACAATCATTTTGCTAAATTCTATCTCATAGACTATATTTGACCGATTTGATGAAATCATATTTACATAAAACCTCTACGGGAGAAATACCATCAAAATTGCAACTTTTAATAAAGCAAGAACATCTTTTACCTCTTCGGAGAGGGTGATTTCCCTACTTAGGTAGACGAAATATCCAAAAGTAAAGGTATAAGATATGGAGAAGATTCTTAAAAAAGTTGGTGTTTTAAGTAAGTATTTAGTCCAGCATTAATCGATTCAAAGCACCAATAAAAGAAGAAAGAAACACTTCTAATTCAATTCTTATTTTTTAGGAGATTTGTGATGAGAATTGCTCAAATCGCACCATTATGGGAAAGAGTACCGCCTCCCGCTTATGGTGGCATAGAGTTAGTGGTGGGGTTACTGACTGATGAATTAGTCAGGCGTGGACACGAAGTTACTCTATTTGCGTCGGGAGATTCTATCAGTCTGGCGAAAATATTGTCAGTTCATCCCCGTGCCTTAAGACTCGATTCCACGATCAAAGATTACAGTATCTATGAGATGCTGCAACTAGCTTCAGTGTATGAACGGGCCGAAGAGTTTGATATTATTCACTCCCATACGGGGCATGGCCCACTAGCCTGTGCGAAGCTCGTTACAACTCCTACAGTTCATACATTGCACGGCATTTTTACCCCTGATAACGAAAAAATATTTAGTTATGGGAAAAACCAACCCTTCGTTAGTATTTCTGATGCACAGCGGGAACCAAGGTTAGGGCTGAACTATTTAACGACAGTTTACAACGGCATTGATGTCAACAGTTATAAGTTTCACGCCCAATCACAGGATCCTCCCTACCTAGCATTTTTGGGTCGGATATCTCCAGAGAAGGGAACGCACTTAGCTATAGAAATTGCCAAAAAAGCTGGTTGGCATTTGAAAATGGCCGGTAAAGTTGATGCCGTTGATGTGGAATACTTTGAGAAAGAAATCAAACCGCAGATTGACGGTGAGCAAATTGAGTATCTGGGTGAAGCTAACCATGAGCAAAAAAATGCCCTCATGGGAGGTGCAGTAGCAACTTTATTCCCCATTACTTGGCGAGAACCGTTTGGGTTAGTAATGGTTGAGTCGATGGCTTCGGGTACTCCAGTAATTGCGATGAAATTAGGTTCTACTGAAGAGGTAATTTCTCACGGTAAGACGGGCTTTCTTTGCAATAACATTCAAGAGTGCGTCAGTGCTATTAATCAGGTAGCAGAGTTAGACCGCTATGCTTGTCGGAAATATGTTGAAAACCGCTTTAGTATTCAGCAGATGACTGATGGCTATGAAGCGGTTTATCAACAAATCCTAGCAGAGAAATTTGCTCAAAATGGGCATTTACGCAGTTTAGTTGGTTTAACTAACAGTGCTACCTAGTCGGTCTAAACTTTGTTGAACTGTGCTCTAATCGTTTCTATGCGTTGACGATTGACACCCAAATCACTCTGACCCAAGCGTGAGGCTGAGCGAACGTGGATCACATTAGCTTTTCTGTCTAGATAGAACTCTACATCATCCACAAATCCCATCAAAGCACTCTTGAATTCCGCATACAAATAATCCTTACTTTCAGTAATTATTTTAGTTCTGGGTAAGGATTCAATGATACCTTTAAGAGTAGCGATCGCTCCCTCTGGGTTAGATGTAAAATTCAACGGTGCAATTTGATGGGTTGCGTCTGAACTCTGGCTAGAAACACAGTTAGGGGAGTTGGGACAGGGTGCTAAGTTCCCATTGCTCACACCTAAATTACTCGGTCGTTTGCCTGCGAAAATCATGATTGTATTTTTTGATATTTGAATAAATACACTGTCACATATTTAAGTTACCTTAAGGTCATTGGTGAGGCGGTAGTTTAAAGTTTGTTTGTGGTGAGGCGCTATTAATCTACTATTCCTATTTGCTTTGACAAATCTCGATGCGAGAGAACAAAGCAGCACACAATCGCCACCAAGAAGCAGTGGCGATCGCACTATGCCATTCCCACACACCCAATACTTTGACTCGCCACACCTGCTCAAAAAAACTAAAATAAGGTAGCTGACCTATGGGTGCATCCTCTTCTACGATTCAGGTCAACATTATCAGATAGTACTAATACTGCTTCTCCTTGTTCTGTCTCTTGAATCTGTCCTCGCAGATATAAAAATACAGTTGCACTTTCTTCTGTAGGATTAGTGATGGTGGATGACTCGGCAAAGGATTCAGACAGCAAAGACTTTTGGATCGCTTTGCGTACATCAGCAGATGGTTTTTTGCCACTAGTCCAATAATTGACCTCAAAGCCACCAGATGTGTTGAGTATTTTAGTCAAAGCCAAGGAAATCTTACTTTTGGGGAGTCCCTCTACAATTAATGCTTGTCGTGGATATCGTGCAGACACAGTTTGATCTGGTTTAAGCTCTAGAATCACTTCTCCGATGCCTTCCACAATACGCTTAGGGGTTTGTGATGGATATTCTGGATGTATTTGGTTTTCGCCGCGACTTTTTTTAAGCTGATTAATCACCCGGAGTTGCTGATTAGCTTTATCTATATATGCAAGCGTTTGGTGATAAACATAGCGGTAAAGTCCATCCGCTTCGATGACGCCTTGAGAGTCAGCGGCTTCTCCGCGCAAACCCCGAATTAAGTAGTAAGTGAATACTCCATGTCCTAATTGGGGAAATTCCCAAGATTGCTGTCCGCGATCGCAAGATAATAGAGCATAGAATCCTTTTCTGTTGGCGGCGCGTTGTCGCAGAACTTCCACCAATTCTTGTGTAGGGTTTAGGGGGTCTGTTGATTCTCCTTTAGCCATTTGTTATGGCAATAGTATCAAATTAAACACGACGTGACTGCACTAAAGTTGGTTCCAACAAGTAAGGAAATTTACGTATAACAATTTTACATATCAGTCCAGACTTTTACGTGGATGTCACTGCGATCGCACTTGCTCCATTACTGGTAAAATTTGCAGAATGCGACAACTTTACCCAGCGATCGAACCTTATTTAGAAGGTAGTTTACAAGTTTCCGACCTTCATACTATCCATTTTGAGGAGTCTGGCAACCCGTTAGGCCAGCCAATCGTTTTACTGCATGGTGGCCCTGGTGGTGGATGTCCACCCTTTTATCGACAATATTTTCACCCAGAAAAATGGCGGTTGGTCATGTTTGATCAACGTGGTTGTGGTCAAAGTACACCCCATGCTGAATTACGAGAAAACACCACTTGGGATTTAGTAAATGATATTGAAAAACTACGCGAACATTTAGGTATAGAAAAGTGGGTAGTCTTCGGTGGTAGTTGGGGCAGCACTTTATCATTGGCTTACAGTCAAACCCATCCCTCTCGATGCACGGGATTAATTCTGCGTGGCATCTTCATGTTGAGACAAAAAGAGTTGCAATGGTTCTACCAAGAGGGTGCTAGCTATATTTTTCCTGAAGCTTGGGAAGAGTATTTAAAACCAATTCCGATTTCTGAGCGGGATGATTTGATTAGTGCATATTACAAACGCTTGACCAGTCCAGATTTAGAAATTCAATTGGCAGCAGCGCGTGCTTGGTCAATTTGGGAAGCTAGTACAAGTAGGCTGTTCTTAGATCCAGACCTCATGCAAAAGTTTGGTGAGAGTGAATTTGCCTCAGCTTTTGCAAGAATTGAATGTCATTATTTTATTAACAAAGGATTTTTTGAAATAGAAAATCAATTACTTTTAAATGTTGACCGCATTCGCCATATTCCCGCTGTAATTGTTCAGGGACGTTATGATATAGTTTGTCCGATGATATCAGCCTGGGAATTACATCGCGCTTGGCCGGAAGCTGAATTTGTTGTAGTTCCTGATGCTGGACATTCGATGAGTGAGCCAGGAATTACCAGCGCCTTAATTGAAGCAACTGATAACTTTTAACTCCTAGTTTGGAAAGTTCTGAGTCAAGGGTCAAAGGTCAGTTCAAAGGTCAGTATTTATTCCCTTGTGTCTTTCTGCCCCTCTGCCCCCTGTTACCCTGTCTCCTAACTCATAACTCCTGACTTATGCTGATTGCTAACTTCTAAAGGTAGGAAAATAGTCAAAACTTCGCCATAATGTGGACGCTGGCGTACAATCAGTTTTCCACCGATTGCCTGAAATAAGTGCTTAGTGGCAGCAATATTTAAACTAATCGTACCTGTTTCCGGCTGGAACATCAGCAGTTGACCAAGAGCTTTACGAATTGGAGGCGGTGCGGGTATTGCAGCTTTGCTTGTGTCTTTGCACTGGAGTTGAGGCGATAGTTGTAACTTTAGTTGATCACCAGCTGGGATAACCTGAACTTGAATATGGCTACCAGATGGTAAGCTGCGGGTAAAATTCTCCATCAAACCAGTGAGTACCTGATCTAGCATGGTGGGATTGCTTACCACCGTTGGTAATTGCTGAGGTAAAACAACATCTAAAGTCAAGTTTCGCCGATGCGCTGCTTGTTGCCAACGGGGAATGCTTTGCTGCAATACTTGATCCAAAGACATCGGTGTGAGTTGAGTTCTTGAAGATTTTGTTGAGGCAGAAGTTTCTAGTTCTGCGGCTTTAAACAGCAACTCCATCCGATCAATTTGCTCGGTACACTCGTGATCAATTATCTCTAAGCGACTCAGCACGTTTGCAGGTAAGTCCCGCCGCTTGAGCAGTAGGCGAGTCATGGTGCGAATCGTTGTCAAGGGGGTGCGGACTTCGTGAGCAAAGGCTTGGAGCAATTCGACATCGGGACGAGAAGAGGAAACAGAGGAGGAGAGGGGGGGAAGGGGAGAAGGGGGGACATTCCCAGTGTCGGCTTCTGGTTCTGGTAATTGTTGAAGTAGTAACTGGCTAAACTGGATTACGGTACGATAATCTGGTGCAACTGGGGAATACTTCTGTACTAATCCATCTAAATCGACGAAAAATTCTGGATTAGTCAGCATTACCCGTGCTCCTAGCGATCGCCACGCCTGCTGCACTACCTCTGGCTCAAAGGAAAATGAAAACGTTTTTTTGCCGTTTTTGTGTTCTGCTAAAACCAGTACTAATCTAAATTTTTCTGTGAAAACCAAGCAAAACTGCTCGGATGCTAGTGGATCGGCAGGTAATAAGGCTAGTACCGACTCTTGAGGAGCTTCATCTACAGTTGCAATCGCAACTGGCATTTGAAATGGCATTAATGCCAAAGGATTAAATGGTTTTGCTGTAAAAGTTACCGTCTGCAAGCTTTGAGTCAATTTTGGCTGACTAAATAGGGGTGCTGGTGCAGTTAAAACTAATCCTTGGGTGGCGTCAGGTGAAACAGTTGCTAAAGTATTTAATAGCAAATGTTCTGTCGCTGCTAGGCTGACGCGCCATTGCCGCTCTGCTTTAGCAGGTGAACATTCAACCACACTTGATTGACTTTCGGCTAAAACTTCACTCAGACTCGGCAAGATCCATTCGTACACAGCTTTTCACCCCTTGATTCAACAGCGACCAACAGCATATAGGGTAGGCATTTCACTACTACTTATGAGGTTATAGTCATTTGTGTACTCGTAACAGTCGTAGAACCGAACAATTCGGGCGCAATTTCCCCTGTTATTAATCATTAGTCTAAAGTTCATTGAAAGCGGCAGAAAAACTCGTCTGTTTGCAGGCGTTGTCCCAATGCGGTTCGGTTAAGGGATGAAGAGTTCTGAGTACCGCGCTTTAGCACTGAGTTTGGTAAAGAATTATTCTTTTGCTCCTCTGCCTCTAGTCCCCAATTCCCAGTCCCTTTTACAAATGCTAAAATCGCTTCAGCACTAATGCTTTCAGGCATCTTTGATGACTTTCGACCTTCCCGAATCCCTCATTCTCGATACAGCGCTTTCAGTAGCCGGGTTAACTGACTATATTCGCTTGTTATTAGAACAAGATGAGCAGCTACGGCAAGTTTGGGTTACTGGGGAAGTTTCCAGTGCTAACCACCATCGCAGTGGGTTATTTTTTACGCTGCAAGATACTGATGGAACAGCAGGAATTAAGTGTGTGGTGTGGAATAGCCAAGTAGCAAAACTCGCGCAAATGCCAATTCCTGGTGAGCAGTTAATTATCTTGGGTAGTATCCGAGTATATCCGCAAAGAGGAGAGTATCAATTATCAGTTTGGCAGGCTTTACCCGCTGGTGTTGGTTTGCAGGCGTTGCGCTATCAACAACTGAAAAATCGCTTGCTGGCTGAGGGGTTGTTTGACGCTCAAAGAAAGCGATCGCTCCCAATCCACCCCCAAACGATCGCTGTCGTCACTTCACCGACTGCTGCGGCTTGGGGCGATATTCAAAAAACTCTCAAGCAAAGGTATCCCGGTTTGCACGTCTTATTTTCTCCCGCCACAGTACAAGGTGAGCAAGCACCAGAATCTATAGTTAAAGCAATTGAGCGGGTGGAACGAGATGGACGCGCCGAGGTGCTAATTTTGTCGCGGGGAGGCGGCGCGGTTGAAGAATTGGCTTGCTTTAATGATGAGCGGGTGGTGCGATCGGTTGTTAATTGTCCGATTCCGGTAATTACTGGTATTGGTCATCAACGGGATGAGTCTTTGGTAGATTTAGTTGCAGATGCGTGTGTGCATACACCAACTGCGGCAGCGGAAATGGTTGTACCAGCACTGTCAGAGTTGTATACTGAGCATCGGCAGAGAGTTGTGGCTTTGTATAAGGCGATGCTTTTCTCTGAGGAAACTGCTCTTAGTCAACTGCAAGTTTTACGAAACCGTTTGCGACGTTTGCGCTTAGATCGACAAGTGCAGCAAGAGACGCAGCAGCTAGCTTGGAAGCGTCAGCAATTGGTGCAAGTGACAATGGGGCGATCGCAGCAAGCAACGCAACATTTAGAAATGTTGCGGCAAAAGTTGGCAAGTCTTGACCCGAAAGCAGTGTTACAGCGTGGTTATGCGGTGGTAAGACAGGAAAATGGGGCGATCGCTCGTTCTGCTGCTGAATTGGCTGTGGGGCAAGATTTGTTGATTCAATTGGCACAAGGTGAGGTTAAAGTGAAAGTTACGGAAGTTAAGAATTAATGCACTGCCATCGCGCAGCGTCTCGTAGAGAAGGATGCCAAGGGTTGAATGGTTAAACGTAAGAGTGCTTCAAGTTCCGATTCAATGGAGGGTTGGAATTATGAGGCTAAGGTTGTGGAAATAGAAGGAATCATTGCTCGCATCGAAGCGGGTGAGTTAGAACTTGCAGAAGTATTTGACCAATTTGCCAGCGCTGTTGAGTATTTACGTCAATGTGAAACTTTTTTGCAGCAGCGACAGCAGCAGGTAAATTTGTTGATGGAAACGTTGAGCGATGAGTAGAAACTTTCGCTTCTACGGTGTAATTGTTATCTGAACTATCTATAGCCTCATCAGGCTACCTCCATCTGTATTATTTATTACAGACTTGGGGATTTAGTAGTAGCGTCGCTGGTCTATAGTTAGAGATGAAGCGATCGCTAAAACTAAATTAAGCTTCTAAAATTTGGATTTCTTCAAGTTGATGAATTACCACATCCGCACCTTGGACATTTTCTGACTTACCTACCCAAGTGATACCAATACAACCTGCGGCTTTGGCATTACGCGCCATTTGCATGTCTCCAACAGAATCTCCTACCATCAACGTAGTGCTCGGTTCAACCCCTAAAGCTTGACAAGCTTGCACAAATAGTATGGGATCTGGTTTACTCGGCCCCTCATCTACTCCCATTTCCAGCTGGATGTAATCGCTTAACTGGTGATCTGCAACAAACTTACGCACTTCTTGAGTTGTCGCTGCTGAGAGGATGCCAAGTTTCAGTCCTCTTTCCCGGAGATATTTCAACACTTCCAAGCTACCTACAAATAAAGGTGAAGGAGTTCTTCCAATGTATTTTTCAGCTTCATCCAAAGCTTGACGAGCTATTTCTAAGGACTCAAACCATCCCCTACCAGTTTCAGCAATATATGCCGCAGCCGCAACTTCTGTTTCACGACGACTAGCTACCGAGATTAAACCCGCTGGATCTAGATTATTACCATTGATGCCGAATGCCATTAATAGGGGTTCGCCGATTCCGGGAATTTGAGCGTCTATTAACCGCGCTCCTCTTTGTGCTAGCGATCGCAAATACGTTTCGGAATCTTCTAGAGTACCGTTTTTGTCAAACAAAATTGCCTGGATATTTGGAAACTTGATGTTTCCACATTTTATAGTTACCAAAAGATCCGACCCCGCTTATTAATTTATAAAGCTTTATGCCTAACTTTTACCAATTCTCTACCATAAAAAAAGAGGGAAAATCCCTCTTTTTATTATGCTTTGATACTTTTAATTACAGACAAGTAAAACTATAAATGTATTACTCTTCAATAGCTACTGGAATTTCTTCTTCAGTTTCAGTTGCAGCTGGAACTTCTTCTTGAGCTACTGCTGAAATATTTTCTTCAGTTTCAGTTGCAGCTGGAATTTCTTCTTGAGCTACTGCTGAAATATTTTCTTCAGTTTCGGTTGCAGCTGGAATTTCTTCTTGAGCTACTGCTGAAATATTTTCTTCAGTTTCGGTTGCAGCTGGAATTTCTTCTTGAGCTACTGCTGAAATGTTTTCTTCAGTTTCGGTTGCAGTTGGAATTTCTTCTTCAACTTCTTCCATTGCAGATGGAATATCTTCTTCAGCGATCGCATCAGCTTCCGCAGGTGCAGCAGGTGTAGCTGTAGTACCTTGCTGTTTAGCTAGCAGCTGTTCCCGATACTTAGCAGCCATTTCTTCGGCTTTATCATAAACCAAATCGCGGTTCTTAATCATGTCACCGGGTTCTGGTTCTAACTGCTTGGTAGAAAGGGAAATCCGACCTCTTTCTGCATCCAAGTCAATGATCATCACTTTCACTTCATCATTGACATTGAATACGCTGTGAGGTGTATCAATATGTTCGTGAGAAATCTCCGAGATGTGCAGTAGACCACTGACACCGCCAATATCGATAAACGCACCATAAGGTTTGATGCCACGAACCGTACCAATTACTACTTCGCCGACTTCCAAGCGGTTCATCTTGCGCTCAACCAACGCCCGACGATGAGATAGAACTAGGCGGTTACGTTCTTCGTCTACTTCTAGGAATTTTAATGGTAGTTCTTCACCTACCAATTCTTCTTTAGGTTTGCGAGTGCTGATGTGAGAACCGGGGATAAAGCCACGTAAACCCTCAATTCTTACCAATGCTCCCCCGCGATTGGTCGCAAATACGCCAGAACGCACAGTCGCATCTTCTGCTTGCAACTGCCTTACGCGCTCCCAAGCCCGCATATATTCAATACGGCGAATGGAAAGGGTTAATTGACCATCTTCGTTTTCATCGGTGAGAATGAAAAATTCTCGCGTTTCGTTCGACTGTAATACTTCTTCCGGGCTGTCTACCCGGTTAATAGACATTTCCTGTATAGGTATATATGCTGCTGTTTTAGCACCAATGTCAATCAGAGCGCCGCGCGGCTCTATACTGAAAACTGTTCCTGGTACTATATCACCAGGGCTAAAATGATAGTCGTATTTGTCAAGTAGAGCAGCGAAATCTTCGTGAGTAAATCCAATTTCTGGAGCGGTTAAATTCTGATTGACCATGCTGATTTGTTCCCGGTTCTAGTCTCCGTAAAGGTTGTGCAACAAGCGCTATGCTATGTATATGCAAGCGTCTTTATGGTAGTTTACACTCACATCTTTTTCCATCCTAGCGCACAAAGGCTAGTATTAACACATATTAACTCCCAGATAGAAAATTATATCACATATCAAATGATTGCTCGTTGGTTATTGGTTAGTAGTTACAACTAAAAAAATGACAAAAATAAAAATATCCGTTGCTACTAAATGTTGTAGCAACGGATACTTAGTTTAGATTCGCCTAAAAATTGGGCAATAGAGACTTATTTATCTTTCTTTTCAAAGCGGGGGGGTTCGCGAAATGCGATCGCAAAGAAGAGAACTCCTATTGCCAGGGTCAAAATCAAAATGTATGCAACGCTTTCCATATTACAAGTTCCTACCTATCCAGCCAGTAATGATATTGTACCAAGCTAGGGGATTAGGTATTGGGTACTGGGTATTAGGGATTGGGTATTGGAATTTCTTCATCTTAATCCCCCAGTCACCAGTCACCAGTCACTAGTCATCAGTTCCCAGTCCCCAGTCCCCAATAATTAGAGAGCTTCCTTCCGGCGGGTTGACTTATCACCCACTTTCTGGAACAGACCCCACTCAACTTGTTCTTCTAGATCCGCATCGACACCAGCAAACACGTCTCGGTAGATTGTCCGAGCACCATGCCAGAGATGACCAAAGAAGAATAACAGAGCAAATACGGCATGTCCAAAGGTAAACCAACCTCTAGGACTAGTGCGGAATACACCATCAGAGTTCAAAGTTTCCCGGTCAAATTCAAAGATTTCACCGCCTTGAGCCTTACGAGCATATTTCTTCACATCAGCCGGCTCTGTAAAGGTTTGACCATTCAGATTACCGCCATAAAAGCTAACGGTGACACCAGATTGCTCAAAGCTGTACTTAGATTCTGCTCGACGGAAAGGAATATCAGCGCGGACAACTCCATCCGCATCAGTCAAGATTACTGGGAAAGTTTCAAAGAAGTTGGGGAGACGACGCACGGTCAATTCCCGTCCTTCCGAATCTTTGAACACTGCGTGTCCTTGCCAAGACTGGGCAATACCATCACCCTTGTCCATAGCACCTGTACGGAATAGACCACCTTTTGCAGGGCTATTGCCGACATAATCGTAGAAAGCCAGTTTTTCTGGAATCTGCGACCAAGCTTGAGACAGAGTTGCACCTTGGGCAACGCTAGTTTGGACGCGGCGCTCTATTTCCTGATGGAAGTAGCTTTGATCCCATTGGTAGCGGGTAGGGCCAAACAGTTCAATGGGGGTAGTAGCGTTGCCGTACCACATAGTTCCCGCTACTACAAAAGCGGCAAAGAATACTGCGGCAATACTGCTAGAAAGTACAGTTTCGATGTTCCCCATCCGTAGGGCTTTGTAGAGCCGTTCGGGGGGTCGTACTGTGAGGTGAAATAAGCCTGCAATAATACCAACAACGCCAGCAGCAATGTGGTGAGCCACAATACCACCAGGGTTGTATGGGTTAAATCCATCTGGGCCCCATTCCGGTGCTACTGCCTGTATGCTGCCAGTGACTCCATAGGCGTCAGAAACCCACATTCCCGGGCCAAATAGTCCGGTAAGGTGAAAAGCACCAAAACCAAAACAAAGTAGACCAGATAAGAACAGGTGAATGCCAAACATCTTTGGCAAATCTAGGGCAGGTTCACCAGTACGAGGATCTCTAAAGAGTTCCAAATCCCAGTAAACCCAGTGCCAAACGGCAGCTAGGAATAATAGACCTGAAAGAACAATGTGAGCTGCGGCGACGCCTTCAAATGACCAGAAACCGGGATCGGTTGCTGGGCCACCAGTAACGTTCCAACCACCCCATGATTGGGTAACGCCTAAACGTGCCATGAAGGGCAGCACGAACATTCCTTGTCGCCACATGGGATTGAGAACAGGATCGCTGGGGTCAAAAACGGCCAGTTCGTACAGTGCCATTGAACCAGCCCAGCCTGCCACCAACGCTGTGTGCATCAAGTGTACAGAAATCAGTCGCCCCGGATCATTCAGAACTACTGTATGTACTCGGTACCAGGGTAGTCCCATCGACTACGCTCCTCCTCGATGAGTTAGTTTACAAAGCAATTTTCTTACTGAGGCTATAAGTAACGGAAGCCGTCACTCATAAAACTCTCTCTTGTTTTTTGTTATTGCTACCAGAGTCTTACCACAACTTAGTCTTAATAAGTTAGACAGTGTGGGTAGTTTGGCAACGCTTTACTCGCTTCGGGAGTTATACCCAGTAGGGTAGCCATCGCCAAGCAAAAATGAGAATGTTTTAAAAAGTGTAACTATTGATGGAACTGTTTGCAAGCGTGTAAATTGATGCGATCGCGTAGCATGTTCCAGATATTTCGCTACCAGTCCCAGTTAAAAATCTAGTTTGCGTATGTTTACGAGGGTGATTGAAGGGAGTCAAGGGTCAAGAGGCAGAGGGACAAGGGGAAAAGGTTAAAGGGTAAAGGGATGGTTTTTACTTTTACCCCTTACCCCTTCCTTTTCTGCAATGCCCCATTTCTCACTGAACCACCGATTGAATATTTTGCAACTGACACTTTGCTTCAGCCGTACCTAAGCGTTCGATTACCTGTTCGGCACTCATTAGACGCTTAAGTACTACTTGACCAATGGTCTTACTGGCGATTACTGGTGTTGTTGGCTTCACTTCGACGGTTAAAATAGCCTCTTCGACTCGATAAAGCCATAACAATTCGTTTTGTTCTACTAAGCAAACATTCATTCGCTGAATATCTGGTTGGCGTCGCCATGCAGTGATTTGCCAGAGTCCATCAGATGCCCACACTCTGGCAACCGTCCATCCCTCAGATAGAAAGAAATATTTCACGGTCTTAGTCTCACTATTTAGACTTTCAATCTGTTGTTCACAATATATACCGCGATCGCTTCAGTTGTTGATGTATAAACACGATATTTGTAAGTGAAGTTTTTAATGTACATTACTTGGGCTACGGTCAAAGCTTAACAAAGCTATTCCCCAGTAATTATGAATTTACGATAAATTTAATCAATATTTGAAATTCTAATTAAATAAAAATGTTTACGTCCTCAACAAATATAAAACTCTATATTCTTGTCAATGATTTTGTGTAACAAAATAGTACTCTCTCTTAATGGTAATAAACTTGACTATAAAGTTTAATATCCACGAAAAATCTTTGATTTAGACAGCTAAACTCCATAGAGTCATAAAGAAAATAGTATAGAAAAATGTCTCTCTACTCAAAAGGCAAGTTATATTTATTTCTACGTATCTGCTTCCCCACAGGCATTGCTGAAATTAATTGTAAAAATTTAGCATGATAGACAAAAACATAATATAATTGCTGACCGCTAATTTCAAAAATCTTGATGATATGACCTGGTTTTCCTTTTCCGTAAGACAGTGGGGTCGGATTACACAATTCCTATCTTTGTTCTGTCTATGTTTATTGTTAGTTGTGAGTTGTGCTCCTCGCCCACAGACTACTATCCCACCATCTGGTTCTGTGAGTAGCCCTACGGGTGACGGTCGCATTACTATAGGTACAACAGCGAAGCCGAGAACCCTCGATCCGGCGGATGCTTATGAGTTGGCATCTTTGGGTTTAGTATTTAATATGAGCGATCGCCTCTATACTTACGAACCAGGAAGCACCGAAATTCAGCCTCAACTAGCCACAGCATTACCAAAAGTAAGTCAAGATAGTTTGACTTATACTATCCCCTTACGTAAGGAAGTAGTTTTTCACGATGGGACTCCCTTCAACGCCAAAGCAATGGAGTTTAGTATCCAGCGCTTTATTGAAAACAAGGGTAAACCTTCCTTCTTACTTGCTGATACAGTGGACTCCGTGAAAGCCACAGGCGAGTCTGAGTTAACAATTAAGTTGAAAAAGCCTTTTGCAGCCTTTCCCTCACTGTTGGCGTTTTCTGGAGTGTGTGCAGTCTCGCCCAAAGCTTATGAAATTGGTGCGGGTAAATTTAAGCCAAATATTTTTGTGGGGACTGGGCCTTACAAATTAGCGCAGTATGGCACTGATTCACTACGATTTGATGTGTTTGATAAGTATTGGGGAGAAAAACCAGCTAATAAAGGCATTAACGTCCAAATCCAGACTAGTCCGGTTAATTTATTTAACGCCTTCCGTACAGGTGCAGTAGATGTAGCTTATTTATCCCTGCAACCAGATCAAGTTCGCAGTTTAGAGGAAGGTGGTAAAAAGGGGGATTGGCAGGCGATCACTGCTCAGGGTAGTGTAGTAAGTTATTTAGTGCTGAACCGGAATCAAAAGCCTTTAGATCAACCAGAAGTTCGAGCTGCGATCGCCTCAATGATTGACCGTCCACTAATTATGCAGCGAGCTTTGTATGGTCAAGCTGATCCGCTTTACAGCATGATTCCCACTACATTTAACGTTTCCCAGCCATTATTTAAAGATAAATATGGTGATGCTAATTTGGATAGGGCGAAACAATTGTTAACTACTGCTGGTTTCTCTAAAGAAAATCCCGCAAGAGTACAAATTTGGTATCCTTCTAGTTCACCTACTCGTAGTTTGGCAGCACAGATACTTAAATCTCTTGCTGATACAAAGATGGATGGAATATTACAATTTGAAGTTACCCCTGTGGAAGCCCCTACTTTCTTCAAAGATATTTCCAGGGGTTTATATCCGGCAGCTTTACTTGATTGGTATCCAGACTTTTTAGACCCCGATAATTATGTACAGCCATTTTTATCTTGCCAGAAAGGGTCAGATGCTAAAGGATGCGAAGATGGAGGCAGTCAAACTCAAGGTTCGTTTTACTATAGTGAAGCTGTAAATAAGCTAATTGACCAACAACGCCAAGAGCAAAATCCTGAAGCACGTCAGAAAATCTTTACACAAATTCAAACGCAAGTAGCTACTGATGTTCCTTACGTTCCTTTATGGCAAAACAAAGATTATGTGTTTGCTCAAAAAGGCGTTAGTAACACCCAACTTGACCCTACTCAAAATCTGATTTACAAGACAATTAAAAAGTAGTCAACAGTCCTTTGTCATTTGTCCTTTGTTTTTATTCATGACAAATGACAAATGACAAATAACAAATAACTAAAATATGTCCCGCTCTAAAGCTTTACAATATTACATCGTTTCTCGTTTACTCTTAGCGCCACTTCAGCTGTTAACAATCATTACTATTGTCTTTCTTTTATTAAGAGCAACACCGGGAGATCCAGCAGATGCGATACTAGGTGGACGTGCGCCAGAAGCGGCTAAAGAGGAATTGCGAAAACAATTGGGTTTAGACCTTCCATTGTGGCTACAGTACCTTAATTATTTAGGAAACATACTGCGTTTTGATTTAGGAACCTCTTTAATGAGTCGAGGACAGTATGTCTGGGACATAATTGGGCAATATTTCCCGGCGACGGTGGAATTAGCTGTGTTTAGTATGGCGGTTGCGCTTATCGTTGGAATTTTGGTTGGTACTCTTTCGGCTTCTCGTCCTGGAACATATTTCGATATAGGCGGGCGATTGTTTGGTATTATCACCTACGCACTTCCGATGTTTTGGGCGGGAATGCTTTTGCAGTTGATTTTCTCGGTACAATTGGGTTGGTTTCCCAATTCCAACCGTTTTCCGCCAAATCTTCCGGCTCCTTCTCCTATCACTGGGTTGTATACAATTGATAGTTTGTTGAGTGGTAACTTCAGTCAGTTTTTCACATCTTTGCACCATCTCGCCCTTCCGAGTCTCACCCTAGGAATTTTGCTCAGTGGGATTTTTGAGCGGATTGTGCGAGTGAATTTAAAGCAAACCTTACGAGCAGATTATATAGAAGCAGCTAGAGCTAGAGGCATAGCTGAAAACAAGATTTTAGTTTCCCATGCCTTAAAAAATGCCCTAATTCCAGTGATTACAGTCTTGGGATTAACCTTTGCTTCTCTGTTGGGTGGGGCGATTTTGACAGAGGTGACATTTTCCTGGCCTGGGTTAGCAAATCGACTGTATCAAGCCATTAGCGATCGCGATTATCCCACAGTCCAAGGAGTACTAGTATTTTTTGGTGCGATCGTTGTGAGCGCCAGCATTTTGATTGATATTTTAAATGCTTATGTAGACCCACGAATTCGCTATTAACAAAAATGGGTACTGGGTATTTAGTATTATGTTTTATGAATAATTCCCAGTTCCCAAATATATGAAATTAAGACTAACTCCTGGACTGAATTTGCTTGACTAACTCATAAAAAGGTTGCCAATTATCTTCTTGAGCAATCGCTTCCCAAGTAGATTCAATTACAGGTCTTAATAACACTGTTTTGGGATTTTGTTCAGCTAGAGTTTGAGCAATTACATCAATGCGATCGCAATCAAAACCATTCAAAATTTTATGGTATAGTATGCACCAATTATCAAAAATTGGTGATGCCCCTGGTACTGGCACAATATCTGAATTATTCAGCACAAAACCTGGTTCATCACGCCATTTAGATGAAAAAGTGCGAGCCATCTCATAAAAAAATTGGTGATAACCAACTTGGCTATCTTGCAAAAATTCAACTGTTAGATTTACAAGCTCATTAGCTTCTGGATTTTGCAATTGCTCAAAACCCAACTTTTTCAACATCAAGGAACTGTATTCAGCATAATAATACTCATCAAACCTTGCTAATCCAGCTTCCAAATCACCTTTATCAATAATTGCCTTTAAAGGTTCTTGGAGCATTTCTAAATTCAACTTGCAAATACTTGGTTGATGGCTGTAACAGTAGCGTCTATAGTAGTCAAAATATGCAGCGGTAAAGTACGGGTCATAAGTAGGAATAAATGCATAAGGGCCATAGTCAAAGCTCTCTCCTGTAATTGACATATTGTCAGTATTGAGGACTGCATGACAAAAGCCAGCCGCCATCCACTGTGCTGCTAGTTTTGCAAACCGTTGAACTAATTCAGCGTAAAACAAGACATCTTTATCTTGTTGGGCGTTTAAGTGTGGGTAATATTGCTCAATTACATGGTCTAACAACTTTTTAGCTAAATCTGGACGCTGTAAATAGTGCAGTCGCTCAAAAGTGCCAAACCGAATATGAGAATTACTCATCCTGACCATCACAGATGAGCGAGTAGGTGAAGGTTCATCGCCTCGCCAAAGGGATAAACCTGTTTCAATCATGGTTAGACAGCGGGAGGTACGTACTCCCAAGTAGTGAAGCGCTTCCGCTGCTAAAACTTCTCGTACCCCGCCTTTAAGTGTGAGCATACCGTCGCCACCACGGGAGTAGGGCGTCCTACCCGAACCTTTCGTCCCAAAGTCGTACAATTCGCCATCACTGGCGCGTACTTGCCCGTAGAGAAAGCCTCTGCCATCACCCAACTGCCGATTATATTCACCAAATTGATAGCCGTGGTAACGTAGTGCTAACAAGGGTTTGCGCCCTTCAAATTTGCCAAAGGCTGTGATGAAATCTTCGTCTGTGACTGCTTGGGGGTCTAGCCCTAAACGAGGTAGCAGTGCATCGTTACGCCAACGCAAGATGTGTTGAGGAAATTCCGCCGCTGCAACTTCGTCATAGTAGTCATCGCCTAGAGATTCCAAGGCGCTTTCGTAGTTGAGGGTAAGAAAAGGATTGCTAGAATTCTTGTAGTTTGGAGTTTCAGCCAGAGTCATTACGAGCAAAGCTTAATTCATTCTTCCTTTAATACTACCTCTGGCATTGGCATCAGCATAGACGAAGAAAGCGACCCATATCTCAAATATGGCAGCGCCACCATCATCATCGGAGCGGATAATGAATAAAGTTTTGCAATTAAAGAAAAACTTGACTCAATTAGCAATTTTAGACGCTACATTTCAAGTTTTTGGCTCAGAATCACACCAGTATCAACTCAACCCCTGCTTGAGTAACACAGATATTCAAAAGTTTGAATCTAAATACGATATCACGCTACCCAGTGACTACCGTAACTTTCTGTTGGAAGTTGGCAATGGTGGTGCTGGGCCTGGATACGGTTTATACAGACTCCCAGGAATTGAATATGAAAATGTCATTCTAGAAACACCATATCCAAAAAAATCAGAATTTTTTTCTAAACCATTTCCTTTAACACAGGCATGGAATAATTTGGATTTGATTACTGAGAATAAAGGTGGTTATTTTGTTCTTAAGGATGCTTATTTTGATGATAGGTTTACTCAGGGTACTCTTACCATTGCAAATTATGGTTGTGGAATTTATGCGATATTAGTCATTACCGGAGAACAACGAGGGAAAATCTGGATAGATGACCGCACTAATGATAATGGGATATATCCCGCTTGTTTAAGTTTTTGTCGTTCTTTTCATGATGCTGATACCGATGATTTTCATCCAGATAATAATGAGGAGCAACCTTTAAGTTTTTATGATTGGTATGAAGATTGGCTTAATCGAAGTTTGCATCAAGTCCGCCAATCTTAATGCTGAATTTTTAATAGGAGCGCTGAGTGCTAAGTGAGGAGTCAAGGGTTAAGAGTCATTTGTATTTTATTATTCTTCCCCTGCTCCCCCTGCCCCTCTGCCCCTCTGCTCCCTCTGCTATCTCCTCTAACTACGATAATACTGCAAGCTAAATGTATATCAAATTAGTTAATATTGGTCTGGTTGCCAGTTAGGATTTATGAGACTTGTAAGGATATGATCTTCCCATTTTCCATTAATCAACAAATAGTCTCTAGCATATCCTTCAATTACAAAACCGAGTCTTTTGAGCACATTACCACTGCGGCGATTATGAGGCATATAATTTGCCATGATGCGGTGAAAATTTAATTCTTGAAATACATACTGAGTTGCGGCTTTTAGCGCCTCTGTCATATATCCTTTACCTTGTCTAGCTTCGGCAAGGCTATATCCTACATAGCAAAAATGAGCGGCTCCTCGGATAAAATTACTAAAATTAACAGTTCCAATAATGACAGTTGGATTTTTTTTTGTATAAATAAATAGCTTTAATGATTGGTCATTAATAAATTCTCTAAAGCTACTTTCTATCTGATACTGCCAATACTTTTCGGTGAAAAAACAATCGGCCCAACGAGGATAAAATGGAGTGAGATATGTTTTGTTATCAGTGAAATATTTAATGATTTGGGGTATGTCTTCTAGGATCGGCACTCGTAATAATAGGCGATCGCTGGTAATTATTGGCAGTTCTGATCTCATAAACCCCATCTCATCAAGCATTGGTCAAAGTTTGAGGGGAAGACTAATTTGAAAGGTTGAGCCTTGACCAAGTATACTCTTTACGGTGATTTGTCCCCCGTATGCTTGCACAATTTGTTGTGCGATCGCAAGTCCGAGTCCAAAGCCGCCTGTTTGGCGAGAGCGAACGGTGTCTACGCGGTAGAAACGATCAAAGATATGCGGCAAATCAGTGGGGGGAATACCAATACCATTGTCGATAACCTGAATCACAGCCCGGTGGGACTGAGTAAATAGACGCAATTGTACCTTACCACCCGTTGGCGTGTATTTTAAGGCATTACTCAGTAGATTGATTACGGCTTGTTTTAGCAAGTTGGCGTCAGCTTGTAGCATGACGGGTTGCTCTGAAAGTTGAGTGCTGAAATAGAGGTTTTGAGCAGAACATTGAGTGATAAACTCTTGAGCAAGCGATCGCAGCAGTTCGTTCAAATCAACGGGTTTTAGTATAGTTTCCGCAAGCGATGCATCATAGCGCGAAAGAAAAAGCAGATTATTAATTAGCGTACTCATGGATTTAGCGGTTTCCGCAATCTTTTGCAACCGAAATCGTTGCTCAGATGGGTCTTCGGGCGGCATGAGGGCAACTTGGGCATTGCTCAATACTGTTGCGACAGGTGTACGTAGTTCATGGGAAGCATCGGCTGTAAACCGCTGTAATTGCTGATAAGCGCGGAGGGTTGGTCGCATTGCTAATCCGCCTAAAAACCAGCCTGTAATCCCAATCACGCCAAATGTCACCGGAACACCCAAAGCAAAAAACAAGCGAGCTTGATTCAAGCTGCTGCGTAGGGAATTCATCGGAACTGCTGTTTGGAAGTAGCCAACCAGCACCTTATCTTGTAAAACGGGAAGAGTAAGTTGGCGAACCCAGGTTGTTGTAGTGGGGATATCTGAGCTAATTGGCGCTTGCACTGTTTTAAATCCGGGTTTTGTGGTTAACTGTTTGCCACCCGATGAACCAATAAACTGTACTAGCTGCCTGTTAGCGTTATACCACCGAGCATATATCAATCCACCATTCAAAGATCCCCCATTCTCTAGACGAGTCTGGCTGCGATGATTTTGCCATTGACTTTGATAAAGCGAGTACTGAGTTTTGGCAGCAAAGGTTTTACTTTGTGAAAAGAGTTCGTCATCAAAAAACCGCAACTGATCTTCCACATTCAGACAGTAACCTACTCCTGCAAAAGCAAATAAAATTCCACCCATTGACAGGGCAAACCAGTGAGCCAGATTACGGCGACTACGATCAAACACTTTGGGGACTGGGGATTGGGGATTGGGAGCAGGAGAGCAGGAGAGCAGGGGGGAATAAATACTGGTTTTTGACCCTTGACTCTAGACCTTTGACAAACGACAAATGACAAATGACTAATTTGGCGGATTCAATCGATAACCCATTCGATGCACCGTTTCTATCCAATCTTTAGCATCAACTGTTTGTAGACGTTGGCGCAGACGGCGAACCAAGGTTGTAACTGCGTTACTTTCGGGTTCGTCTCCCCAACTCCAAATGGCTTGCTCAATTTGGTCATGAGATAAGACTTGGCGGGGATGACGCATCAAATATTCCATCAATTGAAACTCACGGCTGGAAAGTTGAGTCGTTAACGAACCACGTTCGATTGTCAAATTGGATAAATGAAGTTGCAAATCGTCCAAGCTGAGTATATCGCCTTGCCACATTGGCGATCGCCTTCCCAGCGCCCGCACTCGTGCCAACAACTCCAGCACATCCACAGGCTTTACTAAGTAATCATCGGCTCCTGCATCCAAACCCGTTACTTTGTCCAAAACTGTATCTTTTGCGGTCAGCATTAGTACAGGAGCCAATTTACCAGCCCGTCGATACACCTGACAGATTTCTACTCCACTAACCTTGGGCAACATCCAATCTAGAATCAGTAAGTCATAGTCTTTGCGAAAAGCAAACCATTGCGCTGTTTCTCCATCTTCGATCGCATCCACTGTATGCCCCACTTTCAACAATGCTGTCCGCAGTGGCTCTAGCTGCGATGGGTCATCTTCCACCAGTAAGATCAACATCCCATTTGCTCAGCTTGCTGTGATTTCTGCTTCTCAATTCTAAGATTAAGCTAAAAGAGTGACATAGAAGTGACAGTAAACAATGCTGTTAGCGGTAGCGGGGCGTTTAGCCCGTGCTGGGTGCTAAGTGAGGAGTGCTGAGTTGGTAAATAAGTGAGCAATTAACCCCATATTTTTTATGCGCCAACTTAAAATGTTTCAGGTGTTGCGATCAATCGGCTTTGTGTTTTGGTTGTCCTTACCATTGGTTGGGTTGGTGTTTTGGATAGGGAGCGGCTTTGTGGGAGATCGGATTTTGAGCCGCACCTACGACAATCAAAAATACCTACAAGCGGATAAGCAATCGGCACGGCAAATGATGAAAAGAATAGTGGCGATTAAGGTGGAAATTCGGCAACAAGATGGCGTTTCCCTGGTGAATGTAAAAACAGATAACTCAGTCCTCAAAACCATCGCGTTTGAGTTTCCAATAACGGAGCCGAGCCAACTTGAAACTACCCTCTCTCAAGAATTGGGCTTACCACGCGATCGCATTCAGGAACTAATTCGCTATTAAGCGGTTAATTAAACCTTCTACTTACTCGTTTAATTTATACAAAAGTACCACAATGTAACTAAAGCTACCGTTACAAAAACTGTAACAGTCCAGTCTTTCTGTCACCGCAAATGCAATAGTTAACAATTGATGCATGATTAGCGTCAATATTGAGTGGCAAATCAAAAATCTTTGGCAAGCGAGGTGGTAGAATGAATCGGCAAAAATTTAGTGGGATGAAAGAAAATTTTCTGCAAAGACGTTACGGTGTTAGTCTGGGAAGACGTTACGTTTTAGCAGCTGCAAGTGTTGTTTTATTGGGTGTATTAGGGTGTTCTCAGGTGAATAATAGTACAAATGCCCTTGCTCAATCTGGTTCGCCTCAGCCAGAATCTCCATTGCCAAAAAAAATGGTCAACTCTGATTCAAAAATTGTTGATGCTAACAATAAGTTTGGCTTCAAACTGTTTGCAGAAGTTCAGAAAATCGATAGTGCTGAAAAGAATGTTTTTATCTCACCTACGAGTGTAGCGATCGCTCTAGCTATGACCTACAACGGTGCTAGCGGCTCTACTCAACAAGCAATGGCAAAGACCCTAGAATTACAGGGTATGAATTTGCAAGAAATTAATTCTTCTTACGCAGCATCAAAAAAGCTTCTAGAAAACCCGGATGCGAAAGTCCAACTAACTATCGCTAATTCCCTTTGGGCAAACCAAGATACTAATTTTCAGCCAGATTTTATCCAGAGAACTCAGGATTTTTATCAAGCCAAAGTCAGCAATTTAAACTTTAAAGATGCCGCAGCTGCCAACACAATCAATAACTGGGTCAATGAGAATACACGCGGAAAAATCAACAAGATTGTGGAAACAATTGAACCAGACCAGGTACTATTTTTGATTAATGCTATATATTTCAAAGGTAACTGGAGCCAAGAATTTGATAAAAGCCAAACCACTCAACATCCTTTTTACTTAATATCTGGCAGGCAAAAACAACACCCAATGATGTCTCAAAAGGGTAACTACAGATACTATGAAAACCAACAATTTCAGGCAGTTAGTTTACCTTACGGCAAAGATGGTAAGGTGAGCTTTTATATCTTTCTGCCTAAACAGAACTCCAATCTCAAAACCTTCTATCAAAACTTGAATGTTGAGAACTGGGAAAAATGGATGACTCAGTTCAGCAAACAAGCAGGTTTTATTCGCTTACCTCGTTTTAAAACAGACTATGATGTTACGCTTAACGATGCGCTGAAAGCTTTGGGTATGGAGGAAGCTTTCAGTAGTAAAGCTAACTTTTCTGGCATGGGTAAAAACTTTGCTCTTAGCCAGGTTAAGCATAAAACTTTTGTTGAGGTGAATGAAGAAGGCACCGAAGCTGCTGCGGCTACTTCAGTGGCAGTAGAGGCAGTATCTTTGAGACAGCAACCAGAACCATTTAAAATGATCGTTGACCGTCCCTTCTTCTGTGCCATTAGGGATAATCAAACAGGGAATATTTTATTTATGGGTTCAATTGTCGAGCCGCAGTCATAAAGTCAAAATTCCTTCATCTTAAATTGCATCTTTAAGGTAATGTCGCTTCAGAAACGCTCAAAGAATTTTTGGCGTCAGCTTTTGAGGACTCCCCTGCTGCGACGGGTGCAGCTATCTCCCCAGTGGCGCTATCGTCTGTCTGGCTGCTTAACGGCCCAGGACGTAGAGCGCTTAAAGCAGTTTTAATTACAACAGCCGTGGGTACTGCCACAATTACACCCAAGAGTCCCCCAATTCTCGCTCCTGTTAAGACTGAAATTAGAATCCAAACGGGGTTTAAACCAGTAAAACTACCTAAAATACGAGGGGCAATTAAGTTTTCGAGAATTTGCTGTACGATTACTGCTGCCATTAACACCCTCACGCCCATTGAGAAATCTTGCAGCGCCACCAACAAGGTAGTCATGGCGATACCCACAGAACCGCCAAAGGGAATGAGAGCCATGATGCCAATAGTTAAGCCAAACAGCAGACCAAATGGCACTTTCAGCCACAAAAATGTCGGAATGAGGGCTGAGGCCATACAAGTAGATAAAATCAGCTGGGTAATAAAGAAATTTTGAAAGCTCAGGCGCACTGTTCGAGAGAAAGGATCTCGAAATTTAGTGGGTAGCCATTCGACTAAACTTTCCCAGAGTTCATCTCCATGCTGTAAAAGATAGAAAGTCAAAACCATAGTCAAGAGAAAATCTAGTAGGCTAGTGACTGTGACTACAGCTAGATTTAAAACTTGTCCGGCGATCGCCTGCAATTGTCCCTTGACGCGATCGTTGATTTGCACTACCAAAGCATCAAGGTTAATCGGTAAACCAAAAATCTCAGCTTTCTCGTTTAATAACATTAACTGAGAACGTCCAGAGTCAATCAACTCCGGTAAACGAGCCACCAGTTGCTCAGCTTGAGTCAGGGCTAACGGAAAAAGGGTAACACCCAACGCCAGTAAAATCGATAAAGCCAACAGAAATACTAGGATGGCTACTTGCTCTCGCCTAGCACCGTGATGCTCCATCCAGCTTACGGGGTAGTTGAGCAGAAATGCTAGTACTGAGGCTCCGACTAAAATGACTATCAGGGAATGGAAGTAATTAAAAATTGCCGAAATTGCCCAACTATTGAGAACTAGCAACGGAGCGAATAAAGCGATCGCCCCGATTCGCGCTATTGGTGTGAGTGTTTGCCACCAGTCGAGAAGCTTGCGTGTCTGCATTTTGAGCTGATTGCGGGATAGAACTAAATTGAATCCTTCTTTACAGCTTATTATCGCTAACTACATGAGTCTCTTTCATCCTTCTAGTTTAGGAGTTAGACTAAGCCAAATGGAAAATCTTGAACCAAAAAAGACTGGGGACTCGGAAAAACCCCCAGTACCCAATGACGCCACTTGCTTTCCGACCCAGGGCGACAGGAGCGCAGTGGCTCCCCAGTACCCAATGACGCCACTTGCTTTCCGACGCAAGGCGACAGGAACACAGTGGCTCCCCAATGAAGATGCAGCCACCTCTAAAGCACAGTTAATTTTGTATTTGATTCCGGTTATTGGCTTTTTCCCATCCCTGTGGACTCTCTATCGCCGTCAGGGAAGCCGGGAACAACTTGCCACTAGTCGTCTGTCTATTACTTTGGCATCAGCTTGGCTCTTGGGATACCTATTGTTAGCAACCGGAGCAGCAACTTCAGATTTATTCACACTGCGTCTATTCATCCTTAATAGCTTTCTCACCTCTGGTTACTTTTTAATAAGTGTCTGGTTAATTATTCGCCTGCTCCAAGGTAGATCTAAGCGCTTACCAGGGTTTAGCAACTTTGCTGAGCGTATGCTAGGCAAGTATTTGTCTTAATTTTTTTGCATAATTCACGGTATTTTTACTCATCTTTTCACAAATCACGGATGATTTCCCATATAGCTGGTCAAATCCAGTTTATTATTGCCATACTTCAATAAAACATTTCTAGATTTGCCCAAAAAAAGAATAAATGCTGCTATAAGTGTTTTGGTTGAAACAACAAAGAAAAAGTTAGCACTAATAATTAAGAGTTAGCTATTATGGGTTGATTTATCTACATATTTTGAGTCTGTAAATTTACCGAATTTGATCAGTTAAGTGTGAGGAAGTCTGTGACCATTCAAAGAAGTTCGGCAGAAGAAAACCAGTCAGGAAAGGCCTCAAAGTCCAGCAACAGAAATTCCCAGAAATCAAAATCAGGACGTTGGCTGTGGTTTTGGGTGGGTATGAGCGGGATTGCAATGGTGTCAGCAACAGCAGGGGCGCTATTGGCAGTATCTTTGACTAGTACCCCTTTGCAACAAGCTCAGCTAAGCCCACAGGATGAGGCGGTATTTGATAGCGATCGCATCTCTGGAGGTGGGCTGCGATTTTCGGAATTAACTCGCCCAGTCAATCTCTTAGTTATGGGGATGAGCGTACTTCCGCCAGATGTCCAAAACCCTCCCACCGAAACCCAAAATCTCGGATACCTGCCCCAGGTAAACTCTTTTGACGGTCTTGCTGATGTCATGCTATTGCTGAAATTTGACCCAGAGACTAAAAAAGTAGCCATGCTCTCCATTCCCAGAGATACCCGTACAGAAATAGAAGGGTATGGTGTCAAAAAAATTAACGCCACGAATATTGAAGGTGGGCCAGCTTTAAGTGCTAAAACTGTCAGTAATCTCTTGGGTGGGGTAGGAATTGATCGCTATGTCAGGATTAATGTTCTGGGAGTTGCCAAGTTAATTGATGCTTTAGGTGGGGTAACAGTGTTCGTCCCCAAAGATATGAAGTATCAAGATGATTCTCAGCATCTATATATCAATTTGAAAGCAGGCAAGCAACATCTCAACGGCGATCAAGTACTGCAATTACTGCGCTTTCGCCATGACGAACTAGGAGATATTGGCCGGATTCAGCGGCAACAAATGGTAATGCGTGCTTTGATGGATCAGACGCTCAACCCGGCTACTGTGGCGCAATTGCCGAAAGTTCTCGACGTAGTAAAAGAACATATCGACACCAATTTGACGGTTGAAGAACTAGTAGCGCTAGTGGGTTTTGGAGTGCGAACAAATCGCTCCAATATGCAGATGTTAATGCTACCAGGTCGCTTTAGTGAGAAGACTGAGTATGATGTTAGCTATTGGTTGCCAAATAAAGATAATATTGCCAAACTCATGACTCAGCACTTTGGTTTGGAGTCAGAGCAAGGACAGCAGATGGTTGATCCAGCTTCTTTACGAGTCGCAATTCAAGATAGTACAGGTGGCGATCGCTCTAACCTCCGACCATTAATTAGAGCTTTGGAAAAAGCTGGATATCGTAACGTTTATGTGTCTAAACCCTGGAGTGAACCTTTAGAAGAAACTCACATTGTCGCCCAACAAGGAGATGGCGACAGCGCCGAATCAATTCGTAACACTTTGGGATTTGGCGAGGTGCGAGTAGAAAGTACTGGCAATATTAGCTCAGATATCAGTATCCAAGTGGGTCAAGATTGGTTGCAACAAAAAGCTATCTTTGACAAATCTGCTGACCCTTAAGCTATGGCTTTATTAGACATCAGGATTGTCTAATATCAAAATTTGTAAACAAAAAGGCGTGAGGTTTTCCTTACGCCTTTATCTTTCTCACTTATTAAAATATCATTTATTGCTGTTATTGCATCAGCATCTACCAAGCATCAGCTTTACCTTCTTTGTAAGGTTCACCTGTAAAAGGTTGTACTCCAATTGCAGGATAAGCATCATCAGTAGGGCCAAAAATCCGCATAAAGGCTTCAGAAATATACTGGATTATGCTAGCAAGCATTTTGGAAAAAGCCATAATATTAGACCCCTTTTTTTGAGTCACTTTTATTCTGAATGTTTATACTTTAGTTCTGATATTCTCGGCTAGCTTGAATCCTCAATATATTGAAAGTTTTTGCAATATTCTTTCAGATAACTTTGCAATACTTTAGCTTGTCAAAAAATCCAACTTTTTTCTTTGATTCTAATTATAACTTAATATCATTATTGCTAACTATAACTATTAAGAAATATTAAATAATCGATGAAATTAGTATTAATCAATCTGTAATTACACCGTTTTACAGCAATATCTCAGATAAATTCTCCAGTAGTTGACATTATTTATGGTAAATTCTACCATAATAAGAGAAGCATTCTTGTAAGGAAGCTCTTGCATGACAACTTTCCCAGATTTGGACTATGTACATACCAATAATCAGCAACAGCAAAGCCACCCGAACCAAGAACTAAACCTCTGTGCGGATGACTACAGCCTTCTGACCGACCTTTACCAGTTGACGATGGCAGCTTGTTATACAGGCGAAGGTATAGAAAAACGGTGGGCAAGTTTTGAGTTGACCGTCAGGCGCTTACCAGAGGGTTTTGGTTATTTAATTGCAATGGGGCTAGCACAAGCCTTGGAATATTTGGCGAAATTCCGTTTTAGTCCCTCTCAAATCGCGGCTTTGCAGGCTACGGGAATTTTTGCTCATGCTGGCGAACACTTACAGTGCGCCGGAGGCGATCGCTTTTGGTCACTGCTAGCAGAGGGACACTTTACCGGGGATGTTTGGGCAGTACCGGAAGGGACAGCAGTGTTTGCAAATCAGCCAATATTGCGAGTGGAAGCACCCCTTTGGCAAGCGCAACTGGTAGAAACTTATCTATTAAATACCATCAACTATCAAACCTTGATTGCTACAAGAGCAGCAAGGTTGCGTGATGTCGCAGGGGAGCAAGCAACACTCTTAGAATTTGGCACAAGACGGGCATTTAGTCCGCAAGCTTCGTTGTGGGCAGCGCGGGCGGCTTTGGCGGGTGGGTTAGATTCTACTTCCAATGTGTTAGCAGCGCTACAACTCGGACAGAAACCAAGTGGTACGATGGCACACGCTTTAGTGATGGCGCTGTCAGCAATAGAAGGATCTGAAGACCAGGCTTTTAGTGCCTTTCATCGATATTTTCCGGGTGCGCCATTGTTGATAGACACTTACGATACAATTGCTGCTGCCCAGCGCTTAGCTGAAAAAGTCAATTCCGGGGAAATGAAATTAACGGGAGTGAGGTTGGACTCAGGAGATTTAGTTACCTTATCAAAACAGGTGCGATCGCTCCTTCCTAATGTGCCAATTTTCGCTAGTGGTGACTTAGATGAGTGGGAAATTGCCAGGCTAAAAGCAGACGGAGCCGAGATTGATGGTTATGGATTAGGAACGCGACTAGTTACAGGTTCACCTGTGAATGGAGTCTATAAACTCGTTGAAATAGATGGCATTCCAGTCATGAAACAGTCTAGTGGCAAAGTGACTTATCCAGGGCGCAAGCAGATTTTTCGCTCGTTCATAGGAAATAAGGTCAAAGCAGACAGATTGGGATTAGTTGGTGAAAGTCCCCTTGAAGAACAACCTTTGTTGCAGTTGGTAATGCAGGAAGGTCAACGGGTGCAACCGCTAGAGACTTTGGCAGCAATTCGCCAACGTACTGCCGCCTCAGTTGCCAGTTTGCCACAGGAGACACGGCATTTGAGGAATCCTGTGGGGGTAGAGGTAGAGATTTCTACCGCGTTGCGGATTTTGACTGAGGAGACTAAGAAACGAATCGCATTCGCGCAGCGTCTCGTAGAGAAGGACACGAAGTTAAGATGATCAGAATTGCTTTGTTTGGTACTAGTGCTGATCCACCAACTGCTGGACATCAAGCGGTTCTGAGTTGGTTGTCTGAGCGTTATGATTGGGTAGCAGTTTGGGCAGCAGATAATCCATTTAAGTCGCATCAAACGCCTTTAGAACATCGCGCAGCAATGTTGCAATTGTTGATTGCGGATATCGATGCGCCACGGCACAATATTGCTTTGGAGCAGGAATTGAGTAGCTTTAGAACACTGGAAACGGTGGAGAAAGCAAAAGTGAACTGGGGAGAGGACGCTGAGTTAACGTTGGTAATTGGTTCAGATTTACTAAGTCAGTTACCACGTTGGTATCGCATTGAAGATTTGTTACAGCAAGTGCAACTACTAATTGTGCCGCGACCGGGATATGCGATAGATGAGTCTAGTTTGGAAGCAGTGGAAAAGCTGGGAGGAAAGATTGCGATCGCCTCTCTTACTGGTCTAGATATTTCCTCAACAGCATATCGCGAACATGGAGATTCCGAAGCCCTCACACCCCCTGTAATTGCCTATATTCATCAAGAGCATTTGTACAAGTGCCAGGACGCAACCAAAAAAAGATTTCAACTGCGCTAAACCAACAACTTTTGGCCGATTTCAAGGTTGGGGTTGATAATGTAATTTTTTCTGTAGATACTGCACAAAATCGGCTGTTAGTTCTATTAGTAATGCGACAGCAAGAACCATTTTTAAATCATTGGAGTCTTCCCGGTACTTTGGTGCGTCCAGGAGAGTCTTTAGAGGACGCCGCCTATCGAATTATGGCGGAGAAAATTCGCGTAAAAAATCTTTATTTAGAACAACTGTATACCTTTGGGGGCCCCAATCGCGATCCACGAGAAGCAACCGATAGTTATGGTGTACGTTATCTATCAGTTAGTTACTTTGCCCTTGTACGATTTGAAGAAGCAGAATTGATTGCCGATCGCGTTGCTGGTATAGCTTGGTATCCGGTGAAACAAGTGCCGCAATTAGCTTTTGATCATAATGAAATTCTGGCCTATGGGCATAGGCGTTTGCGAAATAAGTTGGAGTATAGTCCGGTAGCTTTTGAAGTGTTGCCGGAAATGTTTACCTTAAATGATTTATATCAGTTATACGCCACAGTTTTAGGAGACAATTTTTCCGATTATTCTAATTTTCGGGCGCGTCTACTCAAGTTAGGTTTTCTATGTGATACCGGGATTAAGGTATCGCGGGGTGCTGGTCGTCCGGCTAGTTTATATAAGTTTGATGCCGAGGCTTTTGCCCCCTTAAAAGATAAACCTTTAGTGTTTATTTAATAACCGCTTCGCCAAGTCAAAAGCCAAAAGTCTAGAGTAACTTATTTTGAGCCTTGACTAATGACTCTTGACAAATGACCAATGACTAATGATTAATGACAAACAAAATGAAGATTGCGATCGCTCAAATTAATCCGACAATTGGTGACTTACCAGGAAATTCCCAAATAATTTTGGAAATGGCACAACGGGCAGCTGCAAAAGGTGTACGTTTGTTGTTGACGCCAGAACTTTCTTTGTGTGGCTATCCACCAAGGGATTTATTACTAAATCCCAGTTTTGTGGAAGCTATGGGTATCACCTTACAACAATTAGCCAGAGATTTGCCACCTAAGTTAGCTGTGTTGGTAGGAACTGTTGAACAATATGCAAAAGCTCACATAACTGGTGGTAAAACTTTATTTAATAGCATAGCTTTATTAGAGAATGGTCAAGTCAAACAATTCTTTTATAAGCGACTTTTACCTACTTACGATGTGTTTGATGAAAATCGCTATTTTGAACCAGGATTGCAAGCTAATTATTTCACCCTAGATAATATCCACATTGGCGTAACTATTTGCGAAGATTTATGGAATGATGAGGATTTTTGGGGCAAACGTAGTTATGCTGTGAATCCAATTGCTGACTTAGCAATTTTGGGTGTGGATTTGATTGTCAATTTGTCTGCTTCGCCCTACAGTGTCAACAAACAGCAGTTTCGAGAAACATTGCTTAGACATAGTGCTGTGCGTTTCCAGCAACCAATTATCTATGCTAACCAAGTTGGCGGAAATGATGATCTAATTTTCGATGGTCGTAGTTTTGCCTTGAATCGTCAAGGAGAAATTATTTGTCGCGCCCGTGGATTTGAAACGGATTTAGTAGTAGTTGAATTTGATGAAGCACAGCGGGATTTGCAGTTAGGTTCTGTAACACCTGGATCTGAATCAGAAGATGAAGAAATCTGGCAAGCTTTGGTTTTAGGAGTACGAGATTACGCCCGTAAGTGTCGCTTTTCTAAAGTAGTACTGGGTTTAAGTGGGGGAATTGACTCTGCATTAGTAGCAGCGATCGCAACTACTGCACTCGGTAAGGAAAATGTCCTGGGTGTGCTTATGCCTTCCCCCTATAGTTCTGAGCATTCTATCAGCGATGCTTTAGCTTTAAGCGAAAATTTGGGGATAAAGACTAATATTTTACCGATTGGCGATTTAATGCAAGGCTTTGATCAAACCTTAGCCGACTTGTTTGCAGATACCGAGTTTGGACTAGCAGAAGAGAATATACAATCCCGAATTCGGGGTAATTTATTAATGGCGATCGCAAATAAATTCGGCTATCTCCTGCTATCTACTGGTAATAAGTCAGAAATGGCAGTCGGTTACTGTACTCTCTACGGCGATATGAATGGCGGTTTAGCGGTAATTGCTGATGTTCCTAAAACCCGCGTTTATTCGCTTTGCCATTGGTTAAATCGCAATAGCGAAATTATTCCGCAAAACATTCTGACTAAAGCACCCAGCGCTGAACTCAAACCGGGTCAAGTAGATCAAGACTCTCTACCGCCCTACGAAATTTTGGATGATATCTTGCAACACCTAATTCACAACCACCAATCAGCAGCACAAATTGTTGCAGCTGGACATGATCCAGTGATTGTAGACAGAGTAATTCAGATGGTTGCGCGTGCTGAATTCAAACGGCGACAAGCACCCCCCGGATTGAAAATTACTGATCGCGCCTTTGGTACGGGTTGGCGAATGCCTATTGCTAGTAACTGGGTTGCTGTCAAAAATGCTTACCAGACGAAAACAGTTGCTAAACCTACCTTAGTCTGCTGGGATGGACAAGATGCCCATCCGCGAATCAAGTGATTAGACATCTTGTAGAAATTCTGGTTGTGGAATCACACATGTAGACACGTGGTAACTTCCCGCAGATACACCGTTGAACCCAGCGAAAAGTTCGGCGTTGCTGATTAAGAGTATGAATTTAGTTCTCACGCAAAGGCGTAAAGACGCAAAGGCAGGAGTTTTAAACACTCGATTTTAGATTTCATACATCAATTCAGCAACGCTAAAAGTTCTATAGTCGGGTTTCCCAACCTAGGAAACTTTTCAAGCTAGATAATTCATCGGTGTATATCTGCGGTTTACAGAACGCATAATCACCCAATTTTGCCTAAGTACAAGATTTCTTAAATTCGTAGTGTAATTTAAAAACTCTGCGTTTCCACGTTGGCGTAGCGTTTCTGTGTGTTGCAATTTCAACCATCAATTCGCCACAGTTTTATGCAAAGCTATACTAAGTATCTTGAAACTAATTCATTCTTCTTTTGAGTTTATTTTATACAAAATATTAACTTTTTTAGAGTGTATAGTAAAAATTTTGACATCTTCTCCTGTATAAGAGTATAGTTTCAAACAACATCAATCTCCAAAATGATGTTTGTACCTAGGAGTAGTTAAATGAAGACAGGTGCAATATGAAACTACAAGATTTTTTGGGAAAAGAGGAGAAATGGGGATTTGAGGCGATCGCTCAAGATACAGATTTGTCTCGTCAGATTCAAATCCTGTTAATTGGCTTGAGCCTCTTAGAACCTCCAGCTGATGGTAAATTTGGCCCGGTTTCTGTAGTAGCCCTCAAAAAATTTCAAGACTTAACAAAAACTGAAGAAAGTGAATTTTTAGGAGCAGTTACAGCTAAAAAACTGATTGAAACTAAACCAGAGGAACTACCTAAACCACCTTTAAAATTAGGTAGTGACATTGCCAGCAGAATTATTAAATATATGCAGGCAAAAAATTATCAGGTGTTTACCAACCTTAGAGAATACAATATTGTTTATATAGAAGGAATCAATGAAGACTGGAGCCTCAACAGTGATCCACCTAATCAATTTAATGATCGGCGGATTGTTATTGAAGTAGTAGATGGTATTCCCAAAATTGTGAATCATTGGCAAGCTACCACTGAACCAGGTAGATACTATACCTTAAACCCCATGAATTCTGGAGGAGCTGCCAGAATTAAATTTGGGCAATACAAAGCTTGGGCTGTGGGGTTGCATGGTAATGCAGATCGTCATCAAGCATTAGTGCAAGTTGCGCCCATCACTGTTAACCGAGATTTCAATAAAGACTTTCAACGAACTGGCGACAAACTTGATACAGGCCTTTTCCTAGTAAATCAACACTGGGGCTATGATGCGCCTGCAAATGATATCAAGAATGCCAGTGCAGGTTGTTTAGTAGGACGTAGGCGTGAAGGACACCGAGAGTTCATGGCAATAATTAAACAAGACCGCCGTTATGTAGCCAATAATGATTATGTTTTCTATACTACAGTGATTCCTGGAGATGATTTATTGAAGACATTCCCACGATAAGGTAACAGGTAATGGTTAATTAGCAGCTAATCCATTACCTATTACTAGCCAGCAGCTTGGGAGAACAAAACTATGCCCTTTGTGACGCTTTGTGGCGCTTTATCCACCAGCCCATAATCCCAGCAACTACTGTACTTGCTACAGTAAAAGGTTCGGGAACCAGTTCGCTTCTACCAGATGCAATGTTAATTTCTTCACGTCTCGGAAAAGAATATAATATCTTGCCTGGCTCTAAAATTATTTCAACTTCATTGTAGGAAAAACTTGGAAAGTCAAGGTTAGGTATAGTTGCCCCTACAAAATTTTGTGTATCAAAAGTTAAGTTAAATAATGCTGAATTAATGTTATGAGCATTAATATCTTCTAACTTTTGATAGAGTAAGTTAAAAGCAAAAACATTACTAAAAGTATCGTCACTGGTTGCAAAGGAATTTGTATAGAAAGATTCGTTATTAGAAGCTAACGTGTATACAATATTTCCTAAATAGTCTCGTAAATTAAAATTCCAATTTGTCACACTCGCTTCATCGTCAAGTTCACCTACTTCAAAAGTTCCATCAAAAAAACCATTTTGCAACTGCGAAGCTATTCCTCCCTGAGTCACAATAGCTTGTGGGGCGAATTTTCCCGAAACTCTTAATTGTGCAGCACTCACGGGAGCAATATCAATATTACTCAACACGGCAACTCCTAGGGTTATACTTGCAGTTGCCATTGATAACTTTTTCATGAATAGATTAATAGTCATTGATTCGATTTCTCCAAAACAAAAGTACACAAACTACAGCAATGCGTTAGCCTCTCAGCAGCAATGCCAGGAAATGCACTCTGATTAGTTAAAAAGTCACTTTTTAACAGTATTGAAGTAAGTAGAAATAATTAAAAGAAGTTGGTGTTTTAGCTTGTAGTGAGTACTGTTTTTGCTAAAACACCAACTACAAACTTAAACTTATTAATACTTACCTGCTTAGATACACTGTCTAAGCTGAGCGCTTTCACCGAAAGTGTTTGTATATCGGTCAAATGCCGTGTAATTTTATGGTAAACAAAAGTAAATATTCTAAAATTGCAATTTTCTTAAACTCTTATTGATTATCAAAATGCCAGTAACGTTAAAAAAAAGCAACTGATATTAGAGTTCTTTATAAAAAACATACATATTATTTATAATCTTTTTATCTATAAAATTAATTTGCTAGTAACCAATAACAGGAGCATAGTTAAGCTTTATACTTTTATATTTATTGCAGATATTTTGGTATAAAAATTCAAGTAAGTAGAAGGGCTTAATTAAATCAGAGCTAGTAGTAAGCAGCTCTAGCCCTTAATAACCTTATATAGAGCGATAAATCGCTCTCTGCGAGACGCTACGCGAACACTACGAACAAAAGTTTTATCTTACATTTAATTACGTTTACCTACTTAATACTATTTCTAAATAATAACTATTTTTTGCCTTCTTAAGTATTCATGTACACAGCAGGCTAGCAAGGAGCGATCGCATCTGACACAATAATCTTACTGTGACTGATCAACTCTTTGAGCCAAGGGATAAATGACTGCTGCTGTCTTGCTAGAAAACATCTACAAATTCTACAACAACATCCCTGTAGTGAATGGCCTCTCATTCACAATTGAAGCAGGAGAAATATTTGCTCTACTTGGCCCTAACGGTGCGGGTAAATCAACTACAATTCGGATGCTAACTACACTGACAAAACCGTCCCAAGGACGGATAGAAGTCGGTGGTTATGATGTAGTGAGTCAAGCCATACTGGCAAAACAGAGTATTGGTGTAGTTTTGCAACAAACCAGCGTAGATACTGATTTAACCGTATGGGAAAATATGGAGTTGCATGGGAGACTACATCACATAATTAATCCGCAGCGACAGCAACTAATTCGTCAATGGCTAGAGTATGTTGAGTTAGCAGACAGACGCGATGATTTGGTAAAAACCCTGTCTGGAGGTATGAAACGACGGTTACAGATAGCGAGAGCTTTATTGCATCAACCGCAAATTCTGTTTTTGGATGAACCAACGGTAGGATTAGACCCTCAAACCAGACGACGCCTTTGGGAAATTATTCGAGATTTGAATAAGCAGGGAATGACGATCCTACTCACGACTCATTACATGGATGAGGTGGAATTTTTGTGTGATGCTTTTGGTTCTACTCAGCCAGGACGCATCGGTATTATGGATAGCGGTAAACTGATTTCTTTAGGAACGCTAAAACAGTTGCGCTCTATTCACGGTGAAGGTTTGGTGATGAAGCAATTGGATGTTACCGAAGCGCTAAGTGATAGCGCACGTAGCTGGGAATATCTGTTTTTCCCTTCTCTCGAAGAAGCGAACAACTACTTGAATGAACAGCCCGATAAAACCGGAATGATGGTGCGTCCCTCTAACCTGGAAGATATTTTTGTGGAATTAACGGGACGCCAGTTAGATTAAACCTCATCTTCCTAACTGTCTAAGCATGGCTTCTACCCTGTCTACGCCATCTGGATCATTACGCCGCTTATACAAATCACGGGCTTTTTGAAGCACGCTGCTCGCTTGTTTGGTTTGTCGTCGCTGTTTATACATCGACCCCATCAACTCGTAAGTCTGGGCATTGTTTTTATCCAAGTTGACTGCTTGCTCGTATGCCCAAGCAGCTGCACCATAATCTCCTAAACGTGATTGCGTCACACCCAATCCTAAATAGGCATTAACGTTGTTGCGATTGAGTTGTATAGCACGACGATAGCCTTCTTTGGCTCCAGCCGTGTCTCCCAAATTGGCTTTGATATAACCCACCGCGTAATAAAAATCACTATTGTTGGGGTTGATGGCAATAGCACGACGATAAGCAGTTAATGCTGCTCGGTAATTTCCTTGTTGAGCGTATAAATAACCAATACCAGAATGAATTTTGGCATTCTTAGGAGCTAGGGTAGCTGCTTGTTGATAAACCGCGATCGCACCACTGTAATCGCCAGTATCTACTAACCTCCGTCCGTCCTCTAGTAGTTGCTTTAACTCTGGGTTTCTGGCTTGTACCATCAATACCTGAGCTTGTGCAATCGCTGGTATAGTGACGGCAAAACATCCTGATAAGAGAACACTAAATACTAATGATTTCGGCTTGTACACAGTAAATTTCCCGATATTGTAGTGAATTTTTTTCTTGTACATTAAAACAAAATTATTGAGCTTTGAAAACTGTATTTATTCGCATTTATGAAATGTTAATAATTCATCCTATCTTTACCCTTGTTTACAGACAGTATCATGTTCAGAGTTTTTACTGAAAGATTCAGTATAAGGTATAAACAATCAAGTGCATCCTCCAAGTTTATTCAGGGTTCTGCCAAAAATATACTTGATTTAGTCAGTAGTTATACTTGCTATCTGGCTCAACTTGATAGCTATCTCACTTACTTTTAGATAGACGAGACGCTTATCTCTAGAAGTATTCAGCATTCATTCTTGTTGATGATTCATGTTGATTATTTAACTTGATAACTTACTAACTCTGTATCCAATTTTTCCCATTTCTAATCATTTATGCCTTATCCTTTTTTAATCATTAAACGATAAGATAAATCCAAAAAGCAAAATGTTCCTTTAAATTCTAAATCTTTGCTCAAGATGACTCTAAAGATGAGATTATAGTGACAAGACTAATCTACAATTGTATGGAATAGTGTTGATAAAATCTGTCTACTTCTATACTCATCGAAGGCATCATCTCTACAGTTCAAGTCTACTAAGCCTGGCTTGATTGAGATTTTGAAATTCGCACAAGTAAATTTTGTATGTGCGATCGTGAGTTACAGTTGCTCAAGAATTTTTATAAACACTTGACAAAAATACAACATATATACTGTTTGTGAGGCTAAGTCGTGATTATAACTACTACTGATGTGATTCAAGGAGCCGTTATTGACTCATATTTAGGCATTGTGACGGCGGAAGTAGTCTATGGCAGTAATTTTCTCCGAGATTTTTTGGCTGGAATTCGAGACATTATTGGCGGCAGAACTGCTAGCTATGAGCGTCTATTTGAACAGGGTCAAAGAAAAGCATTAGAAGAATTAGAACAACGCGCACAACGTTTAGGAGCAAATGCTGTGATCGGTATTGAAATTGATACTGGCACAATCAATATTGATCAATCAGGAGTTCTGTTGCTGATTACTGCTACGGGCACTGCTGTGAAGATGCGTTAATTTTCTCTTTATTTTCTAAATAGTTTGTTTCTAGTTTTTATTAAAAAATGTCTACATTTCCCATCTATTCAGAATTAAAAGTGATTTGCTACAGCAGTCAATAAGTGTATTTAAGTTTGCAAATTTATATGAAGAAAATATAAAAAGCTAAGATGAGCTTAAAGTTAAACTGAAAGTTTTTAAATCCATATATTTAATGGTTATTCCTAGAGATATAGTTATTAATTATTTCTATTGATAGATGTTAAAACTCCTGATAACAATTTATTTTTGAACAATAAGCATCAATGTGCAAAACAAAGAAAGTTTGCTGAAGCAGCAACGGAGAAAATAGACTATGTCATACGTAAATCGGGTAGGAAATTCCGATGTTGTTCCTCCTGACCCTGTAGTAGTGGGTCGAGTAGCTGAATATCATGATCTTGTTCGCTGGGGGCCGATTATTTCTGGTCTACTGGTTGCATTAGCTACTCAGTTAATTTTGAGCGCTATAATTGGTGCAGTTGCGGCCGGCACTGTTGAAGGTTCAGGTGCGCCAAGAACAATTGCACCTGACGCTGCGGGTAATGCGGGGCTTTGGTCAACGATCGCTTTGTTGATTTCTCTGTTTACTGGTGGTTGGGTTACAGCTCGTGCTTGTGGGCCGATGAACCGCAACACAGCGCTTCTCAACGGCGCAATTCTTTGGGCAACTACTTTGGCTGTTAGCTCATGGCTACTTGCAAGCGGAGTATCGGGTGCTTTCGGTGTTGCTGCTTCCAACGCTGGTGAAGTTATAAACCAGGTACAACAGCAAGGTGGTGTTAATGTACCACAAGCAAACGTAACTGCTCAACAAGCTCGTGAAGCCGCAGCTAATTTACGTTCAGGATTATGGTGGTTTGTGTTCGGTTCCTTGCTGGGTTTAATAGCGTCAATGATTGGAGCTGTAGCTGGAGCTCGTAGTCCGCGTGCTAACACTTATAACACTTAATAAATTGTCTGGAAACGCAATTGTTATAAATTTTAAAAGCACCTTTGATGAGGTGCTTTTTTTATTTAAACTTAACATTACCATTTGAGATATGAAGCTTCAATTCCTTGCTCTCTCCTAATCTTGCCATCTTTTTCAAACCAGTCAACTACTTGCTTTGCTGTCAAATCCTCAATGGCAATATTGTACTCTTGAGCAATATGCTTCAAAAGCTTCAGTGATGAAATCGTCAATCTTGTTAAAAACTTTTCTGGAGAAGACAACAAAGCGGCGTCTACTTTTGCTGATTCGTCCAGGGTTAAAAACTGTGTTGACGGTTGTTGTGATGGTAAATCCATAAAATAAATTCTATTTAGAACTTAGAGGTTCATAAGTAATAGATAATAGCTAATTAGTAATAGGTTTTACGACTTAGTTATTACCTGTATACTAAACTGGATATGAACACGAATTTATTCATTACATTTTTACTTTCGAGCTTGCATCAAATAGCCGCAACGATGTTCGCCGTTGATAATCCAGTGGGTACGCTCGATTGTACAATCTGGTAGGACGGCGGCAAACATTTCTAATTCATGACCGCAAATGCTGGGGAAAGACTCGGCAACGTTGGAAATCGCGCAGTGATGCTCAGTTAAAATAAAGCGATCGCCTAGCTTGTCCCCAGAATCACTTTGTGAGGAATCAGTATCTACAGAGTGACACTCTGCCATGAAACCTTCAGCTTTTCTGAGTTCGACTAACTTGGCGACACGCTCTTGTAGTGAACCATTACCCAAGCGATCGCGGTATTCTTGGGCTTTACGCTCCCACTGTTTTCGTAAAATTGAGCTAACTTGGTCACGCCCCACGGTTTCTGCTAATGTATCTAGCAGAGAAACGGCAAATTCGCCATAGCGATCGCCATAGTTACCGTTCATTGTCCGTTGCAGGCGATCGCGTCCCTGACGACTCAGGTGATAAACGTGCTGCGGACGCCCCATCCCTCGTTCAGCTCTTTGTAAATCGTCGCTTTGAGTTTTTTGTGCCTGCACCGACGAGTACAAAACTAGCTCCTCCGCCTCCAAATCCTTGAGATGGCGACGAATTGCTTGGGGGCTAACATCTAAAACTTCGGCAAGCTCAAAAGCCGTTGCTTGTGAGCGTTTCAGGAGATATTCTAGGATATCTTGCTTAGTTGAGGACTGGTGAGTAGTCGCCATGTTCTCTGCGAGACGTTCCGCGAACGTCCCAAAAATTTCTGGGAAAATTTGACTTTAACAACATTGTTGTTGTTAATTTAGCGTAAAATGAAGATACATTAAACAACATAGTTGTTGTTTTACTCTCCACCACCATTCTAACAGCCGTGTAACCATTCCGTAACGCGAGATGGGAATCGGCTAAATCCAAACCCGTCTTCCATCCTTAAAAAGCAGGCAGCGCGTTCCTTTAGTTTCCAAAGTTGTAGCGACTGCCATAGAGACTCAACCGAACACAGAACGTAAGAGACTATTACCGATGAGTGCCACTGTCAAAACCTTAGTCAACCAACCCTACAAGTACGGCTTTGTCACCGACATTGAGTCCGACACAATTGAGCGTGGACTAAACGAAGACGTTATCCGCTTGATCTCCGCTAAGAAGAACGAGCCAGAGTTCATGCTGGAGTTTCGCCTCAAAGCTTATCGTCAGTGGCAAAAAATGACAGAACCAACTTGGCCTAGTGTCAAGTATCCACCAATAAATTATCAAGATATCATCTACTATTCAGCTCCGAAACAAAAAAAACCAAAGCTGAACAGTTTAGATGAAGTTGATCCAACCCTCTTGGAAACATTCGAGAAGTTAGGCATTTCTCTGTCTGAACAGAAGCGACTGTCAAACGTTGCAGTTGATGCGATTTTCGATAGCGTTTCCGTTGCCACTACTTTTAAGGAAAAGTTAGCAGAAGATGGCGTGATTTTCTGTTCAATTTCCGAAGCACTACAAGAACACCCAGAACTAATAAAAAAATACCTGGGTAGTGTTGTTCCCGTTGCAGACAATTACTTTGCTGCCTTGAACGCCGCCGTATTCAGCGATGGTTCCTTTGTATATATTCCTAAAGGCGTCAAATGCCCGATGGAACTGTCTACTTACTTCCGCATCAACTCAGGTGATACAGGACAATTTGAGCGGACTTTGATTATCGCCGAAGAAGGTAGCTATGTTTCCTACTTGGAAGGTTGCACCGCACCAATGTACGATAGCAACCAACTACACGCCGCTGTTGTGGAACTTGTTGCTCTCGACAATGCTGAGATTAAATACTCCACCGTGCAAAACTGGTATGCTGGGGATGCTAACGGTAAAGGCGGTATTTACAACTTTGTTACCAAACGCGGTTTGTGTCAGGGTGTAAATTCCAAAATTTCCTGGACTCAAGTAGAAACAGGTTCAGCAATCACTTGGAAATATCCCAGCTGTGTCTTGGTAGGTGATAACTCTGTGGGTGAATTCTACTCGGTAGCGCTGACAAATCATCAGCAGCAAGCCGATACCGGCACTAAGATGATTCACGTTGGTAAAAACACTCGCAGTACAATTATCTCTAAAGGAATCTCCGCAGGTAACTCTAGCAATAGCTACCGGGGTTTGGTGAAAGTAAACCCGAAAGCGCAAGGCGCAAGGAACTATTCTCAGTGCGACTCTATGTTGATCGGGGATAACGCCCACGCGAATACTTTCCCCTATATCCAAGTGCAAAATAATACTGGAAAAGTGGAGCATGAAGCTTCTACTTCCAAAATTGGGGAAGATCAGCTGTTCTACTTCGCTCAACGCGGCATTTCCTCAGAAGATGCAATTTCGATGATGGTTAGCGGCTTCTGCAAAGATGTTTTTAGTCAACTCCCGATGGAGTTTGCTGTAGAAGCTGATAAGCTGTTGAGTTTGAAGTTAGAAGGCAGTGTCGGCTAGCGCTTGTAGTCAGCACTTTAGTGCTTGAAAAAGTGCTAAATCATCTACTGCGAATCAAAAATATTCAGTTGGTTAACGCTTGTAGTCAGCAATTTTATGCTGCAAACAGGCGCTAAAGCGCCTACTACGAACCCAGAGAAGAGAGAGAAGATGATTAGAGAAAATAGTGAAGTTGTGCTGTCAGTCAGAGATTTGACGGCTACAGTTAATGGGACACCGATTCTTAAGGGTTTTAATCTTGAGGTACGTTCCGGTGAAATCCATGCAATTATGGGGCCGAATGGTTCTGGTAAGAGTACCTTTTCTAAGGTATTGGCTGGGCATCCGGCGTATGAGGTGACTGGTGGTGAGATAATTTTCCAAGGGCAAAATCTGCTGGAATTGGAACCAGAAGAACGGGCAAGATCTGGTATATTTTTGGCGTTTCAATATCCGCTAGAAATTCCCGGTGTCAGCAATTTGGATTTTTTGCGAGTGGCTTACAATTCCCGCCGCAAGGCACAGGGTTTAGAGGAATTGGATGCCTTTGATTTTGACGATCTAATCGAGGAAAAGCTGGATGTGGTGAAGATGAATCCCGCTTTCCTCAGCCGCAGTTTAAATGAAGGGTTTTCTGGTGGCGAGAAGAAGCGCAACGAAATTCTGCAAATGGCGCTGCTGGAACCGAAATTAGCAATTTTGGATGAAACTGATTCGGGTTTGGATATTGACGCTCTCAAGATTGTAGCAAGTGGGGTAAATCAGCTGGCAAGTCCAGAAAATGCCACAATTTTGATTACTCACTACCAGCGGTTACTTAACTACATTGTTCCTGACTACGTGCATGTGATGGCAAACGGGCAGATTCTTCTGTGCGGTGGTAAGGATTTAGCACTAGAGTTAGAATCTCGTGGTTATGACTGGATTTTGAAAGATGCTGCAACTGAGGTAGGTGTGTGATGACTATTCAAGTATCTCCTAGTCCCATTCCTAACTCTGATGCCGTCAGTTTGACATCTATGCTGGATAAAGATGTCTATCTAACTGGATTGTTAGAGCAGGTAATAGCGACAAAAACAGAGGGTTGGTTGCAGGAATTACGCGATCGCGCTGCCAATTGGGTACGTCATTCAACTATTCCCACCACTCGTGAGGAAGAATGGCGATTTACTGATTTGTCATCTCTGCGACAAGTTCAGTTTCAGATAAAGGCGCAATCAATACTAACTGATATTTCGGCGCTGATACCCGAAGCTGCTAACAGCCGTTTGGTGTTTGTTAATGGCGTTTATGCGCCGGAGTTATCAGCAGTTGCAGATTTGCCTGATGGTGTTCTGGTAAGTAATTTAGCTGGGTTGTCTGAATCTGATCAGGAGCGTGTCAGGCAATATTTAGCTCAAGCTGAGGGAGCGCAGGAAGTATTTACTGCTTTGAATACCGCTGGGATAACTGATGTAGCTGTAGTGTGGGTGGCGAAGAATGTAGTAGTTGAGACGCCTATTCATCTGCTGTTTATTTCGGATGCTGGTGAGATACCGACGATTTCGCAGCCGCGTTGTTTGGTGGTGGCACAGATGGGTAGTAGTGTGACGTTGGTTGAAGAGTATACGAACCGCCAAGACGCCAAGGAGGTTTATCTCACCAATGCAGTTACGGAAATTTGGGTTGGTGAGAATGCCCAGGTGAGTCACACTAGGGTTGAGCAGGAAGGTGTAGAGGCTTTTCATATCGGGAAGACTGCGATCGCTCAATCTCGTGATAGTCGATATACTTGTCATGCAATAACTTTAGGTGCAAAGCTATCACGGCACAATTTAGAGATTTTGCAAACTGGTGAGCAAACAGAAACTCACCTCAACGGTTTGACGATGATTTCTGGTAAGCAGCTGGCAGATACTCATAGTGCGATCGCTCTTAACTATCCTCACGGTACAAGTAAGCAATTGCACAAATGTATTGTAGGCGATCGCGCTCATGCGGTGTTCAATGGCAAAGTTTTTGTTCCTAAGCCGGCGCAGTTGACTGATGCAGCTCAATTGAATCGGAATTTGCTGCTATCATCTAAAGCCAGAGTTGATACTAAACCTCAATTAGAAATTACAGCAGATAACGTTAAATGCGCTCACGGTGCTACCGTCAGTCAGTTGGAGGATGATGAAATATTCTATCTGCAAAGCCGAGGAATCGATGAAAACGATGCTCGCAATTTGTTAATTAACGCTTTCGCAGCCGAAGTCATCAACAAAATACCAGTTCCGTCTTTGCAAGAAATCCTGTTAAACACTGTCAATAGTCTGAAGTCTTTATCTAATGACTAATGACTAATTATTAATTACTATTTCATTACCAATGACTTTCACTCCTACAAAAACCCTTGCCGATAAAGTTCGCGCTGACTTCCCGATATTGCGTCAGGAAGTCAATGGGAAACCTTTGGTTTATCTCGATAATGCTGCGACATCGCAAAAACCTTTGCTGGTATTAAATACCCTGCGGGATTACTACGAGCAATATAATGCTAACGTGCATCGAGGTGCTCATACCCTCAGTGCCAAAGCTACTGATGTTTATGAAGGTGCGCGAGACAAAGTTGCCAAATTTATTAATGCTGCATCGCGTCAGGAAATTATTTACACCCGCAACGCAACTGAGGCGATTAACTTAGTAGCCTACAGCTGGGGAATGAATAATTTGCAGCAGGGCGATGAGATTATTCTGTCGGTGATGGAACACCATAGTAATATTGTACCGTGGCAATTTGTGGCGCAAAAAACTGGTGCAGTCTTGAAATTTGTCGAACTGACACCAGAAGAAACTTTTGATTTAGAACAGTTTAAAAAGCTGATTTCTGACAAAACTAAATTGGTGTCAACTGTCCATGTTTCTAACACTTTGGGTTGTATGAACCCAGTGCAAGAAATTGTTGCGATCGCTCACCAATACGGTGCTAAAGTATTAATTGATGCTTGCCAAAGTGTGCCTCATATACCTGTCGATGTGCAGCAGATAGACTGTGATTGGTTGGTAGCTTCCGGTCACAAAATGTGTGCTCCAACTGGGATAGGATTTTTGTATGGCAAGTTGGAATTGTTGGAATCTATGCCACCGTTTTTTGGTGGTGGTGAGATGATTGCAGAGGTGTTTTTAGACCATTCTACCTATGCAGAATTACCACATAAATTTGAGGCTGGGACACCTGCAATTGGAGAAGCGATCGCTCTTGGTGCAGCAATCGATTATCTTAATAACATAGGTATGGATAAAATCCACGCCTACGAAGCTGAATTAACAGCTTATTTATTTCAACAATTAGAGCAAATTCCTCAAATTCGGATTTACGGCCCTAAACCGAATGCTCAAGGAGAAGGTAGAGCAGCTTTAGCTGCATTTACAGCGGGAGAAGTCCACGCCAATGATATATCTACATTATTAGATCAAGAAGGCGTTGCTATTCGTTCTGGGCATCACTGCACTCAACCATTACACCGTTACTTAAGTCTTGCTGCAACCGCACGAGCAAGTTTATCTTTCTACAACACCCACGAGGAAATTGATGTTTTCATCAAAGCGTTGAAGGAAACCCTTGACTTTTTTGCTGGTTTTTCAAGTTAAATATAGACAATGTTTAGATGCTAATTGTGCCAATTATGGTTACTTATAGTTGGCATAATTTAACTACCTGGATTATTTACAGGAGCAGCTAAAATGTCATACAGTGATTTCACTCTAGACAAAGTTAGAAAAACTTTTAGTCTAACTATTGCTGATAAAATCGATATATTTGCATCTGTACCTGAAATAGAGTGTCCACCATTACTTGCAGAAGTATTACGTGAAAATGTACCTTTAGCTCTTGCTAGTAATACTGAAAAATCTCGTTCAGAGATATTATTGCACCTATTTTTAATTGCTATTAGAAAATATTTAAATAATCAAATAAGTTTATTTTCAGGCATAGATTTACTGCTCAATGCTATTAGCATATCAAATATTAACTGGTATAGAGCCTTCTTCAACTGAGTCTAAAGAATTTAACATTAACAAAGTAGGACGACATAACACAAAAAACTTGTTATTGCATTTTATTGGTTTAACCATAAGAAAAAGCGATCGCCCAACAATACTCAACTCAAAGCATCTGGATCTATCCCCAACCTTCGTAATTCTTCCGCCAGCCTTTGAGCACGTTGTTCAGCATTAGTGGCGCGTTGTTCAGCAACACTAGCCCTTTCTTCTGGCGTCAGATATCTGACTCCTTGTGCGTCATACCAATACAACCAGTCCCGCGTGATTCCTTGATAGGTTCCACGTTCATAACCAATAGCTAAACCTACCTCGTTTAACCAAACAGGATTTCCTGGCTGCAATACATATTCACCATTATCTAAGCGATAAACTTCTAAGGGCGGTTTTTTGCGACGTTGGGGATTATAGATAACGCAATATAAAATCTCCATCTCAGCATATAGTTTCTTTTTGCTGGTGTATTCACTACGTCGCCTGTGGGAAAAAACTTCTAGCGCCATAATTGGCATCACCTTTTCTTCCCAAAGCACATAACTTAAGCGCAAGTTCTCATCAAAAACTCGCTCAACTCCCAAACTCAAAAATCCATAAGGCACAATTGGTGGTTGTTCAGGATCGTAGTAAATACCCATATCAACGCCAAAAAACCAATCCATCCGGCTTGCCCATATCCAAGCCAAAATAGCTTTGAGCAAACTAGGAATCAAATCTTGTAGTTCATTATCCACAGGTTCATCGTCAGAGTCGGGCAGATCCTCTGCTAAGGGCAGGCAGTGCAATGGGTTGTAATTTAGCATGGTAGGAGCGATCGCTAGAAGCTAACGCAGATTCATAATATTGATAACATTTATCCACCTCTGACTTTTTCTTGCGATAATTCCCAATGGGGACGCGCTCTCCACTGGTTAGTTAAAGGGGGATAGATGACAATCAAGCGGTTGCTTTTAATTGTAATGACGCTGATAGCGATCGGTTCTTCTGGTGTTTCTTTATTTAGCAGTTGGCAAGAACCTCAGTTCCAAAGCCGCCTGGAACTGTACCAAACAAACATCGGACTGCAAGCACAAGCATGGCGAGCAGAGGACAGCAACGACGATAATTTACAAGGAATTCAAGCAGCGATACTGGGTGAGAAACCTCTGGAAAACGCTACGAAGCAGTATCAAGAGGCGCGTAAATCGGTTCAAACTAATTTGGACAAAGCCAAAAACCAACTGGCGAAATTGCGCTCTCAATCTCAGGCTACTCCCACACCTCCTAAACCTTTACCGGAAGTCCCTCCTGCGACTAGTAGCTCTCGCCCATTACAACAGCAACAGATAAAGCAGTCACTCCAGCAACTACAAAAATTGCTGGGCGAATTGGACTTGCGGCTAGGAATTCTACAAGCACAGCAAGGACAAACGAATACAGCTCTTAAGACTTGGACGGATTTACAGCAACGCTCAGATATCAATCCAGAATTTAGGGAAACAGCAGCCGTGTTGCTCGGATTGTGGAGTAATCCCCCCCGTCTTCTACCCAATGCTCAACAGCTGATTCAAAAGAATTTAGAAGGTTGGTTTCGCGCGACTGCTTTGGTTCAACTATACCAACTCCAGCAACGTCAAGAAGCGCTATCAGCAGTAAAAGCCGCAGAACAAGAAGCAGCAACCCAAGCTTTGTTTAAATTAGCAATTATTGGCACTATCCCCACATTGGCAGCTTTGATTGGGATGATGCTGCTAATCTTTTTAGTTGGTCAGCGCTTGATGAAGGGAAAAGCCGCCTTATTGGCTCAAAATGCTGATGTACCTTGGTCTACGCCTTGGGATGCAGAAACGATTTTACAGGTTTTCGTCCTAGGATTTTTCTTGATGGGGCAACTTTTTGTGCCCTTAGTTTTATCTTTGATCCCCATCCCGCGTCCTGTTACTAATGTGCGAGTTCAGGCTGTTTATGTGTTAGTTAGTTATTTACTAGTGGCGTCAGGTGCGCTGTTAGTGCTGTATTTCTCCATCAAGCGGTTTTTCCCACTACCAGAATTCTGGTTTCGTTTTCGATTTCAAGGTAAGTGGTTTTTGTGGGGACTGGGGGGCTATTGCGCGGCTTTACCCATAGTTGTCGTAGTGTCGTTGATTAATCAACAATTATGGCAAGGACAGGGTGGTAGTAATCCCTTATTGCAGCTGGCCTTAGAAAGCCGAGATAGTGTAGCACTTGGTATATTTTTCTTTACAGCTGCGATCGCCGCTCCATTTTTTGAAGAACTTCTATTTCGCGGCTTTTTGTTACCTTCCCTGACTCGTTACTTACCTGTGTGGGGATCAATTATTGTAAGTAGTTTGCTGTTTGCCATTGCTCATCTGAGCTTGTCGGAAATTCTGCCACTGACCGCATTGGGGATCGTGTTGGGAATAGTTTACACGCGATCGCGCAATCTCTTCGCTCCTATGCTCCTCCATAGCCTCTGGAATAGTGGTACACTACTGAGTCTATTTCTCTTAGGAAGCAGTGCTAATTAATACTTTGTTTATACTGTTGCCAAAAATAAAAATATCTGATTTTATCTGCTTATGTAGTAACAATTTACTGGTTATAATTAGTAATAAGCACAATGAATGCTAACTTAGCGCCAAATATGCTAACGGCAAAAGCAACTCCAACAATGCTGTTAAATAGATAGCCAGCTATTTAGCTAAGTACTTAGTCTCATCTAAGTGCGTTCAGCCATTGTCAGAATGTCATTGCCTTGCCAAGTGATTTATGATTGTGAATTACGTAGATTGTAAATTCTGTTTGCACTTATGCAAATGGGAATAGGCAACCTAAAAGGAAGTGACAAATAGAAGATAGATCTTGCGTATCTATGCTTGTACTTCCTACAAAGGCTATCCTGATAATTGCTACAATCTCAAAAAAAAGTCCGGAAATAATACTGATGGACTTGTATACAGTGGCATAAAATTTACGCCCGATTATTGAGGTTAATTCTTTTCAAGATAAATCTCTTATCTGAAAATCGGCAAAACTGCGATACCATCACATAAAAATACTAGAGTTTTAAGCGATATCGGACGTTTTCTTCCGTTCTATCTTCCCAACGTTAAGTTCGGAATAGTGACACGCTGACTTTGTTGATTTATCTTAGGACATTCTCATACTGAAAAAAAGTAAAAATATATTAGATTAGTCAATATATATACTTGCTTTCATAATGCTAAAAACTTCAATTTTATACTTACTTGTAAAGGAGCAGTAATCAAATGGCAAATCTTAACCCCAGTCACCCTACCAAACAACTTCTAGCTGGATACTGTGGCATTATTTTTGGCGGTTTTGGTGTTCACAAATTTATTCTAGGATACGCCCCAGAAGGGTTCATCATGTTGGTGATTGCTGTAGTCGGTGGTTCTTTCACCTATGGTTTTGCCCTGATAATTATGCAACTTGTTGGTTTGATTGAAGGCATGATCTACTTAAACAAGTCTCATGAAGAATTTGTTGATACTTATTTTGTGAATAAGCAGGGTTGGTTTTAACAAATCCAAAAGTCAAAATCGTTAAACAAATAGTAGCAAGTATTATTAATATTTATAATCTTTAATGTTTATAAGCTATGCAATTTACCTAACGTGCGACACATATTAAGAGACTTCTTGCAACAGTAACCGATGCCTGAAGTTACGGTTATAATTTTAAGTATAAAATTATGCTCACCTTTAAATCTAAACAGCTTGCCTGGGCCATGTTCCTCTTATTGGGCTTAGGATATTTCAGTGCAATGTCTCATTTAGAAATTAACTATTTCTTAAAAAGCCTGATTGTCTTTATGCCAATACAGATTGGAGCTATTGTTTATGTGACTTATCTGCGTTGGAGCGATCGTTGACACTCAGCTAAAATTCCATAACTTAATAAAGTTAATATAGTTTACATTCAGTCGTAGTTCGATATTTCGCCTACGCTCGAATTAGAGACGCTTTTCGCAGGCGTTGAATTTTCGTAGCGAACCTAAACACTTGCCATGCAACTTGTCCCAAAAACTAAGCTTGCCCCAGGAAATGCCCCAATCCTAGAGAAAATTATTCTGGATGTTGGAGGCATGAAGTGTGCTGGGTGCGTCAATGCAGTAGAGCGACAGCTAAACCAATATCCAGGAGTTAAAAGCGTCTGTGTAAACCTGGCGACAGAGGTAGCAGTTGTAGAGTCGGAAGTTGGTACAGTAGACCCCAATGCACTAGCCAAGCGATTGACAGCCGTTGGGTTTCCGACTCAACCCCGAATAGCTAGCGGCATAGCAGGTGAGACATCTGCCTTACAAGATCCAGCAGAACGACAACGCCAAGAAATGCGTTCTTTACTGAGGCAGTTGGTGATTGCTGGAATGCTACTGGTATTGTCTGGAATTGGACATTTTGGTAGCTCAGTGCTGCCAGTGCTGAATAATATCTGGTTTCACTGTGGACTGGCAACAGTAGCGCTGCTAATTCCTGGTCGCCCTATTTTAGTAGATGGCTGGCTAGGTTGGCGGCGAAATGCGCCCAACATGAACACCTTAATCGGATTGGGAACGCTAACAGCTTACACTGCTAGTGTGGTTGCACTGCTCTTTCCCCAGATGGGCTGGGAGTGCTTCTTTGATGAACCAGTAATGATGCTGGGTTTTATTCTTTTAGGAAGGACATTAGAGCGACAAGCCAGAGGTCGCGCCGCCGCCGCATTTAGGCAATTGCTGGCACTCCAGCCACAGGTAGCCCGCTTGATTGCCAACCCAGAAAAAGTAGAAGCAGGGTCTTCTAGTGTAGAAATTCCAACTGAACAAGTACGTGTTGGTGAATGGTTGCAGGTACTACCAGGAGATAAAATCCCTGTTGATGGAGAGGTGGTAGCTGGTCAAACAACGGTCGATGAGTCAATGCTGACTGGGGAAGCAATGCCAGCGATTAAGCAACCAGGAGATATGGTGACAGCAGGGACGTTAAACCAGTCAGGGGCGATCGCTATCCAGACAACGCGTACCGGAAGTGATACAACTCTAGCTCAAATTGTCGCCCTGGTGGAAGCTGCCCAAACCCGGAAAGCTCCAGTACAGAAATTAGCAGATACGGTAGCTGGTTACTTTACCTATGGAGTGTTGGCAGCTGCGATGCTGACATTTACCTTTTGGTACTTTTTTGGCACTCACCTCTGGCCTGATGTCACTATGTCTGGTGGCATGGAAATGGCTCATCACTCCCCACTCATTACTCCCCACTCACCACTTCCCACTCACTACTCTCCACTCCTAGTCAGTTTAAAACTAGCGATCGCAGTTATGGTGGTCGCTTGCCCATGTGCTTTGGGACTTGCCACACCAACAGCCATTCTCGTAGGTACTGGTATGGGTGCAGAACGGGGTCTGTTGATCAAAGGCGGCGATGTTTTGGAAAGAGTACATCAGCTAGACACCGTAGTGTTTGATAAAACTGGCACTCTAACTACAGGTAATCCTACAGTTACAGATTGTCTGCTAATTGGCGAAACCGGAGAGTGGGAGAGGGGAACAGGAGAGGATATTTTAACTTCTCCGCCTTACCCCCTGACTGACTCTGCCCTCCTCCAGCTAGCAGCAGCAGTAGAAAGTGGCACTTACCATCCCCTAGCAAAAGCTATTCAGCAGGAAGCGCAGCAGCAACAGTTACCCATCCTGGATGCTACGAACTTTCACACGGAACCAGGGCTGGGGGTTTCTGCTGTGGTAAAGGATATATGCGTGCTCTTAGGAAACTGGGACTGGTTAAGTTGGCACGGAATTGCTATTAGCGAAACTGCACAACAAGTGGCACAGCAGCTAGCAGCAGATGGTAAAACAGTCGTTTTTGTGGCAGTTGGAGGAACTTTAGCGGGACTAATTGCTGTTCGTGATACCCTCAGACCAGATGCCCAAGCCACCGTAGACAAGTTACGCCAGATGAATTTACGGGTAATGCTGCTTAGTGGCGATAGATTAGAAGCAGCAAGTGCCATTGCCAAACAACTGGGGATAGATAGCGCTGATGTAATCGCAGGTGTCCCCCCAGCTAAAAAAGCCGCCGCAATTGAATCTCTACAAAGAGAAGGAAAATGGGGAACTCCTCACGGGCTAAGCCCCGCTACGCTAACAGCACTCCTGACACAGCACTCAGTAGTCGCAATGGTAGGGGATGGTAGCAATGATGCTCCAGCTTTATCTCAAGCAGATGTAGGAATTGCTTTGCACTCAGGGACGGATGTGGCAATAGAGACTGCTGAAATTGTCTTGATGCGGGATTGTCTAACCGATGTGGTCGAATCAATTCAGTTAAGTCGTGCCACTTTCAATAAAATTCGCCAAAATTTATTCTGGGCTTTTGCATATAATACAATTGGCATTCCTCTAGCAGCAGGTGTTTTGTTGCCTAGTCTGGGTTTTGTCCTTAGCCCATCTGGCGCCGCTGCGTTAATGGCTTTTAGCTCTGTTAGCGTCGTCACTAATTCAGTGTTGTTGCGGCTTTTAGCGCGTCATTCGTAAAACACTCTCTTGGAGGTAAGATTCCCACAAATTTCTAGTTATTTCTATCTACAGGTCAAACTGAGTCGCCCGTTAGGTGTTAAGCATCTCACAAAACCTGTTGAGACTCCTCCCAGAGATATTGTAGCCACTGGAGTAGAACAATTATGTTCTACTCTTTCAAGGTAATATGCAATTTCAAGGCTTATTTAGATTAGTACCACAGACTATAGTGCGCGAGAATGGCAGGAAACTATACTAAACAAATCTTGATTAATCACAGTTCAACCGATTTTAGCAACGATTTGTCAATGGCAGCACAAACCAATGAAAACCATCTACTGATTATTGAAGATGATCAAGGTCGCAAAGAATTTTCTCTGGAGCAACCCGTCTATTCTATAGGTAGAGACCGCGAGTGCAACATCCGTTTGATGTCGCAGTTTGTCTCCCGCCGCCATGCTACATTAGTGAGATTACCAAGAGAGCATAATAGTCCTAGCAGCTATTATTACCGAATTGTAGATGGCGATGCTAAAGGGAAGCCTAGTTCTAACGGTTTGATGATTAATGGGCGCAAGATGCCAGCCCACGATCTCAAAAATGAAGACGAAATCGTTTTTGGCCCCCAAGTACGTGCTATTTATTACTTGCTAAAAAATACTCAGCGTTCGGGGCAAACTGATTCTAGTGAATATGACATTACATTAATAAACCCCGGTATGACCGAGGATATAGAGGACTGACAACGCACTTAAATTGTTTTATGCTGAGCTTAGGCGATCGCTGCGGCTAACTTTGTCTAAAACTAGCCGCAGCGATCGCCTTTACCATAAGCACTAATAGTTATTATCACTATCCTGCAAGACTTTCAATCAAATGCCAATGGCGGCTATTTTCAATCGCCTGCTTGATGAATTCAAACATTTGTCGGCAGTGATTATCCAGTTGGAGTGGCAATTCCTCATTTTTAATCACAATACTCATCCGGGTTTCGGTTTCGGTAGCTGTTGATTTATCAACCAGTACTTCCACTTTGACTAACTTGGAAAAGGAAACGCTACCAGGAAACTCACGAGCCATGATGTAATCGCCCGTGTAGTATTGAATATCAAACTCACAGTCCTGTAAAAGTTCTACAAGTAACGGCTGGAGATGGTTAACTGGAACAGAAACAATAAATGAACAAGTATAGCGAGCCATAATAGCCCCACACCATGCAACACTCCGTCCATCCTATAATAGTTCATGAAAAAGAAGATAGATATAATTAACTACTTCATTTTGTCAGTTTTTACCCTGACTAGCTAGAACCTAGCATCGTAGATTTAACACTAACAACTAACGCGACATAGCTAATAGCTAGTAAAATAGTGGTTTGGGCGGAGGTGCATTATGAAAGTAGCAATTACTGGAGCAACAGGATTTGTTGGGAGTCGTTTAGTACAACGACTACACGGTGAAGGTCATCAAATACTTGTGTTGACTCGGAACACTGCCTTCGCCCACAAAGTTTTTCCATCTGATGCATTTCCTAATTTAGAAATTGTTGCCTATACACCAACTGCATCTGGTACTTGGCAAAGCGCGATCGCTGGTTGTGATGGTGTAGTGAATCTGGCAGGAGAACCCATCGGAGAAGGACGCTGGACACCGGAACGCAAACAAGCAATCCTCAATAGCCGGAAACTAGGTACACAAAAAGTAGTAGAAGCAATAGTCAATAATACCAATCCTAAGACGGCAGTCGCTACAACGGAGGGAACCCCCGCAACGCGCTGCCTTCCCAGTGTGTTAGTCAATGCTTCGGCTATTGGCTACTACGGCACTAGTGAAACCGCAACCTTTGAGGAAACCAGTCCTTCTGGTAACGATTTTCTCGCCCAAGTCTGCCAAGCTTGGGAAGCAGAAGCGCAAAAAGTAAAAGAGGCTGGTGTGCGCCTCGTAATTCTACGTTTTGGTATTGTCCTAGGAAATGGTGGTGCTTTGGGCAAAATGATTACGCCTTTCAAACTTTTTGCTGGTGGCCCTATTGGCAGTGGTCAGCAATGGTTCTCATGGATTCACATAGACGATATAGTTAGCTTAATTCTGCAAGCTTTAACTAAACCAGAAATGGAAGGCGTATATAATGCTACTGCTCCTAACCCTGTTCGGATGACAGATTTAAGCCAAACTTTGGGGCAAGTGATTAATCGTCCTTCTTGGTTGCCCGTCCCAAGCTTTGCTATTGAGGCACTTTTGGGAGACGGAGCAATAGTGGTTTTAGAAGGTCAAAAAGTCTTGCCCAAACGCACTCTAAACAGTGGATTTAAATACCAGTATCCTAATTTACAACCTGCGCTGTCAGAAATTCTTAAATAGCCTGTATAGTTTACAGTCAACAGTCTAAGAGTTGTTAACTGTTGACTATTGACTAGAGAGAAATTTTCTTGAAACCCAACTGATAATACCGCTGAGAATAGCACCACCCATCAGGATACCAATAGCTGGGTTAAATACAGGTTGCCAGAGTTTGTGCCATAAATCCAGACCCAGGTTGACTCCAACCGCATTACCAATTGCTGCGATCGCTAACCAACCAAAGCCAAACAAAACTAGAAAAACATCTGCAACTAAAACCAGATTTAGCCAGTTTAACAATTTATCTTTCATTTTCAACTTGCATAAAAAATTACAATGGACAATAAAAAATAGAGAATGGAATGTACTTCCAATTCCCTATTCTCTATTCCCTATTATTCTTCAAATAGCCACTTTTTGACTTTTGCCAAACTCTGCCAATCTGGTTTTCTACTTAAACCATCTTCAATACTGTTTTTGATTTCATCCTGCCATTCTGGGTTGACAAAAATTAATTGTTGTGCAAAATCAATATGTTCCCGCAATCCTTTTTGTCCTGTTTCCAGCATTGCTAAAGCGAGATTAACTCTGGCTTGTGGGTCTTGTGGATTTAACTTTACTGCTTTTTGTGCAGCTTTGTGAGCCAAGCTGGGTTTATTATCGAGTAGATATAACCACGCCAAACAAATCCAAGCCGAACTTGTTTTAGGAGCGCGATCGCACACTTCCTTAAACACAGGAATTAAAGATTCTGCTGCTTCTCCAGCTTTATAACGTTCCAAACCTGTATCAAACAAGGATTCAACTGTTTGAGTCATAATAAATTAGTCATTAGTTATTAGTCCTTGGTCATGAGCCAAATACGAACAACAAAGGGCAAAGTCTGATCGCCGGAAGTCGGCGCTCAGACGGTAGTTCCTCTAAGCGGGGGAACCCCGCCAACGGACTGCCTCAACTTTGTAAGAGATGACAAAGGACAAATGACAATATTACACACCAAACGACTTACCGCAACCGCAAGTTTGGTTGGCATTGGGGTTAGTAAATTGAAAGCCGCCTCCAATCATGGCATCGTTATAATCAAGCATCAAGCCATAGAGATATAATAAACTTTTGCGATCGCAAACAATTCTGAAACCCTCATAGTCAAAAACTTCATCCTGAGGGGTGATCCTGCTGGCGTCTTCAAAGTCCATCATGTAAGACATCCCAGAGCAGCCACCTTGACGTACTCCTACGCGTAAGCAGAGGTCTTTACCTTGCCTGTCTTGGAGTGACTTTACCTGGCGCAATGCTGCTTCGCTCAACTGAATTCCGCGTTGTTGAGGCTGAGTTGCTTGTATCATCTGCTTTTTAAACTCCTTAAGTAGTCTAATCAGTAACCTTTGTAGGCTTTTTATTGCCTCTGGATTGCTTTTGGTGTTTTTGTATTCATTCTAGCGGTATTGACAGCGCTAGATACCAAATTGTAAACACTCCGTCAAAAGCAGCCAAAGATTTTTATTCTAGAATTGAGAGATTCGGTATTTTCGGAGTTCACAGCCTTGCAGCAACCTGAGCAGCAACCACACTTCAGGAGCAGCCAGGGGAATTTCATCCGAGGCTAGCCATTTCCCCAAGTTTACGAACATATTGCTTCTTTTGATTAACTTACTCTATGACAAGTTTTAATCGCTCTACCAGTCGTCGGTTGAAGAAACTAACTCAAATTCCTTCTGTGTGGGAGGGCGATCGCCGTCCGTTATCATCATCACCAACCCAACCGAGAGACTCGGAGGCAAATGGCGAATGCATTCTTTGGGTGGATGGCTCGCAAGGTATTGTCCGAGGAATGGACGTAATAGCTCCAGACATTGGCCCAGAAGCAATTGTTCGCACTTTAATGCGAGCAATGGAGCATCCCCACAGTCCAGCCAAACCCGCTAGACCCCAAAGAATTGTCGTGCGAGACCGCGAGATCCAATTTTACCTGCGCGGGGTACTCCAAGATTTGGATATCGCCATTGACTACGCACCCGAATTACCTTTGATTGATGAACTATTTCGTGGGTTTTCGGATATCCTCGATAGCCAAATCCCCGATTTGCCTCCACAGTATGCACAAACCTTGCGAGATCAGGCTTTTGCAATTTGGCAAGCAGCTCCTTGGGAATTCTTAGAAGAACAGCAAATCTTGTCAATCGAGATCAATAAGTGGGATGTTGGTACACTCTACGCCTCAGTGATGGGAATGCTGGGGATGGAATATGGCATTTTGTTTTATCGCTCCGAAGATTCGCTAAAGCGTTTTCGCGCAGCAGTTTTAAGAGATGACGAATCAACCCAGCGTTTAGAAGAAGCTTTTCTTAAGCAAGATTGCTTGTTTCTGACTTTTGAGCAGTCCGACGATAATGACGAAGATGAAGATGAAATTGATGATTTAGCAGATTTGCCATTATCAGAAATTGACCCTACCTTCGGCAATATCCATCCCTTAGAAGGACTACGATCTGTTTTGTATGACGAAGAAGCACTTGTAGTTTTAGTTGCTTTAGAAAGCCTTAGCCGCTTTATTCGCGATCATCGTCGTCAGCTTCGTGGAGATACCTTCCCCACCCTTAGCCGTCGCTATCGCATTTCTATCCCGCAGTCAACAGAATCAACTAAATCAGTCTCTATTACTGTCTCTACCATGCCGCAAATGGCAGCAGAATTAGAGGAAATGGCTGGCTTTGGTGTCGAAGCTCAGGAAATTGATGATTCTGACTCGCCAACATTCCGCTCATTACGAGATGACTTGATACCAGAAGATTCATTCCTCAGTTTGGGTGTGGTGTCATGGGAGATGTTGGAGCATTTATATAAGGGAGTAAATTACCATAAAGTTGGTGAAATTAAACAAGTGGGTGACGGCTTACCCGTGATTTTAATTCAGACTTCCCGGCCTAAGGCTAAAACTGTAATTGAAAATCTTGAGGCAGCTGGTGGGCTGAAAGCAATTTGCTTTAATCCCGGTGCTGATCCCTTTGATCATAATCGTTACGACCTAGGTTTATTACAAACTCAAAATGACGAATTGTTCTTGTTCGGTGAATTTTTAGATGACGATCCAACTCATGTAGAAGCTCGGAAAAAGTGGAATCAGCGGTGTAAAAATACTAAGGGATACTGTGGCTTAATCATTGCTAAGGGGCTAACGGGAGCTTCTCGTGGTAATCCCCAGTTGAAAGATATGATGGCCTTGTTTGAAGCGCGATCGCTTTCACCCAAAGATTTAGGTGTCGGCACTCTCCAACTTATGCCCCAACTTCAATTTGAATAATTGTCTACACGATATCAACTTATAATTTAGATAAATCGCAGTTTGTGGTTTTTTGTAAACGCCTGAAGAAATGTTCCTAGATAATCTTCAGGCATTTTAGTAAGTATTTATCTAAAATTCGAGATAAATTTATACCGTAAGCTCGCATAGTCGGAGTCATCATATCAGATTGCAACTAGCTGGGTATTTTGAGCAATATCCGCTCGCTTTGATACTTCTTATTCCATATTTTAGTTGACTTTATCTTAATTTCATGAAGTACCTGTGTTCCCATATTTTTACACCAACTTCTACCTTGTTTTATTAGTATAAATAAACACCGGAATACTTAAAATATTTCTCCAAAGGTCAGTTTGTTTAACTTTAGCTGATGCAATTAGATATTTAAATCTTTTGTTTAATAAATTTTTGATATCAGCATCTTGTTATATATCAATATTGTTAAGCAGAAGTTGAAGTGAATATCTCTTTCTTTGTAATTACTTTATAAAGGAGGATAAACAATAAAATCTAGCCTTTTAATGAAGATTATTTAAAGCACTTAAATAATAGCTATAATGAACACACTCCCGAAAACATTGAGGTGTGTAGTACTTTTTATAGGTAGCTTTGCCAATAAATATAAATTGCATATCAAAAGATGATCGGCAGTAATTTTAAGTCAATTTTAGGCATAAAAAGTTAGAGCAATGTCGAATATTTAGCACAGTAATGGGCTATAAAATATTTACAAAGTTCTAAATCAACGAATCCGATAATAAGTCTGAGCAGAGCAAGTTTTCAACCAGAAATTTGCAAAATAAACAAACGATTCGTTGGGCTTAAAAGAAATTGTATCCTTAGGGGGAGGAGAGAGAATAGTCTAAAAATTAAAAGTATCTTTACGGGGAATTAGAGCACAAGTCTGGAATAAAATATTATTTGTGCAAATGCATTGGTAATGAGAAAATAGTACACCAGCCCTGACCTGTAGTTGATATCGCTGGTCAGACACCGACATCAATCACTTTAGCTCTAGAGCGATCGCTTATTTGGCTACTTTTAAATGATTGATGACTATCTACGTATACCATTGCAACCTGGGAGTTAACAGTTAAACATGAGAATGATTCTAAAGCTATATTTTCAGATTTTTTAGCAGATGTTCTCTCCAGTGGTTTTTGTCCAACTTGAGCGAGAGAGAAGGTCAAATGCTTTTGATGAAGAATAATTTTGGAAATATTGATTGAGTTAATAGTATGTATCTCAAATTAACTTATAAAATTTAGTTGTCAGGCTTTACTCATCTTATTACTAGGGTTATTATCTTCAAGAGCAAGTATGTGCTCTTTCTCTTGTGACAAAAATAACAAATAAACTGTAGTTTTTAAATTAGGAAATGATGAATACTTTGACAAACGGAACAACTTTAATATTAATACTATTACTTACTATTACTTGTTTCCTGAGACAAACTCTGATAATCTAATCGTTTTCCTCTTTAGTTAGACCTCTTCTGATGACCTTAACATACATCAAATAGCATGATAATGACAAATAAAAAATGGGCTGTAAAACGTATAACTGTCAATCTGGCAACACAGGAAGCGGAAAAACTGGAAAAATATTGCCAACAAACAGGTAGACCCGCAACTGATGTTATTCGTGAATTGATTAGAAGTTTGCCTGTCTCCGATGACAGCAAAGATGCAAGTAAGTAGGAAGGTGTTTTCAGGGTGTACCAAATCACTGCTTTCCTCCAAAAAAAATAGCCATAACATCTGTTTTGAGTCCGTCTTTATAGACAAGAGTTAGTCTGACTGATACAGACGCGAGAAACATCGCGTCTGGTCAATTGCTAGAACGACAAGGAGCCGTTAAAGGGTTTTAGTAGCGAAATTACCATGGCTTAATACGCTAGTGGAGTTGATATGAATAGCAAATTCCGACACCAACCCAGTTACAATCTGTAAAGAAGCTGAAAAGGAACGACGGAATGCGCGTTGCAATCATAGGTGCGGGACTGGCTGGACTAGCGACCGCAGTAGATTTAGCTGATGCTGGCTGTGAAGTACAGATTTTTGAGTCTCGTCCGTTTGTTGGTGGTAAAGCCGGCAGTTGGATTGATGGAGATGGCAACCATGTTGAAATGGGGTTGCATGTATTTTTTGGCTGCTATTACCAGCTGTTTGACTTGATGAAGAAAGTGGGGGCAATAAAAAACTTACGCCTCAAAGAGCATCGCCACACTTTTATCAACAAAGGGGGACGCACTGGTGCTTTAGATTTTCGTTTCCTGACGGGTGCGCCTTTTAATGGGTTAAAAGCATTTTTCACCACTTCTCAACTCTCATTGCAAGATAAATTGCAAAATGCGATCGCTTTGGGTACTAGTCCGATAGTTCGTGGCTTAGTGGACTTTGACGGGGCGATGAAAACCATCCGCAAACTAGATAAAATCAGCTTTGCTGACTGGTTCCGTAGTCATGGCGGTAGTGAGGGTAGTATTAAACGTATGTGGAATCCCATTGCTTACGCTTTGGGATTTATTGATTGCAACAATATTTCTGCCCGTTGTATGTTAACAATATTCCAGTTGTTTGCAGTCAGAACTGAAGCATCTGTACTGCGAATGCTGGAAGGTTCTCCCTATGAGTACTTACATAAGCCCATCCTGGAATATCTAGAAGTCAGAGGGACTAAAGTTTACACACGCCGACAAGTGCGGGAAATTCAGTTTACTGGGACAGGGGAACAAACTCATGTCACGGGCATAGTAGTTGCCGAAGGTGACACAGTAGAAACTATAACTGCTGATGCCTATGTCTGTGCTTGTGACCTGCCAGGGATTCAGCGCGTTCTACCCCAGGAGTGGCGTAAGTGGTCAGAATTTGACAATATTTACAAACTAGATGCTGTGCCTGTAGCAACAGTGCAGTTAAGATTCGATGGTTGGGTGACGGAACTGTACGATGGAGAGCAGCGTAAACAACTAAATCAGGCAGCTGGGATAGATAATTTGCTGTATACAGCCGATGCTGACTTTTCTTGTTTTGCCGACCTGGCTTTGACTAGTCCTGCTGATTATTATCGCCAAGAACAGGGGTCGTTATTGCAGCTAGTGCTGACACCGGGGGATCCTTTTATTAAACAAAGTAATGAAGCGATCGCCCAGCATGTCCTCAAGCAAGTGCATGAACTTTTCCCCTCGTCACGAGAGCTAAATATGACTTGGTATAGTGTGGTAAAACTAGCTCAGTCTCTCTATCGGGAAGCGCCAGGAATGGATGTATACCGCCCTAACCAAAAGACACCAGTGAATAACTTCTTCTTAGCAGGGAGTTATACGCAACAAGACTACATCGACAGCATGGAAGGAGCGACGATTTCTGGAAGGCGTGCAGCAAGAGCAATTTTGGAAAGTGTGAAGAGTTAATATGCGTTGCGTTAGACGCCAAGAAGGCCAAAGAGGAAAAATAAAGAATGTCAGATTGGTTAGAGCATAGTGTGCAAGTGGAAGTAGAAGCTCCCATAGACCTAGTATGGGGCTTGTGGTCTGATTTGGAGCAAATGCCCCGTTGGATGAAGTGGATTGATTCAGTGAAGATTTCGCCAGACGATCCAGAGATATCTCTTTGGAAGCTTAGTACTGGAGGTCTAGAATTTAACTGGAAATCTCGTATTCTTAAAGTTATCCCCAACCAAATTATTCAATGGGAATCTGTTGATGGCTTGCCCAATCAGGGAGCGATTCGCTTCTATGATCGCCACAATAATAGTATTGTCAAAATGACCGTTTCCTATGCAATCCCCGGTATTATTGGCAAAATCATGGATAACTTATTTTTGGGACGGGTAGTAGAATCGACAATTCAAGCTGATTTAGAAAGGTTTAAAGAATACGCTTTAAAGGCGAAATCCAACTAACAACGGTAGGGATATCTACGTCTTGACAAAACTGCTCAAAAAACTGTAATGGTTTCTCATCAGATACACTATTGAAAAAATACTTAGTATTTGAATCCGAAACTACGCAACAGTACAAACTGTTGGTTCTGGAAGTGGATCACCCATAGCTTCATAGGCAATAATTAGAGACTCTAAAGCTTCAATTCCATTTTCTACAGCTGTTTCGTAAGTATTTCCATGAGTCCGCCAGCGTTGTCCTGGAAAATCGGGGAATCCCACCAAGAAGCAATTATCTTCCTCTGACCACTGAATAACCATTTGGTACTTGAGATTACTCATCTTGTTTCTTCCCTTCTACTTCCTCAATTGCCCGTTTCACTTCCTTTTCTTGGTAGCGTTTAGCATCTGCTCCATCTTTACCTGAAATTGTAATTTTTCCAGCATATAAGTAATGCACCCAGTTAGTATGATTTCCTTTACCTGGGATTTCTGTAAAGCCCGCTTGGCAGAGGATTTGCTTCAGTTCCCAGATTTTCTTGGGCATTAATTGTTTAGATGATAAAAGGTGCGATCGCCACTTTCAAAACTTTCATTCACAACTTTCAAAAATTTAACCTTGTAGTTTTCTCAGGATTGACAAACTACCAAGTTGGATCGCTAAACAGATTAATTGTCAATTCCTCACGCCCTGCTGGTACTGCCGTGATACAAGCGCGGATGATATCTCCATTCTCTAATTCCACGGTGCAAGCGTGACACGACCCCATAAGACAGCCAGTGGGAATAAACACCCCAGCCCGATCTGCTACATCTAATAGGGCTTCTCCCACTTCGGCATCTACTGTGACATTATCTGGTAAAAAACGGACGCGAACAATCATTAAATACCAGCCTAGCTAAGACAAAAACGGAGTTAAATCCAAATGGGTTTCAACTTCAGTCGCTAGAGAATCCAAAATGTGCTCTCGCTGTTCCCGATAGTTAGCAACACCCGTAGGCAAAGATTTCAAACCCCGCTGTTGGCGGAGACGATTTAACCAAGCACGTCGCCAAGGGCCATTGTCAAAAAGCCCGTGGAGATAAGTACCCCAAACTGATTGACAACTATCCACTAATCCTAAATTAACATCATCAAATAAGGGTTGGAAGGCTTGGGTATCTGCTTGCTGTTCTATGCGCGATCGCCCTTGATGGATTTCAAATCCGGTTACTGGCAAGCCCTGCTGAGGATAATTCGAGCTAACTTGGCGCTGACGGGCTATTTTTTGTCCGGTAATTACGGTTCTGATTGGTAATAGATTTAACGCTTGGAATCTCCCAGCTTGTCCCTCTATCCCTTCTGGATCAGCGATGATTTGACCCAGCATTTGGAAGCCTCCACAAATACCCAAAACTGTACCACCAGAAGCAGCATAGTGTTGGATCGCTTCTGCCATACCGCTTCTTTGCAGTAATAACAAATCAGCAATTGTGGTTTTTGTTCCGGGAATGATCACAGCATCCGGGTGTCCCAAATCTTGCTTAGGACTAAGATATTTCACGGAAACTGTGGGTTCTGATTCCAGTGGGTCAAAGTCGGTAAAGTTGGCAATTCTCGGTAAGCGGATGACGGCGATGTTGAGGTCAGTTTGGACTTTACTCGATTGGCGTTCTAACAAGTCGAGAGAGTCTTCCGCCGGAAATACCTGTTCTAGGTAGGGTATGACACCAACAACGGGGATACCTGTGCGTTCTTCTAACCATTTTATCCCTGGTTCTAAGAGCGATCGCTGTCCGCGGAACTTGTTAATTACCACACCCTGAATTAGAGCGCGTTCTTCTGGTTCCAGTAATTCTAAGGTTCCTACTACGTGGGCAAAAGCACCACCCCGATCAATATCAACCACTAGCATGGTTGGCGCATTTAAATGTTTTGCCACCCGCATATTAGTTAAGTCGCGGTGTTTGAGGTTAATCTCTGCTGGACTACCTGCACCTTCACAAACGAGTAAATCAAATTCTGTTCCTAAATGCTGTAGCGATTCTTCAATTGTGCGCCAACCTAGTTCAAAATATTGCTCGTAATAATCGGCTGCACTGACTTTGCCTACAGACCTGCCTTTAATTATTACTTGAGAAGTCATGTCCCCTTGGGGTTTGAGTAAAATTGGGTTCATTTCTACCCAAGGGACGACTCCAGCCGCCCAAGCCTGCACCGCTTGGGCGTAGCCAATTTCTCCGCCACTGGCAGTAACATAAGCATTTAAAGCCATATTTTGACCTTTAAAGGGAGCCACTCGCCAGCCACGCCGCGACAGAATGCGACAAATAGCTGTAGTTAAGAGTGATTTCCCTGCATGGGATGTTGTCCCCACCACCATAATTGATTTCATAGGTCAGTCAGTATCAGTTTTTCAAGCTAAGCGTTGAAATAAAAGGGGTGAACGGTAATATGGCAATCCGCTCGCCAAAGTTAAAAAGCTAGCAGAGGCAAAATTCGAGGCTTTTAGCCCCTTGTTACCTCATCTTTCTTCTGTAACCCTCCACACCTCACGAATCATGGTTAACAGTAAAGATTTCATGAAGGGGGTTGACGTTTCCGTATATATTGTTCCCTTTTACTCCCTTATCCTAACCTTCACTTTATCAATTCTATAAGGGTAGTCTAAACCAACGAATTACAGCATTGTATAAGCGATCGCTCCAAGAAGGAGTACGCCAATTTTTTCCTTGATATTGTTCTACCAGCTGGCGACCTAGGGGAGTGAGGCGAAAACTGTCTGTAATCCCCTGCCCATCAACTTCTCGCCGCAGTACCCCTACTTGGATTAACCATCCCAAGGCGTTATCACACGCTAATTCTGATAAAGGGCGTTTAGTGTAGCCCTGTTTGATACCATTTTCCAAGGCGATCGCATTCAATGACACGCTTTGGTGTCCCATCACTTCAAATAAATGTAGATTGAAGGGTGAACATACTAGCGATCGCTCGGCTCTTTGTACTGTGCTACGAGGATAGACGAAAATTTTTGAGTTTTGGGAATCAACAGCAGGCATTGGGAACTTGGGATTGGGGACTGGGGGGACTGGGGCTGGGAAAGAGTTTACCTAATTCTTAATTACCAATCCTTAATTGAGTATTGATTTAAGAATATGTTTGTTATTGTTTTAGCTACCTCATTTCAGAAAACTTGTTTTTCTGAAAATAGTTATGCTGTTTTACAGTAATTATATTTAATCATGTAAATTATTGTAAAATTTCAGGTGCATCAACAATCTGAAACAGGAAAAGTTAATTATGCCTCTAGCAGTTGGTACGGATGCACCTGCATTTACCACTAAAGACACTAACGGCAACACAGTCTCATTATCTGATTTTGCCGGAAAGACGGTCGTTTTGTATTTTTACCCTAAAGATGACACGCCAGGTTGCACCAAACAAGCCTGTAGTTTTCGGGACGCCCAGTCTGAATATCAAGGTAAAGATGTTGTAGTGCTGGGAGTCAGCGCAGATGATGAAGCCGCTCATCAGGCATTCACAGCAAAATATAATTTGAACTTTCCCCTACTGGCAGACACCGACAAATCCCTCATCAAAGCTTTTGATGTAGATGGCGGCGGTTATGCTAAGCGCGTCACCTACGTAATCGATCCCAACGGCAAAATTATCCATGTTGATGCCAGTGTCAACACAAGCACCCATGCTAAAGATGTTTTAACTACACTTGGGCTGTAGGTTTTTACCTGATAATTAGATATTCTTTTTCGTCAGCCTAACTTCAACCCCAACCTCCCAGAGGGGTCGGGGTTTTTAGTTTAAATTTAATTGCCAGAAGGCTGTGTAATTGCTGGTGGTGTAGCTGATGGCAATGTAATTGTTGGCGAATTTGGGGTAGGCTGCTGCTGACCTTGAATTCGTTGTTGTTGCCTTTTTTTAAACTCTACTGCTGCTGAGTCTAATTCTTGGTTCTGTTGTTCAGAATTCCAGTTGATAGCCCCAAAATTTGCCCGATGAATCAGGTCAAACATATTGAAATCACCTGAGTTCCGGGAAAAAGGATCAGTATTTTGATCTGAATTACCGCCGCCGGGAAAGGAATCCACCTGGTTGATTTGAGCCAAGCTGGGTTGAGCGGTGAGCAAGGAAGCACCAATTCCTGCTACGGTTGCTACAACGAGTTTGGTCATTAAAAAAAATGGTTTTTTCATGAAGTTATGTCCCTAAAAACGCTTTAACGCAATCATGCTTCCATCTTAAGCAAGAGTCCGCCGTAGTTGGGGTTGAATGCTCAGCAAGGCGACAAGGGCAAAGCCGAGCAAAATCAGTAATGCTCCGCCAAATGTAACATTACCCCAAGGAGCCTGCATTACAACACTACCTAATCCCCAATTGCTGTGGAGATAGAGATAGCGAATTGGTTCAATGGCATAACTGAGGGGATTAAGAGTAGCTACAATCTGTAACCACTTAGGCATGAAGGATAAAGGAGCTAAAGCAGTACTAGCGAATAGCAGCGGTAGAGTAGAGACAAAAATCACCGCGATTAGTTCAATGTGACCGGGTAAGGCAAAAGCTAAGCCGAGAGAAATGGCTGTTACGCCTAAAGCGAGGAGGAAAACAATTAGGGCGATCGCACCTAAACCCGCTGCATCCGGTAGCCCAGCCCCTAAAAACGCTGCTGCTGCTACAATCACGGCTGCTTGCAACAAACTTTGGCTAATAATAAAGATTGCCGAAGCAAACACAATTGAAAACCGTGATGCGAGAGGAGCCACCAGCAAACGATTCAAAAAGCCAAACTCTCGGTCAAACATTACGGGCAATCCAGCATTCAGTGCTCCAGCAAATGCCGTAAAAACAATTATGCCAGCGGCTAAAAACTGACCGTAATTTGTCGTATTACCAAATATACCCTTGGGAGCATTTTGGAACAAAGCACCAAATAGCACCAACCACATCACTGGCTGAATAATTCCAGCAACCAAGGATGAGGGACGGCGTTGTAACTGAATAAACAAGCGACGAGTTAAAGCCAGCGTCTCTTGGACTAATTCACCAAAAAAATTGTGAGGAGCATTAGCATCCGCTTGGGACGATGCTATTGGCTGCCAATTGATATCAGATTTAGGAGTAACACTCATAGCAATTTTAGATTTTGAATTTTGCGGAAAGTCTGAGCTAAGGCTTCCTTAGATCAGAACTTTCCAAGACAGATTTTGGATTAGGTAATAGGGATTGCGTGGTAATTACCCAATCCCCAGTCGCCAACCCCCAGTTCCTATCTCATATTTTGCTTTTTCTCAGCTTTAGGATCGCGAGTCGCAACTGCTGCTAGTTCCGCATCCATGAGCGTGCGTCCCGTAGCAGCGAGGTAAACATCATCGAGACTAGGACGAGATTGAGCAATGCCAAAAATGGGCAAGCCAGCAGCATTTAATGCTTGCTGTATGCTAATGAGAACATCATTTTGGGGTGTTACTACCAAGTTAAGGGAATTACCTTGAGCACTGTTGATAATCACCTCTTGGACAAATAGCAAAGGTTGCAGGAGGTTTTTGGCTTTTTCCGCTTCTTCAATGGGAGAAAACTCGCGGATTCGCAAAGTGATGCGATCGCCACCTACTTGATCTTTCAATTGTGAGGGTGTACCAGCTGCAATTACAACGCCACGGTCAATAATTGCTACGCGATCGGCTAGGGCGTCAATTTCTTCTAAATAATGGCTGGTAATCAGTACTGTTGTTCCAGAAGCGCGTAACTTCCGCAAGAAATCCCATACTACAAAACGGCTTTCTATGTCAAGCCCCACCGTTGGCTCATCCAGCACCAAAACATCTGGTGCATGGAGCAATCCGGCTGCCAAATCAAGACGCTTGCGTAAACCGCCAGAGTATGTTCCTGTCTTTTTATTGGCGTATTCTTGCAAACCGAGTAAATTCAATACCGTGTCAATCCGCTGCTTGGCTACTGCGCCTGGGAGGTGATAAAGTGCTGCTTGCAATTGCAGCAGTTCTTTTCCAGTCAACACCTTATCTAAAGCGACTTCCTGAGCCACGTAACCTAGTCGTTGTCTTGCCAGTTTGGGATTATCTAAAACAGAGATACCAGATACTTCGATTTTGCCAGCATCCGGTGTGGTGAGAGTACACAAAGCACGCAGAGTTGTGGTTTTGCCAGCACCGTTGGGGCCGAGTAAACCAAAGATTTCTCCTGGTTCTACCTGAAAGGAGACATCTTTGACGGCGACTACAGTACCGTAATGCTTTTGCAGATTTTGAATTAAAACAGCGGGAGCCATGACAGCTAATCCCTAACGATACAAATCTCAACAAAGTCTATCTATCTATATTGTAGTTGAGTAGTGTTAGGTGAAGCGATCGCTTGGATACTGCTTCTTAATTTTATGGCTCGGTTTGAGGTTTAGAATCTCCAAAACTTACATAGCTCTAATTTGTCCAACCACTTCTATTTTGTTTTTTCCATTAGCTCGTAATACAACTGATTCTCCAGATTCGGGGTAAATATCGCTAGCGATCGCTCTAATATTAACTTCATGAGTAATCATCACAATTACACCCGGAGTGTTACGGTTATTCAAAATCAACTGACGCACTTGTGCTGTTTGCTTAAATTCTGTTGTGTGATCAAGAAAAAAAGAATTTAGGGGTGGAAAAGGCTCAACTGCACCCAAATTCATCAGTTTTGCCGTCTCCAAGCAGCGACACCACTGGCTCGATAAAACTCTAGAAACTTGAATATTCCTATTTTTAAAAGCTTTTCCAGTTCGTATTGCCTGTTTTCTACCTTCATCTGAGAGGTTTCGTTGCGTAGAGCAATCATTGAGCCGGAAATCAGGCGGATCACCAATTCCTGGCGCTAAAGCATGGCGCATGAGTACCACATAGCCTCTTCCCTGCTGAAGAACAGACCAAATCGCTGCTTTAGAACTAGCAGAAACATCAGTTGTAGAGGGTGAGGCTGAATCTTGGTTCGGGAATAGAGATTGTTGAGGTTGCTCTACAGGTGTTAGAGCTTGCTTTTGTTTATCAGGATTATATAAACGTTTGAGTATTAAGGACAGTGCAACAGCACCCAGACCAAAAATAATATGGCGACGTGTCATGATATTGCTGCTATCTCTTTGTTAGTTTTGTAAAAGAGCGTAGGCTTAACCCGTCGTAGCAAAAAGCTTGTGCGTCCGGGTAACAGGAGCGTAAAACTTTTCAAGACAGACATCGCTGATCATAAAACCAAGACGCGATCGCCTTTATAAATTGTAAAATTGCAAATTTTCTTTGAATCATTGTTAAAGGCTATTAGCTCAATATAACTAGAAGACAAGCAAAAGCTATGCTACTCCTCATCGCTAACTGAACTTTCCGCTTCCCAAGGGTCATTAACTTTGGTAAATTCATCGGATGTGGGAGATTCAGAAACTATTATAAACTCAGTATCTTTTTGATGATTATTACCCCATTGATCCAAAACATCTTTAATCAAAACTTCTTGCACCCAAATTTTAGCTACAACAGTCAGGGGGAGCGCTAGAAATAGTCCTAAAAAGCCAAAGAAAGTGACGAAAAATAGCTGAGCAATTAAGGTTACTGCTGGTAGCAATGAGACTTGATGCGCCATAACGATGGGTGTGATGAAATTGCTCTCAACCTGTTGAATAATTAAGTAGAGAATCAAGACAGCAACAACTTTCCAGGGACTATCTAACAGCGCGATCGCCATTGCTGGTACTACACTTAACGTCGGCCCCAAGTTGGGAATCAAGTTCAAAAATCCTGCTAAAATCCCTAAAGCGAGTGCTGCCTTCACACCCAAAATAGATAAGCCAACCACGCTCATCAATGCCACTACACTCATAGCAATGAAAGCGCCAGTTATCCATCCTTCTAAAGAGACTTCACATTGATTTAAAATTCCTTCTACCCGCCGCCGATAAAACGAGGGAAACAGTCGTACAAATACTTTTCGGTAAGCTATGGGGTCAGCTAAAATCATCCCGGTTAAAACCAACACTAGCAAAACCTTAAGCAGGACTTCCAATGAGCCAGAGACAAAGGCAAAAGAGTTTCCTAGCGCCCGATTTATAATGGGCTGTGCTTGTTGAATGAGGCTGTTAATATCCGGGATGTAGGGAACTAACTGGTTAGGAATACGAGTTCTGAGTGCGTCTAGCCAATTATTAAAACGCTCAAACCCCTGTGGGACTCGATACGTTAGTTCTTGGAACTGCTGTGCAAAAGGTGGCACAATTAGCCAGAAAAAACCTGCGACGCCAGCAAAAAAGATAGCCACTGATAGCAAGACGGCGAATCCGCGCGTCATACCTGAACGTTGGAACCGTTTTGCTAAACGATTTAAGGTTGTGGCTAATACAACTGCGGCAAACATCAGCAAAAGCACTTCCCGAATTTGCCACAAGATGTATAAAGAAAGAACTATGGCGATTAAACCGATCCATTGACCAAGGTTCACAGACTAACTCCCAATAATTGGCGAGATGCAATTTCCAGACAATTCAGCTAGGTTAGCCGATTTTAGCAACTTCAGTCTAGATAGTTTGAGTCAATTTTGTTTCTGTCCTTGGAATCGCCATAGTAAAGCGATCGCCACAATCACAGGCGGCAATAAAACTATAATTAGTGCGTTACTCGCCGTCGCCGGAATTGCTAAACTCGGAGCTGCATACTTAATCAATAGTGAGAGCAAAGCTGAGAGTAGAAGCAGTTTCAGAATAAAATCCATTTTATTTTCTATAAAAGTACGGCAATACACATTTTTCTGTAGTGTATACACTAATTCGGACTGCACTGTCTAGTTTTTACAATAGGTTTAACCAATACAAACCTTTCCAACCCACAACTGCCACAATCAATATTTAAGCAACTATTAAGTTTGTTGCTTCACAATACTTAGAAAAATAAATATTACATTCCCTAGTTTCTAATAGTTTCCCATAAAACCTTAGTTATTTGTCCTTGATCATTTGTAAGAACAAAGGACAACTTCAAATTTGGAGGGTACATCAAAATGCCTGTTGAAACTAATAACAAAAGCCAGATGAAACCGCCCAAGATGCGGCAGTTTGGCGGCAGCTTCCTAATTTTACTGACCCTGCTGTTACTACTTAACTTTATCGTTCCGAGTTTTTTTGGCCCCCCATCGCCACAAGTTCCCTATAGTACCTTTATTGCTCAGGTAGAAGCAGGTCAAGTAGATCGGGCAATTGTGGGTGGCGATCGCATTCAATATTCACTTCATAGCCAAACCCCAGATGGCAAACCCAGCGAACAGGTATTCGTTACTACGCCTGTAGCCATTGATCTAGATTTACCCAGAATTCTCCGTGAACATAATGTTGAGTTTGCTGCACCACCACCAAATCAAAATGGCTGGATTGCTACTTTACTTAGCTGGGTTGCTCCACCGTTAATTTTCTTTGGAATTTGGGGCTTTTTAATGAGTCGTCAAGCTGGTGGCCCCGCTGCTCTAACGGTAGGTAAAAGCAAAGCCCGGATTTACTCTGAAGGTAGCACTGGTGTAAAATTTACTGATGTAGCTGGCGTAGATGAAGCCAAAGCCGAACTAGAAGAGATTGTTGATTTTCTCAAAAATGCTGGTAAATACACCAATTTGGGTGCAAAAATACCCAAAGGTGCGCTGTTGGTAGGGCCTCCAGGAACAGGTAAGACACTGCTAGCAAAAGCGATCGCAGGTGAAGCTGGTGTTCCCTTCTTCAGCATCTCTGGCTCAGAATTTATCGAGCTATTTGTAGGTGTAGGTGCTGCAAGAGTCCGCGACTTATTTGAACAAGCCAAACAACAAGCTCCCTGTATCGTTTTTATCGACGAGTTAGACGCACTCGGTAAATCTCGCGGTGGTGCTGGTGGTTTTGTAGGTGGTAACGATGAGCGAGAACAAACCCTCAACCAGTTGCTCACAGAAATGGATGGCTTTGATGCCAATACAGGTGTAATAATCATCGCCGCTACTAACCGTCCCGAAGTTCTCGACCCCGCCTTACGCCGTCCCGGTCGATTTGATCGCCAAGTTGTAGTCGATCGCCCTGATAAAATCGGTCGTGAAGCAATTTTGAAAGTTCATGCCAGAAATGTCAAGTTGGCTGAGGATGTCAACTTAGGTACTATCGCGATTCGGACTCCTGGCTTTGCTGGGGCAGATTTAGCCAACCTGGTAAATGAAGCCGCACTATTAGCAGCAAGGCAAAATCGCCAAGCTGTGACAATGGCAGATTTCAATGAAGCCATTGAGCGCCTGGTTGCTGGCTTAGAAAAACGCTCTCGCGTCTTGAATGAAACCGAGAAGAAGACCGTAGCTTATCACGAAGTTGGTCACGCGATTATCGGTGCATTGATGCCCGGTGCTGGGAAAGTCGAAAAAATCTCAGTTGTCCCCCGTGGTGTAGGAGCCTTGGGTTACACAATTCAAATGCCAGAAGAAGACCGCTTTTTGATGGTGGAAGATGAAATTCGCGGACGCATTGCTATTCTATTGGGTGGACGTTCTGCTGAAGAGATCGTTTTTGGCAAAGTATCTACTGGTGCAAGTGACGATATTCAAAAAGCCACTGACTTGGCAGAACGCGCTATTACTCTCTATGGAATGAGCGATAAACTTGGGCCTGTGGCGTTTGAGAAGAGTCAACAGCAGTTTATCGAAGGTTACACCAACCCGCGTCGTGCTATCAGTCCCAAGGTGGCTGAAGAAATTGACCGCGAAGTCAAGTTGACAGTGGATAATGCTCACCACATTGCTTTGAGTATTCTGCAACATAATCGCGATTTGTTAGAGCAGACCGCAGAAGAACTGTTGCAAAAAGAGATACTTGAAGGTTCTCAACTTAGAGAACATCTCAACCAAGCCAAAGCACCAGATGAAATGGCAGAATGGTTGCGAACAGGTAAGTTATCAGAAGATAAGCCGCTGTTGCAAACACTTTTGGTCTAACAATTTTAGTTGAAATTGAAAGACGATCGCTCTTGAAGTGGGGCGATGCCTTCAACGGGCTTCGCCTACGCTTTTTTCTAGACTCGAAAAAGTCACTTTTGTTCTAGGAATTATTTTTCTTATTAGCACCCTCGTATAATTCCACTCGCTGTCAAAGCTTAGGTTTTTGAATAATTTCCACGTTGATAAAGTCTGATGCTGGCTCAGTTTCCGGCAATTTGAGGAAGTCGTCTAAAGTTAGTTGGGGTTGAGTTGCGATCGCCATAAGTGAGTGGATAGAGAGGATAGTTTAATTATGTGCGTTAGCAAAGCTAACCGTAGGCATTGCTAAGTAACATCTTTGCGTCTTTGCGCGGCAGTCGCTCATGGGGAGCCACCCCCTTGCGGAGGTTCCCTCCGTTGTGGAGAGTGGCGTGGAAACCCCCAGACGCTCGATGACTCGCTACCGCTTCTCTACGAGACGCTGCGCGTAGCTTGCTTAAGCGTAGGGGTACGCTATCGCTTTTAGCGTCTCCCCTTCTCCCAAAGGGAGAGGCTAGCGCCAAGGGAGAAGACCGCGCTGCCTTGCCTTTGCGTGAGATTAAATTCATACTCTTAATCAGCAACTCCCGAATTACGAATTAGCCTAGCCCTCAACCTGCCGCAACTGCTCCAATTCCTCTGGCGTGAGGGGATTATTTCCTGACTTCAGTGCTTCTATCCAGCGTAGCCGTCGCTGCTTTATATGGTCTAAGTGATCGAGTCTGCCACTGTCTACAGCAGCCTGAAAATCTTCTAATGCCCCAACCAAGTCGCCTGTCAGTACTCTAGCCAGTCCTCGATTGTTTTGATAGATTTTATTGTCGGGGTTTAAGGTGACAGCTTTTTCTCCGAAGCGGAGAACAGCCTTAGCATAACCGTATAAACAGCCAACCCAGCAAATCCTATTCCAAAATTCAGCAGAGTTGATCAAACTAGGGTCAAATATTTGGGCTTGCTTGAAAGCTTCCTGTGCTTCTTTAATTTTGCCTTCTCTCACACAACTGATGCCCTGACTTAAGGAAGCCGCAGCCGCAAAAGCTGGGTGTTTCGTCAACTCTGGAGATACGCCCACTGCTTCATGCAGCCTCTTAGCATTAAACCATTTTGTTTCACTGTTCCATACAACTGCTTCGAGATTGGCAGCCTTGAGGTTGGCATCCCAGAGGTCGGCACTGCTAAGGTTGGCACTACTGAGGTTGGCACTACTGAGGTCGGCACACTCGAAGTTGGCATCCCTGAGGTCGGCATGGCTGAGGTTGGCACGGCTGAGGTTGGCATAGCCAAAGTAGGTATATTTGAGGTCGGCATCACTTAGGGCAGCACCCCTGAAATTGGTATTCCAGAAGTCGCCATGAAAGAGGTTAACACCCTTGAGGTCGGCACACTCGAAGTTGGCATCCCAGAGGTCGGCATTCCTGAGGTCAGCATCCCTGAGGTTGGCATCCCTGAAAAACAATCTTAAGTTGTCCCTAAAAGCCAAGAAACCCAGACAGTCACTATAGCGGATAATACGGAGCAAGCGTTTTGAGTCAAATTGTTCGCTATTAGGTTTACCGCAAGGGTGAAAGTTGATTTTCTCTTTGAGGTTGTCTTTTCTTTGGGCATAGTGATGCAACTCTAGAAGCAAAACCAACACGTTCAGCCCTGTATACACATCCACCTGTCGCAATCCCAAGTGATTTTCTCGCTCTGGTAATTGCTCCCTCAATTGTTTTTTCTTCATCTGAGGCAGGTTTACATCGTCTGCATCAATAAATTCCCCATCGCACCAACGGAAGTAGAAATGCTCCAATCTTTGAAACAATCTACACAAGCGTTCCACGTCTTGAAATTCTAAACTCTCAGTCAACAACCCCATTAAATATTCCGCGATCGCAGGGGTTAAATTCCCATAACCTAATAAATCGTAAATCTGCCAATCCATTACGATTGTGCTAACCAAGTCTTCTTCGCGCTGACGCTTACTTACCTTGACTGTCCAATCTACAAAGCTTTCTAGTAACCGTTCTGCGAATAAAAACTCGCAAAAACTCTTGTGGACAAATTCCACGGAGCCGCCTTGATCGCCTGAAGCTGGTTTAATATAAAATGCCGTCAACAAATTATTGAGTAGCTTATCTTGTTGATTTTTTTGGGAGGCATTTTCCTGTCTGGCATCCTGAATTAACTTTGCAGTTGGGTTGCTGCTGTCTTTGAGCCGTGCTTCTAACATCGTCACTCTGGCAGAATCATTCCCCGACTGCACTACACACAACGCGGCTTCCGTGAGAAATTGCCGCAAATCTTGGCTCTCGAATCCAGTCAAGCGGGAGTTATCATTCTGATTTTCACTCTCACGCTGTTTTTCTAGTACCCACTTGATTGATTCATCATAGATACGGATTTTTGCCTTAATACCCTCTGCACCTGCAAACATTTGGACATTGAGACGGTTGTCTCGGTGCATCCGCGCCAGTAAATAGAGTAGTAAAGGTTCTCGTGCTAGTTTATCTTTGACTTCATCAGGGCAAGCCTGCAAAAATTCCTCAAACTCACTCTTGTTAACTTGAGCCGCGACTGACCATTTTTCTAGCCATATTTGCCGAAGCGAGTCATCCATTGGCTGAAGTTCGACGCGCTTCAAACTTTTGGTTTGTGAAAGAAAGCGCTCAATTCCTTGCAAGGCTAGGGGACGACCGGTAACTAAAAACTGATGATGACAAAGGCGGTCTTTTTGATACTGTTCCACCTGTTCTAAAAATTGCTTCAAGCCGCCACTTGCTCGTCCTTCGAGCAACAACTCGTCAAACCCATCTAAGAAAAATAAAAAGCGAGTGTTTTTATCGGTCAGCCAGCCTGAATCACTGGTGACAAAATCAAGGTGTTGTAAATAGTTTTCTAAAGTATCAGTTAAGTTATCTTTTAGTACGCGCAAATCTCGCAACCGAATCAAAATTGGGGTAAAAGTCGGATGCAATTCTCGCCGCACCCAATCGGCAAACATCCGACAAAAGACACTTTTCCCCCGTCCGGCTTCGCCCTGAATAAACAAAACTTGTTTCTGTTTTGGGTCTGGGTTATTCAGTATTGCCTTAACCCACGCTTCCACTTCAATATTTGCATCGTCTTTGGCATCGAGTTGTTTGACATGCAACGGCACATACAAATCCCGAAAGGTAATATCGCTTTCATCAAAAATTTTTTGTTCTGGCTTTGGTTGAATTACCTTTTCCAAATAATCTTCAATATCCAGATTTTTTTCTAGCTTATTTTTTCCTCCGGCGCTGTACCATTTCCAAAGTTTGTCTGTTTTCTCTCCAACTTCTACCAATGCGTCTTGCATATTTTCATCGGTGTGACGCGCCACCCGTTCAGTGAAGGTTTTTGCTTCTGTCTCAGTTAATCCGGCTTCTTGTAAGCGTTGGTGTAAAATCTGATTAAATGATTCTGCTAGTTGAGATTCGTGGAAATAGAGGATGGCTTTTTTCACTTCCCGCGCATCGAATTCTTGCTCACCTAATTTCTGAATCTGCAAGGCTAAAGCATGAGAAGCGGGAAGGTTTAGATTAATTTTTTGGAGTAGTTCAGAATCTTGTTTGAGAATGTCCTGAAAGCTATCTATGTAAGCAGCCTGACTAACTAGTAAAACGCAGTTTTCTAAACTTGGCTCTTTGTGGGTTGCATCAACAATGAACTTGAGGATGGTAATGGCGATGGGTGCAAAGGGAATTATTTCTTTGGTAATTTGACCGAGAGGAGAATTAAATACATCTAATAGCGACGAAATCTGTTCTAGATATGGTTTGAAATTTTGAACATTGGGTTTTTGGTCTTTGATTGCTTTTGCCAAATCAAGCACGGCTTTAGCAGCTTCGGCTCCAGTCTTTGTTACCTCTACGCCTTGTGTCCAGTTCAACTCCTGAATGTTTTGCAAAAACTTCCAGAGCTTCGTTATCGCCATAGACTATTCTCCAACACCATCAATTTGGTAAAAATGCACTGGTATTACTTAATTCAGAGTCAACCAGCCAAAAACTTGTTTAACTGTCAGTTCTCATTTGGTATCACTGAGTATGGGCAACTGACAAGCTATTGTATATAATCTCACTTGCAAGCTGGGGAATGCTGTTAGCAGGGTGTTAAGTTTCACGCAGAGGCGCGGAAGCGCAGAGAGTTTTTAAGTTTGTTGTCCAAGAGTATCAAAGACTCGTTAACGGAGTTCAGAGGTGGATTCATCCAGTTCAAATACTCGTTAATGGAGTTCAGAGGTGGATTTATCCAGTTCAAATACTCGTTAACGGAGTTCAGAGGTGGATTTATCCAGTTCAAATACTCGTTAACGGAGTTCTGAACCTCATCCAGCAGTTTCAAAGACTCCACAATTACGAATTACGAATTACGAATTACGAATTACGAATTACTATTAACTGCGTTGCCAAATTTTAATTGTTTTATCCAAACTCCCGCTAACCAACATCTCGCCGGAAGCAGTGAAGGTTAGTGCTGTAACTGTGTTGGCGTGTCCAGTAAAAGTACCCAGCAGTTCACCTGTTTGTAGATGCCACAACTTGATAGTTTGATCAGCACTGCCACTGGCTATAATTTTCTCGTCGGGACTTAAAGCGATCGCATACACTCGATCTCTATGTCCCTTAAGAGTGGAAATCAATTCTCCTGTATCCAACTGCCAAATTTTAATCGTCTTATCCCAGCTACCACTGACGAGCAATTTAGCATCTGCACTCATAGCCAGAGAGCTAACGATATGAGAATGACCCATGAGGGTGCATAGTGGTGGTGTATCCTTGAGAATTTTTCCTGGTGCTTGGGGTGAGGTGTGCCAGACTTTAATTTTGCGGTAACTACCCGTGACCAACGTTTCCCCATCTTGGCTTAAAACTAGGGAGTGAGCAGCAGTATCATCTAAAGAGAGAGCGATCGCTACTCGACGTTGCATCAAATCCCAAAACAGAATTTTTCTGTCATCTCCACCAGTTGCTAACATCCTGCCATCTGGAGTAAAGGCAACACATCGCACTACTCCATTATGCTTGTGCAGGATATCTATTAAATCTAGTGCGCCTACATGCCAAATCTTAATTGTGGAGTCTGCACCGCAACTTACCAAAGTCTGTCCATCGGAACTAAAAGCTAAGGAATTCACTTCATCCACCAGTCCAGACATCACCCAAGGATACTCAGACAATGTATCTATTAATTCACCCTTGCTTAAATCCCATAGCTTCGTCTCTCCAAGACTACCACTTGCCAATATGGGCATGGTTTTGCCATTCTTACACGCAGAACTAAAAGCAAGACAATTAATTCCTCTATTATGACCTTTCAAGGTTTGCCAGCATTCCCAGTCACCTACTATACATTTAAGTGAATGCTCTGATGGCAAAGTCTGAATTGTCTCAGCCATTATTCTCTCATTAACTACTGGTGTTAGTGGTGCAGCTTTTTTAGTAGTAAGTGATTCTAAATACCAATTTAATCCCCCTGCATATAACAAGTTGCTGGGAGTGATGTAAAGTTTTGGTTCAGTAAATTCAACTTGATTTGCAGGTAAAAACCCGGTGATTACAGTTTGTTTTTCGTAGCCTAATTTACCTGCGAAGGGATAAAACAAACACAGAAAAATTAATACTTGATGATTTTTTAAATCCTCTTGAGTAACCGACCATCTGATTTTATTTTTCTTAATACCGTTAAAACTTTCTCCATCAGCAACGCAAACTTGAACACTCAACTGAGGATTATCTTTAAGCACGTAAGAAAATTTACTTTCGCCGCATAAATTTCCCTCATCATCTAAAACTATGTTTTGCAAAGTGTCTTGTGGCACTTTTTTTACCAACTTACCAAAGCGTTCAGTCATCACCCGTTCAACGACTTGCTCTCGCAAAAGATAATCTTCTGCTTGCTGCTGGAAGTACTTGGAAAACGGTATCGTCCAGTCAGGAGGTTCAGGATATTCAGGCGGTGTAGGCGGCGGATTTTTGGCAAGAATTTCTGCTTGTTGGCGAGAAAATTCCAGGAGTGTTGCCAGTGGCTCGCCCCAAAATGCCATAATTTCAGTGTGGCAACCTTTGACTTGACTTTCTAGCAAAGATAAGTCGTAAGTCTTGGGTTTTTTCACACGTTGAAGGAAGTCAGCTTGTTGAGCTCTTAGTAAGCTAATCCAATCCATCTGCATTCCTACGGCACAATATTGCATACCTACGGTAAGCTATACCATCGCAATTACTCAAGTCTATAACCTTTAGTTAATTAAAAATCCAGTAATTTTGGCAGTCTAATAAAACACAGCTATCAGCATACATTTACAGTAAAGATACACCTGGATAGGACTCAAACACTTCATTAACTAATGCAGCTGAGATATAGAGAATTAGATGATGTCAGTCAATTTTATCGAACCTGGACAAAGAGATACTGTTTTCCTTCTACAATTTCAGGACAAATATCTCGCTTACTCATTGTTTCCTGTCTCAGCATCAAAGCCACTTCTTTAGCAAAGTAGGTCAAAATCAAATCAGCGCCAGCTCGTTTGTAACTCTCGAATTTATCGGTGTCATGGTGCGAAGTCAAATGAGAATAATAACGATTATCATTGCCCAAAAGTGGAATTATAATAGCGATCGCATCACTCCCAACAAAGCACAGCACCATCACCCTTAACAATGAGAGCTAGGCGGTACAAATCAGCAACTTTACTGAGAAACTCTCACGCAAGGCGCTTCTTTAGCCGAAGGAGGATCGGGGAAAATTGCTAAAGTGTGATATCCGGGATTACTTTTTTCGTATATCACCCGAAAAGTATACAGCTTGGTTTTACCTTGTTTTTCGGTAACAACTGTTAAAAGTGTATTGTTAGTAGCAGGAAGTCCAGGAATATTGAGTTTTTGAATTCGTCTAAGTTGCATGACATTCGCTGCTGAATTTTTACAATCTCCTACATTAGTATTACGGTCTTGACCAAACTGCATACATACCGGGCCATCAAAATCTATAGTTACCTGTGATGGATCGTTTAACCAAACTTTTTTAATTACTTCTCCAGCTTGAATAAAGCTGAGGTTTGTTCCTTGCTGATACGAAATATTGATCGTAGGTGTTGCTCCTCCTAAACCTTGTGCTTGACAAGAAAACATGGAACGGAGAACAGCATTATTAGCTATAGCGCGGCCTGCCAGTAATAACATAGCAGCTGAGAAAAGCAAGGAAGCTAGATGTAGGAAATAAGAATTATTTGGGGACTTTCCTGGTAAGTTTATATTGTTTTTCATGGATGCAACTTAGTATCACTCACTACTCCTAAAACTGTATAGATTGATTGACATATATTTCAACATTTTTGCCAGCTGCTACAAACCAAACGTTAGTACGTTGCATCATTTGAGAAATAGCCTGTTGATTGCGTTGTGCAATTTGAGGAACTACAGTGTTCATCCCACCTTCTAACAACCCTGCCAAAATGTTACGTCTGTTGTCGCTACTCTGAAAGCAATACCTATCCCTGTAAGTTTGATTATTAGAATTCTCGTTAGAATTAGTATTAGTATTAGTATCTAGGGTAGGAGTATTAACACATTCGACTCTGGTATCAGGACGATTTAATACCTCTCCGACTTTACCAACAGCACCTAGGGCAAATAGTCCTATATCCATCCCAGTAATTGCTCCTCCTTGATTGGGAAATTGCTGTGCTAGTAAAGGTCTACCTTGAGGAGCGCGAACAATTAGGGCATTTTGCGGTAGGCTCCTTTCTGTGGGAGTACCATTATTTTTTACGATAACTTTGACTATATTTAGCTGTAATAAACCCTGTTCGGAAATAGAACGAACTTCAGTTAATAACTCGGTATTGGCAGGTAGCGCGATCGCACCATCTACAGCTTTGAGTGGTTCTTTCAAACGCACAACAAATACATTTTTGTTTTCGTCTTTATCGTCGTTGTTTCTTGCTTTAGTAGTTTCTCCAAATACAGCTGTTGCTAATACAGCTTTGACACTAGTCCCTACTGCTACAGATTTCTGGCTCTGTTGTTGTCCTTGGTTGACCCCAGGAGGTTCCTGTTGTGGCGTTTGGTTAGGATTGGGGTTTGGTGGCTGTTGCGCCACCTGAGTATTTTGTGGAGGTTCAGATGTAGCTGCCATGACATTAGGTTTATCAGTGACATTTACCTGGCCATAACTACCCAACTTTGCTAACCTTGACCACTCATCAAGTGGGTTTGGTGGAGGTGGTGGAGTTACATTGACGGTTGGTTGCACAACTGGTAATTGTTGGGAGACAACAGGCCTTTGTGGAGGAGATGGTACTGTCACTACACGAGGCACATAAACTGTTCGCACTGGTGCTGGTGTTTGTGGTACTACCCGCGGTCTATTTCGGGAAGAAACTGCTGGCTGTGGCTGTAAAGCTACCGCAGGCGTTGGTTTTGTCGTTCTGAGCTTTTGTTGTGCTGCTTTTACCAACTCAACTTGTTCAGTCAGAGCTAACTTTGTTTTGAGAGTCTCTACTTCTGCTGCTAGATTTTGAGAAGGAGATTCATTTACAGGTTGCGATCGCACTTGAGGAGAAATCTCACTTTGTGGTTTTTGATTGCCACTATTCATTAGCTGGGACAAAAACCCGCCAGCCAACAAAACTATAGATAGGGTAGCCATCCCCACCAAGCCTAATTTAGCAAAGGGGTTAGATGAGAGGGTTTGCTTAGTCTGAACTTCTTGCGGTTGTTCAGGCGACGGCTGCAAGATGGCATCTTCTGATTCTTGGACTTTGCTAGGAGGAGATTCTTCTTCAAAGCCAACCAATCTTGCCATCCGCGATTCCCAATCTAAAGATTCTACTTCTCGTTGGCGATCGTCGGTAGTTAAAGTAAATAGATTTTGTGCAGGAGTTTCTGATGGAATTGAATATCGAGTCATGGTTATAACTTGGTTTTAATTTACAGAACAATTTTTATCTTGAATTTCACAGACATTATAAATTTCTAGTCTAGCTTCGCCCAGGCGGTAAGCTGCTAAGTGTAACGGAATTGCTGCATTTGGTAGTGAAGTTGCTGGCTGATCTATTGCTCTGACTAAAATTTGTTTATTAAATGAAATCGACTTTCCTAGCTTGTCATAACTACTAAAAACTAATTGATTGGCAAGTATCTCCACTTTCCACTGTCCATCACCTATCTTTGTTGGTTGAGAAACTCTTTGGATTACTAATACATTTTCAGTGTCTCTATTTACAGAGTCAAATTGACTCTCTGGATTTAAATTAGTAAGTTCTGACTGAAATTTTTGTTTAAAATCGTCAGCTACCAATTGCGAACTGATGTCCCAGACTGTTTTTGGCGATTGTTGCTGCGACCAGGTAAGCATTAAGCTCATACTTTCACCGACAAAGCGCCGAATAGTCTCTGGTTGTCGCTCTAAATTTTGTTGGGGGTCTACTGTGATGGCGCGACCATCAATAAGTTGCACTAAACTTTGAGGTGTGAGTTGCTGACTTAATTGCTGCAACATAGACCCGTGAAATACTAGTAACAGCAAGGTTAACAAATGTAAACCAAATGTTCCTACTGCCAACAGTGGTAAAAAGCTATTTTTTTTGTTTTCGGGTTTAAGTAATTGCATTAATAATTATCTATATAAACTACAATATCTTCAATTTTGAGAACCGATTATCTTAAGAAATTATCAGGCTTTATTATAGTTCCGCATTGCTTTAATTGTTCTTCGTTCAGGTTATTATATTCGTCTAACAAACATAAATTGCGAATTTCGTAAATTTCTAGTTTATCAGTCCGAATACTATAAATTGCTTTTTGAAGGGTAGTGGCATTGTTGGCTTGTGGATTAGCGAAATAATCGACTGAACGCACAAGTAAATCTTTATTGAAAGGCGTGATAATTCTTCTATCATCAGCTTGTTTCTTTTGAATTAAATCAGCTACCATACCCACGCGCCACTTACCTGGGGCAATTTTTTTTGGTGGATAAACCCGTTTAATAACTAACTGTGATGTCATAGCTTGGCTAGGATTTTCAGAAAAAACTTCTGGTGGTGTTATTTCTGCAATTGTGCTTAAAAAACCCTTGCGAAAATCTTCTGATAAGGCAAAACTAGCTATCCAACTACTGGTGCTAATTTTTTGGCTACCGCCTTGTGTTGTTCTAATTAGTATTCCTAAATCTGATTTGGGGTTTGCGACTTCTTCAATAGTTTGTGGTGGTAGATTTCCAGACCAGTTAAACATCGATATCATCGTTTTACTGATGAATTGGCGAATTGCTTCTGGTTCCCGTTCCAAATCATCAGTAATAGCTACTGATTTACCATCTATCAATTGCACAAAGTTGGGAGGCTTTCTTAAACTGAGTTGGCGAATTTTAATCCCTTGGAATAGGAATAAAAGTAAAACTAGTATATGCAAACTTAAGGTAGCGATCGCAAAAGCTGTTAAAATACTTCCTGTCCGTTGTCTTTTTTCCAGTAACCGTACCATTTACTTATCTCCCAACCCAACAGTTATCGCTTATTTAACTTTTATTTAACTTGTACTTAGTGATTAACTAAAATGCTTTTCAAGACTAACTTTTTTTTATTTTTAATTACTTATCAATCCCCTCCAGCTAACAACTTATATCCTATCTTTCACCAGAGAAGCCGTATTGCTGATAGCGTTGAAGACTGCAAAACCTCCAGCCGCAGCCACTAATAAAGATAAAATCGGGGCCAAAACTCCCAGAAAAATGATGAACCACATTAAGTCTGGATCAACATTAGCATTTTGCCCAGGCCCATTAACAATAACTGCGGCAGTTAACACAGCAATAATATTAAATGAAATTTTAGCGATGCCAATAGATAAAAACCCAGTAAGCCACGCAAAAATAGGTTTACCAGCTACAGGTAGCAAAGACCCACCTACAGCCAGCGGCCCCAAAGTTGCTATCAGCAACATAGTAGCTTCTATTAAATTTTGAAAAGCATATTGTAAAGAGACTAAAAAACTCTTAATGCTTGTTTGGACTGTAGAACCCAGCAAAGAATTAAATGCATTTTCAGACACACTGCCTGTACTATATGTAATCTGATTTACCTTATTTTGTAGCCTGTCTATCCAATTTTTATTGCCGTATAAATTTCTATATTCTTGCCAAAGTTCGTTAGCTTTTTCTGTAGCTTTAACAAAGCATTTATTTTGTTGTTCACCAGTAAGTGACTGACAAGGACGCAGCAAAGAACCTGCCACTTCTTCAGCAATACTCATATTCAGCGCTTGCTGGTAAATTTGGTCAGTATTGGTTGTTACCACTACTTGCTGATTTACAGCATTTATCAAATTCCGTACTCCCAATGTTAAATTAGAAAGTATGCTTCCATTGCCTGAATTACTTAACAGTATTACCACCAGGAAAGGCCAAATCAAAGCTGATATAGGGCGGGCATATTCGCTATATATCAAATCTTTGAGGAATTGTAGCATAAAAAACAGCAGGGTTCCTACTGCAAAGAATACACCTAGATTCGTGAGCGCTCCATATAAGTTATTACTGGTATTATTTTGCAATAAATCCAGCCATTGATTGTCCCAACCTTCGGCAATACTTTGGGCAGTTGTAGCACCATTACCGAGAATTTCATCTATGCCTATTTGGGCAAAAATTGGTAAAGTAGCAAGCTGCATTTTGATAGTGGCTGTTTTTAAAATAAACGAGTTTTCCGTAGTTAAATGGGAATTTGGATTGTTGATTTTGAATTCTAATTATCAACTTTTGTCCCAAACAAATCCATTTGAGAAGTTGCTCGCAAAAGTCGCGCTGCTTCTGTAGATGTATCTACTCTCCTAGCCCGATTTTCCTCTTCCATTTGTTGAGAAATATTTGCTAAATTTAAGTTTGAGTATTGCAGCGCTTGATTTGTTTGTAGTGTCTGAGCAAATGTTTCAGCTCCAATTTTTGATTGTTCCTTTTGAATTTTAAGGCTTTGCAATTGGTTAGCATTGAGTAATTGTGACAAACTCGAAATAGCCTTATTCACAGGACTAGCTTGCTCAATAATATTGCTAATTTTAGTGAGTAAAGTATAGCTTTCATCTTCTGCTTTTTCAGTAAATAACTCAATATCTTTCAAGGCTTTTTCTGTATTTATTAACTTCGTTTTTGTCCGAATCTGTCCAGCTTCACCTAAAAGCGCTGACACGGCTCCACGGGTAATTAGACGATTGATTTCATTACTAACTAAATTTGAGCGGACTACTGAATTATTCTCAAAGCGGTCTGATATTGAGTTGATAAAAATATCATCACGAATTCTCTGCCCAGCAATGATTGGGTTAGGTATATTCAATTCTCCTGTGGCAGTAGTGATAGCACTTCTACTTTGTGGTTCTACAGGCTTTAAGTTTTCGCTCAAATTATTTTGCAGGTAGTTTTGCAAATCTACAGAATATGATTGAAAATCAGTCCAAACTTCACCTACTTGTCCAGTCTCGCCTAATTGTGCCATTACTGGTAGGATTGCTAGGGATAATAAAGTAAGAGTCAAAACCGTAGTTTTTTGCATATATCTGTGTTTGGGAACGGTGGACAAATTTGTTGAAATTAATAAATTTATTTTTTGTTCACGCAGAGGCGCAGAGGCGCAGAGAAGGAGTTTTAAGTTAGGACTTTGGTAATATGTTTAATACAGTATTGTGCAAATAACAGAACTTTTGGCTTTGTTCATCTGTGATTAGTTATTTATTTATGTACCTTACTCAAGTGAGAACCGCTATAAGTTTTAGAGAGGCTGTTAACTACTACGTAACGTAGCCACTAACTGACGTGCAAATGTAGAAATTGCTTCATATTTATCGGTGTGAAGTTGCATCATTTTACTGCGTGCAGTTTGTTCATAGGGGTTATTAGCAACTGCTGCTAATTGTTCATAACCTGGATAGTAGCGACAAAATGTATAAATACCGTTATCATCTAGCAGCCATTGACTATAAATACCTTCTTTGCGTGGGAAAAAGCTTTCTGAGGCATTACGAGAAATAATGTTGCGGGGATATTTTAAGATGTCTGCAAAACTATCTACTGCAACTGGTTGAATGCGTCCAATCAAGCGTGTTGTCAAATTTTGCAAAATTTTAGATGCAGCTTTGGATTTGGCGATCGTATCAGGGTCTTGTGCTGATAAAATAACTCTAATTCCAGCTTTAGCGCCGTTGGCACAAACTCTGCCAACTAAGTCAGAAATTTGCTCGAATTCAAATAAAATCGGTGCTTCGTCGATGAAGAATATGGAAGCTGGACTGCTTAATGCACGTCGTAACGCTGCTGAATAGGCGCTTAAAGATAGTACTGCTGCATCTTCATTATCTGATAGGTTTCTGAGCGCAAAAACCAAAAGTTGTGCATCGGTGGGAAAGCTAGATGGTGCAGAGATTGCTTGTCCAACGCGACTAGAAAGCCAAAACCGCAAGCGCAGCTGAATTTGGCTTAAGGCGTCTTCAACTCTCCCACTTACAGAATTTAACTGTAGATGTTCTGGTGAACAGAAATAGAGAAAGTCTCTTAAGGTAGGGGTTTTAGGCCAAGCCGCAGAACCAAATCCCCCTGCGATCGCTTTGCGATATCGCTCTTTGATACCCTCATCTGCAAAGAAGGCTTCTAAAGCCAAGTTGAGAAGCGATCGCACAGTTTGCGATAGAATCTGATTCTCAGCAGATGACCCTAAAACCATTGTCATCAAAGCTGATTCTAAAAAAGATATATAATCGAGTGTGCGATCGCGTTGTTGTTCTGGATCAAGCGATCGTAGATCTGGCTGCTCAAACAAGTTATTCGATTGTTTAGAGATATCAAAATACGCCCCATTCCCCTCCATAAACTCTGTATAGTCAGTAAAAGTCGATGTTCCATCAGGTTTGGGGAAGTCTAACGCCACTACAGGAATGCCATGCGCCAAAGCCTGAGTTAAAATCCCTGATACTAACACCGATTTCCCAGCACGAGTTGTTGCAAACAGCGCTAAGTTTTTATGTTGGTTAAATAAATCCAGATGTATCGGGGTTCCGCCTTCTTCAGCAATCAACTCGAAGCCTTGATTATCACCTTTTTTAGTTAGTACTAAAGGCATTAATCCTGGGACTTCACTTGTTAAATATAGTTGGCGACGATTGAAAGGTTTTGCTAACAAACCCTCCCAAACTATTGGTAAAGTTTGCAACCAAATTTTCCAAGCATATTCTGTTTCCCTAATTACCCGTGCTGGACGTTGAAAACAGTTTTCAATATATCTTGTGGCTTCCTCTAATTTTTCTATACTCGGACGATGTACTAAAATCGCTATACCTGTATAAATCGGTACTGCACCTTCATACAATTGCTCTTGTGCTGCTACGGATTTCTTTAACTTTAATTGAGCGTTGACATCAATGGTTTTACTTTTTTCTTGAGCCATGATAGTAGTCATATTTGACTGCTTCAACACTCTTTGCAAGGTAGTTTTTACAAACGCTGGATTTGCCGTAGTCAATTCACAAAATATTTCTGTATCGACTACCGTTTCTCTTGCTAATAGTTCCCATATATAACGCAACTGAGTAGATTTATTTGACCAACCTCCGGGTTTTTCTAAAAATGTCATGACGCCAATATAGCGATTTTTCACATTAACCCAACGGCGATCAGCACAAGGTACACTAGACTCCAGCAGCAAAGTTGTACTGTGGATATTTTCTATGAGTAATTTAGTACTTGCTAAGTCTGAATTGACTTGTTCATGTAGTCCATTTTCATCTAAAGTAATCAATTGGGGAATATCTATTGGCTGCGTATCGTTAAATCTTCTCCAGGTTTCCTCCCAGAGTTCATCAGCAGTCAATGGCTTGATATCCAATCCCATTTTGTTAGCTAAAAGTTGCTCCCAACGCAGAAAACCTTGTTTATAAGCATTCGTGATGATAGTTTCGAGGCGCTGGTATTCTACTTCTGAGAGTTCGCCTTTGAATTTTAACCACCATGATTCAGCTTTTGCTAAAAGTCTCTCTATCCAATCATCTGCATTGGTATTGCTAGACTCAACAGTATAAGTAACATAAATACGTAGAAATTTTGGCTTTCTAATACCAGAAATAGTTAGCTCTTTGACTCTAGCTCGTTCTGCCATCAACAAATATTTTATATCTCGTGACGGCGCATTTTTTATCAGTGATGCGAGTTCTTGCTGGCGGCTTTTGTCTGAACTAAAAGACCCCAAATGTAGCGTCATTCTTTCATCGCTAGGGATATCTTTTAAACCTGCTTCAATATTATTGACAATTGTCTCGATTTGTTCAGGTCTTAAAGTGGTATGAATACCTCGACATTCAAAACCGAAAACAAAGCAAAACCTATCTTTTTGTGTTCCTTTCGTCAAAGCGTAAGCGCCAATATCACGTCCATTTAGTGAGACGCGTAACATTGTCGCCAAGTGTAAAGCGTCTTCAAATGGCGTTAATCTAGTTTCGTTTCCTGCGATGCTGACGCTTTTTTTTCCGATTTTTTGCTTCATGGTTAATTTCCAGCAAGCTTTGATAACGAGCAAAGCCTCTTGTCCAAGTGGGAACACCAACAAATTTGCTTAAAAAACTCCAACTTCTACCACCAGTTAATATCCACCAAGTCCCCATTCCCCAGCCAGCAATTAATATCGTCCACAACCATTTTTGAAACTCCTCTTGGAAAATCCCTCCAAAAATTCCATTGATGATAAAGTAGGAGGCTAGACAAATTAGTGTCCAAGGAAGAATTTGATCGGCGGGGATTGGCCCTAATGAAGGTTGACTTCCCAGAATTTGATTGACTGGACGAAATTCTTCTTCACGCTCTTGAGACATAGCAAATATCTTAATTTTTATTCATCTATATTTATATAGAGTGAATTGGCTACTGCTGTCCGCCAATTACAAAACGTGTGAGTACATCAGCGACGGTAACAGCAACAACGACTAATAGGGGAGTTCTGGCGATGCTTTGCCAATCTTCATCTTTACGCACTGCGTTAATTACACCAACTAGGGAAATTGCAATATAGAGTAAGTAAATCGCCCGCAATATATTAAATATCAAACTTACTGCTGTGTCGCTACCACCAGCAGTTGTTGTTGAACCTTGTGTCAAGGTTCTTTTGAAAAACTTTTCAGCTTCACCAAAGAATTGCGCTTGTACAGGGGTTGCAAAATAGTCTAACCAAAACAAACTGAGAATGATCGCTACTGCTAAGATTTGTAATGGTATCAGCGATCGCTTGGATAAATGCACCTGCTGACCAATTTGCTGCACGATTATTGCAATTAAACTACCAACTAGTAAACAAAAAAGCAGGATCGGACTTTTCAGGCTGATAACGCTTATAAATACAGCACAAGCAATCAGAAATGGTACGGATTCAACCAGAATAGCCAGACAGGATTCCAGTATCAGTCTCAACTTATGGGATTTTTTCACCGCACTACCAGTTAAAGCTTTGAAAAAGTTACTCTCATGAGAACTTTGTCTAGACATTTGCTAATTTTCCTACAATGTATTATAATTTTGTGTTGGTTTTAGTGTTACAACTATTACAATCTAACACGATTTAACATTATTTTTTAATCAAATTACGAACTTGCAGTAAAAAATTTTATACATAACTATTAATCTTGATTGAGTTAAGTTAAGAAAATATTAACGTTTATTTAATACGTAAAATTTGATAAATTTCCTTTCAAATATCGACCAATAATTGCTATGCTTTGAGCGATTAATTGCCTTAATTACAGATTAGGAAGTTCAGTGGAATGCAAGAGAATCTTTGTTGTTTAGAGTGATCATTCAAAAGTTATTAATAGAAAAGACTAATTGACATATAAAATAGTAAAACGATTTTATATAAATGATGAAAAACTCAAGTCTTGATCATGTTAGCGCTGTGCGTGTTTACACGCCTTAACAAAACTCCCAAAATATGTGGTGAGTTCTAACTGAACTGTATTAAATTATAAACTGAACTCTATTCCCCTCCTATTTACGTGTATAACGATGCTTCACCCCAATAGGGAAATATTCTGGTTCACCTGTTGGAGCTAATGCAACTTGTAGCATTTGATATTCTGAGGGAACGTAGTTAGCAAACTCACTGTTAAGGCGCACCAGTTGTAAAAGTATAGAGGATGCTATGGCTTGCTGCTTATCTTCATTCCCTTCCACCCCAGGCGCTAACTCCACAACCACAGATAAAAATCGATTTTTGTCAGCATCTTCTTTTACCTGCAACACGAACTTACCCGTCACCCATTCTTGAATTACTGGTTGTTCTAATCCGACTGTGACATTTTCTGGGTATATATTCGCTCCAAAGTAGGAAACTGTAAAGTTAGAGCGTCCGAAGACATAGACGAAAGGTAGGGGATGAATACCTCTAGGTGAGTGCTGAGTATAAGATTTAGTCAGATCTGTAGATAAGTGTTTTAATCCTTCGTTTTGTAACGCTGCAACTGGATCAAAGCCCCATTCTGCTAAAAACTGGATCATGGCATCGTAGCTAATTAATCCACCAGTATCTAAAATGTCATAACGGATCAAGGGTATGCCATTATCACCAGAAAACAGCAACGCACCATCCTGAACTTCAAAATAGCGGCTTATTGGGTCATACTGTAGCAGCGTAGGTAAACGAGATTCTCCGAATAAAGCTCTAGCTGCATCTGGATTTTCTGCCAAAAAACGGCGAATGCAGATACTTAAAGGTGTTTCATTCCCCAATACACCTGCATCCGCAGTACCGTAGAGTGATGCAAAATCGTAGCAGGGATTTTGCGAACCAATCCTGTCGCCAACTAAACTACGCCATTCTTCGCTAAATACTTCTCCCGCCATAACTAATTTAATCTGATTTTGCTGCCACTCTACACCACGAGCAATACCAGTATCAATAACATCTTTCAGAAATGGTGGGTATCCCAACAGTACAACTTGCTCGAACGCTGAGCCAAGTTCTTGCACAACCCGCAAGATTTCTTCTTTGTTGTTACCAGGAGTAATTACAGTGATAGGATAACCTTTGCTGGCAAGATAGCGACAGCAATTGGTAGTGAACATCCCACCTACCCAAGTGCCTAAAGTGAAACAAATCACAGCTAGGGTACGTCTAGTATCTGCATAAAAACTGTCGTGAAAAATCTGCTCAAAGCGTGTGGCGATTTGCAATTCATCTGTGAAGAAACGGGGCCAAAATGTCGGCTTACCTGTGGAACCAGAGGAAGCGGCTATCATATCACACGCTTGCAACTGTCCGTGACGGCACAAGTCAGTTAAAGGATAACGCAGTATATAATTTTCTTTGGCGATCGCAGGTAGTTTCTGAAACTCTTCCAAGCTTTGAATAGCAGTCGGATTAATTTCTCTTTCTGCCAAAAAAGCCTTGTAAGCGGGTACATTAGCAGCCACATCGTGAAATAAACTCAAAGCTGCTGCTTCACCTGGAGTATCTAAATGCTGTTGTAGTAACGTTTCTAAGGGGGTAGACAAAAAATCTTCAAATGCTCTAATTGCTCGCTGCTTTTGTGATTTGCAGTTCATGATACTTGTTGCTCATCCTGAAGTAAAACTAACACTACTGTTACTTGCTCTCAGTATTTTAGCGATTGTCCGAATCCTCTAAAACCTCTTTTCTTAAATAAGCCAAACAAACCCTCCCCCAGTGCAGTTGTCTAGAAAGAACCAAGAATCTGACAATAGTCAAAAACCATAAACAAAAAGATTTTTTGACCCTTGACCCTTGACTTTTAACCCCTAACTTCCGTAAATCAAACTGCATCCGTTGTAGTAACTTATAAAAACCTAATTCATCCTTCAGCACCATGCAGGTTTATTGCAGTAAACAACACACAAATAATGGTAGTAACCGCTTTTGTACCCATTGCGGTGAGCCATTACCTCTTGCTGTTGGGCAGGTTGTGGATAATCGCTATCAAATTATACGTCAACTAGGGCAGGGCGGCTTTGGACGCACTTATTTGGCGGAGGATAGAAATAAATCTAATCAAACGTGCGTGCTGAAGGAATTTGCACCCCAAGTACAAGAACAGCACGATTTAGAAAAAGCTAAAGAGTTATTTGAGCGAGAAGCGAATGTCCTCAAAAAACTCCAACATCCGCAGATTCCGCGTTTTCACGCCACGCTACAAGTGAAAATTGGTAGCAAAGATTTTTTCTTTTTGGTACAGGATTATGTAGATGGTGATAATTTTGACCAATTACTAGAACAGCGTCAGAGCCAAGGAAAGACCTTTAGTGAAGAAGAAGTAATCACTCTCCTGCAACAGATTTTACCCGTGCTTTCGTACATCCACTCACTAGATGTAGTTCACCGTGATATCTCTCCCGATAACTTGATTTGGCGGCGTTCTGATAATTTACCAGTGCTGATTGATTTTGGTGGTGTCAAGCAATTACCAGCTTCACAAGGTTTTTGGCGCACCAAATTGGCAGTAAATCACACTTTGTTGGGTAAAAAAGGCTACGCGCCAGAAGAACAGCTACGCCAAGGAAAAGTATTTATTAATAGCGATTTATACTCTTTGGCGGTGACATCACTAGTGTTGCTCACGGGTAAGGAACCGCAAAAACTATACGACAGCTTTCAGGGAATTTGGTACTGGGGAAAGGAAATCAACGTCAGTCCCAAATTAGAAACTGTGTTAAAAAAGATGTTGTCTTATAAACCGAGCGATCGCTATCAACGAGCCGATCAAATCCTCAAAGATCTACCATCACCAAATGCTACCAAACCTTCAGCCACTCATACTACCAAACTTAAAACGATGGTAGTGTCTCCTGGACGACAACGCGCTAGTGCGATCGCCAGTAAAATCCACAATAAGACGCAAGCAATTACTAAAGCGATACCTCTGCCCGTTTGGATTCGTCCTTTTGCTGTCAGTCTTGGGGGGACTGCTTTAGTTGTTTTAACTGGTGCAGGTACTTGGGCGGTGGTAAATGCCGTTATTCGCAGCGTAACTTCCATCACCGTACCATCAATCTCGCTACCACAAATCCCACAATTCCCCAATCCTCTTAGTCAACCAGTGAGCGACAGAGGAACAAGCCGCAACCCCCAAGAAATTTTCAGCCGTCGTCAACAACTAGAAATTCCTGAAGTATTTTTTACACGTTTAGTAGATAATTCTTTTTATACTAGCAAGCCCGAATTAAAGGGACGTAGCCTCACCCCTAAATCCGAAGATGCGGCTTTACGCGATGAATGGTACGGCATTGCTGAAGACTTGTTGAATAAACTAGAACGAGCTAATCTCAGTACAGCATCTCGTCGTAAACTCGGAAGCTATAGTACAAAAGATTACGACAATTGGAGACGGCAAGCACGCGCAGGGCAGTTTGGAGACTATACCATCAGTCAACTGAACAAAGACACAAATGAAAAATTTGAGCGGTTGTTTCCCGGCGAGCGGCGTGAGAAACTGAGTCAACAAACTTTGGTTCAAGTTTGGTATGCGATCGCAGCTGATCAAGTCAGTAAAGTTCAATCTGGCAAGTAAAGGGACTGGAGACTAGGGACTGGGGATTAGGGACTGGGAACAGAGAATAATTAATGACCCTTGACAAACGACAAATGACAAATGACAAATGACAAATGACAAAATTATATTGTTCCAAAGGACACGAAAATTCCCCAGGTAGTCGCTTTTGTCTCCAGTGTGGTGAGCAGTTGGACACGCCCGTGAGTTATGGTATCAAACCGGGATTAACTTTAGGCGATCGCTATGTAATTGTGCGTCAAATTGGTCAAGGAGGGTTTGGACGTACATATTTAGCCGAAGATGTCAACCGCTTCCGCGAACTTTGTGTTTTAAAAGAATTCTCTCCTCAAGTTCAGACTGCTTACGTTGTCCAAAAAGCTGGAGAACTGTTTGAGCGAGAAGCAAGCGTTCTCTACAAGCTGCAACATCCGCAAATCCCACGCTTCCGGGAACTGCTACGCATCAACTTACAGGGCAAAGAATACCTGTTTTTGGTGCAAGATTATGTAGAAGGGCAAACTTATAATTCTTTATTAAATGACCGAATACAGCGGGGTTTGCGGTTTACAGAAGCGGAAGGACGCCAACTGTTACAGCAAATTTTGCCAGTTTTGGATTACATCCACTCACTTGGTGTCATTCATCGGGACATCTCCCCAGATAACTTAATTCTTCGCAACATTGACCAACTTCCAGTATTAATTGACTTTGGCGGCGTCAAACAAGTAGTAGCAACCGTTGCTTCCCAATATTACCAACCTGGCGAAGTTGCGCCTCCTCCATCACCAACTCTATTGGGTAAAGTAGGATTCGCTCCCCCAGAACAGATGCAAACTGGGATGGTGTCTCCTCACAGCGACTTGTATGCTTTGGCGGTAACGGTGCTAGTTCTACTGACAGGGAAACAGCCGCAAGACTTAATTGATACTTATACCCTATCCTGGCAGTGGCGACGAGAAATTAACCTGAGTTCCAATTTGGGACAGGTATTAGATAAAATGCTATCTTCTAGACCGAGCGATCGCTACCAATCGGCCCGTCAAGTATTGGAAGCCCTCACCCCACCCCAAAACTACTACGCCCCAACTCAATATCCCACTCCACCAGCTCCCACCTCTGGTACTATCGCTATCTCTCCCCCTCCGCCCCCTACCCCCTCTGCCCCTCTGCCTCCCCCTCCTTGGTGGACACCAACAAAAACCTTTCTCGCAACACTAGTATTGATTAGCACCGCTGGACTAGTTTGGTGGGGAGTCAGTAGGGGCGACCGCAATCCAGATGAAATCAAACCCACACCAACCGCAACTGTTACCCAGCCAGTTGATCCCTTGGCGAATTATTCACCAGCAGAACGTCAGCGCAAAGAAGACTTAAGCGATCGCCGTCAACAATTGGGTATTAACGAGAACTTCTATGTGAACTTAGTAAATCAAGTCTTCTGGGACACCAACCCCAGTTTACGGGGACGCACTCTCAGCGATAGCCCCGAAGATGAAAGCTCACGGGCCCAATGGGATCAAACCGCCGCCCAATTACTAGAAAAGCTCGCCTCACTGAGTGCCAACGCGCGCAGGCAACTGGGAACTTACACAAATGCTGAACGCGATCGCTGGAAAGTAGAAGTCAACCGAATCAACGTTGGTAGTCGCTCTCTATATGATTTGGGTGATGCTGCCTTCTTCAGCAAATTTCCTGAGCAGCGTGGTAAAAATTTCCAAAACCAGCCTATCGGACAAGTTTGGTATGGATTTGTTAGCGATAAACTCAATGCGATTCTCGCTGGTAGCGCTTTCCAGAAAATTGTCTTCGATCAAGGCGCGACTAGCAAAACAGTCAGCGGTACTCTCAAAGCCGGTGATGGTAAAGTTTTCATTGCTGAACTTGCTAAAGAGCAATCTATGGAATTGAAGCTACAAGCAAATTCCCAAGTTTTGTTCTCAGTCTATTCCCCTTCAGGCAAAATCGCATTTTTGGAAGATTCTAAACAGCGTACTTTGTCAACTAAATTACCAGAATCGGGATTTTATGAGTTTGTCGTCGTCTCAACAGCATCAAAACCAGTAGATTATCGACTCAGCATCACAGCGGAAAGTCCCGCCCCTCTCCCGACGCCTACACCAACTCCGACGGAAACTATCACGCCTACGCCTACGCCTACTGCTGAGATAACGCCGACACCAACTCCTACAGAAACCGCCACACCCACGCCTACACCTACTGCTGAGATAACGCCCCAGAGTAATTAAACATTAAAAATATAGTCTATCAAGCTCAGAACTCGGAACTTCGTGCTCAGAACTCGGAACTTCGTGCTCAGAACTCGGAACTTCGTGCTCGGAACTCGGAACTTCGTGTTCGGAACTCGAAACTTTGTGCTCAGAACTCGGAACTTCGTGCTCAGAACTCGGAACTTCGTGCTCAGAACTCGAAACTTCGTGCTCAGAACTCGAAACTTCGTGCTCAGAACTCGAAACTTCGAGATCAAAGCCAGAAATATTAACCTCTTAAGCAAAATTGCCTAGATATTTTTTATATTCCTGCGGTGAAGGCTACTTCCTAATCGAAATCTGTCGGTAAATCTGGTTGACGATAATGCTGAAAAATTCGGATGATTTGTGCTGGTGTCACACGTCCAAGAGAAAGTTCTGGTAACGCATCTTCGGGAAAAAACCCCACTTCCTCAGTTTCAATACTCGGTGATGGAGAACCGCCGATAATTTCGCAGTGAAAAAACAATTTATAGACATAAAACGGAAACGGTGGATGTCCTTGTCTGTCTCTGTCGTAAACTGCCAGCAGTTTGATAGCGCGTGTCTGATATCCAGATTCTTCAAATACTTCTTTAACAACTACCTCACTGGGAGACTCACCAACATCAGCCCATCCACCAGGTAAAGTCCAGCAGCCGTCTGATCTTTCCTTGACTAACAAGATAGTATTATCCTGAAAAATTGCTCCCCGCACGTCAACTTTGGGAGTTGCATAGCCCACTTCACGCGCAAACAAATCGAGGACATAATTATGTTCGACATTTGAGTAAGTCGCCATAATTTCCGTTGCAATCGCCCGCAATTGTTTATAGCGTTCAATATCAAAAACACCCTCAGAATACGTCAGACCATTTTGGGCGATCGCTTGTAACTTTTGTGCCCACTCCAGCCATTTAGGTTCCATATATTTTTCTAAGTTTGGGCATTAGGCATTGGGAAAAGGCAAAGGGGTAAGGGGGAAAGGGAAAAACCATCCCCTTCCCCTTTACCCTTTAACCCTTTCCCCCTCTTAAGAAAGAGTCCCCAATCCCTACTTACGCTTCATCTAAAGCCGCAATCCCAGGCAATACCTTGCCTTCGAGCAACTCCAAGCTTGCGCCGCCGCCGGTGGAGATGTGGCTCATTTGATCGGCTAAACCAACTTTTTCCACAGCCGCCACTGAGTCGCCACCACCGATGATCGTGGTTGTACCAGTTTTGCTAATATCAGCGAGAGTATGAGCGATCGCTTCTGTACCCACCGCAAACTTATCAAACTCAAACACACCCATCGGCCCGTTCCAAATCACCGTCTTACAATCAGCAAGCGCATCTTGGAAGACTTTTACAGAGTCGGGGCCAATATCCAAACCCATCCAACCATCAGGGATGTTCTCAATGCTAACGGTTTGAGCATTGGCATCTGGGGCAAAGTTATCTGCCACCACCACATCTGTGGGAAGCAATAAAGCAACACCGCGTTCTTTCGCCTTAGCTTCCAAAGACTTCGCCAGTTCTAGCTTGTCTTCTTCCACCAAAGACTTACCAACATTCAAACCACGGGCTTTATAGAATGTAAAAATCATCCCACCGCCGATGATTAACTTGTCGCACTTCTCCAGCAACGTTTCAATCACGCCAATTTTACTGGAAACTTTAGAACCGCCGATAATTGCCGCCAAAGGACTTTGGGGATTTTCGATCGCGTTTTGCAGATATTGCAATTCCTTCTCAACCAAATATCCAGCCACAGAAGGACGCAGGAATTTAGTCACACCCTCAGTGGAAGCATGGGCGCGGTGTGCAGTGCCGAACGCATCATTTACATAAAAATCAGCATTCGCTGCCAATTTTTTGGCAAATTCTGGGTCGTTCTTTTCTTCTTCCTTATAAAAGCGGACATTTTCTAGTAGTAGTACTTGCCCATTTTGCAACGCTCCCACTTTGGCAGCAACATCATCGCCAATACAGTCATCAGTTTTAACGACTTCTTGCCCCAACAACTCCGAGAGACGCTTGGCAACCGGGGTTAAGCGCAGTTTGTCATCCACACCCTTGGGACGACCAAAATGGCTTGCTAGAATGACCTTAGCTCCCTTCTGCGTCAAATCTTTAATAGTTGGCAGAGCGGCGCGAATGCGAGTATCGTCTGTGATGTTACCTTGGTCATCCACAGGCACATTAAAATCAACCCGCACTAAGGCGCGTTTACCAGATACATCGGCGGCAGATAAATTTGCTAAAGTTTTTTTGGACACACCAAACCCTCCTGATTGCCTTTTTGTTATTGTTTTGAAAGTAGAACCATCCAGATTTTACCGGAGTCAGGGGTGCAGAGGAGACACAGATGTTCAAGACAGTGTTATTTCCAATCGATCAAAGCCGGGAAGCGCGGGAAGCTGCTGACGTAGTTACCAATGTCGTGCAAAAGTATGGCAGTCGCCTAGTACTGCTGTCTGTAGTTGAAGAACCTTCCCCAGATGAGCCTAGTGCAGATCCAATGGTGTCACCAGAGGTAGTAGCCAAACTGCTGGAGAATGCCCGAAATCTATTTTCTCAGCAAGGAATTCAAGCCGAAGTTTTAGAACGACAAGGCAAACCAGCCTTTACCATCTGCGATGTCGCCGATGAAATCGAGGCAAATTTAATCATCATGGGCTGCCGGGGGCTAGGCTTAACTGAAGAGGGCGCAACTGATAGCGTTACCACGCGCGTAATTAACCTTTCCCCGTGTCCAGTATTGATTGTGCCGTGAAAAACTTGTAGCGTGCGTTAACGCAGTGTAACGCACTGCCTAAAACTACTTTGATGACTTTATTGTTTATTTGGCAGTATCAAAGTCATCTAGCAGCAATATCGGTAATTCTGTGATGCGCCTGAATGTAACATCATTGGTTAGAAAAGCTTCACAGCCTGTAGCTAAAGCTACGGCAATTTGAAAAGCATCAGGTAATTGTAGATTGTATCTGGCTCTCTTTTGAGCAGCATCTATTGCTAGAATTTCGTTAGCAAATGGCACAAACTCAATGTTGTCATTGTCAGTCATCAACTCAATAAACTCTTGCTGTAATTCTGTTTGTCCCAAACGATAAGGTTGAACTAAGCATTCAGCTAAAGTAATAGGTGAAACAACACCTATCATCGGCGTATTATAAAGTTGCTCAAACACTTTTCTAACCAAAGAAAAGTATTGTGGGTGTTGTTCCACAAAGTAAATAACTGGTGCTGTATCCAGAAATAAGCGGCTCACACCCTGTAAACTGTGGGTAATGTTCACTCCTCTTTCCCTAATTGCTTTTCGGCAATTTCTAAATCAGGGAACTCCCCACGCCTTATGCGAGTGACATATTCTTGAGCATCCATTCCTCCCATGAGATTGGGTGCTATTCCCGCAAACTCCATCAAGTTGCGGCTTGGTTTACGCTTGATTTCGCAACGTTGCAGCCTTTGGGTTAGATATGCAATGAGCTGCAATTGTTCTTCGGGTGTCAGTTGTTTAGCAAGTTCCTTAACTTCGTTTAATTCTTTAGACATTTTATAATTTGAAGTATCCTTACTTTATTTAATATTATCAATTTATTCTTAATATCCTGTCGCATCTTCCTCATACTGCTGGACGATTAACTCGAATTAATTTACCTTTTAAGCTTTCTTCCGCAGAAATAGCCTGATTAATGCGAATTGCTAGTTGTTCAAAATCTGGGTCTTCTGTGCAGATAATTATGCCAGCATGGTTTGCTTGTAACCGATGCAATCGAATAAAATCACGGCGATTACGCGTCAAAACTGCTCGCTCATTATTCGCAGCGAAAGCTAATACATTTTCATCAGGAATCCTTAAATTTGCATTCCCTGCATTCATAGCTGTTAATACATCATGACCAAAAATGCGTAGAAATTCCACAACTGGTAATGGGAAGTTTTCATCTGTATAAAGACGTGCCAATTTTTAATATTCCAAATTTTAGAGCATTACTTCCTCATTTTCTCGGATTGCTTGTTCAATTTCTTCTAGGTTTGCATCCGCATAAGCCCAAGCATTTACTAAGTCAGCGGCGGTAAGATGGGGAAATGCCTCTAAAATACGAGCATCACTCATACCCAAACGGCGATCATTCACTAACGACCAAACTGGAATGCGAGTGTTTGCAATACAGGCATCACCACCACACACGCCAGGAGTTTTGGTAATTCCTAGTGAACCGTTGCTTAATGTTTTGGTCAATATTTGTATTGCCTCTGCTTTCTCAGTTGGATTTAATGCCTGAAGTTGTGTTTCTAATTCTTTAAGTGTCATAGTTAATATTGCCTTGACTATAAAGTGAAATCTATTAGCTATATCCGCTGCCGATGCTTTTCAATTTCTTGTTGTACTGTAATTCATCACCCCAACTTCTCAAATAACTCCGCCAACACTACATTAGAAAACAAAAACCCTTGGGGATCACTCAAACGCAACCTTCCTTCTATAACTTCCACCCAACTCCTATCAAAATAAGGTTGCAAACACTTACAAATTTCCTCTACTTTCTGTTCCCCAAACTTTTCTGCTAACATCGCCAAACTCACACCTTCCGCTAAACGCAACCCCAACATTAAAGTTTCTAACAATACTTCCTCTGGAGGAGTTACTTCACAATCAATTACACCACCAGCTTGCACCCATTGGTAATACTCCTTAGTCTTACGCGGACGAGTAAAGCGTTTTTCCTCTATATAACTCGCCGCACCCATACCAAAGCCATAATAAGGGCGATTTTCCCAATAAACCCGATTATGCCGACACTGATGGCCAGGCTGAGCATAATTGGAAATTTCATAATGCTCATAACCTGCACTAGTCAAAACTTGCTGCGCCATCTGGTACATTTTGACTGTGGTTTCATCCGTTGGTAAAGGATTGTCACCAGGTTTGTAGTAACGACCAAACGCTGTCCCCGGCTCAATGGTAAGATCATATATGGATATGTGAGTTGGTGCTAAAGCTACCGCTTTTTCTAGAGAATTCTGCCATTGATCTAAAGACTGATGCGGCAAACCAGAAATCAAGTCTAAACTAAATTCGGGAATCTCGACTTGGCGGATTAATTCCACAGCTGCAAAAACATTATCAACCGAGTGCGATCGCCCCGCAACTTGCAATAATTCTTCCTGAAACGCTTGCACACCCAAACTTACCCGGTTTACACCCAAGCCGCAATAACCTGCTACATGTGCTAAATCAAATGTGCCTGGGTCGATTTCCATCGAAATTTCTGCCGCAGGAGCAACACCAAAACGCTCCTCAAGTGCTCCCAATATACGTTGCAACTGCTCTATTGATAGCAACGAAGGAGTACCACCACCAAAGAAAATTGTCTTTAAGGGTTGACCAAAAGCAGGTGTAATGGCAATTTCTTGACACAGTACCTCAACATATTGGGAAATCGTACCAGATGTTTCACCGCGCAAGCGATCGCCCACAACAGACACAGGGAAATCACAATAAAAGCACCGCCGTCTGCAAAAAGGAATATGTACATAAGCAGAACTTGCAATACCAGAAATACTAACTTTTTGACTCATTTTGAGGAAGAATTAAATTAACCCAATTGCTAATTACAAACAATGAAAATAAATAGTTTGTTTACGAGTTTTTATCGTTTTACAACAAAACAATGAAAAATATTAAGATAAAACTCTTTAGTTATAATGATTGCAGATATTGCCTGCCTAAACCCTTAGTGTAAGTCAATATTGAATTCATTAATCTATCTTACCGATGAGATAAAAAATACTTGACTCTATCGGTTAACACAGTTGCAGGAAACCAAGACAACCATGCTTGACGCCATTATTATTTTCTCATTTATCTTAGCAGCGTCGGGAATAGGGTTCTACAGCATTGAACTGCTACCCAATGGAACCCTAGACCGGGTGACGAATCTCGAAGCTTTACGCTTAGTTGTTGCTGTCTTTGCCGCTATAATTGGCGGTGCGATCGGGCTGAGTTTCCAGACGACATATCGTCGTTTAGAGGCACAAGTCCGAGAAATGCCACTTGAAATGATCTTAACTCGTGCCATTGGTTTGGTGATTGGGCTATTGTTAGCCAACTTAATGCTAGCACCGTTATTTTTGCTACCTATCCCGACGGATTTCGGATTTATTAAACCGCTGGTGGCAGTTGTTGGCAGTATTATACTTGCCGTCACTGGTATGAATTTGGCAGATACTCACGGAAGAGGTTTATTGCGGTTCATTAATCCCAACACAGTGGAAACAATGGTAGTGGAAGGGACACTAAAACCCGCCAATACCAAAGTTTTAGACACCAGTTGTATTATCGATGGTCGTATTGAAGCACTGTTAGAAACAGGCTTTCTGGAAGGACAAATTATTGTGCCGCAGTTTGTTTTGCAAGAACTGCAACAGGTAGCCGATGCGAGCAAAGACCAAAAGCGGGTACGGGGACGACGAGGACTAGAGATTCTCAACCGAATTCGGGAAACTTACCCCGATCGCATCCTGATCAACGCAGTTGACTACGATGATATTCCCACAGTTGATGCGAAGTTAGTGCGCTTCGCCCAAGAAATCAGTGGCACACTGCTAACTAATGACTACAACTTATCAAAAGTTGCCAGCGTTCAAAAAGTCCCTGTTTTGAATGTTAATGATTTAGTGAACGCCGTTCGTCCCAGCTATTTACCTGGTGACAACCTTGACCTGAAGATTCTCAAGGAAGGCAAAGAACCAAGTCAAGGCATTGGCTATCTAGATGACGGCACAATGGTTGTTGTTGAGGAAGGTAGTAGTTATGTGGGTGGTGAATTACGAGTAGTAGTCACCAGTGCTTTACAAACCACAGCAGGAAGAATGATTTTTGCCAAGCCCCAAGCTTCAGCATTGGCGTGAGGGAAATGCCAGGTACGATTAGAATAAAATGTGCGTACGCGCAGCGTCGGCGCAGCCATCGGTGCAGGTTGACTACACCGATTATTTATTGGGTAGATTTTCAAAACGCAGAGGAACACAAAAGAAAGCGCAGCGAAAAGTCTGTAGCTTGCTTCCCGCAGGGTGCGGAGGTTTCCGACGCTCCTACGGACGCTCGTTCCTCTCTCCGAGACGCTGCGCGAACGCTACCGCTTTGCTAACGCTAACGCTGCGCTATCCGTTGGCGCAGCCCGCCGTAGGCATCAAAACTTTTCAAGACAAAGGAACGCAGAGAATAAACTTTACTTTTGTGTCACTCTGCGTTGAAAAAATGATTTTTAACTTTCATAAATTTCTAATGGTAAATTATCTGGATCCTTAAAGAAAGTAAATTTTTTACCTGTGATTTCATCAATTCTGATATTTTCTACCTCGATCCCGTGGGATTTTAAGTAAAAAACAGTTTGCTCAATATCATCAACTTTAAAGGCAAGATGTCTTAAACCACAAGCTTCTGGATTGCTAGCTCGTGGCGGAGTATTTGGGAAGGAAAATAGCTCTATTTGAGTATTTTCTGCAACTTTTAAATCTAATTTATAAGAATTTCTTTCGGTGCGAAAAGTCTCTTGAATAATCGAAAAACCTAAAACTTCTACATAAAAATTTTTTGATCGTTGATAGTCAGAACAAATAATAGCTACGTGATGAATGCCAGTGGTTTTCATATGTATTTCTCAAGCTACCAATCATTTACCTGTAGCACTTTTAGCAGAGCTTTGCTAGTTTTTGGAAGATAAGGGCTTTAGCAAAGTGCTAATGTTGAAAATGCAAACTTTGATGCCACCAGTTTTAATCTAGATCAGATTCAGAACTGCTACATTTTGGCATAAAGCAATTTTCGTAAGGAGCTAGGGTTACTTCCATGAAATTAGATCGCATCACCAGCAATCCCAATCGCATGAATGGACAGCCTTCTATTCGTAATCTTCGCCTTACCGTTCGTCGGGTGATTGAGTTATTGGCTACCTACCCTAATCGAGAAGAACTGCGCCAGGAGTTTCCCGAATTAGAAGATGAAGATATTCAGCAAGCCTTAATTTTTGCATCGTCCAAGTAGGACGATCGCATCATTGAACTACCTAACTGCTAATCAGCAACACTGGATTACTATTCCTTTGACACTCCCACACCTCCGCTTCGCTAAAGGTGTGGGATTCTTGCTTCACCCAGTCAACTTGCCTAGAGGAGTTTCCCCACCTAGATAGAGGTTGTTCTGTCCACAAGCTTTAGATTCCGTATGCCCTACGGTACTTTTAAGTCCTTTCGCCAATATTTGTCTAGCTGCGTTATGGTCACGATGCATGATTGTTCCGCAAGAATGGCATTTGTGGGTACGAGTAGACAACGATTTTTTTAACTCGTGTCCCACAAACAGAACAGTCTTGACTGGTGTAGTGAGGTGCTACTGCTATTGCCCAAGTATCGAAAACCTTGGCGTAGTAGTCTACCCAATCAGTTAATTGCAAACCATGCTCTATCAGCAGATGCTTGACGAGCCATAGAGTTAAGCTTGTCAGCAAAATCAAATTCTTTGGCTAAAACAGCACAAAGCTTTTGAAGGTCATTTTTGCCAACGTCTTTGTGAGGCAGTGCGTTGGGCGGGTCTCCCGACTTGAAGCACCTGCCGTTATCCATCCAATGTCTTAGAGCTTTGTTGCGGATAAACAAAGCGGTTCTAATAGCTTCATCTATTGAGTTGTACTGACTTTGCTTACCTTTTAACTTAGCTTCTAAAACTAACATCGTCTCGACCTGTTAACGATAGTTTTATGCTAACATAAATGCACTAATTATGTATGTGCTTTATGAAAACAAAGACATTAACAATTCGGATATCAGACAAGAGAAGAAATAAGCTGTATTTATATGCAGCACAGAAAGAAAGAACTATAACTTCTCTTATTGAGGAATGGATAGATAGCATAAAACTTGACTGCACCTAAAGGTGCAACGCATTCATGAGCGAAAATGCGGTGTGGCTTTGCCTCCCGCATTATTCGCGTCCCCATACTTGAAGGACGGGACTCGTCGCTTTGCGACTGTCCCTCATGGGCTTTCTGCTTTTATTTTTGTAAAACGGTTTTTGATACAATTCTAGTTTTTTTGCGATCGCTTTCCGAAAGTTCTTCACCAGCTTGCAGGCGAGTGGCAGAAGTTTGCAATACTGTGGCTGCGCTTGTATCTCCTATTTGGAGAGCGGTTTTGGCAGCCGTTTGCAGTAGTGTTGCAGCGCCGTTGCGATCGCCTTGTTGTAATTTGGCCTCGGCTAGCTGGGTTTGCCGATACTTGGCTAATGTCAAAATAGACTGTTGCACTTGGGAATCGGTAGCAGGCTGGTAAACCCGAACCACATTCGCATACACTGGCATAATCGGGGAAAGTATGCCTTGTTTGTTCTCTGCTGGGTCATCATAGCGAATTTGAAGATGCCCAATTACCTGTTTACCTTCTGGTAACTGTCCCAGATAAATATTAGCCAAAACTACCCGTTTCATATCCTTCATCAAATCTCCCAAGCGCACCGCAAAGCCTCCATCAGCTTCTTGTTGCACTGGTAACTCAATTGTATCTGGAGCAACTTGAGCTATGGGTTTGAGTTCTGCTAGTCGGACATTGGGCACTAAAGACAGTAACAGGTAGGCATTGGTTAGCCCAACAGACTGAATGCGTTTAAATAAACGGCTAAACTGCTCAACTGCTTGTTCAGGACGCTCAATGTGGGCTAAAGTACCACCACTTACATCGGCGATTTTTTCTAATAAATCCTGATTCCAGCTATTGCCAAATCCCAGAGTGTTGATAGTGAGGTTGAGCTTAGCAGCTTTTTGGGCAAGTTCCAGGCAACGCTTGTGATCATCCCCCCCAATCTCCCATTTCCAAATCCGCAAACTGCTTTCACCATGACCATCAGTTAGGATAAATGCCTGAGAAACATTTCCCTTTGTACCCTTCATCATTTCTGTGATTCCCAATGCCAAACCATCAGCAATTACCGTGCCACCGCTAGCACTCAGTTTGCTTTTTATTTGAGATTTGATGTCTTCGGGATCTAGAACAATTTGGTTAGGGATAATGACTTCAGTAGAACCAGCAAAAGCGACAACTGTGATGCGATCGCCAATTTTCAACCGATCTATTAATCCTTCTACTGCCTGGATTACAGTTTTAATTGGTTGCCCATGCATGGAACCACTTTTATCCAGAATTAAGCAAAGGTTGAGTGGCAAATTTTGGTCAAGTTCACCAGCAATCGCCGAAATCGAAATTGCCAGTTGACGCTGGCTACTCGCTTGAGCTACATCAACATTTGTATCATTTAGTGCCGATAGTAATTTAACTTTCATTTAGTCTGGAGGGGTATCTTGCAACACAGTTTTTGAGACAATCCGAGTTTTCTTGCGATCGCTATCGGATAAATCTCCACCAGATTGTAACTGTGTGGCAGAAGTTTGCAACACTGTTGCTGCACCTGTATCTCCCATTTGCAGAGCAGTTTTGGCAGCTGTTTGCAACATTGTGGCTGCACCGGTGCGATCGCCTTGTTGCAATTTCGTCTCAGCTAACTGGGTCTGTCGATACTTAGCTAATGCCAAAATTGACTGTTGCACCTGGGGATTATGATCTGGTTGGTAACGCTCAACTACATTTGCATAAACTGTAATATTTGGCGTAAATAGACTTACTTTATTGTCGGCTGGGTCATCGTAGCGGACTTGCATATTAGCGATCGCTTGCCTACCTGTTGGCAATTGTCCCAGATAAATATTAGCTAAAATTACCCGTTCTACATCTTTCATCAAATCTCCCAAGCGCACAGCAAAGCGTCCATCTGCTTCTTGTTGCAGTGGTAACTCAATTGTGTCTGGGGCAACTTGGGCGATGGGTTTAAGTTCTGCTAGCCGAACATTGGGCATCAGGGAGAATAGTAAATAAGCATTAGTCAATCCCACTGTTTGCATCCGGCTAAACAGGCGACCAAACTCTTCGACTGCCTGATCAGGTTGTTGAATATAAGACAAAGTACCTAAACCCGCATCAGCAATTTTTTCTAAAATATCCTGATTCCAGTTGTTACCAAATCCCAAAGTGTTCAACGTCAAATTATAGCTAGCAGCTAATTGGGCAAATTTTAAGCAGCGATTATTATCACCGTGTTCATTTTCCCCATCAGTTAATAGAAATGCCTGGGAAACAGTATCTTTTTTTCCCTTCGCCAACTCTTCGATGCCCAAGCGCAATCCTTCATCGATCGCAGTCCCACCATCGGCAGTTAGGCGATTGATTTGCTGTTTAATGTGTTCTGGGTCTTCGATGCTTTGATTGGGTACTAAAACTTTGGCACGGTGATCGAAAGCTACAACACTTAGGCGATCGCCACTCTTGAGTCGATCAACTAAACGAGTCGCCGCTTTTTTGACATTTTCTAGCGATCGCCCATTCATCGAACCACTATGGTCAAGAATTAAGCATAAATTTAGCGGGACTTTGCGATCTAGAGTTTCGGCGATCGCCGAAATCGAAATTCCCAACTGACGTTGACTGCTCAGTTGATTCGCATCTAAATTACCATCGTTCAGGGCAGGCTGCAAGCTAACCTTCATAACCCAAAGTTCCTATCCGGGATATACATATTTATCAATAACTTCAAAGCACAACTTTAGCGCTACGGAAAACTTATCCAACCAAATACATTAATATATTCAGAATATCTTAGAAGCCAAGTATTGGTAGATGCTAAGTCTCAGCCAAGCATTAGGGAGAAATCCACACCTTAAAGAGAACGAGCATCGCGCTAGGATGTATTACAGTTAACGGCATAGTTTCAGGCGATCAGTTGCTATGGACATTTCCCCCATCAAGGCTGTTCAAGCCCCATATTACGGCGATAACTTCTACCGGACACCGCCGCCAGATTTACCTTCCCTCTTGCTGAAGGAGCGAATTGTCTATCTTGGAATGCCTCTGGTGCCTGCTGTCACGGAATTAATCGTCGCTGAACTGCTGTATTTGCAGTCCGACGATCCCGAAAAGCCGATTAAAATCTACATAAACTCCACCGGCACTTCTGGTTACAGTGGCGAACCCATTGGCTTTGAAACCGAAGCCTTCGCCATTTTTGACACAATGAAATATATCAAGCCTCCTATCCACACCATCTGCATCGGTTCCGCGATGGGTATGGCAGCGATGCTTCTCAGTGCTGGCACAAAAGGTTGCCGCGCCAGTCTACCCCATGCCTCTATTATCCTGCACCAGCCCAAGAGCTTTGCCCAAGGTCAAGCAACGGATATTCAAATTCGGGCAAGGGAAGTTCTGGTAAATAAGGGAGCGATGATTGATATCCTGAATCGCACCACCGGACAGCCTCCAGAAAAAATTACTAAAGATATGGATAGGCTGTTATATTTAACACCCTATGAAGCGAAGGAATACGGGTTGATTGACCGAGTATTTGAAAAAGAAGAACTCGCCAATCCGCCACTACCCGCCAGTGTCCTTTAATGAGTCAAGAGTCAAAGGTCAATAGTCAAAAAACTGTGGACTTTGGACTATTGACTAAATAATTAATTACAAACGGAGTCACGAAAATGCCTATAGGCGTTCCTAAAGTTCCTTACCGGATGCCCGGAGGGCAATATACAGATTGGATTAGCATCTACGATCGCCTTTACCGGGAACGGATTATTTTCTTGGGGCGAGATATTGATGATGAAATTGCCAATCAAATTATCGCTGTAATGCTGTATCTGGATTCAGATGATCCAGGTAAGGATATTTATTTATACATCAATTCCCCCGGTGGAATGGTTACTTCTGGCATGGCTATTTTTGACACCATGCAACATATCAAATCAGATGTAGTGACTATTTGCGTAGGTTTAGCTGCTTCAATGGGGTCTTTCCTGCTAGCAGCTGGCACTAAAGGCAAACGGATGGCATTACCTCACTCGCGGATCATGATTCACCAGCCTTCTGGCGGTACTCGTGGGCAAGCAACTGATATCGAAATTGAAGCTAGAGAGATTCTGCGGATTCGTCACCAGCTCAATGGGATTTATGCTGATAAAACCGGTCAGACCATAACCAAAATTGAAAAAGATATGGATCGCGACTTTTTCATGTCTGCCGAAGAGGCTAAGGAATACGGTTTAATTGACCGTGTGATTGAAGAACGTCCTTAGATTTAGGCAAGGGGGCAGGGGAGCAGAGGGGCAAGGGAGGACAAGGGGAATAAATACTGACTCTTGAACGCCAGTTGCTAAGAAAGCGGGAACGCTAAGAGCGAACAAGTCGGGAAACCCGACGACACTTGCTACCCTTGCGGGAACGCTAAGAGCGAACAACGCTCTTAACCCGCGCAACGCAGTGTCTCCCCAACGCGCTGGCTCCCCTTGACCCTTAACTCCTGCCTCCCGCTTCCAGACAAACTGTCAAAAGTGAACTTTAAATTAAAAAATTAATCTTTATGATTAATAGTCCTGGCTTTAAACTAATAGCTGGGTATTTGATAGCTAATAGCTCAAGATGGATCTTGGAGATTGCTACCGTTTATTGGGTTTAAGGTCGGGTGCCTCTTTTGCTGACATCAAAGCGTCTTACCGACGACTGGCGCAGCAATATCACCCCGATATCAACCCAGATGACAAAAAAGCGAAAGATAAGTTTATTGCCTTAACTGAGGCTTACAAGCTCTTATTGACAGTAGTACCGCCAGAGGAAATAACTAAAGAGTTAAGTCAGTCATCAACTTTTGAGTCTGATGATGCCAAAGTAACGCGCCGGGAAAAAGCACCAGCAACAACGGTGACACCCCAGCAACAGCCGACATCAAAGCCGCCTAATCTTTTGGAAATAGAACAACGGCTGAAGTGGAAGACTTATGAGCAACTACAGCGGTTTTTGCAAGAAAGACGCTTTCCACAAGCGATCGCCCTAGCCGAAGCTTTAGCAGAAAGGTTGTCAGCAGATGCGGAAGTCCGCCAATGGCTGGCAGTTGCCTATCAAATTTGGGGACGAGCGCTAATTGGTGAAAACCAACTGCTCAAAGCCAGAATTTATCTTAAAAAAGCTCTGAAGACAGACCCCCATAACAAAACTCTCTGGCATGAAGTACAGCGCGATTTCCAACGGTTAGAGCAGATTTTATAAAACAGTATATAAATGTTCTTAAATATTATTAGAAATAATGGATTTCCCAGCATTGGAATGAATCAGTTTAAATAACTTCATCTTTTAAGATTTAAACTGGCTAAAAAGCTTAGCTGCAAGATGAGCCATTTCTGGCCTGGTTAAAATTTCCTGTATGGGAATAAAAAACAAATTTTCCAAAATTGGGAAAATAGATTGAGGGATGAGAGTCGATTTTTTTACTTCTCAGACATCCTTTTATAAAATTAGTCATGCTTTTGGTGAATTTAGGTTATTCTAGTATCTCCTACGCAATTTTACTCAAGAGCAGATCCAGAGAAGCTTTTTTGCTAAATCTATTTTGAGGATTTATGAGAGATTGTATTAGTTTCTCTAATACTCAATACTCATATTCTCATTTTTCTGTCAATGTATCAGATCCAAAACTCTAAATAAATATGAGACTCATCAAGCAATCTGAAAAGCTTCTTCTGAAAAAAATAAAAACAATAGAAGAAGCAGACCAAAATCTTCAAGCTAATAATATTAATACTCAAGAGCCAACAGTTGAAGGGCAAGAAGAACTAGAGATAGAGCATCAAAGAACTCACTATGTTCCATTAATTGATAATCCTGTAGTCCAATCTGTTGGAAACTCAGGTTGGCAAATTTCAGAAATTTGGAAGGAAATTAGATTAGATGACTTTTAGCGATAGATAATAACTTTATCTCAACAAACTGAGAAAATTTAACAATCTTTATTGTCATGAAGTTGATACTCCCCTGGCTTTAGCCTAGGGGATTCTTGGTTTCCTTGTCCTCAATTACGGAAACTTCTTTTACGCTGTCTGTGCTTAGCAACTTCTTTGCGCTTACGTTTTTGCTCTGGTGTTTCAAAATGACGATGCTTTTTCATATCTGAAAAAATTCCAGCCTTGGAGACTTGCCGCTTAAATCGACGCAAGGCTGACTCGATTCCTTCATTTTCGCCCACAACTATTTGGGTCATTTTGTCTCCTACTTAAATTGGTACTTGGCAATGTTAACTTATCCAGTAGACTGGAGCGTAAAAAGGGCAGACAACGAGCCTGCCCTGAAGACGTTAGAGTTAAATTTTTTATTTCAAACTTTAGTAACGTTGAGAGTATCCTCCACCATTGTTCCCCCGTCTCCCCCCAGAGGAACCTCTGTCTTCACGCGGCTTAGCCTTGTTAACTTTGAGGTTGCGTCCCATCCACTCAGCACCATCAAGAGCATCAATGGCAGCAGTTTCTTCGGCATCTGTACCCATTTCCACAAAACCAAAGCCCCGTAGCTGACCTGTTTCACGATCAGTAGGTAGCTGAACCCGCTTTACAGAACCATATTCTGCAAACACAGCAGTTAAAGTGTCTTGTGTAACTTCGTAAGACAGATTGCCTACGTAAATTGACATAGATTGTTTCCAAAATCAGAGGTTTGTAGAGATTTAGATTTCGGGGAAAAGCCTGTAAATACCAAAAGGTAGAAGCCTATTAATACTAAAAACAAAAGCTACAACCGAATTTTCTTCTCATCTACTACCTTAGCATAGCATTCAGTTCTTACTCGCCGTAACATATTAGGCATTAGGCGAAAACTGCTGCCAACCTTCAACTCAGCTTTAGTACTTTTTTACCCAGCAAGTACAAAAATCAAGGTATATTGTGAAATTTTGTCTAATTGATTAACCGTAATATTCGTAACCCCACTCCCAATCTCTCTCTTTGGTAAGAGGAGAGGAACTTGAGTGTAAGCCAAAGATGGAGTGGCGTAATTTTTTTTATGGACAATTGTCTCTAACGCTTATGCATTATTCGCCCATATACCCCTAAAATGTAAAACTGCTCTGGGGCAGATTCAGAGCAGTGTTAAAAAAGAGGAGTTTTACATAGGGGCTTCATGGTTTTGACGCCCTGTTTTAGGTATAAACGATTCGGTTCTATAGTGGTATACAGCTTTGTTTAAGCACTATCCGGAAAAAAGCGAAAAGAAAATTTTAAAAGTAGGGTTGCACAAAGCTTGGAAGGATTCTTAATGAATGATATATCTTTAGTATCCTCATCGATTTGGTGATTCAAGCAACTATTTACTGCATTTTGGTAAAATTTATTATCAAAATGCAGTTTTTGTAATTATGCGATAGCTGTTTATAACGCTTTGAGTACCGTACCTGATTCAACTACAGGCGATATCAGTGAGAATTCTTTCAGTTGTATTCAATCTCACTATACTTGGGCTATAACCCTTAGTCTATCTAGTTTTTGACTTAACCGAACTGTATTGCCCTAATTCCTATTTTTTAATCCTGCGATCGCTTGTTAGTTTTATTGTAAAGCAATATTACAGACGAAATTATCTTTAGGGATCATACACCAATTAATATTCGCAATTATTTGAGCAGCATTTGACCAAGTTTCATCAAATTTATTTTTTCAACTAGTTTTATAACTGAGTTCACGTCTCAGTATTTAATAATCATGAATCAACTGCTTTTGAGTTAGATGCATGGCAATTCCTTTCTCATAGTAAGCTGCTTCATTGATAAATATGGGATAAACGGTGGACGCTCCATTGTAGAGAATATCTTTTCCTTCAAAAGTCAGAAATAGTGGATCACCTGGATTCAGGGGTTCATAATCTCTAAATTGAAGCTGGGGATGAATCATGGCTTCAATTTCCCCATGTTCATTTCTAGGGTAATCAATGACCCCAGTGTATTGATAAAGTGTAAGCGTGCTATTTTTCTGCGATATTTTTCCTTGATTGCATTCTTCAAAATAGTCCAAAACTGCATAAACAAGCTGCTCAGTTTGTCGAAACAATTCGGCATCTAAAACACCTTGAGGCACAGCACCAACTTCTATGACAAAACCCAATTCGCACATAGAACGAAGAAAGCCACTTCCTCTGAGTTGCTGATGAAAATAGACTTTTACTAAAGGATTTATTGAACTTAGATGAGCTGCTAACTGTAGTAATAAAGGATGCATATTACTCAGCAGAAGACTTAACCCCATATTGGCAGTTGTGCTGTGCAAATCAACAATCACATCCACAAAAGGCTGATTTTGTGGGTGTAACAACTGTTGAATTTCTTTTGCTCGTATATCTTCGTAACTTGATAGTAGCGAATTTTGTAAATCTTGATGAGTGAAGCAACGATTTAAATCTTTGTCAATGTATCGTCTACCTTTTTCGATGGCTTTAGGATTGCCGAGTAATGCCAATGTTTCAAAAGTTGATCTGTTAATTAAATTTGGATACTGCTGAAATTTTTTGACTAAATATACTCCTGTTAACTCATTACCGTGGCTTCCTCCAACGATCGCGGCTCGGTTGATGTGAGTCATAAAAACCTCGTGTGTGAAAATCTGATAAAAAAAGTGCAATCCTTCTGCCAGTTTTTTGGGAATGCATCACTGCACAGACGTATGTGCTGGTGCTAAAGAGTTGTATCACCCACCCTTTAGTATGTTGTAAGAGAAAAACTTTAATTTAGTAAAGGTCACTCGTTTGATGAAATAGGCGATATGAAGTGATGCACTTTTCACTGTTTATCACTTCTTGTAAGAATTACAATAAACAAAATGCTACTATATGTCCAATATTTTTTTGATGCCTAAAGTATATTTTAAAAATATAGTAGCCAGAATAATGATAGAACTTCGACATCTACGATACTTTATCGCTGTGGCTGAAGAATTAAACTTTAGCCGTGCGGCTGAACGCTTGCATATTTCTCAACCACCTTTGAGTCAACAAATCCAGGCGTTAGAAGCTGAACTAGGGCTACAACTATTTGAACGGAAAAAACGTCCGCTACAGTTAACTACTGCTGGACAAGTCTTTTTAACAGAAACACGTTTAGTGTTCCTTCAGTTGGAGCAAGCAATTACCTCCGCGCAGAAAGTTAGCCGGGGTGAAATTGGACGCTTAGTGGTGGGGACTAATAGCTCTTTTGCTAACAGCGTTTTGCCAGATATTCTGCAAATTTTTCGCCCTTTGTTTCCAGAGGTGATACTGATGTTGCGTGAAGTAAATTCTTCTCAGCAAGTAAACCAGCTACGCGATCGCCAAATTGATATTGCTTTTGAAAGTTTACCCAATCCCAATTGCCACGACACCGCTTTAAATTTTCTGCCGATTTTACAAGAGCCTTTGATTATTGCTTTGCCAGAAACGCACCCTCTAGCAGCCCAAACCGAAATTCCACTCAAGGCACTGGCAGAAGAACCTTTTGTTTTACCTCCAACCGACCTAGTACCATCATACAGTCAGATTATTAACCTTTGTCAGCAGGTAGGCTTTTCCCCAAAAGTTGTACAAGAAGCAACATGGATGGTGACTGTACTCGGCTTGGTTGCAGGTGGAGTAGGTGTAACATTGCTTCCCGCAAATGCTCAAAACCTACAGCGAACTGGAGTTGTCTACAGACCAATTCAAGGACAAAATTTAACTCTACAATTAGCTGTGGTTTGGCGGCGCGATGATTCGTCTATAATTTTGCGCGAGTTTTTAGAAGTGACAAAAAGTGTAGCGCGACAAAAATTCAACTAATTTTGGCTGAGATGTTTCGCTCCGCTCAACATGACAATTTACAGCAATATTTCATACCTTTAAATTCATCTCATTAACTATAAACTTAAGCACCAAAAGTTTGCTTCATCTCCAAAAGCAAATCTGATATGTACTCCGCGCGAATAATGGAACCATGCATTGTCGCAAGATATTTAATGGGTAGCTTTTCTACTGCCTCAATCCCGCGAGTGAAGCTTTTTCCTTCAGACATGAACCCAACTTTTTGCTGAAACTTGATAATGGATTTTGTGAGATCTTTTTCGGTAATAGGCTCCTCAAATTGTCCAGGGTGAGCCGCGAGATCGGAACAAAAAAGAATCTCCTCTTGCGGTTGATAAAATATGCAACCCTCCCATCCATGAGGGAAATGAGGAGTCTCAATAAGTATGATCTCTCTTTTGCCCAAAGAAAGAGCTTTGTTGTTCTTAAGAACCGTTGACGGTCTCAACGCAAAATCATCTATATTCGATTTATTGAGACGACTCACAATTGTTTCCGCTTGCGGAGCTACTTCAAGCCACTGATTAAGGGAGCCACATTCGTCAGCCTCAAGGTGACAGAAGGCGATATATCGAAGCTTTGAAGCGTCGCACACAGATGAAACAAGTTCATATATTTGGTCAAACCACTCTGCTCTACCCGTATGAATGAGCATAGGACGCTCATCAAGGATAAGGAACTGACTAAAAACAAATTTCTTATCATTTGAGACAGAGAGCTTATATATACCAGGAACTATCTCATCAATGCGCGTGAACTTAGCCTTGAGACGTGTAAACATATTTTCTTATTAAGGTATTCAAAAAATATACGTACTTTTTTAGTGCCGAATTAATAACGGTCAAAATGCTTTAGCAGTGGACAAGCTGAGCCATTCTAATGCAACTACCTCCTGAAACTAAGTAAATATTTAACTTTTTCTAGATAACATTAAATGCTAACTCCCATTAATAACTCTCCAAATTATATGCCTTTGAGAACAAGACTATAGTTATACAAGTTTGATTTAATTAATCAGTTTAACTAATTAAATAGTAATTAATATTTCTCACTCAGTAGCTAGTTGTCAGCTAGCCATGTGTAAGGCTTTCTCCAAGATAACAATTTAATATATAAAATTTATTAATATCAAAAAATATATGTCGAAGTAAGAAAGCCAAACGAGATATATTTTCTTTCACCCTAAATATTGTTCATAAATGACTATAGCTGAACTGGAATGGCAACATCTTAAAACTCCTGAAATTATTGGAGGCATCTTTACAAAGAGAACATTTTATGTATTAAATATACTAACGATATTAACAAATTTTGGTAATTTCAAATTTTTGACTACTACCTTTATATGGGCGGCGTAAACGCTAGACAGCTTTTCGTAAGGCATCGCTTGCTTAAATATTGGACAAATCAAACGTTAATGCCTAAGAACACTCCATCTCATATTTAATACTTCCTGTCAATACCTAAGCTTTACTTAAATCTCTACTAAAACTTCATCATGTTAATAAGCATTTATACATAAAGTTCATATTTTTTTTGATATGAATATTAAATAATTGACTTTAAAAAGATGTAAGGTTTTTCATTAAGTTAGTGATGATTAGTTTCATATTAAATATGCTTATGAGATTAATCTTGATTATAAATCGCACAATTACTATATTTATCTCAAGATAATGCAACTTTATACACCTCTTGAAATCGAACAAATCCAACAGGATATTCCCCACTTAATTGAAATCATGGAGTGGGTTAAAAGTTTTTTGGGAAGGCATCATCCTGATTTAGGTAGGTCTGGGCCAGTTTGCCCTTTTGTGCCTCACGCTCTTAAATCAAACAGTATTCAAATGGCGGTTATTCGCGCAAAAAATTTAGATTCACAGCAATTAGAAGAGATTGTGAGACGTTACCGGGATCTTTTCCTGGAGATAGCTCCAAAAGAGAAAGAATTAGCGATAAATAAGGCATTTTTACTTATTTTCCCTGATGTCCAAATCCAGGAAACTTCTAAACTAATTGATGGGATTCAGCAAAAACTTAAACCCTCGTTTGTTGAGTCAGGACTAATGATCGGGGAATTTCACAAGCGGAATGAGAGTTCTGGACTGCACAACCCAAATTTCCGTCCGCTTCGTAGCCCAATTCCCTTGCTGGCTATCCGTTTTATGGTTGAATCTGACCTGCCTTTTCTTATAAGTCCAGATGACCCATACTTACGTATTAGGTATCTCGAAGCTTATTTAAAGCATTTTGCTCACCAGCTAATAGATAAAACCAAGTTAAACGATGCTTATCAAGCATTAGCATTAGCTAAAGAACAACTTAAAGAAGAAAATTTAGTGAAATATTGACATATATAAAATGAGTATAAATATTAAAGATTCAGAACATAAGGAAAATATTCAGTTAGATACCTTGACTCACTTCATCGGCGGTCAAGTTATACAGGAATTGAATTACGCTCAAATAGATCACCAGAATCTATGCATTCATCAAATGTTTGAGATTCAGGTAGAGCGATCGCCTGATACAATCGCCGTAGTATTTGAAAACACCCAGCTTACTTATCGGCAGTTAAACCAACGGGCAAATCAGCTAGCGCATCACCTACGTAGCTTAGGCGTTAAACCAGAGGTACTTGTTGGTATTTGTCTAGAGCGCTCTTTGGAAATGATCGTTGGACTGTTGGGAATTCTCAAGGCTGGAGGAGCTTATGTACCTTTAGACCCGGCATATCCAAAAGACCGCTTAGCTTTTATCTTAGAGGACACTCAAATACCAGTAATGCTGACCACACAGCAATTGGTAAAAAGTCTACCTACTCATGAAACACAAGTCGTTTGTTTAGATTCAGATTGGGAAATCACTCAGAATAGCCAAGAGAATCCGTTCTGTAATACAACACCTGATAACCTAATCTACACAATTTACACTTCCGGCTCTACAGGACAGCCCAAAGGTGTAATGATTACTCATCGTGGAATCTGCAACCAACTCGCATGGCGGCAAACAACCTTTAAATTAACTCCAGCAGACAAAGTTTTACAGACCATTTCTTTTAGCTTCGACCCTTCGGTATGGCAGATATTCTGGCCATTGTGCTTCGGAGCGCAATTGATTATGGCTCGCCCTGGTGGACATCAGGACACCGCCTATCTCGTTAAACTAATTACCGAACAGCAAATCACCGTCATTGCTTTAGTACCTTCAATACTCCGTGTATTACTGGATGAGCAGGGAATTGAGAATTGTCAATCGCTTAAACACATTACCTGTGGTGGTGAAGCTTTACCTGTCGAACTTATAGAGCGTTTCTTTACCAAATTGAACTTAGATAATGTTCTATATAATTGCTATGGCCCGACAGAAGCTTCCATTGATGCAACTTTCTGGAGATGTCAGCGCGGCAACAATTATATTATTGCTCCTATTGGTTGCCCCATTACCAATACACAGATTTATATCCTGGATGAGGATTTACAGCCTGTGCCTGTTGGTGAATCTGGGGAACTATATATCGGCGGTGCTGGACTAGCCCGCGGCTACCTCAAACGTCCTGACTTGACTAGAGAAAAATTTATTCTCAACCCTTTCAGCAAAGAGCCAGGAGCGCGACTGTATAAAACTGGCGACTTAGCTCGTTACCTGGATGATGGCAACATTGAATATATTGGTCGCCTTGACTCCCAAATCAAAATCCGAGGCTTCCGCGTCGAATTAGGCGAAATTGAGGCAATACTATCTCAACACCCTGCTGTGCAACAATCCGTGGTGACAGCGCGGGAGGATGTCCCTGGAGATAAGCGCCTAGTAGCTTATGTTGTTCTCGACTCCCAACAAGTAACCATTATTGATAGACTACGGCACTTTCTCAAACAGAGATTGCCCGACTATATGGTTCCTTCAGCTTTTGTGATATTGGCAGCCTTACCAATGACACCTAACGGCAAAGTAGACCGCCGTTCTTTACCAGAACCCGCTCAAACCAGACAAGAAGCAGAAGGAATTGTAGCTCCCCGCGATGAGGCGGAACTCCAACTAGCAAACATTTGGGAAAAAGTTCTAGGTATCCACCCTATTGGCATCAAGGATAACTTCTTTGATTTGGGAGGGAACTCTCTGCTAGCTTTGCGCCTAGTTGCACAAGTGGAGAAAGCCTTTAAGAAAAATTTGCCCTTGGCTACGTTTTTCCAAAATCCGACTATTGAGCAACTAGCTGTAATTCTGTGCCAATCAGGATTGCCAAAATCCTTATCCTATTTAGTACCAATTCAACCTAATGGTTCTAAATCACCTTTATTTTTATGTCAAGGTGTCAGCTTATATCAACCTCTAATTTCTCATTTAGGTTTAGACCAACCTGTTTATGGGTTGATAGCAGAGGATGGACAAGGAAGGCCAGTTTATTTAAATCGAATCGAGGAATTAGCGGCTCACTACATTGAAGAAATAAAAACTCTCCAGCCCAAAGGCCCTTATCTTCTGGGAGGTTTATCTTTTGGAGGAGTTATAGCATTTGAAGTTGCTCAACAATTGATTTTACAAGGTGAGCAGGTAGCTTTATTAGCTTTGTTTGATTCTTATTTACCAGGTGCTCAAAAAGTATTGCCAATACCAATATACAAGAGACTCTCACATCACTTGAATCAATTTTTACAAATTGGCCCTAGTTATTTTTTAGAAATGTTCAAGCGAAGGATGAGCATTTCTTATGGCAAGATTGCCCTAAAAAATGACTTTTTCAGGATTAAAAATCTCGAATATCTAATTAGGCGAGAGGCATACAACCAAGGAGTAAAAAAATATTCAATTAACTACGTACCGCAAGTTTACCCCGACCGTGTGACTCTGTTCAAGGCTACTGACAAGGACGTTACTAGTATTGTTGAGGTTGAGGTTGAGCCTGGACTAGGTTGGACTAAGTTGGCTGCTGGAGGATTGGAGATCCATGAGATTCCTGGCGATCATCATGGCATTTTGAAAGAGCCTAACGTCCAGTTGTTGGCTGAAAAGTTGCGGCTTTCTATAGATAAAGGTATAAAGTAGCTATTAACACTATTAGTTAAAGCATAGGAATAGTGTAACGTTATGATTACAGCTACTCCTAGCGTGCTCTACATTAAACCTGTTGTATGAGTATTTGTCTCACGCAGAGGCGCGGAGGCGCAGAGAGAATGAGGAGTTTTAAATCCCAAAACATCAATTTTATCTCTTGTTTATGCAACACCATCTACGAAACACTTGGTATCGCAGAACGGATTGTATTAATAAAGTTTTCGGCATAACGCTGCGTGGAGAAATCGCAAGCACGTTGTCGCGCTGCTAGTCCGACATCTTGGGCAAATTCTTGCTCGTCAAGATAGCGGAGAATGGCGATCGCTAATTTATCCGCATCGCCGTAAGGTGTTAATAGTCCATTAACGCCGTCAGTAATAATCTCAGTTGGGCCCCCAGCATTACCAGCTATAATCGGTTTGCCCAATGCCATCGCTTCAATAATCACAATCCCAAACGGCTCTTTATCTGATGCATGTACAAATACATCCATCGCCTGCACCCATTCCGGGATGTTACGCTGTAGCCCAGCCATAATTACCCGCTCTTTCAAGCCTAAAGCTGCTATTTCTGCGTTTAAAAATTCCTCATAATCTGGTTCCAAATCGTGCTTACCGCCAACCACTACACAATGGACATCGGGATATTTTTGCAAAACTTGGGGCATTGCTTGTACCAATACGTGCATTCCCTTCCATCGTTGCAATCGCCCAACAATTCCAATCAACGGCCCATGCAATGGTAAGCCTAACTTGCGGCGTGCTTCTTCAACAGAAGGCAAAACAGCAGGCTCGAATCTGTCTAGGGCGACACCAGGATAGACTAAAGGTGTTGGTCTGTGAGGCCAAATCTGCGCTTGTGCTTGCTTGCCATCTTTCGAGAGGGTGACGATCGCACGAGCGGGTATTAAAGTAGCAAGCCGTACTAGCCAAGTTTTATCACTAGGTACTTCTAGTTGATACCACACAGCCGGCAACCCCGCTAGCATCGCCGCTAAACCCCCAGATATATGAGTGATCCACATCCAATTAACAATCATATCTGCACGTTCGCGGCGGGCGATCGCAGCTATCTGAAAAACAGCGGCAATAAAACGGTGAACTTGGCGTAGACGACCGCTTTTGACAATTCGCGTATCAATGCCGAGGGACTTTACTTGTTCTACCATCGGGCCGTCTTCCAAAAATATCACCAACCACTCGACGCCAGCATTACGTCCTTGGTGCATTAAATCCCAAAGCATCATTTCACCGCCGCCTTTTTGCTCGGCTAGTGGCATCACAACTATAACTTTCATAATCTATATCAGTCCTATTTAAGTTTTCAGAAAAGTTCAGATTCCCGGCTTCTCAAAAAAGTCGAGAATCTTGGTGTTGATAGTATTTATGTGCTGCCATAGTCATAGCTAAAAAGCCCCAAAGAATCATGCCTGCTACACTCAACATGCCACTACCAATAAATAGCTGTGTGGAAGCACTAATCCCAATAGCACGGGCAGCACTGACAAAACTATCAAAACGGGCTTCACTATATTGACTAACACTGAAAAGCATCAAGATTAACCCACCCATGTAAGGTATGGCTCCGAACCAACCTAGGGTGAAAAACATATCTAAAATGCCACTGTCAATCACAACAACTTCTATTTGACCGGTTTTTTCGTTCACCTTCCAAATATTTCCTAAACCACTACCTAGAGCATTGGAAAGGGCTAGGCTAAGGTTTCTGTCATAACTCCCTGATCTATCTTTAAAACTGCCATCTTCTTGAAGATTATAAAAAGTTTCCAACCGACTACCAATCACTGTAGAAAGTGGTTCGATGGTTGCTAAGGGGATAACACACATTGCCATCACTAGAATTATTGTAATTAGGCGCATTTGAATACGAGCTTTAACTGAACCCATAATCATAATTACTCCTAATAACCAACCGCCCCAATTAGTACGTGCTTGTGCTAACAAGAACGACAAATAACCAACAGCTGAGGCAGGAAAAATTAATTTTCCCGAACTGGTAAATAACAACAGCAACCCAGCTTGCATGACGGAGCCAAACGGCCCGACTGAGTGCAATGTGCTCCATACGCGCATCCCAAAAGGTACAGGATTTCCCGAACTGGTAAAGAGTTTTGACTCGATTAGCCAATACCGATCCCACTCAGGAGCTACCACGAATTGATATATGCCATAAGCTCCTGTAATCAACACGCACCAAAGAAATGTGCGCTGAATATTCTGGCGATAACTGGGATAATCTCGCCAGTTTGTGAATAAGTGAAAAGCGAAGATAATTGGACTTAGCCAGTCCAGAAGACCGCGTGCTACAGGAATCGGTGAGTTGTAAATTAACCCGACTAAAAAGCCATAGAAAACTCCGACAAAACCCAAAATAAAAGGTAAGCCGCCCTGGCGGTAAGCAGCAGGAAGGTGGCGTAAGAAGCTCCCTATGGTTACAAACACCACTAAATAGGGTGCAATGAGCATCTGACGGGTGGGATCCCAGCCAACTCGATAATCAACTAAGCGGGTAGCTAAGGGTGTGAGAAACCATATCCACCAGGTAAAGCCGATGTAGAGAATGGGATGCCGCAAATATAAAAATACGGCTACAAGTAAAGCTGTCACCGGATAAACTAGGCGCAATAAGGCAGCAGCGCCAGCAAAATAGCAAGCTACAGTTACGAATAGAAAACCCAGGATGACAATCCAACCTTGTGGCGATCGCTCTTTCGGAGAAAAGTTTTCTTTTAAAAAACTATTGAAAAGTATCTGCTTGGAAATCACTATACATCTCCACCATGCAGGTAGTTAGTTGAAAAGTTGGAAACTGTTTGTAGTAGGTGCTTTAGCGCCTTGAAGATTATGCAGATTACAAGTGATATTTCACTCTTAAGCACTGAAGTGCTTACTACTAACCATTGCTCATTTTGAATTGCTGATATGCTTGCCAACGCCCGCGCCAGGATGCCAGCAACTTTTTACATGCCAGCTGGCCTTGGTTGGGCAGAAGTCTCAGCCATTGTACTAAGCCCAAACTATCGCGCGTGCCAACGAATACCGCCCAGAGCAAAAAGACGGCACGGCGGATAGACGGCAGATGTTCTAATAAAACTAGAGTTTCGTTATGAACTAAATTAATAAAGGCAATTTCATTAAAGTTATTTCGCTGATCTTCATCAAAACGTTGGGCTGGATAGTGATTTACAGCTACCTGGGGGTCGTAAATTATCTGCCAACCAGCCCGCTTGAGAGCTAGAGTGAATGCCATTTCAAAGTGTACTTGTGCCCCTGTACCTCGCATCCGTTCATCAAAGCGCAATTGTCCGTACGCCTGAGTACGAAAACTCATGTTTACGCCCTTGAGAATATCGACTTGGCGGGGTTCTCCGACTCCCAGGTGATGGTTGCCAATCACGCGCCCAAACCACTGCAACTGCCCGACTACTGGGCGGGAGTCGTCTTCTAGCTTGCTACCGTGGTGTATCCAGTCACGCCCACCCACGCCGCCGATGCGACTATCACAGATAAAGTGAGCGGCGATGCGCTCTAACCAATCTGGGTGGGGTGCGGCATCATCATCAGTAATTGAAATAATATCGCCCTCTACTGCTGCTAGCCCAGCGTTGAGGGCTGCTACTACCCCTGGTTGCGTTACCTTCACAGTATGTAGTGGCAGGTTGTGCGCTTTGTATTGATCGAGAAATTGCCATGTTTCTGCATCCGTGTCACGCACAACTACTATCACCTGAGAGGCTGGTTTAGTTTGCTCCTGTAGCGCCGAAAGGCAACGGGAGAGATCTAGAGGACGGCGATAGGTCGGGATGAGAACGGTGTTCTGCATTGCTTAACTCCTCGAATAGATCCACATAAGTTTGCGCCATAGTTGTCCAGCTATGTTGTTCTGCTACAGAGCGAGCTGCTTGACCCATCTGCTGCATTAAGATGCGTTCGCTCACTAAGGACAACAGTGCTGCTGCTAAAGCATCGGCATCGTCTGAGTCGGACAAGACGACTCCACATTCTGGTGTCACTAATTCTGCACCTCCTGTTGCTGTGGCAGTAATTACAGGCAATCCAGAGGCGAGTGCTTCTAACAATACAAGGGTGCAAGCTTCGTAACGGGAAGGAAAAACGAATAAATCCACTGCCCGCATAATTTCGGCGATATCACGTCGATATCCCACAAAATGCACGCGCTCAGTTAATCCTAGGGATGCTGCTAGTTGCGGGAAGGGGCTACCTTCAGTGTTACCCACCACTACTAGATGTAAATCGGGAACTTTTACTAAGGCGTGCAACACAGTATCCAAGTTCTTCCTGGGTGTGCGGATGTCTCCAGCAAATAATGCTAGGGTGACATTCTCTGGGAGTCCTAATTTTTGGCGAGATGCTATACCAGGAGCAAACTCTTGTAAATCAACTCCATTGACTATTACCCGAATCCGAGAACGGGGAACGCCAATATTGACTAATTCCTGTGCTACCTTTTCGGATACGGCTACAACGACTTTCGCAGTTTGAAAAGCTTGCTTTTCCCAACGGGCATTTAAAGCGGTAAAAAGCCACTGATAAAGACCATATAAATCTCGGCGATTGCGGGAAATATGAACAGGCGATCGCAACCATGAACTATGGACAAAATGTACGGCATTCACATCAGCAGTAGCCATACTAATCGCTCCATTGACTTTGACTAAATCAATATTAGAGCGAGATTTTTTTAACAAACTTGCGCTTTTTTTAGCAAAGATGAAATTACGAATTAATTCAGTAGGATACCCATTAACTGGAATTTCCACCCAGTTAACTTGGCTATGATTTTCTAGTTCTGGTGCAACTTCACTTGCTAATAATGTCAGGTGATGACCGCGATGAATTGCTTCTTTTGCAACCTCATAATTTACTCGACCCTGACCATCACCTCGTTTAACTTTATGGGTAACAATACACAGTTTCACGTCCCACCTCTTTTAGTATTTAATTAACTCGATTATTTCGATATTTCTAGCAGTTTACTTACCAATAGTTGCGGAGTAAAGCTGAGAGTGAGTGCTGCTATAGTTCGCAAATTAAATTTTTGTTTCAACACTTGCCAAAAATAAGGGCGTGCTGCTGTTGTCTGATTAATTCGCAGTAAACCAATTCCCAAAGTAGTATTAGCAGCTAACCATTGTTGTTGAAAGTACGTCTTAAATTCCTGTAAACGAGCGTCTTCCATAAACACTTTGTAGCAAAATATTTCGCTTTTAGCTTTGCGAATTTTTGCTTGCACATCTCGACCACCACTAAGCATGGTATCAGTTTGCTCATGGACACGATATCGCGTTAGTCTTTCTGGATAATAGTAAGCACCACGCCCAGATATACAGCAGAGGTAAGTTAAATATAAATCCCACATCCCGCCAACTTCTGGGGGAATACTACCCCAATCAATAACATCATTGCAAATCACACAAGCAGCAGCGGTGGCTATACTTTTATTTACTAGCCCAATCTTAAAAAAAGATTGATGAATGCCTTGTGCCAGTTTATCTCGTTTATAAGCGCGTGTATTTTCTTCAGTTCCAATATCATTAATTTTGCTATATGCATCTATGATGTATTGGTCACAAAAAGCAAGAACTAATTCAGAATTGTTTTCTAGAATTGGTACAAGCTTTGCTAAAAAGTCTTCATTCCACATATCATCATCATGCAGGCTAGCAACGTATTTACCTTGTGCCATTTTGAAGCCATGCTGCTGATTAGCGAACATACCGACATTTTGTGGTTGCCGCCAAAATTTGATGCGTGAATCACCAAAAGATTCGATAATAGCTTGGGGATTTTCTGGACTACAATTATCAGAAACAATAATTTCAATATTTTGATAAGTCTGTTTAACAGCACTAGCGATCGCTAGTTTAAGATACTCTGGTCGATTATATGTTGGGATAATAACACTGACTAAAGGCTGTTGACATTCTTGATTCGATAACATATTTTTACTCTGTATTTCGTCCGGTAAAAGTTGTCCCCCAAAGCAGCCAATTTGGCTTGATTTATTTTAGTAGCTTAATTACTTCAAATAGAAAAATCATTTATGATTTTTTCATAAATCTCTTGTAGATGTTTTACATGAACATCCATTGTAAGTTCTTTCATCAAAAAAGCATGACCTTGCTCGCCAATCTGGCGACTTTTTTGATAATCTGTGTCCAATTCATTGATAGCCTCAGCCAGCTTTTTAATATCATTGGCTGGAACAAGAATCCCTGTTTCTCCATCTTGTAAGTGTTCTGGAATACCTCCAACTGCACTAGCAATTACAGGTCGATAACGAGCATAAGCTTCAAGAGTAACAAGTCCCGCAGGTTCAGGCCAAACACTAGGAAATATGACTGCAAAACACTGTTGATAAAGTGTATTTAATTTGTCACCATCACACCAACCGTGCCAAGTGATCCGGTTATTTAATCCTAGTGAAGTAGCTAATCTTTCTAATCGGAGCTTATCCCATCCTTCACCTGCGATATCAAGATGAATTTGCGGATTTGTATGTACTAAAGTTTTTAGTAACCATTCCAGCCCTTTGTCAGGTACAATCCGCCCAGCAAAAAGAATTCTATGATTTTGATGAATTTCTAAACTTAGGGGTTTTGTGTCAATTTGGGGTACTGAAGTCCCACAACGCAGAGTAATAATTTTCTCAGATGGCACACCGTTTTTTATCAACTGTCCCCGGACATAATTGCTATTAGCGATAACTGTAATTTTTAGATTATTTAAGATATTTAACACCTGCTGAGAGTGCTGCAATTCCTTAATAATTTTTTGAGGTCTGCGGCTACCACAGCCATCTACTACTTTGCCCCAAGTACATCCCAAATATGAGAAATTTCGCTCGCAAACTACGCCCTGACCTGCTAAGTATTTTGTGCCACTAGGACAGTAGGTTGAATGATTATGGACAGTGAAGACTGCGGGACATTTACCTGTAAGTCCTAATAATAAATCTGGGCTGTGAATGTGGACGAGTTTAAACTGACTTTGATCAACATTTTGGAGAGATTTGAGAACGCGATCGCTCACACCTGGTAGTTGATGATTAATAAGAGAAGTTAAATAAGTTTCCGCTCCCCCACTTCCATTTATTTCAAAACCAGAACAATGATAAATCAGTTTTTTTTCAAAATTTTCCTGTGATATTTTTTTACGATATTCCTTATTTTCTCTCATTAAATTTGACATTTTTGCTTACCTATTATTTTCAGTTCAAACTAGATATTTAACTTCTTACATAAATATTATCTGCATCACATATAGATGCAAATAATAGCAAAAATTACTTTTGCAAGAAGTTTATTATTAATTTATCTCTAATGTTTCAGTTGAGTAATCCCTGAGTTCTAAATATTTGTTGTAGTTGTTGGTTATAAAGTGCTTGGTTATAGGTAGTAGCAGTAGTTCTGGCTGCTTTACCCATTTCTAGACGAATCGATTCATTAGCAGCTAAAAAATCTAATTTTTCAGCAATAGCTTTCTCATCTCTGGGTGGTACGATAAATCCGTTCACGCCGTCTTTAACTAAATCAGCAGCACCACAATGAGAAGTGACAATTACAGGTAAACCGCAAGCCATTGCTTCGAGTGCAACCAATCCAAAGCCATCTTCAACGGAAGGTAAAACTAGTACTGAGCAACGACTAAATACTTGTATAGGATCTTGGTGATTGAAGTTCCAAAATTCTTGCTTAATATTAGAGTTTTTACTTAATGCTTTATCTACTAGTAGCCGTAATATACGTGTTGATGTACCACCAATTAATAACAATTCAGAATTAGGAATTTTAGCTTGTAAGAAAGCAGGGATTAAATATTGAACTCCTTTACGAGGTTCAATTGTGCCTACATAAAGAGGACGAAATGTTGAGTCGGTTTTGGGAGCGGGATAAAATCTTTCAGTATTAATAAAGGGGCTAAGAACAGCAACTTTTTCTGGGGAAAACCCTGTATTAATAAATGATTGTTTAGCAACCTGTGAAAGTACAATGATTAAATCAGCTTGCGTACACTCTTCTAAAAAGCGTTGCAGCATCATGGGATTCATCTTTGCAACAGTGGAATCAGAGAGAAACTGCATCTCTTGCTGAATTTGTTCCTGCATGAATGGGAGGTAATTATTAAGGCAATAAAGCCAAGCGATCGCACCTTTTGCTTTGGCTACCCTAAAGCCTAAATTAGTTTGACCTGCTACCCCCATAATTAAATCACAGGGCTGATATTTTAACTTTTTACTTACCTGTTGGTCAAAATATAAATCACTTAGTAGTACAGCCCAATCATTGCGACGACGCAGCAAGGGAGTAGCAAGTAATCGTCTGCTCCAGCGAGAATATCCGACGGGATAAATTGAAAAATCCGTGTGAGGTATTTCTAAACCGGCACAAAATACAGTTAAATCTGCAAGTTCGTTTAAACCTGCGGCTGCATTTGCTAAGCAGACTCCTTGTCCTCCTGTACCTAAGCTTGTGTTGCAAGTAAGAGTAATTTTCATAACTTTGAGTTAGCAGAACTTCAAATATTCACAGGTTTTACATGAAATACACCCGCCTAGAGTTCCATCAGGACAATTAGGCAAAGTTATTAATAATCTACTCGGCTCATTTCGTACTGCATTTGGTGATACTTCCAAAGCTTACCTTGAAGCTCAAGTAGTTCTTGATAATTACCTTGTTCTACGATTCGTCCCTGTTCTAGCACTACGACTTTATCTGCTTTAGCGATAGTAGAAAGACGGTGAGCGATCGCAATTACTGTTCTCCCAACCGATAGCTTTTCTAATGAGTCTTGAATTAAGCGCTCAGATACAGAATCTAAGGCGCTAGTTGCTTCATCTAAAATCAAAATTTCTGGGTTCCGCAGTAAAGCACGCGCAATTGCAATTCGCTGTCTTTGTCCTCCAGATAACCGCACACCTCTATCTCCTAGTTGTGTGTCAAAACCTTCTGGCATTTCTAGAATAAATTCCAGTGCATTTGCTAATTGAGCAGCTTCTATAATTTCAATTTCACTTGCTCCTGGTGTACCGTAAGCAATATTATTCCGAACAGAAGTGTTGAAAATAAATGTGTCTTGACTAACAACAGCTATCTTGTGACGTAAGGAGTTGATTTCAAACTGCCGCAAATCAACTTCATCGATATAAATATTTCCCTCTGTAGGATCATAAAATCGAGGAATTAAATCAGCAAGTGTTGTTTTACCAGCACCAGATGCTCCCACTAGCGCTGTCATTTTTCCCCGTTCAATGGTGAGCGTAACATTATGCAGTACTAGATTATCGGCACTATAGCCAAAATCAACAGATACTAAGTTGATTGACCTTTTTAAATCTTGAAACTGAATTGTGCCGTTTTTAAAATAGATTTTATCGTCGGTTCTCAGAAGATTTTTAATATTTTCTGCTGAGCCTTGGAGAGTGCTGAGAAATGCTCTAGTGCCATTAATATCTTGAACGAATGGGACGAGGCGCAATAGTACAAAGAAAAAGGTTAATAAAGAAGCTACTTGTAGCGTTCCGTTAATAACAAAGTTGGTGAACGCTAAAATAATCATCCCAATCAATACTGTAGTAGCTATCCCTTCGGCAATGGGTCTAACTAGTGTCCAGATTAATATAACTTTAGTTGAACTACTAACTACGCGATCGCTAGCTTTGTAGTAACGCCGACGCTCAAATTCTTGAGTACCAGAAGCATGAACGGTGCGAATACCATTAATAAATTCTATGGCTGTTGATGTAAAGTTACCGTTAGCTACCGACATCCCAAAACTTGTTTCTCTGACTCTGGCATTTAGAGTTGATAATCCTACGCCTAAAAGTGTAAATAACAAGACTGCAATTAGTGTTAGTTGCCACGAAAGCACAAACATTGATATTAAGTAAACCAGGGTTGTCATCCCTTTACTCAACAAAAATGCCGCCCCGCTAAAACCTTGTCTTACCCGCTCAATTTCTGTGGTAATTGTATTAATTAGTTCACCCGAACGAGTTTTTGCAAAGTAGTTTAGTGACAAAGATTGTAACTGTTCAAAAATTTGCTTACGCAAGCGATCGCCAAGATGTAGTTGAGATAATTCAGTATATACTTGGGCAAAGTAATTGAAGCCTACACGTAACCAGGTACTCAACAAAATTAGCAAAGAGATTCTGTATAAACGGCTAACTGCTGATGTATTAGCTCCTAATATTAAATTATCAAACCAGTCTATTCCTATCTTTATAGGTTGAGCATCAGGACTAGTTAAACTCTGCAAAAATGATAGTAAAAAGCCAATGCTTACACCTTCAAAGGTTGCGGTTAAAAATGAAAATATTAAGGCAAGTATAGCAATTTTACGAAAATGCTTAAATTCCCGTAAAATCAAATAGTTGTTCTGCCAGAAGCTAGTGGCCTTGAGCAAGTTTTGGAGTGGTCGAGATTGGAAATGCATGGATTTTCAACAATAGTTTCAGAAAGCAAATAGACATTTGTAGTAGATGCTATGCAAATATTTTTTGCAGATATAGTGCGGTAAATGAACTAATCAATTACCGCACTAAGTCTTAAGAGTTATTTTTGCAGAATTGAAAAGAGGAAGCAAAACTTGAGCAGCTTGTAGTTAGCGCTAAAGCGCCAAATACGAACTTTTAAAAGCAAATAAGTTACAGTATTGAGCTATCTAAATGCAACAGATTGGGCTGTGTATCTATCTCCCATGAACCAGTCATTTCTGATAGTTTATTTAGCTGACGTTTTCCTTGGAAACTTAGCTGCACTGCTTCTTCTAAAGTCCAAGAACGAGATCTCATCAAACTCATTTCACCGCGCAGTACATTCCATAACTGGGGCAGATTATCCAGATCATATTTACGCATCCAATGCCCTAATGGTGTTATTTTATGCTTTGCAGTTGTGCAAAACTTGATTGCTTGAAAGAGTTTACCCCGTTCTCCAACATGCCACTCACGAGAAAAAAGTGACTCTGGCGAATCAAACTGTATCAACATAACAAATATCAACATAATTGGACTCACTAATAGCAGTAATACTAAAGCAGTAATCCAATCAATTAGTCGATGCAACCAGTTCAAAGAATAGTTACCTTTCGGCAGTTGATTGCCAGGACGGATGCGTAGGAATATTGGCTTATTAGCTTGCTCACACGCATCTGCCCAAAACCTCAGCAAAGTCTCACCGAGTTTTGGATCTATGCTTACCAAATTTACTGGAGAATGTTTTAAACAATCTACTAATAATTGCTCATTATCTAATGAAGGTAGATATGGTTGTTTCACTTCTCCAGCAGGTTTCACCAACAGCTGACCCCGCCGCCACTGAAGCGTGCAGCGTGAGGAGGGATTAACTTGCTGCTGCTTGGTAACATTATAAAAATTCTGTAGAGTTGGAATTATTGAAGTTGTCATAATGTCTTTGGATTTATACAATAGTGAATTGCTGAAGTGTTATCAAAGACTATCAAGATCAAAGATTCAGTTTGAATCTTTTTCGCCCCGCAAGGCTGTAGAGAGTTGTGTGCAAAATGTGTTCTTTTTACTTGTCCTCTTGGCAAGTACACATCTTGCATAATGATGCTGGTTTTAAGATGTACAAGCGAGAAAAATACTCAGCAGATAAATAACAATAAACGTAACTGAAAAGCTTGGTGACAGATTAGGTGTTTCCTCTTGAAATTAATGATAGTGGGGAGATACAGAGGAAATTCACCTGATTACTCTATTGCTTCATACCTACATTTAATTGCGTTTATCTACTTATTTCGATTGCTCTAAACAAACCAGTTGACTCTTGTTTTCTAGCTTTTTGGAAGAGGCTTTGATCTCTAGAATATAAGACTATGTAGGAATAACTAATGCTCAAATAAATTCTTTATTGACTCTTCAAATAAACAGGACTTTATCTAGTTAATTATAAAGCTATCATAAATATACTTACTTTTTATTGTTAGTAATACAACTAAATTTTGACACTGAAAAAGTTTATTTATTACAAATAATTTAGTAGAGCAATTTTTAAATTAGTCATTGTCGGGGCAAAATATATTGTGTCCCTACCATGTTGCTTTTGTATTCTATTCGGTTACAAACTACTATGTGTGCGATCGCACTAGTTGGGATGCGATCGCACAATCTACAAGATATGCCAGAGTGTGACACCAAAGGCATCCACTCCAATTAAAAATCCTCTAAAAGCAGGATATCTTAAGTGAAAATAATTTAGCTATTTCTCCACAGCTTGTTTGAGGGCTAATCGTTGTTGTTTTGCATAGGGTACATAAGTATGAGCAGTGTTTGATACTCCATCTGCCACAACCCCAATTAGGTTTAACCTGCTCAGCATAGTTGTAGCTTGGGTTAGCTGGGTTCGCGTCACGCCACCAATGCTTGCCACCAGTACTACACTACGACAAGATGATGCGGTGAGCATAGCATCTACCAAACCGAGAACTGGAGAAGCATCTATGAGTACCAAATCATAGTTTTCCTCAAATGTTGCCATCAATTGCATCATCCGAGGAGAACTCAAAAGATTAGCTGAGTCAGCAGGTGTTGGCCCGGCGGTCAAAATATCGATGTAGGCTGAGCCTGAGTACTGAATACTAATCTGGTTGGGTAGAGTGACATCACTCGCCAATAGAGTTGAAAGTCCCTGTTCATTCGGCAGATTAAGCTGTTTATGCAGACTGGGATCTCTTAAATTGGCATCAATTAACAGTACTCGTTTGTGTAAACGAGCAGCACTCATTGCCAAACCCAATGCTAAAGCTGACTTACCCTCATCAGGTAAAGGCGAGGTGATCATCAAAGACTTTAAGCTGGTTACAGAATTTAAAAGTTCAATATTTTTGTAAATTAGATCCAGCGATTCCCAACGTGGTGGGGATTGCAACACCTGAATTGTCCAAGGTGCGAGAACTTCTGGCTTGCCAAAAGGCAACTTAATCATTGATTCTCTGGTTTTAGCAGGTGGTAACTTGGGAGTCGTACCCAACAACGGTAAAGCAACCTGCTTCTCTAACTCAGCAGTGGTATGAACAGCATCATCAGCGGCTTCCCGAATAAAGGCAGCAACGCCTCCTAACATTAACCCAACCACTGCACCCAACAAAATATTCTGCTGGAGGTTAGGGCCCAATCTTGCGCCTCTTTGGGGATCTTCAACAACTTCCCAATTAAATCCACCCTTGGAAAGTTCTTGTCGCAATTGCTGCTCCGCTCTTAAAAGCTGCTCCAACCTTTCACGACTAAATTGTAATTGCGGTAACATGCGATTGTAATAAGCCAACAGAGGAGGAAAGCGTTTGAGTTCCAAGCGCAGCTCGTTCTGTTTCTGTGTCAAAGTTTGATCGCGAGCGCTTAAAGCAACTATAGTTGTCTGCGTCTCTACTAGCTGACCAGCAAGGCTGAGGTCAATTTCACCCAGCTGTCCTTGTTCAAGCAGAGATTGTCCAGCAGCGAATGCACCTGTAGGCTGTTTGCCTAAAGTCCTTCCTACTTCTTGTTGCAATAATATTTTCTGGCTTTGCAGTTGGTCTTTGAATTTTTGCACGCTTGGAGTTTCATCCGTGAAACGTAAGCGTTCCTGTGCTAGAGCCAGTTCTGTTTTTTGGATTTCGTTCAGTAAGCCTTGATAGCGAGTAGACTGACTAAGACGCGAAGAAACTAGAGCGTTTTGTGGAGAGCGGTTAAGTTGTTCTTCCAAAGATTTTTGACGTGCAAAAGCCTCCTCATACTGAGAACGAGTTGCCTGTCGCTCTTGCTCAATAGTATTCAAAGCTGTTTCAATCGCTCTAGCTTGTGATTCTGGATCGATTAAATTTTGGTTTCTGCGAAACCTTTGTAAATTAGCCTCAGACGCATTTACTTCTTCACTAGCTTTACTCAACTGTTCCCTGATAATTTGCAGACCTTTCTGCAAACGCGAATCCTGCTGTTGTTTGTTGTATTCTAAATAAACTTGCCGAATTGCATTCAGAACTTTTTGTGTCTTCTCTGGATCTATATCGATATATTCAACTTGAAATATTTTAGTAACGACATTATCTTCTTTAGTTCTTAATTGATTTAAGACCAAAGAACTTTTAATTTCAGCTGTTGTTATATTCGGATAGTCAGACTGAAGCTTATCAACCGCTTTTTGAATAAGTCCAGAACTCTGCATCAAGTTAAGCTGGGTCGCCGTATCAATTACAACATTAGAGTCGGTAAACTGATTTTCTGGCCCAATTCCTTCTTTCTTTCCTTGATAATTAGGTTCTATTAGCAGTTGCATCGAACTTTTGTAAGTAGGATGTGTCCTAGAAGTTACTATACCTGCAATAGCAATTGAACTAATAAATACTGCTAAAAACCAGGGAAATCGCCGCACAAGTATTGCAAATAATTGTCCGTAGCCTGGTTCAGTTTCGGGGGCTGTAGTTATATGTGGATTTAGACTATTTTGAATCACTTTTATTATCCTTCTCTTCTCTTTGTGACGCTGCCGAAGTTCTGAGCGATCGCTCAGACTTCTCTGCGCGTAGCTTGCTTCGCCGTAGAGATGCACCTAACAAATCAAATGAATGATTGATGCACACCACGCGCTTGACCAATAATTTTCTCGACTTTACTAAAGAATGCTTTTTCGGAAAAATTTGTCACTGCATGATTACGGATATGATCGTAATTCCAAGTGATTTTTCCGCCTTCTAGTAAAGCAGCTTGCAGGGATTCGGGTGTCTGTCTTTTAAAAAAGACCCCTGTTTTTCCGGGTATCTGAGTATCTAATACTCCACCTGCACCATAAGCGATGACTGGTGTTCCACTAGCATTAGCTTCTACTGGAACTAAGCCATAGTCTTCTAAAGCTGCAACGATAACAGATTTAGCTTTAGAAAATAAGTTTTTGCGTGTTCCATCACTTACGTGTCCTAAGAACTCAATGTTATCTAATGCTTTGGACTTTAACCGTTCTTGTTCTGGCCCGTCACCTGATATTAATAACCGCCACCCTAGCCAATTAAAAGCTTCGATGATTATATCAAGACGTTTATAGCTGATCATTCTAGCTGAGGCCAGATAATATTCATCTTTTATATCCGAAAAAACAAAGTTACTAGTATCAATTGGATAGTTAACTACAATTGCTGGTTTGCCGTAAATACTTTGAATGCGCCGAGCGACAACGCTCGAATTAGCAATATACAAGTCAGGTTCCTGAGCATAAGCCAGGTCTACGTTTCTCATTAATTGGAAGATGTATTCAATTAAAGGAGCAAAATATCGATAGTCTCCGTATTCCCGTAAATAAGTTTCTGTATCCCACAAAAAACGGGTAACATTATGACAAAAGCAAATGTGGTGGGCATTTGGGCGTTTTCGTACTGCTTTGGCGAAGCTGGTACTACTACTGATAATCAAATCGTATTCTTGCAGATTCAATGCCCGAAAAGCGGGGAAATATAGGGGAGCTATCAACCTGAAATACTTTGCTGCACCTGGAATTTTTTGCAAAAAAGTCGTGTTAACTATACGCTCACCTACATCAATAGTTTTTTGGCGATCGTATAAAGATGTGAAAATATCGGCTTCGGGGTAGCGCTTACATAGCAATTCAAAAACGCGCTCTGCCCCACCGCGCTGGGTTAAATAATCATGGACTAGAGCAATTTTCATTAATCTTACCTAAAGTTATAATAAAGTTTTTTTGAAAGTTATCCAATAAGTTAATATCAACAAATTTAGTGTTTATTAGAATAACTTTCTATCCTTTAGAAGGATGTGTAAGCAGTGAAAAGTATTTCATTGTATTCCTCATAACTCTCCTTTTTAAGGGTGAGTAAAATCACCACTTTTTTCTCCCTTAACAAGGAGGGTTGGAGTAACTTCAAGCGTTTGGTATATCACCAGAGTATTTTCAGATATCCTATCTAAATCGCTTGAAATATTTGCAGTTAAACTAGAAAATCCTCACGATGGATTAATGCTGATTTCAGAATATTGAGATGGTAGTAGTAAATCGTTGATTTATGATATGGCAATCCTATCTGAGTTGTGAAAAATACTTTGTTTAACGTAGATGCGGAGCGGCGGCTTTCGCCGAACTGTTAACGCAGCGTCTCGTAGAGAGGAACGAGCGTCACTTTTCAAGACAGGCTACCGCTAAGGACGCCAAGAGTAGAAGAAAGAGAAGATTCCACAAATGATTTAGGGCTGCTATATTGGCATCATAAGTTTTTGATAAACTTGTTCTTATTTTTAGAACAGATGGTTAACTATTCTGATGACCATACATAAAAACTTGTTACTACTACTATCTATAAAAATCTAGAATCTACCCAACTGCTGCAAGAATTTTTTCTGGGGCAAAATAAACGTTTTGCTCAGTTCGTAGTTGGTCGCAGAGTCTACCTTTGGGCAATTCTACATCTTCGTAAGTGAGGACTTGATCCTTAAGAATATCTCGCTTCAAACGACATCCTTCAGCTAAACCAATTGGTAGGAGGTTTTGCTCTTGGACGATGTGGGAGTTTTCACATTGTCCGTAGGTCATATAGTAACCGATGCCATCTAAGGTTTCCCCTGCTTTTAGGTCGATTTTGGCAGTGGTGACAACATCCACAACCGGGCCAGCCAATGGAGACATAACAGCATCTTGGAACAGGACAGCACGCGCCACAGATAATGGAACTTCAAAATGACAGAGGTGATAGGGAGTATAGAAGCTGTAAAGGGGGCCTTCACCTAGTTTGTACAAGTTGAGGTAGTGGCGTTGCTTGGGGTCATCGTGAGTAGCAAATACATACACGCCTGGCCCAGGTTTTGCTCCAACTACATAATCGACGATACCGCCTAGTTGTTTGAGTTGTTCAACATCGTATAGATGGGTCATTTCTTCAACATAACCGCTGAAGTCATATCCCAGCATCCCCCGTTTGGCGACTTTCATACCTGTGGCATTAGCAACGATCGCCTGCTCAAAGGAGATTTTTGTTCCGTCGGCAAAGCTAGCTACCATGTGAGGTTTTTGACCCCAACGCTTGGCAAATGCTTCTTGGGTGGTGGGATTACGATAGGGGTCTTGAAGTCCTTTAATGTTACCGCACAATAGCGGAGTTAAACCAATGCTTTTCACAAATCGGTAAAGATTCATTTGCACCCCTGGCTGATCGCCATCACAAGCGCTGAGAATCACTCCAGCTTTATCGGCATATACTTTGAGGATAGGGCCGATAGTGCCGTCGAGTTCGGCATTCATCATAATCACATGTTTGCGATGAGCGATCGCTTCTAATACGATATGAGCGCCAAACTCTACAGCACCCGTGACTTCGATTATGGCCTCGATTCCTTCGGCGCGGCAAAGTAATTCGGCATCTTCTGTGACGGCGTATTTAGAAGATGCGATCGCATCTTCTAATTCGCTGACACTAGCAACAACTTGAATATCTTCAATTCCTGCTTCTAAATAAGCTTGCTTGGCAGCTTCAATCCCACGGTTGGAGATAGCAACTAACTCCATTCCTGGAACTGAATTGACAATCTGATTGGCAATTCCCCGACCCATAAATCCAGCACCAATCATCCCTACTTTGATGGGATTGCCTGCTGCTGCACGGGTTTGTAAGGCGCGATCGATAATAATCATTAACTAAACTCCTTTACAAAACTGTTTGTTGGTATACCAATTCTCTATAAACTTGCACTTAATCAGTTATCAGTTATCAATTAGTGCCTAATTCCCATAAATTCAGAAAACTGATAACTGTTTAGTGTTCACTTTTTAGCGAGAGCTACTAACTGATTCTTTGCTAGATTCAGTAAAAGAGGCCTGTTTTTTCTGTCTATGTTCTATCATTTGTTCCACAGCATTTCTATAAGCTTCGGCAAACTTTTCTTTGGTATGATTTGCTCGTGCATATTCCCACGCCTTAATAGACATTAGTTTTAGGTCTTCTCCAGGTAAATTGGCAATTTTTCTAACTGTTGCCTTAATTTCTTCAAGGGAATAGTTCTTTAAAATTACGCCAAAATCATGAACATCTACGCCAGATTCGTAGGTTAAAATTGGAATTAACCCGGCATGCAGGCTGGTTATTACTGCTCCTGCTTGTCCTTCAGAAACAGAAGGATAAACAAGTCCCAAACAGTTATTTGTAATTTCTAAAAACTTAGGACTGCTAACATCAACCCAACCATGAGTGTGAATATTGGGTGTTTCATAGAGTTCTTTATAAAAAGCTTTTTCAAACTCTTTATCATTACTGACTGGGCCGCAAACGGTTAAATGGTATTCCGGCATTTGAGCAAAAGCATCTAAAACTAAGTCTAATCCTTTAAGAACTAAAGCACTACCACCAAACCAGAGAAAACGCTTTCTTATCGCCTCAAAGTCTTTCTTGTCGGGACAGGGATAAACGTGTGACGAAGAAATAGGAATACGAAACATTGGTTTGTTAGCGTATTTAAATGTATTAACTGTGAAATCGTTGCCCAACACAGTAGCATAATCAGCATATTCAATTCCCAAGTTAGGCGTTTCAAACCGCTGCGGACGTAAAGTAATACCTCTACGCTGTTGTAGTTCTAAAAGCCTGTTACATTCAGCCGCATTGCGAAATACCATATTAGCAATGTCAACGTGAAAAATTTTGATGCAATCTTTATTGAGTAATGGTGTAAGTGCTTCTAGCCGATGACGTAGATCAATGAAAAATGCGTAGTCTTTTTGAGGAACGAATTCATCATTGTAGAATTGTATAACATCAACGCTATAACCAAGGTCTAAAAAAGTTTGTGCGATCAGCAGACACTCCCAATTCCAACTTTGGTCATTGGGCACAGGTTGACCTGGTTTTAACAAGAATGGTTCAATTCGATAAGAAAGAAGCACATTTCCTTTAGAAGGTTGGTTTGGTTTGAGGGAAACAACCTGCAACGTTTTGATGTAATTGATGCGAGTGTTTACCTTTTTGATCAAAGAAGAGATAGAAGTAGCAAGATGAGATATAGTATTGTTTGGCATTTTGTATTTTCCAATTTTATTAGACTCAATAAAGAGGATTTAGCAACTGCTTTTCAGTTTTTAATTGCCAAATGAAGATGGTAAAAATAGAGGGCGATCGCAAACTATTTAAGAGCTATATCTATCTAGAATTTGTACCTCCAACAGTCATCATTCTCAACAAAGGCCAATTTAAATCTTTCTCAGAAATTTCAGTCACATCTAGAGGCCAATCAATATTAAAAAATGGGTCGTCATAGCGTAGACCTTTCTCATAACCTGGCGTGTAAAATTCACCCACCTGATACACAACCTCAGTCTCATCTGCGAGTGCTTGATAGCCGTGAGCAAACATTTCTGGAACATATAAAGCGCGGTGGTTGTCTGCTGTGAGTTCTACACCGATGTGTGATAAAAAAGTGGGCGACTCAGGACGCATATCAATAATTACGTCATAGATAGCACCTTTAGTACAGCGAATTAATTTTGTTTCTGCTGCTGGGAGAGTTTGATAGTGCATCCCCCGTAGAGTGCCTTTTTTGTAATTTAAAGATAGGTTACATTGAGCAACCGTTGGCTTTAACCCGTGTGCTTCAAATTCTTGAGCACAGAAAGTCCGCGCGAAAAAACCACGATGATCTGGCTTTTCTTCTAAATCAATGATGAATGCGTCTTTGAGTGGGGTTTCGGTAAATATCATAGATTACAAGGATTAGGATTAACAAAAACTTGGCAATTAATACACTAGCGGCTATTTTCTAACTGTTGCTTTAACTCAATACTGGGATAAGTATCATCCCAGTATTGAGTACAAAGATCTGGGCGTTCTGGAGGATTAGCTGTATAACAAAAAAATAAAGCTGAGCGGTCTTCTGTGCGTACTGTTCCGTGATGGAAAGCATTTTTTGTATCTACAATAATGACTGTTCCTGCTGGCCCTGTACAGGATTTCCAAGCTGATTTGGGAATGACTTCTTTTACCTCTTCATCGTTGATACCTAAATAGCTCGACTTCCAAAGTTTGTAGTAAATACGCCAATAATTCAAACTAAATAAGGAGGTTAAGGAACGCGGAATGTATTCAAAAGGCCCAGTCTTTTCATCGACATCATTTAAGTAAATAAAGATTTTGATAATCCGGCGGTCTTCTGCATCACTATGCCAAAGCAGTGTACCAAACTGATTATCGCTCTTGAAATCTTTGCGTAAGTGTACACCGTGGAAAGCAATAGGAAGACCAATGTAATTTTCGATGATGTTGAGTAATCTTTTCTCCCTTCCCCAGGTAGAGATTTCTGATAAACCTGTAACTGTGTAAATTTGCGGCCACTTTTTATCTAGATGGTCGTTATTTAACTCTTTCATCTGAGATAATTGAATGTAAGCAGTTTTGAGCAGTTCGGAAGTAGAATTTAATCCTAATTCTGCAAGTGTTGTCACATAAACACCGTCTTTTTTGAGAGTATTAAGAATTAGGCGATCGCTTTCTTCCAATGCAGGTAAGCTGGGAGAATGTTTCAATAGGGCTAATCTATAAACTAACTCAGATCCCAGTGAAGCTATTTTGTCTTTAATGTTGTTAAGCATGGTAAAATCACTTTGTTTTCAATACCGATTTAGTACCAGAACGTTTATTATTAGCTCTCAATTCTTGAATAGATGTTTCACTAGCTTCGGAGATTTTAAACTCTTTAAAAGCTATGACATCAAATGCTGACAAGCTAACTAAAGCCAAAAAGGGAATGACTATTCTGATAGCAGACACAGGCCATCTTCTTAAAGCGCCTAAGAAGACTTTTAAATTTACTTCTCTACCATTTTGCAAAAGCATCCGTCTACAAAACTGCTTAGAATATCCACTCTCCTTCAGTTTTAAAATCACTTCTGGTATATGTTTGTATTGCATTAAGAGTGCAGATTTAGGTTCTTTCTGCCAATAACTCACACCGACAATACATTCCAAATAAGTCTCTTTAGTAACAATTACGCTGCCATTAGCTGCACAATAGCCAGCTAAGTAGGCCAAAGATATCCAGTTATTCTCAGCATCTTGCCAAATTTGCAGAGCGCGTTTTACTAAGTCGGTGCGGTACACCGTAGCAGTCAAAAAGATAACTGCGCCAACACTTTTAGAAAAACAATGTTCAAATATTGCTTTACCATCACCACGAGCATCTTCGCTATCAACATCAAACCAGCGATTATCAACTATTGTTGGTGGATGTACTGGTTCACCAGTAATTTTATTCCGACCAGAAAAGTTGAGAAATAATAATGATAAATCTTCGTACTGTTTCAGTTTGCCGATTACATAACTAACGGCTCTTTCCTGAATTGGGTCATCATCGCCAATTGTCCAAACATATTTTGTTGTTGCAGAGTTTAAGCAATAAATAATATTTTTGATTACACCTACATTTTTTAGGTTTTTATTTACTTTAAATGTGATATTACTGAATTTCGTTTGCCACTTTTTTATAACCTGCTGAGTATTGTCGGTAGAACAATTGTCAGAAACTAAAATCTCACAATCAGGCTCAAAACCTTTAATAGCTTGAGTCAGCCATGCTAATTGTTTATCAAGTAACTCAGCACGATTATAAGTAGGGATGGCAATGGTCAGTAATTTATTCATGGCGGCAAATAAAAATCAGTTTTTGTAGAGTTTACTATACTGTGCTGTCAGATGTAATATCTTAATTTTCAATAGAAAAGCATCGTTCATAAACTACTTCATCTGTTGATGTACTCAGCCAGGAAAAATTTAAAATTAATAGTGCTAAATTACGATTTTTTTAGTTATTTACCAAACAGTTCTTTTATGAATAATTTCAACTAAAGAAGCAGTGTAAATTTTTACTTACACTGCTTTTATTTGCAAATTACGATACTACGGATAGCAGATCCCGTACAGGTAACGAATAAACTTGAACTTCAGGAATTGGCACTACAAACTGTCCACCCCACTCGCTGATAAATGCCATTTGTTCCATAATTTCTTCCTTGAGATTCCAAGGCAAAATTAGTACATAATCTGGTTTAGTTTCGCGGATTGTGTCTGGATGAAAAATGGGAATATGAGTTCCAGGTAAAAATAATCCCTGTTTATAGGGATTGCGATCTACTGTATAATCGATAAAATCTTTACCAATACCACAGTAATTGAGTAACGTATTGCCTTTAGCAGGCGCACCATAACCGGCAATTGATTTACCCTTGGCTTTAGCCGCTAGGATAAAACTTAATAGCTTGTGCTTTGTCTCTTTAACTTTTTCTCCAAATGTAATATAAGTTTCTATCTGGTGTAATCCAGCAGCAATTTCTTTTGCTTTGATTTGGCTAACTCGTTCGCTAATGATGGGATTATCAGCATAGTCATGTTTGGCGTAAATTCTTAAAGAACCGCCATGAGTTGGTAATTCCTCCACATCAAAAAGTTTTAAGTTGTGCGCTGCAAAAATTTTTTCTACAGTGAGGAATGAAAAGTAAGAAAAATGCTCGTGATAGATAGTGTCAAACTGATTTTGTTGAATGAGTTGTAAAATGTGAGGAAACTCCATTGTCAAGATACCATTCGGCTTGAGAAGGAGTTTTATCCCGGCGATAAAATCATTTAAATCTGGAACGTGAGCTAAGACATTGTTGCCTACTAAAAGATCAGCTTGTTTTCCTTGTATAACTAGTTCTTTAGCGGTTTCAACTCCAAAAAACTTGTTTATACTAGGAATACCTTTTTCTTGGGCTACCTTGGCTATATTCGTTGCTGGTTCTATTCCTAAAACTGGGATTCCTTTCTCTACAAAATATTGCAGTAGATAGCCATCGTTGCTGGCAATTTCAATAACTTGAGTGTGATGATTCAAACCAAACTTTTCTACTATCATATCGGTGTAGGCCTTGGCGTGTTTTAGCCAAGTTTCCGAGTAGGAAGAAAAGTAAGCATAGTCACTAAAAATCTGATCTGGAGTTTCAAACTGTTCTAATTGAACCAATAGAGTATCTTCTGAGATATAAGCGTGGAGTGGATAAAATTTCTCGGCACTATTTAGCTGTTCCGCTGTTAGATAAGCGTTGGCTAAAGGTGACATCCCTAAATCAACAAACGTATGGTGTAAATGTTGACGACTAAAACGACATTGTGCAATTACCATAAACTAAAGTCTCGCTAATGGAAAACAACTTGATAGATGAGATAAATCCGAATCAACAATCTTTGATTCGGAAATTTTTATCTATTTTTTTACTACTGTTAGGCTACTTTAACTACTTTTTTTTCCAAAAGAAATCTTGGTCAATTTGCTCAGTACGAATCAGATACTCTAGCTGCTTTAAGCGTGTAAATCCTCTAAATAAGAAAGTATCTTCAGCCATATCTATTTGATTGAATAAATCAAATAACTGTTGAGCACCAGACTGAGCATTCCAATCACACTTAAAGCCGGGTAGTATTGTGTTGATTTTCTCGAAGGATACTCGATAGCTGCGGTTGTCTGCACCGTTGTCACCAAAGGACAATTTACAATTTGGGAAAATGGCAGCAATAATCTCAGCAATTTCTTTAACGCGATAGTTGTTTGCTGTATCTCCAACGTTGAAAATTTGGTTATGTACAATATCCCGTGGTGCTTCTAAGGCGCAGACTATGGCTTTGCAAATATCCAATGCGTGGACTAATGGACGCCAAGGTGTACCATCACTGGTCATTTTGATTTGTTTTGTAGTCCATGCCAAGCCTGCCAAGTTGTTTAAAACAATATCAAAGCGCATTCTCGGAGAAGCACCAAAGGCTGTGGCATTCCGCATAAAGGTAGGAGAGAAGTCATCGTCGGCTAATAGTTGGACATCCCGCTCTACTAAAGTTTTACATTCTGCGTAGGCTGTTTGGGGATTAATAGGAGATGCTTCTGTGACGTCACCTTCGGTAGCAACACCGTAGACACTGCACGAAGACATATATATAAAGCGGCGCACACCTATAGCTTTAGCTAGGTTAGCCAGGCGAACTGAACCTAGATGATTAATTTCGTAGGTGATGTTGGGTGCTAATTGTCCGGTGGGGTCGTTGGAGAGTTCTGCCATGTGAACTATTGCTTCCACGCCTTGCAAATCTTCCGGTGCGATGTCACGGATATCTTTGTTGAGGGTTTTGGCTGTCACTTCAGTACCGTTGTACAGCCAACCAACTTTATAGAAACCAGTATCGATGCCGAGAACTTCGTGTCCTCGTTCGATTAACAGAGCAGGTAATAACGAACCAAGATAGCCTTCTGTTCCGGTTACTAATATTTTCATTGTTGTCAAATTCTCTGTATTGATGAGTTCAATTCCATTCGGCTGAGCAATTACTCTGCGGGTACACCAACCGCAATTGAGTAAGGAGGAATTCTATTGATGACTGCTGCGACAAATTGTGGCATCATGTAGGGCTTGTTACCCCATGACTCCGCTAACAGCAACAAATCCTTTGGTAGAGACGTTGCAATGCAAAGTCTCTACAATGGTCTATCTGTCACATACTTTTTTTTTAATTGGTATAACTTCTTGTGGGAATTTTGTGGGGTCTAATACCAACACCACTACTTTCAATTGAGATATCAGTAATACCGGAAAGTTTCACATATATATATGTCAATGCAAACGGTTTTGTATAACTGATAAAAAATTGGAGGATACAGTTAATTTTGCAAGTAGAATTCAGCAGCGATCGCATTTCCTGATAGTGTAGGTGTTGAGATTCAAAGCTGAGTTATTTTGAAGTTGCGATCGCTTGTTCCTAATTCTACTTGCATCCTCCACCCAAGAAGCACAAGCAACTATCTTTTAAGCTACTACAGTCTCTAAATGTAACGATTGAGGAATTTGTGCCACAATCGCTTGACCAATTTCTAAAGATGATGTAGCAGCAGGAGAAGGAGCATTGCAAACATGGATGGAGTTTTGACCTTGAACAATCAAAAAGTCATCCACCAAAGAACCATTGTTCATCAAAGCCTGAGCGCGGACTCCCGCATGAGTGGGAACTAAATCCTCTGCTTGCACTTCTGGAATTAGTTTTTGCAAGCTGCTGACGAAGGCGGCTTTACTAAAGGAACGAATGATTTCCTGAATGCCTTCATCGGCGTGTTTGGCTGCTAATTTCCAGAAACCGGGATAGGTTATGACTTCCAGAAAATCCCCTAAGTTAAAGTCGGTTTTTTGATAACCTTCGCGCTTCAAACTCAGAACTGCATTTGGCCCTGCATGAACGCTGCTATCAATCATCCGAGTAAAGTGAACACCCAAAAAGGGAAAATCTGGATTAGGAACTGGGTAAATTAGAGTTTTGACTAGATGGCGTTTTTCTGGGACAAGTTCGTAATATTCTCCCCGGAATGGTACAATTTTCGCTTGAGGGTCAACCTGACCTAATTTGGCAATGCGATCGCTATGCAATCCTGCACAATTAATCACAAAGCGCGTTTCAAAGCTACCCTTGTTTGTTTCTAATACCTGATTTTTACCGCTTGGGGAGATTTTCAGAACTTTCGTATTGAGATGTAAATCTCCACCTTGCTTTTGAATTAACTCAGCGTATTTCAAACAAACTTGCTTGTAATTAACAATACCAGTTGAGAATACTCGAACTCCACCTACACATTTTACATGAGGTTCAATTTCTTTAACTTCCTCTGGGCTGATTCTCTGGACTGCTATGCCATTTTCTAAGCCTCGCGTGTAAAGCTTTTCTAGGCGTGGTAGCTCTTGTTCTTCTGTTGCGACAATTACTTTACCACAAACTTCATGCTCAATTCCATGCTCTTGGCAGAATTCTACCATTGAGCGACTACCATCACGACAAAATTTAGCTTTGAAACTCCCCGGCTTGTAGTAAATACCAGAATGAATCACTCCGCTATTATTACCAGTTTGGTGAAATGCCCATTGGCTCTCTTTTTCTAATACTAAAATGCGTGCATTGGCATAGCGTTTGCCTAAAGCTAACCCCGTGGAAAGTCCGACTATTCCCCCACCTATAATCGCAAAATCATACATTAGTACTGGTGTTTTGTGCAGATAAAATTTACTATTATCTACCATACTTTCCAAGGAGCCTGGCTGTTCTTCCACAGCTCCTCTAGATGGTTTTTATCACGTAAAGTATCCATCGGTTGCCAAAAACCATGATGCTTGAAAGCAGATAGCTGTTCCATATCAGCTAGCTTCTCTAATGGCTCTTGCTCCCAAATAGTGGAATCATCAGCAATTAAGTTAATTACTTCTGGTTCTAGGACAAAATAACCGCCATTAATCCAAGCACCATCACCTTCAGGCTTTTCCCTAAAACTAGTGATTTTAGTTTGCTCATTTCCTAAAGAAATAGCACCAAAACGCCCTGCTGGCTGAACTGCGGTGAGTGTCGCCAAGGTATTTTGTTCTTTATGAAAGTTAATTAGTTCTGTGATATTTATATCACTTACACCATCACCATAAGTGAAGCAAAAAGTGTCATTACCAACATGTTCGCTAATGCGCTTTAAGCGTCCACCTGTCATTGTATTATCACCCGTATTTACTAAGGTGATTCGCCAGGGTTCAGCATAACCAAAGTGTACATTCATTTGGTTAAATCGCAGATCAAAGGTAACATCTGACATGTGTAAGAAGTAGTTGGCAAAATACTCCTTAATTATGTAACCTTTATAACCACAACAAATAATGAAATCATTAATGCCGTGGGCAGAGTAGGTTTTCATTATATGCCATAGAATTGGTTTGCCACCAATTTCAACCATCGGCTTGGGTTTGATACTAGTTTCTTCACTGAGGCGTGTACCAAGCCCTCCAGCCAAAATCACCGCTTTCATGCAATTACCTCGGAGATTTGCAGGTAGATTATTATTTGACTTTTACGATCTGAAGAGGATGCACTTGGATAGAGAAAAATTGATTTCTAATTTATTTTTCTCCGTAAATAATCTAACGAAGATTTTATTCAAAATTATGAAGGAAAGATAAATTAAAATCTTTTGTCTGTGAAAGCTTTATAAATATATGAAACCGGAAAATTCAATATTAATTTAAATACAAAATTTACCTACAAAATAATTAGGGTTAGCTTCGGCTAACCCTGATTAGGCTTGGTTTTCCTCAATCAAAACCAAATATTGTCAGTGACAAAAGTTACTTCTTGTTGTTAGCTTTTTCTAACATACTTGAGCTTTGGAATAAACTGTCACATTTGTTTTCTACGACTACGCATATGTGGCTGAGTGCTTGCTGGTAATTATCCATATCGTCTTGCTCAAGAGAGATTTTAGCAGCTGTCTGTAAATCTGCAATAGCTTGCGTATGATTTTGGTTAGATTTAGTGCCACTATATTGTGAAAGTTCATAACGAACCATACCTCGTTTGAGATACACTTTCGCTAGCTTGGGATTGAGATTTAGTGCTTGGTTAAAGTTGGCTATTGCTTCTTTGTATTCTTGAGCGTAATCGCTGCTATATTGGGCGATTTGATAATAGGCAACACCGCGCTGAAAGTAAGCTTCTGTTTTGGAGGAATTGAGGTCTATTGCTTCGGTAAAATCTGCAATAGCTCTTTTATAACCTTTTTGAGAATCACCGCTATATTTGGCAATTTGAGAGCGGACAATACCTCGTCTGATTAAAGCTTCTACTTCATTGCTGTCGAGGCGTAAAGCATTATTAAAGTCTGCGATCGCCAGGTTATACTCTTTGTCAGGATCGCTACTATATTCGGCGAGCATATAGAGAGCATTACCCCGATTCACAAAAGCTTTAATTTCTTTAGGATTGATTTGCAGAGCTTGACTATAGTCAGTACGTGCGCCTTCATAGTCTTTCAAATTGTAGCGGGCATTGCCCCGATTGACGCGAGCTTTCGCGTTTTTGGGATCTTTTTGTATTGCTTGGCTAAAGTTTTCAATTGCTAAATCGTAGTCTCGTACTTTGTAAGCAGCATGACCCTGCTTGTAATAATCTGCAAAGCTGAGACTATTCTTTTTAATTGCCTGACGAGGCTTTAATGTTTGTTGAGTATAAGCATTTTGGAAAACAAACGGACGAGTAAATTTAATCATTACGTCCAAATATCCCAAAACACCAAAACCCAGCAAGCAACAAATAATCGGGTATAATTTTGGTCTTCTGGAAGGTTGATAAGGCGCAACACTTTGAGTAATTGGCTGCCAATAATTAATTGCGTGCGTCGGTATGCCTGGCTGTGGTGAACGTGGAGTTTGAGTGTAGCGTCTTCTCGATTTGATTCGCGGTTGTAGATGTTCTCTACTTTCTACAGCCCGATAGGATGGAAAGGGGTCACGTCCGCCTAATCGCGATGTCCGTTCACACCAGGGACAGCTTTGCAGATGATTATTGTAGCGATGCTGGGGATTTACAGTACAGCTAATCAGGGTATCTTCAGCTTCAGCTAGTGTCGATAGCCAGGTTTGAGCGCTGGGGCGCAGGTGTGGGCTGTTGTGACCTTCTTCAAAACAACGCACAAATAATTCTTGTAAACTGGGATGGAGAATTTCCCAAGCGGGTGCAATAGGGGTAGGAAGGTAGGGTACACGCCGCTGTTTACTGTAAGTGAAATGTCCAGCAGCAATGCGTGCTTCATAAGGCGGTGGCTCAACAGCACCTTGAAAAATGCCAGAAAATGGGTGAGTGCCTTCCATTAATAATTGAAATACCAGCACTGCTAACCCAAATAAGTCGTGGGAAATTTCGCGATCGTGTTGGGCAAAAGTTTTATTCTGTAGTTCTGGTGGGGTAAACTCTGGTTTGCCCACTGAGCAGCGGTAAACAATATTGTTGTTTGGATCGCGTACTTGGAAAGAGTCTGTGTCTACCAAGGTGACGAGTGCTGTGTCACTAACGAGGATATTTGACTCATTCACATCGCCAACGCAATATCCACTAGCGTGTAGAGCAGCGAAAGCCGCCGCTAGGTTCCGAGCCGTGCGGAGCAAGTACTGATAATTGAATAAAGGGCAGTGTTGGCGGCGGGTTCTAGGGTTGTAAAAGTCGATGATTGGACGCATCCCCTGAATCCGTGGCATTAAAAAGCCGACGACGCCACCGCTACCATCTGCCGATCGCAATAAAACTTCTGGCCAAGCGATGGAGATATGCCCCAAACTAGCTGTAGGGTTATCCGGTGGGTTGGCAAGCATTGCCTGGAGTTTGTCAGCATGGGCAGCAGTTGGCTTGTGATAAATCTTTGCCACCATATTGCTATCGGATGGCAGTGCATAAACACAAGCTTCACCGCCACGCCCCAGACTGACACTGAGGTTGAGAATTTCTTGCTTAGGAAGACAACGTAGTACCTGCATGGTGAATTACCGCTAACGGGAGTTATTTAAAATGCCAAACACTAGACTATTGCTCATGAGTCGCTCAATGCAGCTATAATGAGTGTTAAATCGTCATCAGTGCGTTGCGTAATCCGCTCTGAGCGTAAAAAGCTTACCAACTGTTCTTTTGCCACTGTCTTATCCTCAGAATTCGCTACAAATTCAAACAGAGGAAAAAAGAACGGTTTATGAGGTTCACTAACCACCATATTCAAAGCCAGCATTTGTAGTCCGTCGGTAAGGACACCAACATTGATTATGTCTTCACGCCATAATCTCATCTGCGCTGTATCTAAAGCACTGGCCGAAGTCAAAAAAGTAGTTTCGTTGATGTATTCGCCGCTGTCAGGCATTGTAAGTGCCAGGAGGTTGCCCATGCTATCTTTGGCTACGGCTAATCCATCACCTATCTGTGCCACAGCTACAACTTCTGGCGTAGCTACCAGAAGAATTAAGGTAGTTGCTAAATCTTGAGGTTGTTTCTGACAAGCAGCCGCCTCATCTTCCACAGCTTTTTTGGCGGCTACCATCGCCTCGCTCAAGAGCGATCGCACATTGGTATCATCAGTCAAGAACTTCCGGGTGACTTGTTTGATGGAAATGCTTTCTATTGCTGTTTCCACAGCAACCATCGCCCCCACTTTCCCCTGACTGGCTGAACCTGCACCATCTGCTGCCGCTATGACTAAAACATTATCTGATAATATCTGCCAGTGGTGAGCATCTTGACACAACTGCTTGTTCTTTAAGTGGCTTGTACCACATACAGACGCAGCTACTACCCGCCATTGAGCAATCTGTTTTGATGTGTTCATAGATTTTATTCCAACAGCCCGCTGTCGTTAACATCAAGCTGCCATCTTTAAATTAAACAGCCCCCCAGCCAATTGGTGGTAGTGCCACCTGTTCGTCTACCTGTGAGTGAGAAACAGCTGACATACTAGCTGACAGCCAGACAAACATCTCAATAAAGTTTAGACCTTTGAGTTTTAGAGGAGTACGCACAGTAATTTGATTTAAGCGCGTCATATTCGCGTTTTCTACACCGACAGTAAAGAAAGCTACACGTTTGTTTGCTTCATCTCCTTGTAGGCGCTGCGCTGCTTGCTCTACCACATTGTCTTGCTCACCTTGTGGCTCACCATCAGTGATCATAAATACCCAAGGACGATAGTAAGCAATGCCATTAGAACGATACTGAGATTTGCGCTCTTGAATTATGTCCAAGGCTTTATGAATTCCCGAACCCATCGTAGTTAGTCCCTGTGCTGTCAAAATGGGGGGATTGAATTGATCAGCAGTCACAAAATCTTGCACTACGTTGACATTACTATCAAAAGTAACTATCGCTACCTCTACCCGTCTCGCTGCCAAGGAATTTTTCACTAATTCATCTTTCAAACTCAGCAAGCCCTGATTTAAAGCCTCAATCGGTTCTCCTTGCATCGAGCCAGATGTATCTAGTAGTAGCACGCACGGACAACGTGGTTCTGGGTTTTCAGCAAACTCCACAACTTCATCAAGTCTTAATGTATCATGCATAACTTTTTGTGTTATGTTATAGTCCAAAGCTTTACTTCCCTCGTTCTCAAAGTATATAGTTTCTGATGCCGACACTACTACAGATATGATGTTTGGCAGTAGATACTTTAATCTTTATTAAACAGAATATTTTCACAAGAATCTCTACATATTTAAGGAACTCTTAATCACGGCTAGACCAGTTTAATAAATAAAGAATTTATCAGAAGCTAACATTACCTGTTGTAGTGGATCTACCAAAAATTTTATCTCTTCATAACTAGGATACAATAAATACGTAAATTTTCCTAGATGAGTTTTTAAAGATTTCATGTAGTAAAATCCCCATTTTATATAAAAGTAACTAATCCTAATTAAGACCATCAGACTTCAAAGTATACTCACGTAACTGTGTGAACTTTACATCAAAATTACTTAGTAAGTAACTGGGCGTAAATAAACATAATTGTTAAGGTCTTGAGCTAATAGTTGTCAGTAGTGAGGGCAATTGACAACTAAACTAACGCCCGATGAAATAGTTATGACAAATATTTACATTTTTTGTGCCCACTTAACTTAAATTTTCAGACTTATAGTCAAACGTGCCAAATGTAACAAAAAAGTTATGAAAATTATAATTTGTAATATATATACATATTTTAAAAAATAATTTGTGTCTAGAGAAATATTAAAAAGAAGAGAATAATTCATAGCCGATATTTCCCATTTACGAATGTTTAGTCGCTGATCCGCAAAAAAATCGAAAAATATGAATAACTCAGGTACATTTACTAAATTACGTCCTCAAAGTTTGTTAAAACAGTTATTTAATTGCTCTGAGAGTATTTGTTTACAAGTATTTAGCAACTCAGTTTTCTGGTGGATTTATTTAGATCAAGGCAAAATAACTTATGCTACTCATTCAGTTGAACCCTTTGATCGACTAGAACGTCATTTGCGTCGCCTCAGCCATCAAATTCCGTCACTTACTAGTGAAGTTCGTGTTCAATTACGTCTGATGTTTGAATCAGATACATATAGTCAATTAGTAGAACATGAGAGCAATTCGAGAAATCAGCCTCCTGAATATCAAGCAATACACTGGCTTGTTAGTCAACAATATCTACATTCTACACAAGCAGCAGTACTGATTCCAGAATTGGTTAAAGAAGTGCTTGAATCATTTTTACTGATTAAAGAAGGCACTTATGAACTAACAGAACCACTTAACACAATGCCAATCATTTGTAGATTGGATGTAGAAAACATTTTAGAACGCTGTCAAGCACGATTAAAGAGTTGGAAGCCTTTCGAGCCTCAAATTTCTTCTCCCTATCAACGTCCATATCTGCTAATTACTGGCAAACCTTCTAAACAAAACTTACCAGATCTCCAGCCAAATCTAACTAACTGGATGAAGGGTTTCAGCTTGCGTCATCTTGCTGTGATTATGAATCAAGATGAAATCGAACTGGCTCGCAATTTATACCCTCACATCATTCAGGGAGGAATTATATTGCATGAGCCAGATCCACCATTTGATCAGTTACCAAATACATTAAAAGAATTTACACAGCCTTCTAAATTGTTAACATTAGTTAATCAGGAATCAGTTGATGTTGTAGAAGAACTAAGTACCGCTACTACCAAAGCTGACCCAGGTATTTTTGAAGAGAATAAAATTCCTGTTGAGCGATTCCCACAAATTTCTGAATCTTTAAAAGAAAACCTTCAGAAATTAACAATAACCAATAATATAAATCCTGCTATTGAAAGAGTAACGGCTGCTACTGTAACAGGCAAAAAAACCTACAAAATTGTTTCTGTAGATGATAGCCCAACAATTCTTAAAGAAATTAGCCGTTTCTTAGAAAATGAAAACTTTTCTGTTGTGACTATTAACGAGCCACTAAAAGCTGTGATGTCAATTATCAGGCACAAGCCAGACTTAATCTTGTTGGATCTTAACATGGTAGGAATTGATGGATACGAGTTGTGCCAGATTATACGAAACAACTCGCTATTTAAAGAGATACCCATTATTTTTGTAACAGGAAACAAGGGGCTTGTAGATAAAGTAAAAGCAAGATTAGTAGGAGCATCTGGATATCTCACTAAACCTTTTACTCGCGCAGAATTATTAAAAATAGTCTTCATGCATCTGACTTAGCCTTTCAAGGTGTAATGTATTTTTCTTTGTGTCTTGGCGTCTTTGTGGTTCAAAAATTGACTTTTTAACCACTAAGGCACTAAGACACGAAGGTAAGCTTATTTTTTAACGTAGACCTAGAGCGATCGCAGCCTACCGCCAAAATGCCAAGAACGCAACAGAAAGATAGCGAAGAGAGATTATTCTGTCAGTTCAACGTAGTAGGATTGTTCAAGTGGAAGGGTGTGTCTTGCGGGATGAGTAGCCATCGATCGCTAATTGACACCCTAAAATTAGAGCAAAAGACGATTTCAAAAACCAGCACACTCCATGCGTATTTCTCTAAATTGGCTGCGAGAACTAGTAGAGATAAAACTGAGCCACGAAGAATTAGCCGAAACCCTAACAATGGCTGGGTTTGAAGTAGAAGATATTGAAGACCGCCGCACTTGGGCAAATGGCGTTGTTGTGGGGAGAGTGCTTGAGCGTCAACCCCACCCTAACGCTGATAAATTGAGTGTTTGCCAAGTAGATATCGGTGCAAATGAAACTTTAAATATTGTCTGTGGTGCTTCCAATGTGCGGGCAGATATTTATGTGCCAGTAGCAACTACAGGTACTTACCTGCCAAACATCGATTTAAAGATTAAACCTGCAAAACTGCGTGGCGTCCAGTCTCAAGGGATGATTTGTTCTTTAAAGGAACTCGGTTTACCTACTGATGTAGAGGGAATTCATATTTTTCCTCAAGAAATGCCATTGGGTAGCGACGTGCGTCCATTGTTGGGTCTAGATGATGTAATTTTAGACCTAACTGCCACAGCTAATCGCGCTGATGCTTTGAGTATGGTAGGTGTCGCGCGAGAAGTTGCAGCTTTGACAGATGCAAAGTTGAGCATTCCTCAACCGGGTGAGGTATCGATTACCAAAGGTACTGGACATTTAGCTTTAAAAATCTCCGATCCGCAAGCTTGCCCTGCCTATATTGGTACAGTAATTGAACAGATCAAAATTGCGCCATCTCCTGATTGGTTGCAACAGCGCTTGCGGGCGGCTGGAGTTAGACCAATTAATAATGTAGTGGACATTACTAACTATGTTTTGTTGGAATGGGGACAACCACTACACGCCTTTGATCGCGATCGCCTACAATCAATTGCTGGGGACAAAAATTTAACCATCGGTGTTCGCTTCGCCACAACTGGGGATACCCTCAAAACCCTGGACGGACAAACTCGCACCCTTACAACCCAAAATTTGTTAATCACCGCTAATGATAAACCTGTTGCACTAGCCGGAGTTATGGGCGGAGAAGAAACGGAAGTGCATGAAGGTACTCAAAGCCTAGTTTTAGAAGCAGCGTTGTTTGATTCTGTGGCAATTCGCCGTTCTTCCCGGAGTGTGGGGTTAAGAAGTGAGGCTTCTGGTAGATACGAACGAGGAGTTAATCGGGCTGAGTTGGAAGTAGCTAATCGCCGCGCCTTGGCGCTGCTTAGCGAGTTAGCCCAAGGCGTCATTGTCCAGCAGGAAATTGCCGACACCCGCCCCGATCCATCTACCTGGAGTCGTTCTATTGTACTGCGCCTAGACAGAGTTAATCAAATTCTCGGCCCAATCGACTTGGCAGAGGATACAGGAGAACTGGAAGCAAAAGATGTTGAACGCATCTTGACTGCACTGGGATGTCAGTTAACTCCTTCAGGAGAAGGTACTTGGTCTGTTTCCGTACCGCCTTATCGTTACCGTGACTTAGAACGCGAAATCGACCTGATTGAAGAAATTGCCCGTCTCTATGGCTATAACAAGTTTTGTGACACCCTACCAGACAAATCGGAAGCTGGTTATCTGCCTTTAGATCAAGAACTGATTCGCAAGTTACGCGCATACTTGCGGGCGGAAGGATTGACAGAATTAATCCACTACTCTTTAGTTAAGCCAGGGGAAACCGGACAGATAGTATTGAGTAACCCTTTATTTGTAGAATATTCGGCGCTACGAACCGATTTAATATCTGGGTTGATTGATGCCTTTCAATACAATTTAGAGCAGGGTAACGGTTCTCTCAATGGCTTTGAAATTGGGCGAATTTTCTGGCAAGAAGACGGGTTACAAGAAGGAGAAGCGATCGCTGCTATCATCGGAGGCGATCGCACCATTGGTAAATGGTCAAAAAGTGGTCGAGAGCAACCCCTAAACTGGTTTGAAGCCAAAGGTATTTTAGAAAGTGTATTTCGACAACTTGGTTTGCAAGTAGAATATCAACCCGATCGCCGTGATGAACGCTTGCATCCTGGATGCACCGCCTCACTCTGGGTAAGGGGTAACAGATTAGGGATTTTTGGACAACTTCATCCCCAAGTGCGGCGCGAAAAAGGCTTACCAGATTCAGTATACGTTTTCCAGCTAGATGTAGATGTGCTCTTGGATTCTATGGAGCAAGATGAAATTCTCACCCCGATATTTCATCCTTATTCCACCTATCCAGCTAGTGATCGCGATATCGCCTTCTTCGCACCAGTCAAAATCTCAGTCGCCGAAATTGAAAAAGTAATTAGCAACGCTGGTAAAGGACTACTAGAATCAGTGGAATTGTTTGATCAATATCGCGGGGAAAATGTCCCACAAGGACAACGAAGTTTGGCATTTCGGTTAATTTATAGAGCCAGCGATCGCACCCTCACCGAAGCTGAAGTTGAACCAGTTCACAATCAAGTCCGCGAAGCTTTGGTAGAAAAATTCGGCGTTAACTTGAGAAGTTAGAACTCAGGATATTTCCAGTTCCCAGGGCCCGCCTGGGAATACTCTACTTGAGGCTCCGCCTCATCTATTAAAACAAGCAATTGACAATCTAAATTCCAATTTAAAAAAAGAATGTGACAGATAAACCATGTAGAGACGTTGCAATGCAACGTCTCTTAGCACAATATATTCTAGTAGTACTAACAAAAATTATGACTAAATATATCCTCTGGGGAACTTACTGCGAAGACGTTCTAGAAAAGCGCACCCCTTACCGTCAAGCTCATTTAGATGGATTAGCAAAACAAAAAGAATCTGGTGTGTTAATTACTATTGGCCCTACCAAAGATGTCACCAAAGTTTTTGGAATTTACGAAGCTGAAGACGAAGCCACCATCCGTAATTTGATTGAAAATGACCCTTATTGGAAAAATGGCATCTGGACAGAATATTTTGTCAAAGAGTGGATTCAGGCTATTTAAGTCAAAAATCAATAGTCTGTTAATCAGCAAAACTTATCAGTCTAGAGATTCTTAAATTCATGCCTTTAGTAGATGCAATTGGAGTTTTGTTAGTGTCATTATAAAAGTGCTATCAAACAAAAATCGTTGCTGTTGTCTAGACTAAAAATAAGATAAGATCATCTGCGATCGCGACAACTCCGATTTTTCTCCAAGTGTTTGAATTTTTAAGAGGGTTCTACCATGAATCGAATTCTAAAACGTGCGCTTTTACCTGGTATCATGGCTGCAAGTTTAGCTGGTGTTACTTTAGTTCCTGTTAAACCAGCTGCCGCCGATGACCAAGTACTAAGAGATGCAGCCATTGGAGCTGGTACATGTGTGGTAACTGGAGCTATTAGAGGACGTGGCACAGTATTACGCAATGCTGCCAAATGTGGCGCTGCTGGCGCTGCTGTCAATGGAGCCAATGGGCTAAGACGCAATCCCAAAAAACGTAGCTTAGGTCAAGATGCCGCAGTCGGTGCAGGCGCTAGCGCCGCCACTCGTGCCGTTCTTGGCGGTCGTGAAGATACCGCTGGTGATTTACTTGATGGTGCAGCAGCCGGTGCAGTCATCAATATCCTCACCAAATAGAAAATAATTCTTCCGTAGTGCTGAAGCGCGGTGGCAGGGCGTTTAGCCCGTACTGGGTACTGAGTCCTGAGTGAAAACTCAATTGTGATTACTCACTGCTCAAGATTCAGAACTTTTTCATGCTACTTCAAAAGTAATGTTGTGCTGCATTTTGCGTAGTACTCATTACTGAAACTCACCCAGCTATCAAATTGGTAGAAAGTGAGAGAAACAATTTAGAAAATATAAAAGTGGGCGATCGCGATCGCCCACTAATTATATCCGTTCCACCATCAGACTTTGATGACAGCTAACTTAGAAATAATCTTTAGCCCTTCAAAGCCTTTCTAAAATTTCGACGATAGGATTGATTAGTAATAAACAAAGCTGGCCATAACAAAGATAAACCAATGCGATTGGGCAAACTTGGACTAAAATTAGTCCGCTCAAACCCACGCCAAAACTTCCAAACGCCACCAAAGTAAACTACTATCAAACCAAAAATAATTAATTTACCCATTCCCATCAACTCCGTTAGTAACTGACAGAATTTAAACTAAGCTTTTCTACACCATACTGAGAAGGCATGGCTAAACCCTTCAGTCTTCGACATCCGAGTCAGTTGAAGATACATTCTCCTAATTCCAGTGTAAAGTAGCCTTACGCATCACAGCTAGTTACCACTTAACCAAGAGAAGTCTTTATCGTCAGCATAGAACACGAGCAAAAGAACGGCGAATCAGGGACTAAATAGAAAGGCTTAATTAAATCAGAGCTAGTAGTAAGCGGCTCTAGCCCTTGAGAATCTTATATAGAGCGATAAATCGCTCTCTGCGAGACGCTACGCGAACACTACGAACAAAAGTTTTATCTTAATTTGTAGCTTTGTAATAGCTCTTGACAAATGTCAAGAATTTAGTAATAATGGGAAATTGCCGATCAAAAACAAATTCCAGCGGAACTGGCGGAATTGGCAGACGCGCTAGATTCAGGTTCTAGTGCCGCAAGGCTTCCGGGTTCAAGTCCCGGGTTCCGCATATCAATTTTGGATTTTAGATTGCCGATTTTGGATTAATCTAAAATCTCAAATCCAAAATCTAAAATCGTGTTAACCAGTCTACAGAATTCCTTAGTCAAACAAATCCGCAAACTGCACTCCACCAAAGAGCGGCAGAAACAGCAGTTATTTTTACTAGAAGGGACGCACCTGTTAGAGGAAGCTTGTGCGGTGAATTATCCGCTAGTAACGGTATGTTGTACTCCAGATTGGCAAACAGTCCATCAATCATTATGGCAAGAGGCTTTGAGCCGATGCGATCGCGCAGAAATTGTTAGTGAAGAAGTTTTAGATGCGATCGCTACAACAATACAACCAGATGGTGTAGTTGCAACGGCAAAACGGGATGCTCGCCAAACTCAAGTGCCATTTACTGGTATAGTCCTAGCCTTAGAAACTGTGCAAGATCCGGGTAACTTGGGTACGATGATTCGCACTGCGGCGGCGGCTGGAGCATCGGGGTTATGGGTAAGTGAAGATAGTGTAGATCTAGATAACCCGAAAGTTTTACGTGCTTCTGCTGGACAGTGGTTTCGTCTAGCAACGGCGGTAACTGAAGATTTAAAAGCTACAGTCGAACAGAGTCAGCAAGCCGGAATGCAGGTAGTAGCAACTATGCCCAGTGCAACTTTGACTTATTGGGAAGTAGACTGGCAAAAACCCAGTTTAATTTTACTGGGGAATGAAGGTGCTGGTTTGTCAGCAGATTTAGCAGCGATCGCAGACAAGCAAGTAAAAATTCCTCTAAGTCCAGGAGTAGAGTCTTTGAATGTAGCGATCGCAGCCGCTTTAATGCTGTATGAAGCCCAGCGGCAAATGACTGCTAAGCAATAAATTGTAACTTTTTAGTTCTATTTAGATTTTGTTTTTTCTTCCAGATATTGTTCAATATCAGCAACAGCGTCCTCAAAAGCCGCTAGATCAATTTCTGTCAAATTTTCCAATAGTTCGGGATCATTGGTACTATCAGTATTCAATTCTGGTGTTTGTTCATCCTCAGTCGGATTCTCTTGCAAAATATCCTCCAATTGATCGAGTGACTGAAAAAAATCTTTCGCGGCGGCGTGGCGATGTGTTTGCTGACTTTGCTCCATAATCTTGGCTTGAGAATCTTGAATTTTATCGCGTAATCTTAATTTGCAGTTCCTACTTGAAATTTTGCATACATAACATCATATTCGTAGTTATCTGCAAAGAGTCAGGTACTACTTTATCAACTTTACACACTAAAAGGCTTGACAGCAAAATCAATCAAGGTCAAGAGTCAAAATTCAAGGGTTATTAGCTATTCGCCTTGTCTCTCACCCCCCACTCCCCCACTCATCTGCCAATATCTGAGTGTTGGATTTGCAAAAATTTGTCTAACATCACACTGGGAATTGGTCGCGGACGCATTATTTTGGCATCTACCCAAACCCACAACGCCTCAGCAGTGACTAACAAATCCTTTTGATTGTGTTTGCGAATTTCGTAACGTCGCAGAGCACGCGTACCACGCATATCCTTCAACCAGGTAGTAACTTCTAGGGTATCACCTGCCACGGCTGGGCGCAGATAGTCAATTTCTACCCGCCGCATGACAAATACGCCGCCTAATTCTTGGTATACATTCAAATTTAAGCCCAAATACTCTGAGTGCTCAACTGCTGCTTGTTCCAAATAATTTTGGTAAACAGCGTTATTGACATGACCGAGAGCGTCCATTTCATAGTGTCGAACGCGCAGTAGAGTCTTGAATGGTTGCATGAGTTAGTTAGTATGCGGCGCTGTTTCAGTTTATATTAGCTTTTCTATTTTCGTATTCTGCTACCTCTAAATTAGTTCTGGCGCTCTTTGGGAGCACACCATTGAGATATTGGTTCAATTCTCGCCTGCTGCATCAATTCCAAAACTTGCGATTGATTACAACCATAGGTAGATGTTAACAATTGCTCTCCTTGATTTTTTGCCTCATTAGCAGATACACCAAAGGCAATAATTTCTTCATCTTGGTTGCCCGTAATCCTAACAACTGGAATGATACAGATATATTGCGGTTCATTATGTCTTATTTGTTGCACCATTGCTCACCCACCAATTTTGCTGAGAATAACTGTTTACTTTCAATATATTCATAACCGCAGATCACAACATTTATGAAAGTAAATTTATGTACATCTTGCTATGAAATTAAGATAACGTTAAGAATCTTTTCAAAATCAGGGAATTTTGGGAGTGTAAACAGTTACTCATGGGAAAATAAAGCTAAACATCAACAAATATCTTTTTGTAAATTTCTGTTTTGTTTCCAACAATAGAATGCGTGTATGTAAATGCATTCTCCATTATGAGATTAATTGATTTAAATATTTGTTGCTTGGTTTTTGGTGTGAGTCCGAATAAGTAAACTCGCGGCTACAAGAAATTAAGCTTGCGATGGGCTACGCCCCGCCATAGGCGATCGCACGGTATGTAGGTTTTTAGACTCAAATAGATCATACTCCCAAAAATTAACTTTACTTTACTTAGTGCAGGCTTGATTAATCGAGTCTTGTACAAACTTACTAAAAAATTGGAGGTTATAAAATGGCAGTACGAAATAACTCATTCAGCAATTTATGGCAGAGAGTGCAACAAGATTCTGTGAGTTGGGGATCGCTAGCTCTTTGGGTTAGTTCATTAATTGTACTTTTAGTAATGCTTTTCATGTTTTCTAACGCTTAATCTCAGCAAGATTATTCTAGTTCCTGGGCAGCAGCCTAGGAACTAAATTAGGATGGACTGTCGTCTCTATAAAACGAAACTTGAGACATATCAACTTATGAACTGCAAAATGGCAACAGTCATAATTTTGGCCACAAGTAGCTTAGTTTCTCCTGTTAGAGCTCAAGAATCTACTAATAAGACTCCAGTAAAATCAGATCAAGTTGTGAATGCTTGCGTTCAAAACCAAGCCCAGACTTTACCAAATCCTTTTAGCGATGTGCCATCAAACCATTGGGCTTTCAAAGCAGTTATGACTATGCACTACTGTGGAGCTTTTCGCCAAGCTACACCACCGGCTTTATTCGAGAAACTTCGACCTATCGAAAGCCAGCAGCAACCACAGAGAGAATACAATAACAAAAGGTAAAATTTTATTCCTAACTTTGTATAAAAAGAAGTATCCAGAAAGGATAAAAAAGAATCCACAAATATAGTAGCTTGAGTGCGTAGGCGTAGCCCGTCGTAGACATCGCGTAAATTCAAACGATTAAAAATACTTGTGCAGTTACACAAATTAGCCGGCTAATTCATCCACAGCTTGGGGTTAGCCGGACTAATCTTCGTATATTCTGTAATCAATAGATTCAGTTAAGCAACTATCAACTCAGAATCGTTTTCAGAAGGCGCACCATCTTGAACTAAAGAACGGGGCTCGCCATTGCGCTGGAGAAGACCGCCAACCATTGCTAATAAGGCATTTACTTTGCGAGTACGCCACTCATCCACCAATTTTTGCACTTGGTTAGCAGACATCCGCCGCATCATTGCTTCGTAAAGATAAGCTGCATGACCAGTTTCATCTTGAGCAACACTCAACATTCCCATCTTGAGGTTGCGAGTGGTTGGCTCATCATCGGGTAATACATTCGCCATCCGAGTAAAGTCTTTGCTAGCATCTAACTCCAGAATGTAAGTGCTAGCCATAAAAACATCCCAGTCAATGGCGGCAGGTTTTAGCTGTTCTGGGGTGTAGCCTTCAAAGAATGCGACAAAGAATGGGCTACGCTGCTGTTGTGATTTATTTGCAGATGTGGTTTGGGGTTGACGCTTGAAATCTATAACTTGTTTATTTAGCTGTTTTAAGGCGTGAGCAAAAATTTGACCATGCCTAGTTTCATCTGATGCATGTTTTGCTAGTTTCTCTGCTAGCCATGTATCACCTTCGGCGGCGGCGCGATCGCTAAGTGCAGACAAAAACGGCACAGAGCCAGATTCCGCCAACTGAAACCCCGCCAGAACGTTGGGGCGAGTTTTAGAGTCGCGGATCTGAGCAGCTGAGTAATAAGCCACAGCACCCGAACCTGCTAAATGCATGACATAAGTCAAGAAATTCATGAAAGATTCCCGCTGACTGTTGGAAGTTTACATTTCTTATACTATTCTGCCTTTTCTATTCGGTTAAATTCGGTTATCAGTGACGAAATTGTATTGGAAAATTTAGATTCCAATTAAAACTTTCTACTTATACAGGTAAAGAACTCTGGCTAACTTTTTGCTTATTATCTGTGGCAGTTTGTCAACACCTAACAAAAAGATATTTTCATTTTGCTACTATCATCCATCAGAGGTAGTTTGGTGAGTTTGGATGGAGAAATCAACTAAGCAAGTACAATTTTGGCTTTGTGCAACTATCATCCTGTTGGGTTTGATCGGCTGCGATCGCCTGGTTGGTAATTCTGGAAACGTGGTTGAGCGAGTTAGTGATGGCGACACTTTGGTAGTGAGAGACACGAATGGTCAAAATGTTACCGTGCGCTTTGCTTGTGTTGATGCGCCAGAAGTAGCCCATTCTAACAGGGAAAAACAAAGTAGACGCACTAGCGATCGCAATCAGTTTACTTGGGGTGTGAGAGCGCAAGAACGCGTGAGAGAACTGGTGAGACAAGGAGGCGATCGCGTTAACTTGAATATTATCGATAGCGATCGTTATGGAAGGCAAGTTGCAGAAGTCCGCCTGAGAGATGGGACTCTTGTGCAAGAAGTATTGGTGCAAGAAGGTTTAGCAAAGGTGTATCGTCCTTATTTAAATAAATGTCCCAGTAGAAACTTAGTTCAACAAGCGGAGGCTGAGGCCAGACAACAACGGCTTGGTGTTTGGAGCGATTCTAGGTTTGTTAATCCTTGGGAGTACCGCAGTTTTAATAAGATACAAAAGTAGGATGGGTAACAATATTTTTTGGTTAAGGGGGGAAAGGGGAAAGGGGGAAAGGCTGAGATTTACCATTTATCCCTTTCCCACGCCACAAAGGAGATAAGAAGTGCTCATAAAGCAATACAGTTTAGTTAAGCAATTTTCTTTCTCTCTTTCTTTCTTCTCTCTGTGTCGCGCCAGTTGCTACAACGGGGGGAACCCCCGCAACGCACTGGCTTCTCTGCGCCTCTGCGGTAGCCTGCGGCAAGCCGCTCCGCGTCTACGTTAAAACAAAGAGCCTTTAATACTCGCCGACGAGTCTTTGATACTCGTGAATGAGCCTCTGAGCTTCGTGAACTATGACATTTTTCTTAAAGTTTTATTTATTACATCGAAAAGCGATCGCATAAACCAAGAGAATCGTAAGTTGGGTTTCGTTTCTCAAACGCTACTCGCTCAAGCCGAGTTAATAAAATCGAGTATGCCGTTACTTTTTATCTTTATAAATATTACTACGATGTCCAAGGTCTACAATAATTATCAATAGAATATCATCGATAATATCGTATATGATGCGATAATCGCCTACTCGAATGCGATAACCTTTGTCTCTATTTTTCAGTTTTTTAACCCCGTCTGGACGCAGGGCTGATTCATTCGATCTCTTAGGGATTTTGTCAAGAGTATGAGTCAGAAATTTGCTTGAGTGGAAAAAAGAAAAACTACCACCTCAACCAGCAAATTTAAGTGCGTTCACCATTTTCTTGCCCAATCAGATTTTTTAGTCACCTGTTTTTTTTGCTTGAAACGCTTGTAAATCAGCGCCTTTTAGGGAATGAAACAGCCCTGCGTCTGGACGGGGTTCTATGGCTAAATCAGCAATTTTTACTTGTATACGTTCCTGAAGTTCTGGCGATAATTTTTTAAGTTGTTTTAATGCACCCTTAGAAATTTCAACTTGATAACTCACGCCACTTCCTTATTTATTTCTTTTTTAACTTCTTCCCAAGTTACAGTACCGTTAATCCGTATATCTTCTTTACCTTCATCATAAGCTTTTAAGTCTTCTTCTTCTTCTGCTTCTTCAATCCGTTCTAATAATGCGAGAATTTCATCTAAAGTACTGTCGTAAGCTTGGGTTAGCAGTACGTTGATAGCCTTGATAATTTCTTCTCTTTCGATTTCGGTTTTCATGTTTAGACCCAGAAATGTTGAATGTAGTTACATTCTATTGTAGTGATAGTAGTCTGGGAACATGGCGATCGCTACAATTGAGAGAAGTTCTGTTCTCAAGCGAAGAATGATCAATCATCTTTTTAATTACAAATTACGTTTAACCGGATTCATCCACACTTCTAAGCGGCTAAACGCCTGTGAAGAAAGCACCGTCAAACATAAATAAACCAACGCTACAGCCGCGTAAATTTCAAAGGCGCGATAGTTGTCAGCAACAATTAACTGTCCTTTGCGTACCAATTCTTCAAATCCAATTACAGAAACTAAGCTCGTATCTTTTAACAAACTAATAAACTCATTACCCAACGGTGGAATCATCCGCCGAAAAGCTTGAGGAAAAATCACGTAGCGCATAGTTTGCACAGAACTCAAACCTAGTGATTCTGAAGCTTCTGCTTGTCCTACTTCAATTGATTGAATCCCTGCGCGGACAACTTCAGCAATATATGCAGCGCTATTCAAACTTAAAGCAATTACCCCAGCAGCTAAGCGATCAAAGGTAAAAGTTAAACCAAGTTCTTGCAAAATTGCAGGTAATCCAAAGTAAATCATAAAAATCTGCACTAGCAAAGGCGTTCCCCGGAAAAAATCCACATACGCCCGCGCCAGCCAACGCACAGGTGCAATATGAGAAAGGCGGACAATTCCAATCAAGGAACCCCCAACTAAACCCAGCACCACAGAAAGTATTGTTAATTGCAGCGTCACCAAAGCACCCTGTAATAGAGCTGGAAAAGCCTGCAAAATCACGCCAATTGAGGTAAATATTGTAGGTGCATCAGCGCCAGTCTGATTCTCAAATGGTGATTTAGCTGGTAATGATGGCGGCTCAGCATTAAACCATTTTTGGTAAATTTGGGAATAAGTGCCATTTTTCAGCACCCTATCCAAACCATTGTTTATCAGTGCCAAATAAGGCGAGTCTTGCGCTGTAGCAATCCCATAAAACTCCTCTGTTAGCAGTTGCTCTACTACTTTAATACCCTTGAGATTGCCCGTATTAATGGCATATAAAGTAACTGGTGCATCATTAATTACCGCATCCACATTACCATTGAGCAATTCTTGCAGAGCCAGAGGTGCAGAATCAAAGCTGCGGATTTGCACACCGGGAATACTCTTAGCTTTTGCAGCGCCAGTTGTGCCAATTTGTACTGCAATTTTTTGATTCTTGAGACTGTCAAAGCCAGTAATATTTTGATTATCTGCGCGGATGGCGTAGGCGTAGCCCGTCGTAGACATCGCCAACCCAGCCTTAAAATAAGGACGAGAAAAAGCAACAGACTTCGCCCTCTCCTCTGTAATCGTGATCGAGCTAATCGCCGCATCTACCGTCTTGCCTTGCAAAGCTGGGATAATGCCATCAAAAGGCAGACTTTGAAAATCCACTTTGAAGTTAGCAGAGGATGCAATTGCATTCATCAAATCAAAAGAAAAACCCTGCAACTCACCATCTTTACCTTGAAACTCAAAAGGTGGAAAAGCCGGTTCCGTAGCAACCCGCAGAGTCTTCCCTACACTAGAATTCACACCACAGCCAACCAGTAACAAACAGCTAAAACCTACAACCACACACCAGCGCAGCCAACACCCAAAACCAAATTTAGCCATATTATTTTCTCTCCCCCTCTGCGTTCTCTGTCTTGAAAAGTGACGCTCCTGCGTCGCTAACGCTGCGCTAACAGATCGCCGGAAGCCGGCGCTCCGACGCCAGTTGCTTTCCGACGCAAGCGCGATTGTTCGCACTGGCTCGACTTTTCGCTGCGCCTCTGCGGTAGCCTGCGGCAAGCCGCTCCGCGTCTACGTTAAAAACACTACAATCAACTCTAGAGCAGCTTGACAGATGCAATGAACAACTCCACCCCCGCCATTCTTTTTGAAACTATCGAAAAAAACTTTGGTTCCCTGAAAGTCCTCAAAGGAATCACAGGCGAAATCAACCGGGGAGAAGTCGTTGCAATTATCGGTTCCTCCGGCTGTGGTAAAAGTACCCTACTACGCTGCTTCAACCGCTTAGAAACAATTAACAACGGGCGCTTAATAGTCAACGGTATCAACTTATCTCGACCTACAGTTGACTATAGCCAACTGCGGCAACTGCGGACACAAGTAGGCATGGTTTTCCAGCAATTCAATCTGTTTTCCCATCTTAGTGTCTTAGAAAATATGACACTCGCTCCCCGTAAAGTCTTGGGTAAAACACCGAAAGAAAGCGCCCAACTCGCAGGATTATATCTAGAAAAAGTTGGCTTATTTGACAAAGCGTCTAGTTATCCCGAACAACTTTCTGGAGGACAAAAGCAACGAGTAGCCATAGCCCGTAGCTTGTGTATGAACCCCCAAATCATGCTATTTGACGAACCCACCAGCGCCTTAGACCCCGAACTCGTCGGCGAAGTTCTGCAAGTGATGCAACAATTAGCAGCCGAAGGCATGACAATGGTGATTGTCACCCATGAAATGCAATTTGCGCGAGAAGTAGCAAATCGGGTGATATTTTTAGATCAAGGTATTGTAGCAGAACAAGGCCCAGCTGATGAAGTTTTGAGCAATCCGCAAAGCGATCGCCTACGTCTTTTCCTCAGTCGCCTCAACGCTAGATAAAAGAGCAGGGGAAGCAGGGGGAGCAGGGGGAGCAGGGGGAGCAGGGGGAGAGAATAATTAATTACCCTTGACTCTTGACCCTTGACTCAGCACTGATTCAAAGATATTCGCGCAAGAAATCAAAGGGGTCGTCTTCCCAACATGGTTCAGGCGTCAGCCATAGCAAATTGCTGTTAATGTCGGCTTCAATTTCATCACCGTCGTCCCTGTTAAATAGATCTACCAAAGCTTTCCAATCACGCTCGTTCAGGGACATTAACGATGGGGCATATACCTGTAGATTGTTTGAGTAATTCACGCGCGAAATTATAGTTGACTGCCGCAAAAGATTAGTCTCACGGTTTGTAAATCATCATATTCTAGCCTTGACTAAGAAGTAGTCAGGAGTCAAGACTCAATAAGAGTGGGGTGTAAGGGTATAAGGGTTTAGGGGTGTAGGTCGGGAAAAGGATAAAAGTTAAAGGAGAAAGGAAATAAACATTTTCCCTTTGACCCTTTCCCTTTACCCAGTCAAGTTTCCTTGGCAGATTACTAGTGTATGATCGAACAAGGTCATTCGGTTCTGGTGGGGGTCAGCCATCAGAGGTAATGGGGAAAGTTCGGTGCAAATCCGCCGCTGTCTCGCAACTGTGAACCAATTTGAGATTTGAGATTAGCGAACTAAGTAATCGAAAATTGAGTAAGTCAGGATGCCCACCGAAATAGACTTATCAGTTCTACACATCTGCGAGGTACAGATGACTGCTGCTGCAAATATTTCTACAACCAGTTGCTTAGTTGATAGTTATCATAGTTTATTTGTTTGTAAAACTTGTGCCAGTGTATGGGAAGATGGAAAGCGCTTGGGTGAAAGTGGTGGTCAAAAACTACTACAGCAGCTTCAGCACCTTGCACAAGATTGGGACTTACGAAATAAATTCTTAATTAAAGAAGTTGAATGCATGAGTGCTTGTAACCGTTCATGCGTCGTCGCTTTTGCTGCTAAAGGCAAATTAACGTATCTGTTTGGCGATTTGGCAATTGATGGCAGCGCATCCGCGGTGCTGGAATGTGCTAGTCAATACTATGCCAATCCTGATGGTTTACTGCCTTGGTCAGAGCGACCGGAACTTCTGAAAAAGGGAATTTTAGCCAAGATTCCGTCTATACCCGTAGAGAAAGTTAACACAACAGAAATTTAATCAATAAGACTGAGGACTGAAGTAAGGTTGAGGATACACGTTACAGATTATTCTCTATCACCTGTAACTTGTTACCTCTTCCTTAATTTGCAATGCCTAATAAACCGCAAAAAACTTTCATCAATCGAAATGATGAGAAGCACACAGAAGTCATTGCAGCGGCTTAGGTTATTGCCTCAGTAGAACGCAGAGAAAACATTATGATGCGTGTTTTGATTCTCGGCGGAACGGGAGAAGCAGCAGAACTAGCTGCAAGAGTGGCGACTATCCAAGGGGTAGAGGCAATCACATCTTTAGCAGGTCGTACTAGTGAACCGTCAGTGCCGTTAGGCGATCTGCGGATTGGGGGTTTTGGTGGTGTGGCTGGACTGGCTAGCTATCTTCGTCAGATGGGAATCGACTTACTAATCGATGCAACCCATCCTTTTGCTACTCAGATTTCCTTCAATGCGGCGGCGGCGGCAACTGAAGTTGGAGTACCCCGTCTGATGTTGATTCGTCCCCCTTGGAAAAAGGTAAGTGGCGATCGCTGGATCGAAGTTGACACTATTGAAGCTGCCGCCACAGCCCTGCAAGACCAGTCACAGCGAGTTTTTTTGACAGTTGGTAGGCAAGAACTAGCTGTCTTCGCTCACCTGAAGGCAATTTGGTTTCTGATGCGAATGATTGAACCACCTACCCCCGATGCCTTGATACCGCCAGGAGTAGTATTGTGCGATCGCGGCCCCTTTGCCGTTAATAAAGAGAAGGAAATCCTGATTCACAACAATATTGACACCATTGTCAGTAAAAATAGTGGTGGCAATGCAACTTATGCCAAGATTACCGCAGCGCGGGAACTGGAACTGCAAGTTATTATGGTGAATCGTCCAGCCATACCACCAGGTGAGCAGGTGAAGAATATTGATGATGTGTTGGCATGGCTGCTTGAAAAATTGCACGGCTCGCTTGGAACTTGAAACTTTGTGCTCAGAACTTGAAACTTCGTGCTCAGAACTTGGAACTTCGTGCTCAGAACTCGGAACTTCGTGCTCAGAACTCGGAACTTCGTGCTCAGAACTCGGAACTTCGTGCTC
>NZ_WVID01000015.1:193804-239474 GCF_010091925.1 Nostoc sp. B(2019) | reverse complement strand
TAAATCGTCTCTAACAACTTACAATTGTGCAAAATAATCTGTATTCTTTACTACAAAATTAGATGCGCTTACCCTGATTGATTTTTTCTCATTACATATAATTTTTGACTAGAGAACTATGTTTAAAATTTATTGTTACATATAATTATCTACTAGATTACCACGAGAAAACAATGTTTCAAATTGACTGTTGTACTTCATCAAAAATTTATCTATTAATAATATCTTTAAACAAAATCTTCACAAAATAGATATTCTGTTATATATAAATTTTTATGTGGGATAAATTTTACCTTTCTTGGTATTTAATATTATAAATATAAGAGCAAATAAGTGGTAAGTTTCAACAGCACATTGAACTTTTAATCAAAGCTCTGTTGAGATTAGCTTTAATAAAGCATTTTTGGGTATTGTATGGCTGCTTACTGGTGGTGAGGATTGATAAAACAAAATACTCTGTGCTGGGGCGAGCTTTAGATAACCTAAAAACTTCTCAAATGAAAGTATTGGGTATGGTTAGTAACGATCAGAAAAGCAGCATCAACGGCTATTAAAACTATACAAAAAAAGGGCGATCGCCTTGCTTTGTCAGTACACGAGTAATTTTTGGTAGATACAGTCTCTTAGATTACTTAATTGCGATAATTATCACCGTACATCCATTACTATTACAAATGTGGTGATTGTTCTTTAACGTTTACCGCAATTTATCCCCTAGTAAATTCAGCTTCCTAGCTAAAACCGCTTACTTACGTATAATTTCATTCCAGTAGTTTAAGCTTAAGAAAGAATTAGCTCGTAGTAGCCAGTATTATTTAGTTTATTTTGGTGGTTTTCCTGTAGCTTCAGTTTGTTTGTATTCATTTTTTCGCAAAAGTCTGTTAGTACTGATGAGTACAACAATCAACAGCAAAAGCTGGATTTGCCAAGGTGCTAAGACCAAACTCAAAATCAAGCTAATAACTGCAAACACATCCGCAAGGTATGCAATTTCATCAGTACGCTTTTTAAATAAATAGCCAGTTACTAAAGCAGTACACAGTGGAATCAAAAAAAACAAAGGCATTTATAACAACCTCTGAACTAAAGTCCGAAGGGTTTATCAAACAGATTGATACTGTTTGGAGAATCGTGGTTTATTTTACCTCCAAGAAGCTTTTAGCTACAATACTCCATTTGAAATAACAATGTAATTATTCTAGATTATGCAATCATTTGGTAGATTAGTTTAAAACTTGAGGCTTGCGCCAAAAGAACGATCTAGCATATTACCTTTAGGAGTAGCATTTTCAACTTATATATTAGACACCCGATGCTGAACATTCCTCACTTACTCGCAACTGAACTAAATCTCAAACCCCATCAGGTGCAAAACGCGCTGGAACTTTTTGCGGAGGGTGCAACAATTCCCTTCATTGCACGTTACCGCAAAGAGCGCACCAATGAAATGAATGAAGTGCAACTGCGTGACTTGGCTGATAGGTATACTTACTTAACAGAACTAGAAGAACGGAAATCGGCGATTTTAAATGCGATCGCCGAACAAGGTAAACTCACAGATGAACTCAAAGCGAAAATCACATCCTGTTTACAAAAAACTGAACTTGAGGATTTATACTTACCCTATCGACCAAAGCGACGCACCCGCGCCACCATCGCTAGAGAAAAAGGACTCGAACCTCTGGCGGAGTTGATTAAGTCACTGAATGCGAAAAATGCTGTGTCGGCATCATTGACTGAAGAAGCAGCCAAGTATATTTCAGAAGCTCAAGGAGTTAAAACAGCAGATGAAGCGCTCAAAGGTTCTGCTGACATCTTAGCAGAAGAAGTCGCAGAAAAAGCTGAATTACGCGCATATATCCGCGAGTACCTTCTAGATGAAGGTGTATTCGTCTCCCGAATTAAAAATGATTATCCCGAAGGTACAACCAAATTTGAGATGTACCGTAACTATCAAATTAAGGTAAAAAATATTGCTCCTCACAATATGCTGGCGTTATGTCGAGGTGAAACCGAGAAAGTATTAAACTTTGAAATTACCTTTAATGAGGATGTAGTACTTTCGTATCTAGAATCGCAAGAGGTAAAAACAAAAGTTCGTACAGTTCGAGATTTTTATCAAGCAATGTTGAAAGATGCGTTCAACCGACTGATGAAAGCTTCCTTGATGGGGGAGGTGATTTCTGAGATAAAAACCTATGCAGATATTGAATCCATCAAGACATTTGAAGCGAATCTGCGGGAGTTGCTGCTATCTGCACCAGCAGGGATGAAACCAACCCTAGCAATAGATCCCGGATTTAGAACTGGGTGTAAAGTTGCAGTACTCGATCAAACGGGGAAATTTTTGGAATACCAGGCGGTGTTTCCTCACCAAGCGGCTGAACAAAGATTGAAAGCTGCACAAACTATCAAAAATTTGATTGAAAAGTACAAAATTGAGTTAATTGCTATTGGTAACGGTACAGCATCCCGCGAGACAGAAGAATTTGTTACCGAACTGCTGCAAACTACAGAACGCCAACCCGTTAAAGTGATGGTGAATGAATCTGGCGCATCTATATATTCTGCTAGCAAAGTAGCACTAGAAGAGTTTCCCGATTTAGATGTTACCGTGCGCGGCGCTATTAGTATCGGTCGTCGATTGCAAGATCCCTTGGCGGAACTCGTGAAAATCGATCCCAAATCGATTGGCGTGGGACAATATCAGCACGATGTTGATCAAAAGTTGTTGAAAAAGAAGTTGGATGAAACTGTAGAAAGCTGCGTTAACTATGTTGGTGTGGATTTGAACACTGCTTCTAAGGAACTTTTAACTTCCGTCTCTGGAATTACAGCAACCGTTGCTAATAACATTGTCGCCTATCGTAACCAGCATGGAGCCTTTAAAAATCGCCGTCAACTCTTAAAGGTTGCGAAGTTGGGGCCAAAAGCCTTTGAACAAGCGGCGGGTTTTCTGCGAATTCGCGGCGGTGATAATCCGTTGGATAATACAGCGGTACATCCAGAGAGTTATTCTGTAGTAGAGGCGATCGCATCAGATTTGAGTGTGCCATTAAATCAAGTCACACAAATTGCCGAAAAACTTAAAAAGACTAACCTGAAGAAATACGTTACCGATACCGTTGGTGAACCCACACTGCGCGACATTCTCAGCGAACTGGAAAAACCAGGTAGAGATCCTCGTGCAGAGTTTAAGTATGCCACCTTCAAAGAAGGAATTAAGGAAATTACCGATTTGCAAGTGGGAATGGAACTAGAGGGAATCATCACGAATGTCGCCAACTTCGGCGCGTTTGTTGATATCGGCGTGCATCAAGATGGTTTGGTACATATCTCCCAACTAGCAGACAGATTCGTAGATGATCCTAAAAAAGTTGTCAAAGTTGGACAAGTTGTCAAAGTACAGGTGTTAGAAGTTAACGAAAAACTCAAGCGGATTAGTTTGTCGATGAAAGCAGTTAAACAATAAGTTTATAAAGTTTGTAGTTAGTGCTTTAGCGAAGATAGCGCTAACTACAAGCCGTAAAATATCTTTAGGCTAATGATATTAACTTACTTAGAAACAGTTGATGGCAGTTTATCAAGTTCGACTCATCAATCTTGCACTTGGATTGGATCGCACAATTCAAGTACCAGACGATCAATATATTCTCGACATAGCAGAAGAAGCTGGTATCCGTCTACCATCTGGGTGTAAGCAAGGCGAATGTTCTGCTTGTGTTGCCAAACTCATTAGTGGTAATGTTGATCAAAGTGAGCAAAAATTTCTGCGCTCAAATGAAATGCAGGCTGGTTATGTTGTTAGTTGTGTAACCTACCCCTTATCTGATTGCACTTTAGAAACTCATCAAGAACAAGTGTTGTATAAATCAGCCCTTTACTATAAACCTGAAGCCGGAAAATCTGAGTAATTTACGCACTGCTTTATTAAATTAATCTTAAAGTTTGCTGTGTGCGTTCAACAAATGTAATACAATTTTTCATCATTCTCAACAAGTGTAGGTCGGTCATTACTACCAACGGTAGAACCAACCTTTGAGTTAAATATAGGTAATGCCCACCTTACAAAAATCGTAATAATGATAATGTGAGTTTAAAGACTCCATTTTCTCAATAATCGGCCAAATGGTAGAAGCAAATTCTATCTTTCAAGAGAGGTTAAAGCCTAGCATATAGCTGAAGATGAGATAAGCACCTTACAAAGTAAATCTCTTTAGTTATTAGGTAAAAAGGATGTTGACACCATTTTTAACCGCGCTAGCTACAGCCTTGAGCCTGTTGATTGTTGATTTAGTTGTTCCGGGCGTTAACATTGCTAACTTTCCAGCAGCTATGATTGCTGCTTTAGTAGTTGGTTTGATTAACGGTTCAGTAAAGCCGGTTCTTTCTGCGTTGTCTCTACCACTGAATTTTTTATCGTTTGGAGCATTTTCGCTCGTCATCAACGGTTTATGTTTTTGGTTAGCAGCGGTTTTAGTTCCTGGGTTCTCAGTTAATGGAATTATCGGTTTTCTTCTCGGGCCAGTAATTCTAACTTTTGCTAACACATTCATTAACAACTACTTTGTTGAAAAAAATCTGTTAAGCAGCAGTAGTGATGTAAAAACCCAAGGTGAATTACCCTCCAGATAAATATGAATGGGAGTAGAAACACTAAATATATCTATATCGTTATGTCTCTACTCCTAAAATAAAATTTCCGAATCAAGATAATTCATTAGATGGATTCTCTAATTCGGTATTCTCAAGAGAATGTAATTAAACAAAATCACAAAGTTGTAACATCATGAAACTAGTTCGTTTTCTTTTGGGTTTGGTAGTGCCTCCTTTAGGCGTTTTTCTTACAGTTGGTGTTGGCCCAACGCTAATCATTAACGTTTTACTCACGCTTTTGGGTTGGCTTCCTGGTAGTATTCATGCAGTTTGGGTAATTGCCAAGCATGAAGAACAACTTGATAGACAGCCAGGTACTTACTAATAACCAATGTTAATTTGGGTAATGGGAGTACTATAACCATTACCCATTTATGATTGTTGTTTGTAATTACAGCATAAGTTCTTAAATTTAGTATTTAACCTAACTAATTAATAATTATTAATTCCTAATTAAAAAGGGTTTGATTCCTCTGCCTCTATATGCAATGCAGTCATGTTTTAGATGTGGTTTAAATCCCATTTTTGTTACATAATTATGAATTATGAATTTTTTAAAATCTCTTCTCAAGCAAAATAGGGTGGGTAATCCCCACCCTACTTTCTTATGCTACCGGCTAAGTTAATGTTACCTTTGTGTGCATTTCTCGTGACAAACACCATGTCAGGTTATTTTTAGATGCAGTCTACTTGCGAACAATATCGTGCTCTTTATCAGCAGGTTCTTTTTCTTTGAACAAGTCAGCAGCAGTGAGGAGTAACTCTCTGAGCGTTTGTTTAATCTGGCGCTCTTTTCTCGCTATAGATGTACCAGCTTCACCAAGTTTATCTTCTAACTGCGATCGCTTTTGCTCTACCTGTGTAGCCATAGTTTCAGCCTGCGGACGAGCTTGCTCATACCACTTTTTAGCCTCGTCTAGATAATCTGTAACTTCTCCAGAACGTCCGCCATAACGTGCGGCTAAGTTAGCTCGAACAATCGCTAGTTGCGCTTGCAGTTGAGCATAGCGTTTCTTTAACAAGCTTACTTCTTCACTATTTTTGATGGAATTAACAGCAGAATCAATTGCAGTTTTTGTGCCATCATTTCTTTCTTTACCCGTCTCTTCAATCTCTGCCAAAATTACATCAACCTCTTGTTGGAGTTGTTCCTCTTCGCCATCTAATTGAGCTTGTAGTCTCTTCAAATCTGTCTGAGTTTTAACAATAGCTTCGTGTCTTTTACTATTAATCCCTTCTAGCGCACCTTCAATAGAAGCTGTCACTTCTTCTTTGAGTTCAGTACCTTTTTCTTGAAAGTTCTCAATTACAGCAGATACAGCATCTTTAACAAGTCCACGAAGTTCAGTTGAACCTTCTTTAAACTCAGAAGCTACCTGAGAAACTGCGGCTTTGACAATTTCTCTAACTCTCTCAGTTCTTAACTGTCCGGTTTCTTTAGCTTGTTGCAGATCTGCTTGAATTTGTTGTTTGATATTGTTAGCCATCTTCAACTCTTGGGATTTAACTAATTTGGATAAACATTTATAGACATGATGCTATATACACATTATGGCGTAGGCTTCTTTGGTCAGGCACTTCCTTTAGATAGAAAACTACAAACAACAAGATTCCCGACTTCTTTAAGAAGTCGGGAATCTAAGGTGATACCATGTTACTTATTTGTGGGATGATTAATATTTACTACTAGTAAGTGAGAGTAAGATATGTGGCGAGTAAATATTACTTGCTCCGGCGATGCCTGGAAGCGTTATGCCATTGACTTTAAGACAATGGCAGAGAAATATCAAGGCGAATTGATTAGTTCTAAAAAAATGCCCGATGGTACACGGATCATGGCATATAAAATTGAGGATGTTAGTGATGCAGAAGCGTTTCAGGAAGATTGTGCAAAATTTGATGGCTTTACAGCCGACTTTGAATCTTTGTAGTATTATTTCTCACATTTAACTTATATAAAAAACTAGTACAAAATTGGGAGAAGCTTGGTGAAAAAATTACTCAAATTAGTATTAGTAACATCTTGGTTATTGATAAGTACTTTCGCTTTACCTGCTAGTGCAGCAGATATAGCTAATGGCGCACAAATTTTCAGCGTTCATTGTGCTGGTTGTCATATTAATGGCGGTAACATTATCAGGCGAGGTAAGAATCTCAAAAAGCAAGCGCTGAAGAAATATGGTATGGATTCAATAGAGGCAGTTACATCCATTGTGACTAATGGTAAAAATAATATGTCAGCCTATAAAGACCGCCTCTCTGAACAGGAAATTCAAGATGTTGCGGCTTACGTACTCGAACAAGCTGAAAAAAACTGGCGTTAAACAATTAACAATTAAAATATGAACTTACCAACCGCAAGTCGTCTTCAATTTACACCCGATTTAAACATTTGCCGGATTTTAAATGGAATGTGGCAAGTGTCTGGTGGACACGGACGCATTGACCCAAAAGCTGCCATTCAAGCTATGTTTAAATATCTGGATGCAGGCTTTACCACTTGGGATTTAGCAGACCATTACGGCCCAGCCGAAGACTTGATTGGTGAATTCCGGCGTCAACTAATTGCTACACGTGGGAAAGAGGCTTTATCAAACATCCAAGCTTTCACTAAGTGGGTTCCTCGTCCTGGAAAAATGACGAAAAAACTGGTTGAGGAAAATATTAATATCTCTTTAAGAAGGATGGATGTAGAATCCTTAGATTTGATGCAATTCCACTGGTGGGAATATCAGGATAAAAACTACCTGGATGCTCTCAAGTATATGGCAGAACTGCAAACTGAGGGAAAAATTAAGCATTTAGCTTTGACTAACTTTGATACTGAACACCTAAAAATTATTACTGAAGCCGGGATCAGAATTGTTTCCAATCAAGTGCAATTTTCTCTAGTTGATCGCCGTCCTGAAGTTAATATGATTCAATTTTGTCAACAGCAGGATATAAAACTTTTTACTTACGGCACAGTTTGCGGCGGATTGCTATCAGAAAAGTACTTGGGAAAACCTGAACCACGAGGTTCTGAATTGTCTACTGTGAGCTTACGAAAATATAAGAATATGGTCGATGGATGGGGTGGTTGGCAATTATTTCAAGAGTTGCTTGCTATTCTCAGAGAAATTGCTGATAAGCATAAACTTAGCATCTCTAATGTGGCAGTGCGTTACATCTTAGATCAGCCAAGTGTTGGAGGTGTGATAGTTGGTGCAAGACTTGGTGTATCTGAACATATAGAAGATAACGCCAAAGTATTTAGTTTTAGTCTAGATGATGACGATCGCGATCGCATCAATGCAGTATCTCGCCAATCACGAGATTTGTACCAGCTTATCGGCGATTGTGGCGACGAGTATCGGCGATAACAATGTTAACAACACATTATGGCATTGCATAAATATGGGATGAATTCAGTTAAATACAAATATTTCTCTATACTTCAAGTACCAACGACTAAATCCAAATTTGTCCATGAGGTAGAAGAAACTACTTGCAAAATTCAGTATTGTGAGGCTAGTTGCTCAAAAATCAGGAAAATCGTCTGTGGTTCCAATTAGAGATAATAATCCTACAACAATCACGCCTTATGTTACTTTTGGACTGATTGCTGCCAATGTCCTCGCTTTTCTTTATGAAGCAAGTCTTCCACCGCAAGCATTAAATGGATTTTTGCATCTTGCGGCTGTAGTGCCACGAGAACTCACTTTAAGCTTTGGCGGCATCTCTCTCAATCAACCAGTGCCAGAATGGGCAACCTTGATTACCTCCCAGTTTTTACACGGGGGTTTGTTGCACCTAGGTGGTAACATGTTGTTCCTCTGGATTTTTGGTAACAACGTTGAAGATAAGTTGGGTCATGCCAAATATTTGCTTTTCTATCTGTCTTGCGGTATTTTGGCATCGTTGACCCAGTGGTACTTTGCCCAGAATTCTAGCATTCCTTCTTTGGGTGCAAGTGGTGCGATCGCTGGCGTCATGGGAGCATATATTCTTCGCTTTCCCAACGCCGAAGTTATGGGTGTAGTACCTTTAGGGTTTTTCTTCCCTACCTTCCGTGTCCCAGCATATTTCTTTTTGGGATTCTGGTTTCTCCAACAATCTTTCTATGGACTTGCCAGTTTAGAAACACCTACCAACATTGGCATGGAAAGCGGCGGTATCGCCTACTGGGCCCACGCAGGTGGTTTCATCTTTGGGGCGATTCTTGGCCCGCTGTTGGGTTTATTTAGCGACAAATCTAAGGAAGAATCTTGGTATGGGTAGCCCTCCAAGGTATCATAATGACTTCAAATATTTCATAGGTGAGATTACCTAAACTTCGCAACTGCCAGCCACACAGGATATATTGCAGTTAATCGATAATTAGGAAAAACACCTGTGTTTCCCCTCTACGACGAAAATCCGACGCGAATCACCCCGTATTTCACCTATGGGTTGATTGGGATGAACATTTTAGTTTTTCTTCACGAAGTGAGTCTGTCCAATGAACAATTAGAGCAGTTTTTCCAGCTATATGCCGTAGTCCCACGAGAACTAACCACCAACTTTGCCGGGGAGTGGACAACTTTAATTACATCGCAATTTTTACACGGCGGTTGGTGGCACTTAATATCAAATATGATATTTCTCTGGGTTTTTGGTAACAATATTGAAGACCGCCTAGGTCATTTAAAATATCTGATTTTTTATTTGGCATGTGGTGCTTTAGCCGCCGCGTGCCAATGGTTTATTGGCATGAATTCTGCTATTCCTTCTTTAGGGGCAAGTGGTGCGATTTCTGGGGTTCTGGGTGCATATATTATCCGCTTCCCTCACGCTAGAGTTATGACCCTAATTTTCTTGGGTTTTTTCGTGACTACAATTAGCGTTCCGGCACTGGTAATAATCGGGATTTTCTTTGTGCAGAATGTGATATCAGGTTTTGCCAGCCTGCAAGCAGCCGCAAATATGAGCGTGGAAACAGGTGGAGTCGCCTACTGGGCCCACATCGGCGGCTTTGTTTTCGGGGTAATGCTTGGGCCATTGTTTGGGCTTTTTAAGCGTGACTAATGGTAATGGGGCACAGGGAACTGGGGACTGAATGCTTTGCCGTACCTAGTAGTTTGCCAACCCTTGCATTGCTGGGTGAGGTTGGGGAAAGGTTAAAGGGGAAAGGGCAAAACGGATAAAACACCTTTTCCTTTACCCCACCAAGCTCACGCAAGCAAACTACCAGTACCCAATGCCCTATTTCCTTAGTTTTTACTGACGCCCGCTGAAACTTCTTCAATTTCCGTGTCTGCTTGAGGTGAAGCGGTTTGTGGTGAAATTGGTTCAGGCATAGCTACCGTGATATCAGCACCATTGATAATTGCTCCTAATAGCCCCAACTCAGATTCAACCAATTGATCAATAGCTTCACCTAGCATATTTTCTTGTGTAAAGTTTGGTCGCGCCACAAGCACTATACCATCGCTGTAGGGTTGGATTAACAAAGGGTCATTGGATAAGCTCAGGGGATTAGTATCTAAAATGACCAAATCATAACGTTCGCGAACATCTTCCATTAGTCGTCGCATTTCGCTTGATTCAAGAATAGCAGCAGATTGACGCACAGGCCCAGGGCTGGGAATGATGTATAAATTTTCTACATCAGGAACCAAACGGATACATTCACTCAAGCTGGCGTAATAACGCAGGGGTTCAATAGTAGCATCGGGGTCAGCGGTTACTTTTAGGGATGCACAATGAGAAGGCGATCGCAAATCTGTTTCAATAATTAAGGTTCTTTTGCCAGCACGCGCAGAAGCTATGCCCAAATTATAAGCACTTACCGTCTTACCCTCTTGACTATCGGTGCTAGTAACCAGCACCACTTTCAAGTCTCTACCACCAATCCGGCGCAAATTACTGCGGAACTTCTCGTAAAATTCCAAATAAGGAGAATCCGGGGAAAGTACCACTGGAACTGCTTCTTTATCCAAATCATCAACTAGCATTAACGGCAACTCTCCCAGAAGTGCCACTTCCCGTTGCTTGAGGCTTTCGCGGATATCTTCCCTGGTTTTGTAAGTACCTTCCAATGACCCCAGCAAGAATATCACCCCACCACCAACTAACAAACCCAGGAAACCACCAACACCTAGGGTAACAGGCACGCTTTTAGGGGGTTTAATGTCGGCTGTAACGGTGGGAAGCCTGGCAACGCTGAGGCTACTGATGGTTTCCGCCTCTGCGGTCTTAGAATCAGTGAGCTTTGTCTGCATTTGGTCATAAACGGCTTTTTTCAGTGCAACTTCTTGTTCTAAGCGCGATCGCTCCAATTGCTTATTAGGTATTAAAGAATACTCTTGCCGTAATCGCGCCTCTTGTTGGATTTCTTGAGCTAGTTGTTGTTGCAGCGTCTCCCGTTGGGTCTGCAAAGCCACCATCTGATTTGCCAGTTCTTGTCGTGCTGGGTCTAAGCTGCTTTGAGTGCGAATACCTGCAATATCACCCCGAAGTGGAGCCGCTGTACCACCACCACCCAACACCTCAGCCGCACGTTGTTGCAGTAACTCCTCAGAAGCTTGTTTTTGACGCTGCAACTGAATCATATTTGGATGTTCAGGTCGTAAATCTTTCCTGAAAAGGGCTATTTGCGCCTCAGTTTGATAAATTTGCGCTCGTAAGTTGCCAATAATTGGATCAGCACTTAAAGCAGAAGAAACATAAGCCTGCCCAACTGTTAAACCTAACTTACCTTCTAAAGAGCGAATTTGGGCATCGACCCCAGAAACAGTTAATTGAATCTGCCGTTGTAGATTTTGGCTAGCAGTAACTCCGTTTAACAAACTGCCATTTTCAGCAGCTAATATTGCTGTTCGCTCTACGCGATCGTACCGTTCTAGTTTCTGCTCAGCAACTTGTAGTTCTCGTTTAGCCTGTGGTAAGCGCTCGTCAATTTTTTGAATAATCGCTTTTAATCGCCCAGTATTAATATCACCACTCAACTTGATCATTGCTTGCATCAATTCGACCAATATCTCTGTAGCTCGCTTGGCGTCAGTATCTTTATATTTCATTTCCAGGATTGTAGATTCTAATTCTCCAGTCCTGGGATTTTTTTTAGGCACAGTGAGGGCAACACTTGTACCGATCTTTGCTGGTTTAATATTTACCTTCGCTGCCACAGCTTCAATTATCTGGTCGGATAGTAAAACTTGCTCGTTCAATTCCTTCCCTTGCTGCTGAATTTCGCTACCAGTTGCAGAGAAAGACACTGGCGGCCCAGTGTAGGTAAGTGCGGCAGATGCTACGTAGCTAGCGGGTGGTTCTGGTTGCACAGCTACCACTGTTGACCCCGCTACAACTAAACCAAAACTAGCTAATCCAATCCACTTGTACTTATCAAAAGCAATAAGATAGCGTTTAACAATTGGTGGGGTCATGGCAGATGCATATATTACTTATTAGTCATTTGTTAAGAGTCAAGGGGAGCCACTGCGTTGGGCGGCTCTGCCGACTTGAAGCAAGTGGCGTTCAAAAGTCATTGGTCAGTAGTTATTCCCTCTCTTCCCCTGCTCCCTCATTTCCTTCATCTCCCTTATCCAGCGACAAGGAGCAATGAGGTTAGAGTAACTAATCACCACCACCGGTAAAGAATTCAAAGAAGCGGATAAAGCTCTGAATATTAAAGAATGGTTGAGTAATTGTACCGATGGCATTAGTGATTTTAGCGATGAGGTTACGACCAACAACAATAACATCATTATCTTGAAGCGGCACGTTTTGAGACGCATCACCTCCGAGAGCTTTTTTCGCATCAAGTTTCTGTGTGACAGCTTTGCCTCGTTCAGGATCGAAGCGGACTAAGGCAATTTCCCGGAGGTTAGCTGTGTCGAGATTTATTCCTCCCAAAGCATCTACAAACGTACTACCATTAGGCAGTGCTTGTGTAGCAATTCCTCCCGCAGCATAGTTTAAAACTCGGACTCTAATCTGCGGTACAGCCAATGATGAACGTGCTACCAAGTTGCGATCGTAACCATCATCAGTCCCGACTTCACGACGTGGCACAGTTACCGCATCCCCATCTTGCAAGCGTAGATTAGGTACTGATCCGCCATTTTGCAAGGCTGCATACAGGTCAATAGTTTGTGAAACCACAGAACCATCCATCAACTTTCGACGTACTTGCACTTGCCGCAGGTCTGCGGTTAAGGTTGAACCACCAGCTATCAATAGGGCATCAGCAACACGAGGTGTTCCCGAATTAATAGGATAAATTCCTGGTCTAAATACTTCTCCGCTAATGGTAACTTGCACTGGTCGCGTCCCTGTCAAGGATACTACCACAATCGGATCAATGAAAATGCGACTCAAGCCTAAGCGAATTTTTTCTTGAGCTTCTTCTAAACTCAAGCCTTGTAAGGACACAGTTCCTAGTTGCGGCACTACAATGTTACCCTCTGGACTAATTGCGGCTTGAAAACTAAAGTCTGGACGCTGCCCTACTAGTGATAAAACTATGATTGGATCAATTACATAACGATTTAAGCCAGAGCGGATTTTTGCTTGTGCTTCTTCCAAAGTTAAACCTTGTAGGGACACGGTTCCTAGTAGCGGCACCACAATGTTACCTTCTGGATTAATTGCAGCTTGAAAACTCAAATCCGGGAAGCGCTGAACCGCAACGCTAATTGCATCTCCTATTCCTAAACGGTAGGGTCCAGGAGGACGCTGAAGTGCAACGCCAATTACATCTCCTGGCCCTAAAAGATAACGGCTAAGTTGGGGGGAAACTTCGTCATTTACCCCTGGTGGTACAACTTCAACACCTAGGGGAGGTGAGGGGGGTTGCCCTGGCGATTGTCCTTGAGATGGTAGGGGCTGAGCAACAACAAGTTGGATGGGTGTTGTTAAAAAAGCGCTTATCTGAAGGCTGACAAAACACAGAGCGCTGAACGCACGTATATGAGAATTGGGAGCTATAAACATCGGTGCAGTAATGCTGAACTAAGAATCGGTTGCGCCGAGTCGTTATTTTACTCTGTAAATACCCTCAATGTCTCTTTTCTCTGCAAGTATTTACAAGAAAAAGGATGAATATTGACTTAATATCTGCACAAGCACAGCTATGACTTACTTTAAAAAGCATCTGCCATCAATGCAGCTTGCACTGTTTTTCCAAGAGACTGTGCTAAAGACCAAGATTTTTCTACCTGCCCCAAAGGCTCCATCGGAATGATAATACTTACGCCCACCCAAGGGGTACGTTTCTTATGCCACTGTGCCCATTGATCTGCCAAGAACCAGTATAAAGGTGATGGATTGCCACCTTCTGGCACAGCGTACCATTGCAAAACAGCGAAGGTTTGCTGTGGTGTAGAGGCACGAAAAAACCTAGCTTCTACTTTTGTTTCGGTATTAGCTCCTAACTTTGGAGGCTGGTTCACAGTAAATTCGGCGGAGCGATATTGAGCTATGTCCCACTTTCTCCAGCGTGATCTTCCCCAACCATTAAGCTCCGTCCACTCCACCTCTGGTTGATCCATAGGGCCATTTTGTGGCAGCAAAAGCAGGATAGCCTGGGATTCAGACCCTTGTTTCTTAATTACCTGCAATGACCATTTTCGCTCGCCAATTTGTTGTTCCGCTTGTTCAATAGTTTGCCAACCAGGAAGAGTTAACCCAGTCTTGCGTATGTGTCTTAATTCATTAAGGCTTGCAACAGGTGGCGGCTGTTTCCATTGCCAGCGTCCTGTCAGATATCCGGGAATCCCTCCCATCGCTAATAGTAGTAGCAATAACAAAAGTGCTGCTACCTGACTTAATTGGTTTTCCTTGAAAAACTTGAATAAGGAAATCATCAGTAAAATTTGCAATACTTAGGCAAAATTTTACTTTATAAAATGACACCATGAGTTCAGTAATATTGACAATGTACCCTGATCTTAATTGTTTTGGCAGAGGAGTCAGGACAAAAGACATTCTGACCCCTGGCTTCTGACTTCCTTTTAACTTTCCTCTTGTTGCTGAGTTTCTGGAGATGCTGAAAAATAGCTATTAATCCGATTTAGCAAAGGCACTAATAACAGCAGCATACAAGCAGAGTATAAGTCTCCACCCCAACCCTCATGCAGCCATTGAAAGGCTGCTTCTTGACCTGTGCCGTGAAAGTAGGTAAGTAAAGTGTTGCGAACAATATTGGCACTAATGCTAATGATGATCGCAATGGATAAAAACCAAATAGTTGTGCGACGTGAAGACAAAGCACCCGTCCAATAAAGCAGCATCAAGCTGACATAGAGAGTAGTAAACAACATTTTCAGTCCAGCACAGTAGGGGGCAACTTCTACAATTCTTCCTCCTACGTATAAATTTATCTCATCAACGGTTACTTCCATACCAAACTGATTCAGTATGAAGCCCGCTGTACCAGCTATGAAGCTTTGCAGAGGCAGGGTATAGGGTGCAATGAGGTAGGGTATTGCTGTCGGGGTTGCCAGAAATACTAACAACAGGGGGAATCCTTGCGATCGCAAACCTGGTATTCCCTTAAACCACAAACACAATCCTGCCAGCATAACAGGCAAGGAAATGTTAACCCACTCTGTAACACCGCTAAGATAAAAAACTCCCCCTAATAATAAGAAGACAGCGCCCAACGGATGGGTAATATCTGGCAATCGTCTCCACTGTTTCCGGTTCAACCACCCCAGGTAAGCAGCAAATGGTAGACCAATAATACCGTGGCTGAAATATTCGTGCTCTGTACTGATATTTTTGTGCAGCCAACCATCCAACCAATGTAGTAATACAGGAGCATAAAGCAGCACCAAAACGCCTAAGATAGCTAGGCTGAAAATGGCTGGCGCGTTTCTGTTTTTAACCTGTTGTTGGAATGCCATGATTTTAAGCAATTCAAGATTATAAATTAACAACTCAAAAACTATTAGCTGATACGATGTCTGTCTTGAAAAGTTTCATACGGCGGGCTACGCCTACGCAAAGTGTGCGTTATTATCCAACCATACCTATAGAAGACAAGAGCTTTCCTGAAGTCAACCCCTGCTCAACCAAAGTAGCGATCGCTAATATCAATCTGCGATTTATGCTGCTATACTGCCAACGACAGCAGGAGATGGATCTGAATGAGAACCTGTTGAAACTACATCAGCGATCGCTGCTACAACTTCTTTGACCTGGCTACTACTCAAACCAGGATACATCGGTAACGATAATATTTGCTTTGACAGCTTTTCTGCTTGCGGAAAGTCTCCTTGCTGATAGCCTAAGCTGTTGAATGCCGGCTGGAGATGGCAGGGAATTGGGTAATGAATGCCAGTCTGAATTCCTGCTGCTGTTAGTTTTTCTTGGAGTTGCTGGCGTTCTGTAGGGCAAGTATCGTCAACTCTGATGACATAAAGATGATAAACGTGTCCTGTACCACTTTGATTTTGTATCGGGATGATGCCAGCAGTTGCTAAGGGTGCTAGTTCCATATCGTACTGCTGGGCAATACTCAGGCGATCGCTATTCCACTGTGGCAAATATGGTAGTTTATGATGCAAGACAGCGGCTTGCATGGTGTCCAAACGACTATTCGTTCCTGATTCAGTATGAAAATACTTTTGTGATGCACCATAATTCCGTAAACGCCCCATTTTCTGGGCTACATCGGAATCTCGCGTCAACAACATCCCCCCATCCCCAAATGCGCCCAAATTTTTGCTGGGATAAAAACTAAAAGCTGCTGCTATTCCTACTGAACCAGCGTGAAATCCCTCTCTTTGTGCTAGATGTGCCTGTGCTGCATCTTCAAAAATTAGCAGTTTATAGGTATCGGCAAAGTCTAATAGCTGCCGTGGTGATACCATCTGACCATAGAGATGTACAGGGATAATTGCTTTGGTCTGTGGTGTAATTGACCTTACTGCTGCCTCTAAGTCAATTAAAGCTGTTTGGGGATCGCAATCTACAAGAACAGGCTTTGCACCAGCACGTAGCACCCCAATCAAAGTTGCTATGAAGGTGTTGGCTGGTAAAATCACCTCATCGCCAGCCCCAATATTACACGCTTGCAATCCGAGGGCGATCGCATCGGTTCCTGATGCAACACCAACTCCATATTCTGTCCCAGATGTTGCTGCAAAAGCTGCTTCAAAATCTGATAGTGCTTGCCCTAAAATAAAATCTCCCTGTTCTAATACAATCTGAATTGCTTGTTGTAGTTGCGTTTGAATCGGTTGATGTTGTAACTTAAGGTCTACAAAAGGAATTCTAATAGTCATTTTATTCATTACTATTTTTCCTCAAAATTCAAATATTAAAATTCTGCTTTATCAAAGCTAATCTATTTTTACTTACCCGTAAATATCGGACTAAATATATTTACTAAAAATTATGAAATCCTTGATAAAAAAATAATAAACTAGTAAAACGTGGTTTAGCAATAATTAGGATATAATGCCCGAATATATTTAACTTATGTCAACGAGACAATTAAAATATTTTTGCCTGAATCTAGCTTTAAAAAATATCTAAAAAATATAGAATAGTGATTATCTATAAATTAACTATTTATAAACTAATAGCATTCAAATAAAGGTTATTTTTTATCTGATTTTTATAAAAAAAATACTATAAATCTTGATAGTGCGTTTTTTAATACTAGAAAAATTATTAATAAATAATTTGTATATCTTTAACTAAATTTTAAATTACTGTTGGTAACTACGATAACTTTTTAATAAGAGAAAAACCAAACAGTCTACATAATTTGCAGTTTGAAGTTGTAACATGCTTAATCTATCAGATGAAGAGTTATATGAAATATCTAAAAATTGCCAACAATCAGTGTTAGCTGTTTTCAGTAAAAATGGTTACATAAAAATATCTCAAAATAGTTATTTTCAGTAAATTTACGTTGAGTGTACAGACAATAATTTTCCCTTCTATGCATAAGAATGATACCCTTTTGTATTGTATCCTTAGCGTTATGTTACCCTGACTGAATCCAAAACTAACGCTGTCTGTTTGCAAAATATCAAGCAATACAGATGACACCAGTGCTGAGTAGAACATTCAGCACCAGTGGATAGGAACTATTGGAGACTGCATCGCCTGCTTAAGGCTGAGGGTGAAAAATTTTTGCCCTAAAGTTGTTTATTAGAGGCGAAATTAGGGAATGCTTAAAAATAGCAATTGATAACTCAAAAATAGTGGTTATATCAATTACAGTATCGAGCAATTATCAAGGTAGCAGTGGCAATGGTAGAGCCTGAAAACAAATTATTTGCCCTAAAGGATGGTTGGACTTCTCAGGAAACAAGAGAACAACAACGCCTCAAAGCTTTGTCTGAATTAGGTTTGCGGCAACCAGAAACGATTCCGGTTTTTGAAGAAGCCACTCAAACTGCTGCCCACTTTTTGGAAGCACCAATTTCCATTTTGGGATTTGTAGATCAAGAACGTCACTGGTTCAAGTCGGCGATAGGCTTATCCAGGCTGGGATTAATGAATCATTTGGCACAAAACCGTCAACTTTTACGCCGGGAATCTTTTTGCACACAGGTAGTAGAGAGTTATCAAATATTTGTAATTAATGATACGCAAAAGCTTACGAATTCAGTACTTGCTAGCAGTAAGTTGGTACAAGATTATGGGATTCGTGCTTATTTAGGAGCGCCACTGATTGATGCTTCGGGAAATTGTTTGGGTGCATTGGCAGTGATGGATTTAGTGCCGCGCAATTTTACAAATCGAGACATTGAGTTTTTACAAATCATCGCTCGTTGGAGCATGAGTGAATTTGAGCGCAACCGACTGCTGCAAGGAAAACTAGAAACAAGCCCTTCTAAGAGCGCTCCCATACTGTCATATAATGACGACCATACTGCTGACCTTAGAATAACCCCACCCACTTTAGACCAAGACTCTGTTTCTACCAAGCAACTGAAACTAGAACTTTTGGAACAGCTAACTCAGGAGTTGCGTACACCTTTAACATCTGTGCTAGGCATGGCTAGTGTTTTGGGGCGTGAGATTTACGGGCCTTTGACAACTAAGCAGAGAGAATATGTAGAGATTATCCAACACAGTGGTCGGTACTTACTTTCATTAGTAAACGAAATTACCGAACTTGGTACTCTAGATCAAAACTCAGATGTGCTGAATCTAGCTCCTGTAGATATTGAAATGCTATGTCAACAAGCTATCAATACTCTAGAAGAAGTGGCTAACCGCCGCGAGCAAGATATTCGCCTATCTATAGAGCCGGGACGTAATCGCATTTGTCCTTTGGATAAAGACAAGGTGCGGCAAATTCTCTATCACCTAGTTTTTAGCGTGATTCAACTTTCTGCGACAGGTAGTATTGTTCGTATTCATGTCTCTTACAAGGAAGATACGCTTCACATTACTATCTGGGTTTCGCATCCCTGGCTGGGAGACGGTATGACTGAGGTCGATCCCTATTTTCGGTTTAATCCTTTGTCGAGACTGGATCTCTCTGGTGAGACAGTAACTTATAGTACTCATCTAGAAGCTCAGGATCAACCAGATGTCTCACCAATAGCAGTAGAGAAATCAAAAGATTTGAGTGATGCTCACTCAAGTATCTTTGCTGTGACTTCAGGTATAGATTTAACTAAACCACATGGAAGTCTCTCCCGCGAAAGTTTAGGTCTGTTGCTTAGCTGTCAGCTAGCAGAACTGCATGGTGGACAAATTTCGATTCAAGGTTCACCAGAATCAGGATATCGTTACGTCCTTTCTTTGCCATTACAACTAGCTGCTCCCTCAGAAGCAATTAGTGATGTCTGATGACAAACCCGATAGCTGTCTTCAATTAGTAATGCCTGCAATGCTTTGAGATTATAGGTAATAGCTGAGGGCTACTAACAAGAGTGCCATCACAAATTACCAATTTGCAATCTACATTATTACCTTTTTATAGCTACCCGCATTATGATTAAGTCCAAGTTCTGTGGCGACATGCTAATTGATCACATCGTTTTTTATGAATTTAGTCTGGCAACGATTTACTTTATCATCTTTACCGATTAAAGAATATCTTGCTACCAGTTACCTGCACCGTTCTCTAGTAGGACTGTTGCGTTCCTGGCGGCAAACCAGCGTCTTGATACAGTGGGGAGAAACAATTGCGGCTGCCTTACTCAGCTTGGTGTATGCCCTTGCACCTTTTGTTTCAAGCACCTTAGTGGGTTTGTTGCTGGTGGCTTGTGTTGGATTTTGGCTTTTATTGACTTTATCTGATGAGGCAACACCAGCAAATACCACGTCAGTTACGCCTATTCACCTGCTGGTATTGCTCTACTGGGTGATTGCCGTAGTAGCAACAGCGTTATCACCAGTGAAAAGGGCGGCGCTTAGCGATTTGGCAACGTTGACGCTGTATTTACTGCTATTTGCTCTTTGTGCTAGGGTACTGAGGCTGCCTCGGCTGCGTTCTTGGCTAATCATCCTTTACTTACATATATCGCTCATTGTCAGCGTATATGGACTACGGCAATGGTTTTTTGGAGCTACAGCACTAGCAACTTGGGTTGACCCAGAATCTCCCCTGTCTAAAACTACAAGAGTCTATAGTTATTTGGGAAATCCCAACTTATTAGCTGGATATCTCCTGCCAGCAGTAGTTTTTAGCTTAGTAGCAGTTTTTGCATGGCAAAGCTGGATTAAAAAAGCGCTAGCATTAACTATGGTGATTGTCAATACTGCCTGCCTGGTTTTGACTTTTAGTCGTGGCGGCTGGATTGGACTAGTCGCGGCAGTTTTAAGTGTGATGGCATTGCTAGTTTATTGGAGAAGTATAGAAATGCCCCCTTTTTGGCGTACTTGGTCGCTGCCAATTGTCTTGGGGGGTTTGATTGGGGTATTGGTGCTGGCGGTGCTCTTTATAGAGCCATTACGTCTGCGGGTGTTCAGCATTTTTGCCGATCGCAAAGATAGCAGTAATAATTTTCGCAGGAATGTATGGGATGCTGTATTTGAGATGATTCGCGATCGCCCAATTATCGGTATTGGCCCCGGACACAACTCTTTTAACAAGATTTATCCCCTCTACCAACGCCCTCGTTATACTGCTTTGAGTGCCTATTCGATTTTGTTAGAGGTAGCTGTAGAAACTGGCTTCATTGGTTTAACCTGCTTTCTCTGGTTAATAATTGTTACCTTTAATACAGGATTGATGCAAGTGAGACGATTGCGACAATTGAGAAGTGTTGAGGGATTTTGGTTGATTGGAGCGATCGCCACTTTGCTGGGTATGCTGACTCATGGAATGGTAGATACTATCTGGTTCCGTCCTGAAGTTAATACCCTTTGGTGGCTAATGGTTGCCTTAATTGCTAGCTATTGGACACCTTTAGCTCAAAACCGTACTCAAGAACTAAATTCACCTACCTGAGAAGTAGCAGTATCAAATAAAAAACAGTCAATAGTCAGTAAAAAATGACTGAACTATTGACTGTTTTTGAATTTTTAATTGTCTAGTCTCTGTAGGTAGTAGCCCCAGGGGTATTGGGGTCACGATAACGTGTTGGTTCGTCATCACGCTTTCTACCTGCTAAACCAGCTAGACCTAATAGACCAATTAATCCCAGCCAACCCCAATCAAAATCATTGCGCTCATAAGTTATTGTCCTGGGGGCTGTATTGACTCCGGGGTCAGTAGTTGTTTGGGCTTGTGCAGGTAGAGTTAAGGGCATAATTCCCATACTCAAGGTGAGCACGCCCGCGCCAACAGCTTTGGTGAAATTGCGTTTCATCGTGAAAGTTCCTCATGCCATCCGAAGTTATTCACAACTGTATCGAGTTTAAAAGTTAGTAAAATCAACCTGTGGCTATAAACTGGGCATTTTGTCAACTCACGCTGAGGACATACAACACGCTTTCTACTACAATCCATTTCTCACCCTAGTGTAGTATGGCAATACTCACACTCAATAATTTTTCATTGCCCTCTGAATATCGCGCTGGTCTTGGCGTCTTTTCAGGTCTTCTCGTTTGTCGTGGAGCTTTTTACCTTTGCCAAGAGCTATACTGATTTTCACCCAGCCTCTTTTAAGATACATTTTCAAAGGGACTAAAGTTAAACCTTGCTGTTCGACTTTGCCAATTAGCTTGCGGAGTTCTTGGCGATGTAGCAGCAGCTTGCGTGTACGCCGCGGTTCATGATTAAAATATTGTCCACTGGCAGTGTAAGGAGAGATATGCACGTTGATCAACCAGGCTTCGCCATTGCGAAGTAAAGCATAGCCATCTTGAAGATTGACTCTACCCGCCCGAATCGATTTGACTTCGGTTCCTGTCAACTGAATTCCAGCTTCGTAGGTTTCCAATATTTCATACAAATAACGGACTTGACGGTTGTCGCTAATAACTTTGTAACCTTCGCTCTTTTCACTCATTGATTGATAATTTTGGATGCGTTAAATGTACCTAAAAAATGGTTTGGATTGACTTTGTGAATTTTTGAGGGGAGATTAAACTACTATAAATGCTGAACTGTATATCACTAATTTAGCTTTTCTAAGTTTAAATTTAAAGTTTTTCAGTAACTTCAAGTCATTTAGAGTCTGTAAACATAATCATTTAGTTTGTCAGTTAAGTGTTGCCAAAAACAAGTAAACACTATTGACGGTAATAACTTTGTGTATAGGCTTATTTGTGTTTACTTACTTAGTTTCTAGGAAATTATTGTTATAAGTCAATATTAATTTATATTATGGTGAGTATTTACTCTAGCTTTTTGGTAATTTGTTACGAATTGTAAAGCTGTTGATTTCTTCTAAGCCTATAAAGCTGAAGTGGGTTAAACTTCGTTAACACTTCTTAATGATTTAAGATTTTCTTTATAAATTGACCCTAAGACAGTTATTAGCTGGTAATCCTGTCATAGTATGAAACATAAGAACACTAATATTTGCCTGTGTTCATTGATAGTGCTCATAAAAGCAAATTTCTTACTAAAAAAAATGCTAGGGGTCTACTGTCCATGCCCTTGACGATCCTTGTAGTGGATGACGACCTGGGCACTCGTCTGTCTATTAGCGATTATCTTGAACTGTCTGGCTACTCGGTAATCATGGCTAATGACGGTCAAGAGGCTTTGGCGATGGTGGACGAGTACCATCCTGATTTGATTGTTACGGATATTGTCATGCCACGGATGAACGGCTATGAACTAGTGCGACAAGTGCGTCAAAAACCAGCGTTCCGTTTATTGCCTGTAATTTTGTTAACAGCACGAACTAAAACCCAAGAAAGAATTCTGGGCTATCAGTCAGGGTGTGATTTATATTTGCCCAAGCCTTTTGAACTAGAAGAGTTAGCAGCAGCAATTCGCAATCTTTTAGAGCGATCGCAAATCATTCAATCGGAGTACCGCTTTTCTCATAAAGAGAATTTGGGTATTTCTGCTCCAACAAAAGCAGTAGACGCCCATAATTCTCTGTTCACTCAGATTCAGCAATCCCAACTGTTCTCAGCCCTAACTCATAGAGAACAGGAAGTTTTAGAGCTATTGACTCATGGTCTTTCTAATGCCGACATGGGCCATCAGTTACACCTTAGTCCTCGAACTGTGGAAAAGTACGTTAGCAGTTTATTGAGAAAAACCTCAACTAGCAACAGAGCAGAGTTAGTGCGTTTTGCAATTAAGCATGGTTTGGTGGAATAAAAATAGAAGTCAGGAGCCTTAAAGTCCTGGCTTCTATACTTTCTACATTACTGTATTGATTGCTGGCTAGTAACGTATGTGAGCAGACCTTCACAAGCATCGACAAGTAGGTCTATCACCTGATTAAATCCTTCTAGACCACCGTAATAAGGATCTGGAACTTCCTTGAGAGTGTGTCGAGAGCAAAAATCGCACATCAAACGCACTTTGTGGTGATACTGCCCAGTTTGATCAATAGAGAGGATATCCCGATAATTCTCTCGATCCATAGCCAAAATTAAATCAAAATCTTGAAAGTCCGATTCTTTAAACTGGCGTGCTCGACCACGCAGTTTAATTAAAAGCTTTGTAGCAGCCGCAGCACTCATGCGTTGGTCAGGTGGACTACCAATATGGTAACTAGAGGTACCAGCGGAGTCGCAAAAGATGCCATCGCTCAAGCCAGCCTGCTCAATTAAGTAAACCATAATGTTTTCTGCCGATGGCGATCGGCAGATATTACCTAAGCAGACAAACAGCAGCTTATAATGCATAAATATTTGATTGTCCTTTGTCCTTAGTCATTTGTCATTTGTCCATAGTTATTGACCAAGGGCTAATGAACGCCAGTTGCTATAACGGGGGGAACCCCCGCAACGCACTGGCTCCTAATGACCAATGACTAACAACTAAAATCCAGGAAGTTCCAGTCCACTTGTCAAATCTTCCATACGTTCCCTCATTGTCGCTGTGGATTTGTTATAGGCGTCTTTCATTGCCACTGCCACAAGATCAGAAAGTACTTCTGCACCTTCTCCTAAAGCATCTGGGGAAATTTCCACTCGCTTAGGTTCTTGGTTGCCACTGACAATTACCTTAACCAGACCACCGCCAGACTCTCCTTGAATCTCCATTTGCTCCAATTCTTCTTGGAGTCGCTTTGCACCTTCTTGAACTTGCTGTGCTTTTTTAAAAGCCTCGGCTAATTCTTTCATTTTTCCTAAGCCAAAGCCGAATCCCTGTCCTTTTCCTGTCATAATTGATTGTTCGCGTGTGCGTTGAATAACAAATCAAATTCAATTATAGATGCGGTGGGCAATTTGCCTCTTTTTTTACCAATAATTAATGCTGGGCATAAGGCATGGGGCATTGGGCATTGGACATTAGGAAAAGAAGAAGGAAAGCAGAGGGGAAGTTGTAGTAAGTCTTTTCCCTCTACCCTCATCTTCTTTACTATCTAACTACGCAGTTAATTGCACACCACTTGCTAAAAAAACGGGAACTCTTAGAGCGAATAAGCCGGGGAACTCTGATTGTTCTGTTCACTCTTAAAGGAAAGCATAGCCATCACTCCGACTTCTGTTTGCACAGCGCTGGCTCCCCTGCTTCTTCAGTCCCCATCCGTTTGATTGCAAGTTTCAACAAGCACTTTAAAACTCTCCGATCATTTTGACTTCTGGCTCTAACCAAATAGACCAACGTTCTTGAACTTGTTGTTGGATATGACGAATAAGACAAAAGACATCATTAGCCTTTGCCCCACCACGGTTGACAATAAAATTAGCGTGGAGTTGTGCTACTTGTGCTCCACCAATTTGGTAACCTTTTAGACCAGTTTGTTCGATTAACCATCCAGCGGTGTAAGGTTTGGGATTGCGGAACACACTGCCACAACTAGGGAAGTTGTAGGGCTGGGTGGTCAAGCGATGCTTTTTGTGCTGCTTGGTAATGGCTACAACTTGTGCTGGATCTGCACCTGGCTCAAGTTGGAGTGTGGCTTGAGTGACTATGCGATCGCCACCTTGTAATAATGAAGTTCGGTAGCTATAACCTAGCTGTTCAGATGTAAGAGTTCCTACTGTACCATCGGGCGAAAGTACTTGGGCGCTAACTAACATATCTGCGATACAGTTACTATGTGCCCCTGCATTCATGACAACAGCGCCCCCAACAGTTCCAGGGATACCAACAGCCCACTCCAATCCCTGCCACCCTAGTTCTGCTACCTGCCATGCCAAGCTGGGAATTGATTCTCCAGAGGCAACGGTTAATTGACCTGTCTTGGAGTCAAAGTAGCTGTAACGGAGATGACGAGTAGCAATGACTAAGCCTGGTATACCGCGATCGCTTACTAACAAGTTAGAACCTGCTCCCAGTACTGTTACTGTTAAATCATGTTCTTTTGCGTAGTTGAGACTTGCCTGTAGCGCTTCTAAGTTTCGGGGAGCAACGTACCATTGGGCTGCTCCCCCAACTCTATAGGAAGTAAACGCTGACAAGTAAGCCTGGGACTTGATCGCACAATCAGTACCAGGTAAATAAATTACCTCACTATTGACTGAATTAGTTGTTTCCTGTTTCTTTGTATTCAAAGCAGAAGGTGTGCAGACGTTTCCAGCTGCCTGGGAAATTGTCATCTTTACTTTAATAGGTAAAATTTTTACATTTTTTACCGTAATAATACGGCAATAGCATAAACCAATGGAATCGTTGGTAGACGGGTGCTTTGCTTAGAAATCAGACCTCGTAACTTAGGATGTGGCTTTAGCCGGCTCACAAAGTGTTGTGATTACTTCGGGAATCACCTGATTTAAGTTCCCAGCTCCTAGAAAAAGTGCCAAATCGCCTGGATGCAGTGTTTGCAACAAGAATTCGCACACTAAGGGTAAAGTTGGTTGATAAACTACTTGCGAATGCTGCTTGGCAATTTCCGCTGCCAGCTGTTCACCACTGATTTGCCCTAAATTTGGTTCGCCTGCACTGTAAATATCAGTCAGTACAACTAAATCAGCATGAGTAAAAGATTGGGCAAATTCTTCTAAAAAGGTAAGTGTGCGGCTGTAGCGATGGGGTTGGAAGATGGCAACAACTCTTTGTCCTGGTCTTGCCTGTAAACGTGCTGCGGCGAGAGTAGCGCGAATCTCGCTGGGATGATGGGCATAATCATCAATGAAGGTAATACCATCAACTTCACCCCGGAACTCAAAGCGGCGTCTTGCCCCTTCAAAAGTAGCAATCCCTTTGGCGATTTCTCCAAATTCTAAGCCCAAGGCTCGGCCAACAGCTACCGCTGCTAGGGCATTACTGAGATTGTGCCGACTAAGCAGCCGCAATTTCAACACGCCCAAAGCTTTGCCTTGTTCCCAAACTAGAGCTGTAGTGCCATCAGCACGATAGTCAACATTGGTGACAGTGTAGTCAGCGTCAGTATCAGAGTGTAAGCTGTAGCTGATTGTTGGTTGCAGGCGATCGCGTACTGTAGCACAGTCAATACTACCTATCAATATCTTACAACCCTTGGCAAAAGTCTGGAAGATGTCAACTACTTCTTCTAACGTATCGTAGTGATCAGGATGATCGAGTTCAATATTGGTAATAATGCCAATTTCAGGGGCGTGTTTGACTAGAGAACCATCTGATTCATCTGCCTCTGCTACCAAATATCGACTTTGCCCCAATCGAGCATTGCCTTCCCAAGCATTTACTTCCCCACCTACCAAAATCGTTGGGTCTAAACCTGCTTGCAGAAGCATGTAGCCAATCATGCTACTGGTTGTGGTTTTGCCGTGTGTTCCTGCCACTGCAATACTGTAGTAATCGGCAATCAAGGCTGCTAGTACATCTGAACGATGTAAAACCGGACAACCTAATTCCAACGCTGCTTTGTATTCTAAATTATTAGTGTTAATCGCTGTTGAACAAATGACTTGAGGCAGTATTGATTTAGTAGGAGTAGGCAATTGTTCTTGTGAGTTTAATGCTACTTCATTAGTCAATATCTGAGGGCGAAAGAATTCGAGATTGCTTGCCTCTTGTCTACCAAAAATATGAGCTCCGATAGATTCCAACTTGTGCGTAATGTGGTTGGGACGAAGATCCGAACCTGATACTGGAAATTGGCGTTTGGCAAGAACGTATGCCAGAGCAGACATCCCTATGCCGCCGATCCCAATGAAATGAAATGGTCTACCACTAAAATCTACAGAATTACTCATTTATTGCTCCTCTTACACCACACCACACCATAATCACAAATGACACGCGTATCATAACAGGAATTTGATTTTTTACCGTAACTGTTCGTACATCATGTTTATATTTGATGCCAAGTTGACTTTTCTGCTCTGGCTTTGTTTATTCAGAATGATTTTACCTTGGTTGGAGGTTTTTGCTATTTCTGAACTGTTGTTAAGATTATTCTGAAAATTTCTGCTGCATCGGGAAAGAAATTCTTGTAATGTCAAATACATATTTTTAGTTACCTTACTGGAATTGGCTGCGATCGCACAATGTTGGCGAAACTGATTTTAAATTGCATCAAGCCTAGGCGCGAATTGACTTCAATAGTACATTGGTAATGAAACTATTTTTCAATTGCGTAAAACCCAGGCGTGACTGGATGCAGCAACTAGCAATTTTTGGTGGCACATTTGATCCAATTCATTGGGGACACCTGCTCATAGCCGAAACAGCTTTGCATCAAGTACCACTAAAAAAGGTAATTTGGGTGCCATCGCTAAATCCTCCTCATAAAGAAGCAGCTTTGTTTGAGCATCGCGTGGAAATGCTGCAAAGAGCTACAAAAGATAACCCTGCGTTTACTGTCTCACTGGTGGAGGTAAATCACTCTGGGGTTTCTTTTGCCATCAATACCCTAATCGACTTATCTGCTTTTTACCAAAATACTCACTGGTACTGGATTTTGGGTTTGGATGCTTTCCAAACCTTACCTCGTTGGTACCGTGGACACGAACTAGCACAAATGTGTGATTGGTTAATCGCACCCCGACTGCTAGGTGGTGAGACTATAGCTCAAAGCGAGTTAATCTGCAAGCAAGTGGAACAACAACTGAGTGAGCAGTCATTTACCATTCACTGGCAATTCTTGAATATACCTTTAGTAGGAGTTTCGTCAAGTCTAATTCGCAAACTTTGCTACGAACGCCAGTCAATTCGCTATTTAGTCCCGGAATCGGTCAGAGCATACATCACTAACAACAACCTTTACTCAAGCAAATCTGAATAAATTATGTGTTTTTTTATTGATCCGACACTTTGTGGTTATGAGTGCTCCCCCCCTTTGCGATATGATTGGGGTCAACGATATCAACTTATAAGCATAAATACAGAGGGCAAGACACTGTGATCAGAGTTGCAATCAACGGTTTCGGGCGTATCGGACGTAACTTTGCGCGCTGCTGGGTGGGCAGAGAAAATAGCCAAATTGACCTTGTCGCTATTAACGACACCTCAGACCCTAGAACCAACGCTCACCTGCTGAAATATGACTCGATGCTAGGGAAGATAAAGGGTGCTGACATTACTGCCGATGATAACTCTATCATCGTTAATGGTAAGACCATTAAGTGCGTGTCTGATCGCAACCCAGAAAACTTGCCCTGGAAAGAGTGGGAAATTGACCTAATCATCGAAGCGACGGGAGTATTTACCAGCAAAGAAGGAGCGCTGAAGCATGTGAATGCTGGAGCCAAAAAGGTTCTGATCACCGCCCCTGGTAAAAATGAGGATGGCACGTTTGTGGTTGGTGTGAATCATCACGACTATGACCACAACAAACATCACATCATCAGTAATGCCAGCTGTACCACTAATTGCTTGGCTCCCATCGCCAAGGTGTTGAACGATAAATTCGGCATCATTAAAGGTACAATGACCACCACCCACAGCTATACCGGCGACCAGCGCTTGCTAGACGCTTCTCACCGGGATTTGCGACGGGCCAGAGCAGCAGCCATAAACATTGTACCCACCTCGACTGGTGCGGCAAAAGCAGTGGCGCTGGTAATTCCAGACCTTAAGGGCAAGCTGAATGGCGTTGCCCTGCGTGTACCTACCCCGAACGTTTCAATGGTAGATTTCGTGGTTCAGGTTGAGAAGCGTACTATTACGGAAGAAGTTAACCAAGCTCTCAAAGATGCTGCTGAAGGCCCACTCAAAGGCATTTTAGACTACAGCGAACTACAACTAGTATCGTCCGATTATCAAGGTAGTGATGCTTCTTCGATTGTGGATGCTGCCTTGACTTTGGTCTTGGGCAATGACCTAGTAAAAGTTATGGCGTGGTATGACAACGAGTGGGGTTACAGCCAGCGAGTTCTGGATTTGGCAGAATTAGTAGCCCAGAAGTGGCAATAGTTTGTCATTAGTCCTTTGTCGAAGGACAAAGGACTAATGACTAAAATGTTGAAATCCCTGGCTAAGACTCAGAACTTGGTCGGGGAATTTTTCTTTCTTGTCGTGCAATATTACTGTTGATTCCGATGTAATCCTGCCCACAATAGCTGCACTTTGACCTAGTTGTTGTACTAAGTTATGGGCTGGTTCTTGTGGCAAGCAAAGCACTAATTCAAAGTCTTCACCACCATAGAGAGCGTATTCCAGTGCTTGCTCTTTTGTCAGCCAGTGATCAAAAGCTGTTGGTAAGGAAATTTGGTTGCGCTCTAGGATAGCACCGACACTACTGGCGCGGCAGATTTGCATAACTGCATCTGCTAAACCGTCGCTGCTATCCATACCAGCGATGGAGAGTAGAGGAGGAGTGGGAGAGTAGGATGCTAAGATTTTTTGGAGGATCGGTAAGACATCTAATCGTGGTTGAGGGCGTTGGTGTGCTTTGATTAAAGCCGTCTTTTCTGTGTTGCTGAGGTTTTGTTCTAATTGAGGATGTAAGAGCAATTCTAAACCAGCACGGGAGGCTCCGTGGACGCCTGTAACGACGATCGCATCCCCCACTTGAGCAGCAGAACGGCGGATAATTTGACTAGGGCGAACTTGACCGAAAGCAGTAATTGCCAGAGTGGTAACAGGCGATCGCACGATATCACCCCCGACAATTGGAGTATTGTATTTTTGCAGGCATTGTGTCATTCCCTGATACAACCGCTCAACCCAACTCACTTTCATTTCACTAGGGAGTCCCAGTCCGACAGTGATTCCTAAAGGTGAAGCACCCATTGCTGCTAAATCTGATAAATTGGCTGCTGCTGCTCGCCAACCAGCATCTTCTGGGGAAGTAGTGACGTTACTAAAATGTACGCCGTCAACCAGGACATCCGTTGTCACTACTAAAGATTGTTCTGGTTCTGTCATTAGCACCGCTGCATCATCCCCAATTATTTCTGGGGGACAGAATCGCTGTAATCTTTCTAAAAGTCCTTGTTCACCAATATCTTGTATTTGTAGGGAAGATAATTCACTATTCACAATCGGTTTTCCGTGTTGCAAAGTTATAAGAAAACTGATGATTTGCTTTACGGTTATCAAATAATCGTTATAAGCGATCTGAATATGCGGCGTTAGAAGTTCCTGAATATTGAATTGTAGACCCACTAGAAGCGAAGATTTCAGTTTTATTACTGGAAGAGGTGCTGTACGAAGAGACAGTTTTTACAAGTAACTAGCAAACTGTATCGAGGACTTTTCCAGAATTAGCGATACCTACGGTACACTTCGTGAACGCTGTTGATCAGATTTTTACTGCCGGCAATCTTAGTTAATAGCGCTGATCCCTGAAATTTTGAGGGCAGGCAAGATGCCTACCCTAATTTGGAGATTATACAACGCTCTGGTAGCTGAGCGATCGCATAGCTAACACAGACTCAAGTTTATTCTGCAATTGATTACGCTGCTTGCGGCTCAACCAAATTTTCTATACCTTGCACAACTGTTGCTGATTCAATTTTGTCACCCGCCTTGAGTTTATCCAAAACTTCTTTACCTTCGGTGAGATAGCCAAAAATAGCATAGCGACCATCCAATAAATTGCGTCCTGCGGGAGTGAGTTCTGGCTCAAACAGGAAGAAGAAAAATTGTGAAGAACCACCATTCACTTCACTTTCGGGACGAGCCATAGCCAATGCACCAAAGGCAGAAAAAGGCAAAACTGGCATATCAATGTAACGTCCAGCTTCTTCTAGAGTAATGCCATAGGTAGGCTGCTTGTCGCCTTCAACTAAAATCTCTAAAGGGATGGCGCGATATTTGTTTGTTTTTGGGTCAATGAAACCCGCCTCCTTTCCTGGTGGATCTCCAGTTTGTAGCACGTAAGATTCTTCAGAACGGGTAAATTCTAAGCCGTTATAAAAACCGCGTTGTACCAAATCTACAAAATTCCCAGCAGTGACAGGGGCGCTGTAACCGTCTACTACAAGAGTCAGGTTGCCTTTGTTGGTTTTGAATTCTACGGTGGCACGACCTTTAAGTTGAGGTAGGTTACTGTACTGGGTAGGTACTTCAAAGGGGAATCCCTTCACCATCGATTCTTCTAGCTGAGTAACGATATTTAGTAGTTTGGCTCTTTCTTGTAGAACGTGTTCTTTATCTTTGACGTTCGCCAATTCTTGCAATTTACCCACGCCAGATTTTAATTCTGCAATCCAAGCTTCGGCTTGGGGTTGGCGTTCTTCGGGAACGCTTGTTAAGATTTGGGAGGGTTTATCGAGAATCCGCGATGCTTGGCTGAGGTCTTTGGAGATAGCACCCCACCGCCGATTCGCCCGCAGCTGGGCAGATATATCTTCTAAGCTGGCTTGCAGTTGCCGCACAGGTTTATTATCTATCGGAAGTGCGTACCGCAACAAAGCTTTGCCGTCGGTAATTGCATTTCCAGCTGGCAGAGCGGCGTTACTGGAAGGAGTCCACCCAGATGTAGTTATGCCTAAAAATATTGCTACCAGCAGTATTGTCATGAGGCTGTTCTTCAGCCAGGATTTTAAAAAGTTAAACATGGCATGGCTCAAATGCAGCATCAAATTGTTAACTGGACGTAACCCATCAATAATCTTCCCACGTTACGTGCTGAGGGAGCAGGGAAGCACAAGGGGAATAAATACTGACTTTTGAACGCCAGTTGCTAAGAAAGCGGGAACGCTAAGAGCGAACAAGTCGGCTCCGCCGACGACACTTGCTTCAACGCTCTTAACCCGCGCAACGCAGTATCTCCCCAACGCACTGGCTCCTCTTGACCCTTGACCAATGACAAATGACAAATGTCAACTGACTAATTACTCCGCTTGAAGGGTACAATAAATGCCGATTGTCTTCCAAAAATTGAAAGCTTCATGATCTCCAGTAACGACTTTCGACCCGGTGTTTCAATTGTATTAGATGGGTCTGTATGGCGGGTGATAGAATTCCTCCACGTTAAGCCCGGTAAAGGTTCTGCCTTTGTGCGGACAAAACTGAGAAATGCTCAGAATGGGAACGTGGTAGAAAAAACATTCCGGGCTGGGGAAACAGTACCCCAAGCCACTCTAGAAAAAAGCACCATGCAGCATACCTATAAAGAGGGCGATGAGTTCGTCTTTATGGATATGGAAACTTATGAAGAGGGTAGATTGAGTGCAGCGCAAATTGGCGATCGCGTCAAGTACCTTAAAGAAGGTATGGAAGTTAACGTTGTACGTTGGGGTGAGCAAGTGCTAGAAGTAGAACTGCCCAACTCCGTGGTTTTAGAAGTTGTGCAAACAGACCCAGGTGTCAAAGGTGATACTGCTACAGGCGGCACAAAACCAGCAATTCTAGAAACTGGGGCAAGTGTAATGGTTCCCTTGTTTATTTCCCAGGGTGAACGCATCCGCATTGATACTCGTGACGATAAATACCAAGGTAGAGAATAACTTTGTTATCTACTGAGGTGTCTTCCGATTTCAATCCCTACAAAGGATTAAATCCCTGCCACACTTAAGATTCTAATTTACTGATAGGTCGAGGTAAGAAAAACTGTGCCATTGGACTTTAATGAAATCCGCCAACTCCTAGCAACTATCGCACAAACAGATATTGCAGAAGTAACGCTTAAAAGCAATGATTTTGAACTAACGGTACGTAAAGCTGTGAGCGTTAGTACTCAGATGTTGTCGGTAGGTCAAGCATCTGGTGGTGGTGTGGTTAGTTCGGGATTGACATCGGTTTCACCCGCACCCCAAGCAGCATCAACTCCAGTACCGGAGGTGGGAACAAATCGCGTTTTTGACAATGCCGCCACTGCAACGCAACTACAGTTGTCAGTAGCTCCCTCAGCAATTGACCAAAGATTAGTAGAAGTACCTTCTCCAATGGTGGGAACGTTTTATCGTGCTGCTGCACCTGGGGAAGCGCCATTTGTAGAAGTTGGCGATCGCATCCGTAGCGGTCAAACAGTCTGTATAATTGAAGCCATGAAGCTGATGAATGAAATCGAAGCTGAAGTCTCAGGACAGGTAATGGAAATTCTCGTTCAAAATGGTGAACCGGTAGAATATGGTCAGCCTTTAATGCGAATTAACCCTGATTAAGTATTAATCTATATATGAAATGAGTCATATACTTTCAATCCTTGCGGGTTAATCCTGATGAAACAAGCGTTGCCTGTACCAGAAGTGGTGCAACAAGTAGCTGAATACTTCAGCATGTTAAGTGAGCCGATGCGTCTACGGCTGCTACACTTGCTGCGGGATGAAGAAAAATGCGTGCAAGAGTTGGTAGAGGCAACACAGACTTCTCAGGCAAATGTGTCGAAGCACCTGAAGGTAATGTGGCAAGCAGGAATTCTTAGCCGTCGTAGTGAAGGAACTTGCGCCTACTACCGGGTGGAAGATCAAATGATTTTTGATTTATGCAACCGGGTTTGCGATCGCCTTGCCACAAGGTTAGAACAGCAAGCCCGTAACTTTCGCGTGTTAAATGGCAAGCGGTGAGTCCAAAGTCCAGAGTCCAAAGTCTAAAATCCTACATATTTTTGACCTTGACTATTGAACGCCAGTCGCCTCTTTTAAAGGAGACGCTGCTTTATAGCTTGGCTTAAGCGTAGGGGTACAAGTTGGGAAGCCCTTGACGCTCCTACGGACGCTCGTTCCTCTCTACGAGACGCTGCTTTGTAGCTTGCTTCCCCGTAGGGGTACGCTATCGCTAACGGCAGTTCGCTCGCGGACTCGCTCTAAGCGAAGCTATGCCGTTGGCGCAGCCTCTCGTAGAGAAGGCTTTACGCTGCGCTATCGCCCTACAGCCCTTTGGGCATCCTACGGTGGGCGTCTCACGCCACTTGCTCCACTTGAGGAGACCCCATCGCATGATTGCGTCTCACGCCACTTGCTCCCCTTGGGGAGACCCCAAGACCGCAGTGGCTCCCCTTGGGAGAAGACCACAGTGGCTCCCCTTGACCTTTGACTCATGACTAAAGCGGATAATTTTTCTGAAAACTTTCGCGAGTTAGTGGCTGTTGTAACTCCACACCTTCACCACCCAAAACATCCAAGGGTTTACCGTTCACATCAATGTACACCTTGGCTTTTGGATTTAAAGTTGTTGCAGTGTAAACAACTTGTCCCACTCGACCCATCATTGAGGAACTACCACCACCGCTGGTAAAATCTTCAGATAAATTAACGTGAACCTCATTATTGTCTGCTTTCAGCCCCAATAATTTGGTTCCCTTGGGGATGGTCGTCGAATCTGTCCCTTCTGTTGGGCCTGCTAACAAACTTTGGAAAGCTGCTTCTAAAGCTTGGTTAGGCTGTGCAGTAGCTACTCTAACTGGCTGGGGAACCAAATTTATATTTTTATCTTTTGGCCTGAGCCAATAAACGCTAGGGGTTTGCTCATTACCTGGTTGGGTGGTTGATGGTTGCTGTCCTGGCTGGGTTATTTTTTGAGAGGAGCTTGACGGTGTAGGAGAATTATTAGAGTTTGAAGTAACCCAAGCTACACCACCACCCACCGCTAAAACCGCTGCTGAGACAACTGCAATTACACCTGGAGTTATACGGTTAGATCCTTGTTGGTCTTTCATGTTCAAAACCTTCCTGACTGAGGGCTGAATAGTCTTTATATGAGGAGCAGCCTGGTTAAAGACGATACTTACAAGTGGAGAGTTTCCCAAAACCTGCTAGAGGAAGCTCTCTGCTTCAAAATCTTATAATTCGTAATTTTGCTGGTCTCTTACTCAATTTTAGAATTTGCGCTTATAGTCCGTCACCTGCCCAATTATGTAAATCTAATCGTTTTTGGGGACTGGGGACTGGGGATTGGGGATTGGGGATTGGGAAAGAGCTAAAAAACAGAATCTTCCCAATCCCTACGTACATCCAGTTTAATTTTTAACCTCTGTCGCTGAAGTGATCCACTGTTTAAGTGTAGTTGTAACTTCGTCAATGACAATTTCTTGAGATTTACGAGTTGCTCTTTCCACAACTTCTACTTTGCCGTTGGCGATCGCTCGTCCAGTTACAATCCTGTAAGGTATGCCAATCAAATCGGCATCTTTGAATTTGACTCCAGCCCGTTCATCCCGGTCATCCAGTAGGGTTTCAATTCCCGCTTGGTTAAGTTCTGCGTAGAGTTTTTGGGCAATTGCGACTTGTTGAGCATCATTAATGTTAGGAATTGTGACTATTGCGTGATAGGGTGCGATCGCTACCGGCCAAATAATCCCATCTTTATCGTAAGATTGCTCTACAGCAGCTTGTGCCAGTCGTGACACACCTACACCAAAGCAACCCATAAATAGCGGCTTTTCTTCACCTTGTTCGCTGGTATAAGTTGCACCCATTGCTTGAGAATATTTAGTACCCAATTGGAAGATGTGACCTGCTTCGATCCCACGGGCGCTTTGTAAGGTTTGTTCTGGGTTGTGGATCGCGCGATCGCCTGGTCTAGCTTTACGTATATCTACTATAGTATGTGGTAACTGAAATTGCTCATTCCAATTAGCGCCCACGACGTGATAGCCAGTTTCATTCGCGCCTGTGACGAAATTTTTTAAATCAACGGCTGTTTGATCCACCAAGCGCACAAACTGAGGATGGATTTGTTTATTCTTAGTTATATAATCATCTGCGATGTCAGGTGCAATATAGCCTAATGGTAGAGATTTAGCTGTCCATGTTTGCTGCGCTTCCGCATTTGGTACACTCAAACTAATAATAGTTTTAGCACCGTAGTTAGAAGCTAGTTTGGTCAATTCATTCTGTAATTTGACCTCATTAACTTCTTGATCGCCTCGGATACTCACCAGAACTAACACCGTCATACCATTGTCATAAACTGTCTGGTAAAGGACGTTTTTCACCACTTGCGTGGAAGAACAATTGAGGAATTGACACACCTTTTCAATCGTTTCTGATCTAGGTGTATCGCGTTTTTCATAGGTTGTAAACCGTGAGGGTTCGGCATTAACTGGTAACGAAACAGCTTTTTCCACATTGGCGGCATATTTGCCATCTTCGGTGAATAAAACCTCATCTTCACCAGCTTCCGCCAACACCATAAATTCTGTAGAACCAGAACCACCAATTGCACCAGAATCAGCTTCTACCGCTCGAAAAGCTAAACCAGAACGCCGCAGCATATTGCTGTAGGCTTTGTACATATCTTGGTAAGTTTCCTTAAGGCTGGCTTCATCGGTATGAAAAGAGTAACCATCCTTCATAATAAATTCTCTGCCGCGCATCAAGCCAAAACGGGGACGAATTTCATCGCGGAATTTGGTTTGAATTTGGTAGAGATGCAACGGTAGCTGGCGATAAGAGCGAATCATATCACGAGCGATCGCTGTGATTACTTCTTCATGAGTTGGGCCTAATCCTAATTGTTGCTCACGGCGATCAATTAGAGAAAACATGATCCCTTCAGCTTTGGTATAAGTGTCCCAGCGTCCCGATTCTTTCCACAAATCAGCGGGTTGTAATTGCGGTAGGAGGCATTCTTGTGCGCCTGTAGCGTTCATTTCTTCTCGCACAATCTGGGAAACTTTTTGCAGTACCCGCCACATCAATGGTAAATAAGCATAAATACCGCTACCGATGCGACGAATATAACCTGCACGGAGTAATAATTTATGGCTAGGAATCTCAGCATCAGCTGGATCATCCCGCAGTGTAACGAATAACATTTGTGACAGTCGCATCGTTTATTCCCTTTCCAGAATCGCTAATTTCTAAAATCGGTTAGTCTAAAATTTCTAATCGCAACTTTAGGAGAAAACTACTTTGTCAGATGTGATTTATCAAGCACAAGCACCCTTAGAATTTATTCCTCCGGCGTTTAACCCGTGGGTATTAAAAGTAGTCCATCTGTTACTACCCAGTTGGATAAACTGGCAAACATCTATTACCCAAATTGAAGCAGACAACGTAGAGGTTTTGGTAGATCTCTATCGCCAGTTTCAGGAAGGTAAGCTCCGTTTTATGTTGGCATTTCGCCATCCCAAAACTGACGATCCATTTTGTTTGAGCTACTTGTTTTCTCAACTCGTGCCAAAGGTAGCACGACAGGGGACAGCGCTACAACTTCCGGTTCATGCTCATTTTATCTACGATCGCGGCATTCCTCTATGGGCAGGTTCCCATGTTGGTTGGATTGCTTCTCGTTTAGGTGGTACGCCAATTCAGCGGGGTAAGGCTGACTGGACGGGGTTACGTTCGGCGCGTGATTTGTTTGCCAATGGGAAATTCCCGATGGCTGCTGCGCCAGAAGGTGCTACTAATGGTCTATCGGAGATTATTAGCCCCCTGGAACCTGGTATCGCCCAATTAGGCTTTTGGTGTGCTGAAGACTTGCACAAAGCTGGACGCGACCAGCAGGTTTTAATTGTACCAGTTGGGATTAAGTATAGTTACGTTGATGCTCCTTGGGAAGCGATCGCTCAGCTTTTAAGTGAATTGGAAGCGGCCAGTGGTTTACCTGTGAATCCAGAGGAACAAAGCAATATTGCTTCTGTGGAGTCGCTTTATCCCCAGTTATTGACTTTGGCAGAACATTTACTTTCGCTGATGGAACAATTTTACACACGGTTTTATCATCAAAAACTGCCAGATGCCAAGATTGTAACTGGGGAAATTCAAGATAGAAATGAAGCACTAGCACATCGATTGCAAGCTTTGTTGAATGTAGCATTATTAATATCAGAGCAGTATTTTGATTTGCAGCCAAGAGGCAATTTAAATGACCGCTGTCGGCGGGTAGAGCAAGCTGGTTGGAATTATATATTTAGAGAAGAATTTAAGGATATAAAAGCATTATCTTCTATAGAACGTGCTTTAGGCGATCGCGTTGCTGAAGAAGCAAATGCGCGGATGTGGCACATGCGCTTAGTAGAAAGTTTTGTTGCAGTTTCCGGTAATTACATCCGTGAAAAACCGACAGTAGAAAGGTTTGCTGAGACAACTTTAATATTATGGCAGATGATTACTCGTATCAAGGGTAACAAAGCTTTTCAGCGTCCGCAGTTGGGTAAGCAACAGGTAAAAATAACTGTCGGTAAACCCATATCTATTTCTGAGCGTTATCCTGTATATAAAGAAAATCGCTTGAGTGCAAAGCAATCTGTTGCTGAGGTGACTAATGATTTGCAGCAGGCGTTGGAAGCTTTGATTTAATTAGGATGGTGAGGTTCGTTCTCACCATTCATAGCGCTTTGTATTGAAGAAAATCCTAAATTTAACATATTTAGTATTCGTCTTGCCACATAATGCTTCTAATACAAATTTTGTTTATAATCTCAGTGCGATGCCTGTATACTTCTATGGATGCTTTAATAAGAAGTCATTTATAAGGAAATATCATGAATTTAGCTTACTTGGTATTGGCACATAATACGCCCAACCACTTATGCAAGTTGATTGATGCTCTTAATAGCCCTAATGTTCATTTCTTCATACATATAGATCGCAAGAGTGACAACTCACTCTTTAAAGAAAAAATTAATTATCAAAATGTGACGTTTATTCAAGACCGGGTATCTATTTATTGGGGTGAGTTTTCTATAGTACAGGCTACTATAAACTTAATCCGAGAAGCGTTGAGTAGTCAAAATAAATTTGATTATCTAATTTTAATTAGTGGCAGTGATTATCCTTTAAAGAGCGCAAACTATATAAATGACTATCTTAGCCAAAGGTCTGGAACGGAGTTTATCAATTTAGTTGAAATGCCAAATCAAGAAGTAGGCAAGCTTCTAGATAGACTTTATAAGTACAACCCACAGACTCTTTATAAGAATAGCTTTTATCGCACAGTAATAAGAATATTTGCAGTTGTAATCAACAAAGTTCTACGTTGGAAACGTGATTACAAAAAAGCTCTGGGAAATCTCAAGCCTTATGCAGGAAGTCAATGGTGGGCGTTATCAGCAGATGCATGTCACCATATCTTATGGTTCATCGAAACAAATCCCAAAATAGTGAAGTTTTTCAAAAATACATTGACACCTGATGAAACATTTTTTCATACAATTATAGGTAATTCACAATTCCGAACAAAAGTTGCAATGAATTTGACTTTTACAGAGTGGAAAAGTGTTGAACATCCAGGGTTCATCAATATGGAACAGTTACAGAGGTTGAAAAAGATGGATAAAATTATAGAAAATAATGTCTATGGAAGTGGTGAGATGCTATTTGCAAGAAAGTTTAAAGATGAAAGTTCAGAACTCACCAATTTTATTGATAATTGGATAGAGAAATCCTAAAGAATAAATTTAATTAAGCATTAGCACTATTTATGCAAGAGTTCTAATATCATGTTGAGCGATCGCTGAAAGCGTTCCCAAAGGTTAGCGAAACATCTATGAGATTCTTTCTTGTAGAGCGAGACGCTGCACATAGCTTGTTTATCGCAGGATATGTAACATATTAGGGGAAGTAAGCTACAGAATAAAAAACCTGATTTTTTGATGAATTATGTGTTATGTATATTTAAGCGATTGCCTCTGACATCTCCTGGAAAAACTTTAGATAAATCGAGAACTAAATCAGGGAAAAATGGCAGATTAATTGATTCATTGGGCAGATTAATTAACTTGCTGCGATAACCAAATTTACCCTGCAAATCTTGATAAGGCTCACTGTAGCATTCCAAAGAATTATCTACTAAATTAAATATCCAATAATTAGAGATATTCGCTTCTGCATAAAGAAGTAATTTTACCTCTTGGTCATATTTCAAGGAGGAATCAGCAATCTCTATTAAGAGTAATATGTCAGATGGGCTGGGATGAGCAGAAAGGTAGTCATCATCGACATTACGAACTATGGCTAAATCTGGTTCAGGTTCACTGTACTCAGGGATAATAATTGGTTGTTGCCCTCGCACTAAGGCGCGGTCTACCAAAAGTTGGATTAACGCCTTAAACAGAAGTGTTTCACAAACTGAATGTGGTGTACCTTTTGCTGCCATGTAAAAAATTTCACCCTTAATTAGCTCAACTCGATCATCCTCCTTAAAGAAGCCGAGTTCTGCCATCCGGTGATATTCAGCTATGGTAAAGCGTTTAGCAGTGGTTAGGCTCATAACAACTACGGAATATGTAGAGTTATTTGCATCTTAACCTTTTACACTAAAAATAGGTGGAATAGGAGCTAACCCCTTCCACCTGTAAAATTAAATTACAATTATCTTTGCAACTTAAGTGAAGTGGTTTTCTAGCAAAGATGCGATCGCGTCTGGATGAATATTTTTGTATTTCTTTTTACCAAGCTGCAAAACACAATTAGGGGCGCTACCGCAGCATTTTTGACAACCTGTATGTTCAATTTTGACTTTATCTAATAAACCGCGATCGCACAAAGTTTTCTCTAATTCTGATAATAACCCTTTGCCGCCACGCTTCATACAACCAGACTTTTGACACACCATAATCCTGGCTTTGGGCTGAGGTGGCAAATCTGGAATTGGGCAAACACCCATTGATGTTACCCGATAAGCTTTAAGTTTAATTTTACCTGTGTGTGGATTTAATTTACTATGACCACAAACGCGAATTTGCTCACCAGGTACTAACGATGTCAAAGAACGGCGTAACTCTTTAGGAAGTTTAACTTGCACACTTCCAGATGGAACTGCTAATTGTAAGTATTTATATTTTCCTGGTTCATCACCAACAAAACCTAATAACTGTCCCTCAACATTTAATTCCGATAAAGTCAGATATTTGTCACCCATGTTCGTCACTCAAAATATAAAATAATAAACCCCAATCTAATGGGGTAATTTCGCTCATCCAAAGAAAGAAGGAAAAATCTGTTTTTTATCTTTTACCTTCTCTCTTTACTGTCGGATCAAAATTTTATGCCAGGCGTTTAGCTTCTACAGTTTGAGGTAAATTTGCTGCATCTGGCAAATCACGAAATTCTAATTCCCAGCCATTTGCTAAAGTGAGAATTTTCCCCTCATTTCCTTCTGTTTGTTTAACTACTTCTTCCTCTAAGTCTTTTTTAGCAACATAGACAACTAAATTGCCGGCATCATTCATCCGTAACATTACTTTCATGAGATCCCTCAACAGATTCTAGTTCTTTTTTCTTACAGCCGACGACAAACCCCGTTTCCAAAAAATGCACGGCATAGATATAGGAAGTCTGCAAATATGTGCCGATACTTGCTATGTAGCCGATATCTCCCTTGTTTGCTAAAACTTGTCCGACTTCTTTACCAGGAAACGTACCATCATTTTTTAGCAGTTTGCGAACTCTGACTTTTTCACCGATTTCAAAAGCGGGTGGTAAGTTAAGCTCTAATTCATCGCGTTGCATGAGAATACCTCTGTTCTCGTACCAAATTCAAAAGTTCTTCTGTAGTCAAGCTGCGTTTTTTCTGTACAGACTGGTGGCGCACTGCGTCTAAAACAGACTGGGTTTCTTGTGGGTTCAAGAAAATACCATGCTGTTGTAGCAGGCTAGATACTAAATGCCGACCAGAATGTTTACCTACTACTAAACGCCGTTCCCAACCTACTTCTTCGGGTGCAAATGGTTCGTAGGTGATGGGGTTTTGCATTACGCCATGAGCGTGAATACCAGACTCGTGAGCAAAGGTATTTTCACCAACGATCGCTTTCCAAGGTGGTACGTCAGCACCGGATGCTGAAGCAACGAGTTGAGATAATTCCAGCAAACTGGGAGTGTCAATACCCAAATCGACGCCATAGATGCGTTTGATAGCCATGACAACTTCTTCTAAGGCTGCATTGCCAGCTCTTTCGCCCAAGCCGTTAACTGTGGTATTAACAGATGAAGCTCCAGCTTTAATACCAGCCAAAGCATTAGCAGTTGCTAGACCAAAATCATTGTGGGTGTGGATTTCTAGAGGTATCAACAAAGCTGATACGAGTCGCTTGACTTTTGTGTAGGTGGTGAAAGGGTCAAGAACTCCTACGGTGTCGCAGAAGCGAAACCTTGATGCACCCCATTCTTGGGCATAAAGTGCTACATCTAAGAGGAAGTTTTCATCTGCTCTAGAGGAATCTTCTCCCCCTACTGCTACCCAAAGACCTTTATCGACAGCGAAGCTGATGCAATCTTTGAGTTTTTGCAAACTTACTCGCCACTGACCGTGAAATTTAGCGGCGATTTGGATACCAGAAACGGGAATAGCAATATGCACTCGGTTCAGACCGCAGGCTACGGAAGCCTTAATATCTGATATGACAGCGCGGTTCCAGCCTAGGAGTTTGGCTTGCAAACCCAAGTCAGAAATTGCACAGATCGCGCGGATTTCTTCCTCACCCATTGCCGGAATACCGACTTCTAATTCGGGAATACCTATGGCGTCAAGAAACTTAGCGATCGCTACTTTCTCTTGTAAGTTAAAGGCAACACCTGCTGCTTGTTCGCCATCACGTAATGTAGTGTCATTAATTATGATTTGATTCATTGCAAACTTCCCTCTCTCGGAATGTTTCCTAATATTCTTTCTCTCTACAATTCCTAATGATGGTAAATGCTAAAAATATCACAACTCATAATGCAGTATTCTTCATTCTTAATTATTATCCAATTAGGAACACCACATCTGTATGACAAAGAACCAAAACCTGGTATAATTTACGAATTCTTTTTACTGTTGTCAGTTGAAATTTGTTCGAGTAGCAAGCAACTGATGTAGCTATTAATAAGTCCTGAACAAAGCAAAAGACTAAATCCAGCAATTAAAGTGGAAATCATTGTTGTAACCTCATAGTTTCTAGATAATTGGTGTGTAGTCTAACCAGGAAAATGCACTTCAAAGCTCAAGGTTGCAAATTAGCTAAACTTGTTCGGCTAACCAATCAAAAATTCGTCCTAGTTGCTCTAAGTCAACTAGCCCATACTGCCAAAGGAGCATTGGTAACGGCCCATTATTTAACTCACGGTGTCGCAGCGCCACAGCAATATCAGCTTTTGTAAGTTCGAGTTCATTGTGCAAAAAAGTAATGAATTTTATATCGCTGTTACGAGTTGCCATATAGGACATTCAAATTATTGAGCTAGGTAAGAATTAAAAACTTTAAATTCCAAGTCTTACTTGGTAATTTTGCTTTTTTAATCGTCGGGATATGTCATGAGAATTTCAGATTTAGTAGACTAGACAAAATCCGAAATTAAGTTAACCTTTATCAGTCTGCAACAAAATTTGCTAGCAGACAGTAACTTCAACTTCTGAATCTATTAGAGGTTCATGCATCTGTGCAAAGAGGAATAATGCTTGCATCATGAATTTAGTCTTAATGGTGTGTGGATTAGCTATCACCAAACACTCAATAAAATATCTTTCCTGTTCTACTCATTACTCAGCACTGTAATTCCAGCACCGCTCTAGCCAGTCCACTAATTCGTGGCGAGCCGCAAGAAATTGCATAACTGTACTGCGTATCAGAATTGCTTCTTGCAAATTATTTACTTGCACTCGCAAAGAACCATCGGGGTGACAGGAACTTTTAATCATTAACTCTTGCAAACGGTGATATATTCGCCAGCGATCGCTCAAAGGAATCTGCAAAACTTGATCGCCTGATGCGTCAGAACTACAAGGTGATAACATAATCATTTGTCCTTTGTCAAAAATTCTTGATTCACGCCTGGTAAAGTCCACGGTCAAAAGTCCAGAGTAATTAATTTTGACTTTTGACTTTTGACTCTTGACTCTTGACTCTTAAGGTTTGTAGTTGTTGTTCAAGTTGCTCAATGCGCGAGAGCAACGAGCTAATCACAGTTGCTTCTAAATCGGTTAGCTTTCCGTGTTCTAGGGGATTGAGACTGGCGTCATTGCGGGAAAGAATCCGCCCCGGAACCCCTACAACAGTGCGATCGCTGGGGACTTCGCGTAAAACAATTGAGCCAGCACCAATACGGACGCGATCGCCAATTTGTATATTTCCTAAAACCTTTGCACCCGCGCCTATCACAACATCTTTGCCCACGGTGGGATGACGTTTACCGCTTTCTTTCCCAGTTCCGCCAAGGGTGACGCCTTGGTAAATCAGTGTGTAGTCTCCCACGATCGCAGTTTCGCCAATCACAACACCCATCCCGTGATCGATAAACACACCCTGACCAATCTCTGCACCTGGGTGAATTTCAATTCCCGTCAAAAACCGCCCGATATGAGAAATTAAGCGAGGGATGAAACCCACTCCGCGACAGTGTAACCAGTGAGCGAGACGATGCAAACATAATGCGTGCAATCCAGGGTAGCAAAACACGACTTCTAGCCAATTACGTGCTGCGGGATCGCGCTCAAAAATAATGCGAAAATCACTCAATAATGGCTCAAAAAAAACGCCAGAGAGGAGATTTTTCAGCAGGGATGTATGTGCAGAATTCTGCGTTTTGATAGTCTGGCGATCGCTGATACTGTCAAAGGACTGTTGCATCGGTACTGTCTATCTGGTTAAAAGAGCCATCTGCTATTTTTATGCTTATATCAGGCGACTTCCAACTAGACAGCAAACCCAATGCCGATTGGATTTATTGAATTGATTAAGGTTGTACTCAAACGCCCAAACCCCGACTTAAGATAAATTTAAAATTTGTCTTGGGGTAGGGGTGCTAGTGTTTAATGATGGGGGTACTAGTATTTTTGGGATAGGGTTTAAGAATTTCTGTACTCGCTACAAGAAACTTTACCTGTAAGACTTTGAAAACATTTAAGCAAGATATTTTGCAATATATTAAGCTGTACTCAGATGCACTCAAATATGAGGTAGATGAAACTAAAAATCAATATTCTGTATATCGTATTACTATTAGTATCTTATTATTTGGTTAGGCAAAAAACAAGTTTCTTTATTTTCTTTTAGGATTTGCTGTCTGTATGTATGCATACGTTTCTAAATATAGCTATAGCTCATAGTAAATGTTTTATTCTATTGGTGTGTGGAAGGGGAGCATCTTACTTTTGCAAATATACCTGGCGATTAGAAATCGCGGCTACACAAACCAAGTCCGCCTGCGCGGACTCAAAGAATTTGGAACCCACGAAGATGGGTTTTGTCTGTATAGCCCCGAATAACCTTCGCCAGGGCTAAACATTTCAATCTTCGAGGTGGATTCATCCAGTTCAAATACTCGTCAACGGAGTTCAGAGGTGGATTCATCCAGTTCAAATACTCGTTGACGG
>NZ_WVID01000015.1:0-193706 GCF_010091925.1 Nostoc sp. B(2019) | reverse complement strand
GATTCATCCAGTTCAAATACTCGTCAACGGAGTTCAGAGGTGGATTCATCCAGTTCAAATACTCGTTGACGGAGTTCAAAGGTGGATGAACAAAATAGGGGCCTACATGTGTACACCCCTACAGCCAATTTATTTATTGCAAAGATTTTTGAAAATGATATGAAACTCGCCGACGAGTATTAATTTATCAAGAGACGGGAGTTTTTGCAGATTTCCCTTTACCAATAGCTTTAAAGCGTTCGCCCAACTGTTCAGCGACAGTCTTTAAGCCTGGAGTCTTTTTCGATGCTGTCTTCACGTAATCATAAACAGTCAAACTGCTAGTCATAGCTTCACTACCGACTGCCATTAGGGTATCATCTACCTGTTCGGTGAGTTGCTGCATTGAGATTAAAAGTTCGGTAAGCGTAGCGGCTAATTGATAATCTCGAACAAGTTCCTCAACGTCAAAGGTGGATGGAAGAATTTCGCGGTTAGACTGAGCAGCGGTGATGCTATTGTTCACAAAAGCTAGGCTTTTATCGCCCATTTTCACCAACTTACGCCGTTCTTCAGTGCTGAGAGTAATCAAAAATGGCATCTTTTGTTGGACTGTCTGTAGCGCGGCTTTAATTTCTTGGATATCTTGTGGTGAAAGGGAGGCTGCAATATTTTGATAAGCCATTGTATATTTACCTTGGTAGTTCTAATGGTGAAGTAGCAATAGTTGCTAGATATAGAATTCCCATTGGTAAACGCCATCGCACATCATAACCTATTTATTTATCTGTTTTAGCGCCGATGCTGAGGGATACTGACCAGATGCAATCAAAGCTTGTCGTTCTAGAAGCCTTTCATCGCTGTTAAAATCTAGGATACGTGCGGTGACTTCACCAATGTCTGTTTGATGCTGAATTACAGCCTCATCTAGTCGAAAATGCTCACCCCAAAAGTCTCTGCGTGGGTTAAAAAACCGCACAAGTTCGCCAGTTTGCCAATTAATTGACCCTAAATCCGTCCCTTTTTGCAGGTTACAGAAAATACAGGCATAGCAGAGATTATCTGCTGTTGTAGCGCCGCCGTGTTTGATGTCGATTATACGGTTAACTTGAAAGCTTAAGCCGTCTATTTCTGGATATAAACAATACTCGCATAGATGGGCAGCGCGATCGGCAACTAAACGCCGCAGTTCTGCATTAATATATAAACGAGACATTTTGAATACTTACTTAGAGTTAATATACTGAGTAGCTCTTGCTTTTGCCAACCTCATAATATGCTCTAGCGTGAGGAAATGATCTAACTCTCGCTGGTCACTTCCTGTTAGACCTTCAGTTTTTGCTCGGTAAACGAGATCCTCTAAGCGCTCTTTTGCAGCATCCGAGAGTTTAAAATCTATAACACTTTGGGGAGTGGTTCCAGCAGCAATAAACTCTATAATTTCGTCGTATACTTTGGCTGTATTTACAGATGTAGTCATGAGATTACCTATTTTTATTTAATTTTACTGATTTACAACGCCACTTTTAATGACTTTCCTAATGTCTTAGGCTCTGGTAAAGGTTCACCGTCAGCCAAAGATGATTCAATCAGCATTTCTAAAACTTCCTGAGCATTTTTCAAAGCTTCATCGTAAGTCTCTCCGTGAGTGTGACAGAATTCTCCCCATTCAGGAAGACTGACAACAAAACACTCATCTTCATCAGACCACTGAATAATTATTGTGTAGTGAGAATTCATTCTTTTTCTTCCTCTTGAGTATTTTTAATTTCTTCTAATCTTTTAAGTGCATTATTAACGTCTTTCTCTTAGTAAGCTTTAGCATCACTTCCGTCTTTACCTGATATAGTAACTCTCCCAGATAAAAGAGGATGATACCAATTAGTGTGGCTACCTTTACCAGAACGATAGATAAACCCTGCTTGCAGCAATAAGCTTTTGAGTTCTCTGATTTTCTTGGGCATAGCCTCTGTTTACATTTTCACTCCCCTGATTTACCACTACTCTCTTTGCTTATCTATGCAACTTCCAAAGATTTTCCTAGCGTCTTAGGCTCTGGTAGAGGTTCACCATCAGCCAAAGATGATTCAATCAGCATTTCTAAAACTTCTTGAGCATTTTTCAGAGCGTCTTCGTAAGTCTCTCCGTGAGTGCAAGGCTGCATTATATGCGTAAACTCAGGTAGCAAAACCCCATAACATTGGTCTTCTTCTGAACATTGAATCACGATTGTATATTTCATTCTTCTGAAACATAATTACGAATTACGAATTACGAATTACGAATTATTAGTCTCCAGTTTTTTACCCAACCTTCAGCAATATCTTTTTTACCTCTTTCAAAGGATTCAATAAATCCAGTGATATCAATCAACTCTTGGGTAGCGTCTTCACTTTCCTTATCTGCTAGATATGCTAAAAAGTCAGCAATAAGTTGTAGGCGTTCCTAAGATAACCCATCTGAATATTAGTTAATTTGCTGACGAACTTCTGTATTGTTCATGTTTTCACCACTCTTTTACTTCTATAATTCTGCAAACTTCTTCTGTGCAAACCCAAACTGAGCGAAAGCTTGCCGAATAGGCTTTTCATTTTCAGTATACATACTGAGTGAGACTCAAGTTTGACTTGTATATTATAGTGATAAATTTGATTTACGAGTGCAAAATCATCAACATTTTATAATCTGCAATTGGAGTTACGTAGAGGAAATAATTATGTCAAACATAGGTTTATGGGAATCTGCTAAACAGGGAAATATAAATGCTATATCTGATTTAGTCCATAGGGCTTTCAATGATGACAACATATCTGTAGAAGCGCATATGCAATTGGGTGTAACACTATGGTTGAAGTTACGCTCTCAAAAAGTTTTAGAGCCACAATTTTATACTAAAAAAGTTATAGAAACCCTAAACGAGATTCAGCCGGCAAGAATCACATTTGTAAGAGTATCTTCAATGGCTTCAATTGGTAAAAGTAAATGTAGTTGGAATAGATGGATTGCTATTAAACAGGGTGAGTTTGTAGACGATACCAAGAATGCAAATCTTCTTAATTATATTGCTATAGCTTTCCTGGTTTCTTGGATAGGCTGCACCGCTTTTACAAACAAGCTTTCTTCACCTCCCCCAAATACTTCCGGTCAAACGTCAACACAAATCACAAATCCAGACTGTCTCTACGTTCCAGAAAGTACGATTGCTGGCAAGAGTTGGCAGGAAATATCCCAATTAAAAGATGAATTAAAGCGTCACAGCGGAAAAAAGTGTGTTCTTTTTACTGGTGGTTAGAAACTCTAACAAAGTTACAAGCAATTGTTGGTTATTGCAGAAACATTATGTACGATTCGCACTTAACCCCACATCCCGCCAGAGAATAAATTCTCTGCCTAATAGCTCAAGTCCACTGATGAAGTTAAAGAAAATAATCAGGTAATGGGTAGTAGCCTCCAGTTAGCAAATAAGAAGAGAGAAAATGGAATCAAGACAGTGATACGAACAAGGAGGAATAGCTATGGCTACTCCTTTAGAATTGAGGTTAAGCATGGGGCAACGTCAACAACTGGAGAAAGTGCGAGCTCAGCATCGGTTGCCCTATATGCGAGAAAGAGCCGCAGCATTACTCAAAGTGGCGGATGGCTATTCAGGACGACAAGTAGCGATGAACTTACTGCTGAAACGACGGCAAGCGGACACAATTTATAAATGGATAAAGCGGTATCAAGCACAGGGAATAGCGGGATTGCAGAATCAACCGGGACGGGGACGTAAACCCGCTTTTTTTCCCTCAGCATGAACAGGAGTCACAGGCCAAGGAAGCGATGTTGAAAGTTGTGCGAAGAGATCCGCATGTCTTAGGCTATGCTCAAAGCCGTTGGACACTGAAGGCAATGCTGAATTGTTTTCAATGGCTCAGACTGAAAACTTTGGGTGGAATGTCCAGCCTATTGAAGCGTCTAGGGATTAGCTACAAACGGGGACGAGACTATGTTCATAGTCCTGACCGATTCTACGAACAAAAGCTCAGTGACATGGCTTTGGCTCTGCTACGGGCTTGGTATGATCCACAGCACTATGTGTTTCTCTACCTGGATGAGTTGAGTTACTATCGCCAACCCAGCCTCGCTTGTGATTGGGAGGCACAAGGAACTTCTCAAGCTTTGGCACGCCGCAGCCACAAAAGTAACACTTGTGGGCGGATTATTGGGGCACTGAATGCGATTACTGGACAACTGACTTACGAACAACGCAGTCATATCGATGTCACAGGATTGTCCAAGTTTTACCAGCAGGTGCGAGCTGATTATCCTCATGCTGTGCAAATCTACATTGCTCAGGATAACTGGCCAGTGCATTTTCATCCCAATGTCTTGGCTCAACTTCAGTCGCCCGACTTGCCTTATCATCCCAAATTGCCTCCCAACTGGCCTACCTCCCCTAGTCCCAACCTAGAGTCAGCCAAATTGCCCATCCGATTCCTCTGTTTGCCCACTTATGCCTCTTGGCTCAATCCCATCGAAAAACTCTGGCGTTGGCTCAAGCAACAACTGCTACATTTGCATCGCTTTAGTGATGATTGGCCCCAACTCAAGCACCAAGTGGCGGTGTTTTTGAACCAGTTCCGTCATGGCTCACTCGACTTACTGCGTTATGTTGGCCTGTTACCTGATTAATTTCTTTAATTTCATAAGTGGACTAAAACTTTGGTTCAGCCTTCTTTAGAAGACTTTAGCTATGAGACTGGGAATTAATTCCCAGGCGGTTTTTGGGACTCGCTATTAATTGCTAACTGCGATCGCAATCTTCCCCACAGCACGCTCAGTTTCACTATAAGTATGAGCCGCAGCTAATTCTTGTAAGGGATATGTGCGATCAATCACCACCCGGATTTTACCTGCTTCAATCAAATCTTTGAGATAAACCAAGTCTTGAGTATTGGGCCGCTCAAGGATAAATTTAGCTTTTTGACCAGGAATAAAAGCTGTTAAGATACCTTGCACAAAGATTTCGGGCGTCGGTAGCGTTGTGATATAAATTCCGTTAGGTTTGAGGACTCGTTTGCTAGTAGAGAGCGATCGCTTTCCAACCACATCGAAAACAATATCGTACTGCGCTGCACCCTCAGTAAAATCTTGTCGCGTATAGTCGATGAGGTGATCTGCTCCCAGAGATTTCACAAAATCCAAATTTTTAGTACTGCAAACTCCCGTTACCTCCGTCCCTAAAGCCTTGGCAATTTGCACCGCAAAAATCCCCACCCCACCCGCAGCCCCATTAATCAGGACGGCTTGTCCAGCTTGGATATTACCTTGATCTCGCAGCGCTTGCAATGCCGTGAGCGCTGCTAAGGGCACAACAGCCGCTTCTTCATAAGTCAAGTTTGTTGGTTTGGGCGCAACCAAGTTTTCTGAGACAGCTGCAAATTCAGCATAAGCTCCTCCAGGGAAGCCGGTACTGCCATAAATGGAATCTCCTGGCTGAAAACGTGTGACTTGACTACCAACCGCTATTACTTCTCCCGCCAGATCAAACCCCAGAATCATCGGGAATTTGTTCCCTGTAAGCAAGCTCAACATTCCCTTGCGGATTTTCCAATCAATGGGATTAACGCTACTGGCATGAACTTTTACTAGTAACTGCTCAGGTTTAATTTTTGGCTGCTCTACGTCTTCGTACTGCAACACTTCAGGCAAACCATACCGCCGGATAACGACTGCTTTCATCATATTCCTCCTGCTACCCTGTTTTGTTTACGGAACTCAGAAAGCTTGTTATTGCTTATGACTTTAGTTTAACGATGTCTACAACGGGCTACGTTTACGCGTTGGATTTAGTAGCTTGGTTAACTGGCAAAATTTCTGAAACCGTTGAAAGTATCTAGAAACTTCCTAAACTAAAATGAGGATATGAATCTAACACTGCACCTGTATGCCAGCTAGAGACATTTATCACAATAATGTCAAAAATGCTTTGATTAAAGACAAATGGACAATTACTCATGACCCACTAACTCTTAAGTTTGGTAAAAAAGACTTGTACGTTGATCTAGGTGCTAGACAGTTATTAGCGGCAGAGAAAGCAGAATGTAAGATTGCAGTTGAGATTAAAAGTTTTACTGGAAGATCGGATGTTGATGATTTAGAGAAAGCGTTGGGTCAGTATGTTTTATACCAAGATATATTGACTGAGTTGGAGCCAGAGCGGGCGTTATATCTTGCAATACCTAGCAACGTCTTCGATGATTTGTTTGAAGAACCCATTGGCAAACTTTTGCTGAAAAATCGCCGTTTAAAGCTGATTACCTTTGATTCAAAACAGGAGGTTATCAAACAATGGATCACACCCAATTAGACCACTATCGCCAAGTAATTGAAAATATCCTGAGTGAATATGCTTCAATTACCTACTCCTATGCCGATATTCAATCGGAGGTAGTGTTTGATCGAACCCGCGATCGCTATTTGTGGATGGATGTGGGTTGGGATGGCGATCGCCGTATTCATGGCTGTCTGGTTCATGTTGACCTGATTGATGGCAAAATCTGGATTCAACGGGATGGGACTGAAGAAGGCATTGCCGCCGATTTAGAACGGGCTGGAATCCCTAAAGACCACATTGTACTTGGGTTTCGTTCACCGGAAGTAAGGCTGTACACGGGCTACGCAGTTGCTTAAGGGGCGATTTGGTAAGTTTGATTACAAAATATTCTGACGAAACACCTGAGTTAGGTGATCAACCGATTACGGTTCATATCACCATTCTGGAAGAAGATTTAAGTTCAGAAAATGTCTTTCGTGGTAAGAAAATGGCTGAGATATTGGAGAAACTTTCTGCTAGCCCTACCTTTGCGGAAGTTGATCCAATTGCTTAGCAGCGTGAGTTGCGCCAAGAACGATATATTTCTGGTAGAAACTTTTGATGCTTCTTGATAGTAATATCATCATCTATTCAGTGCAGCCAGAAAATGCTCATATAAGACAGTTGATAGCTGATCATAACCCTGCGGTTTCAGCACTTAGTTACCTTGAAGTTTTGGGCTATCATCGACTAACTCAAACAGATCGTCTTTACTTTGAGCAGTTTTTTCAGGTGGCTCAAGTTGTGCCAATTTCTCAAATAGTTATTGAGCAAGCAGTTTTACTACGACAGATGCGAAGGATAACGTTAGGTGATGCCATTATTGGTGGAACTGCCATAGTGCATAACTTAAATTTGGTAACACGAAATACAGAAGATTTTCGTTATTTCACTCAGCTTCGCCTGCTTAACACTTTTGAAGCAAACACAATTTAAAAACTTCCGTTTTCTAAGAAACATTTACCGAAGCAGAACGCCTCGACCTCCTTTGCTGTTCAGGGAGAAGCTTGATGCAATAATAAATTGTGCCTGAATGCATTCAATTCCCCAGTTATAGCAGGAGGCAGAGGTAAGAGGTAAAAGTATTACTGTACCTGACATTCACGCTTTCACAATGTCCTAATCTATATGTTATGAACTATAGATTATTTTACTCATCGCTAGCAGAAAACAAAGAGAAGAAAAAGGTTTAGAATTAGATTAGTTGCAAAAATTATGCATTAAGTCATTTCTTCGGAGGAGTTTATATGCCTTATGAAATAAGACTTATCAGCGCAATTTAATATCATTATCAAGACAAAAATTAAGAAAATATGAATTGCATTTTTTCTTTAAAAAAAATGATATGTTAGATACAGAATTGAATTTCGCACGTGTCTGGAGTAGCACGACGTAGCCTACTCCAGTTTTTCCCCCTTAAATCCCTTGGCAGTTATCGCTTTAAACGGGGTTTAAGGAGGGTTTGAGTACAAATTTAGATGTCCCAAAACCAGGTCGAAGTAAGCCGAATTCCTTGCTAATCTTGAGTTACAACTGAGTACAAAGAAATCCTGAACCCCTCTCCATAAATACTCGAACCCCAACCAAAAAACACTAGAACCCCTACCCGAAAAAAACTTTTTCAACTCATTTAATGCCCTAATAATCAGGGTTGTAGATTTTGAGTACAAAGTTAATAAATCCAATAAATTCTATCCTAGATAGACATATCACCAACCTTGGGAACGGCTGATATAAATCTTATATCGCCAATCACTTAACGCTCTGGCAAACACCAAAAGCGAAAAGTGAGTGGAGGGATGAGATAGCACCATGCCTGAAGTGAATGGAAGTCGCGGCTATACACACATAGTTCTACCCAAAGCCCAACCGTTGACACACACCAGCCGAACCTCAATGATTTTATCGCCTGCCCTACTATGTAATCAGCCGCCCTCATCAGGCATCTTTACTCTAGTAGGCAGTGCGGGTATAAGACGCGGCTTCAATTCCTAGGCATAAACAATAGCAACGGCATCTCCCACAGTGGCAGCCAAGTCCACCGACCTTTTGCGAAATTCAATGACATCACCGTCTACACGACTCCTCACCTCCCCCGCTACGGAATCGACGACAACCCCAGCAAAATCAGGTGGTTGCGGCTGCGACAGCACCAGCAGCGCCACCGTGGAAAGGGATGAAAAGCTCCAAGAACGTATTGCTAAACATCCCTGCTACAGCGAAGATGCCCATCACCACTACGCCCGGATGCACGTTGCAGTTGCTCCAGCCTGTAACATTCAATGCAACTACTGTAATCGTAAATATGACTGCGCTAACGAAAGTCGCCCTGGAGTGGTTAGCGAGTTATTAACACCAGAAGAAGCAGCACACAAAGCTTTGGTGATTGCAGGCAAGATTCCCCAAATGACAGTTGTGGGAATTGCCGGCCCTGGCGACCCATTGGCAAATCCAGAAAAGACTTTCCGCACATTTGAGTTGATTGCAGACAAAGCACCGGATATCAAGCTTTGTCTATCAACCAATGGTTTAATGCTGACCGAATACATCGATCGCATTAAACAATTAAATATAGATCACGTTACGATTACCCTAAACACCATCGACCCAGAAATCGGCGCACAGATTTATTCTTGGGTTCACTACAAACGCAAGCGTTATAGAGGCGTTGAAGGAGCCAAGATTCTGCTCGAAAAGCAGATGGAAGGATTGCAAGCCTTAAAAGAAGCAGACATCTTGTGCAAAGTCAACTCGGTGATGATTCCGGGAATTAATGACCAGCATTTGGTGGAAGTGAATAAATTCATTCGTGAGAATGGGGCATTTTTGCACAACATCATGCCGCTGATTTCTGCACCGGAACATGGTACACACTTCGGCTTAAGCGGTCAGCGCGGCCCTTCAACTAAGGAACTCAAGGAAATTCAAGACAATTGCTCTGGCAACATGAAAATGATGCGCCATTGCCGTCAGTGCCGAGCCGATGCAGTCGGATTGTTGGGAGAAGATCGCAGCCAGGAATTTAGCAAAGATAAATTCTTGGAAATGTCCCCAGAATATGACCTCGAAAAGCGTCAAGAAGTACACCAAGGTATTGAGAAGTTTAAAGAAGAACTTAAAGTAGCCAAAGAAAAGGCACGCACAGGCAAGAAATTTGCTAACAATCCTAAAGTGCTAGTTGCAGTAGCAACCAAAGGCGGCGGATTGGTTAACCAGCACTTCGGTCATGCTAAAGAATTCCAAATTTACGAAGTGGACGGCAACGAAGTTCGCTTTGTCAGTCATCGCAAGATTGACCAGTATTGTCAAGGTGGATACGGTGAGGAAGCCACTTTTGAGCATATTATGGAAGCGATCGCAGATTGCAAAGCAGTTTTGGTTTCCAAGATTGGTAACTGTCCCCAAGAAAAATTGCAAGAAGCTGGCATACAGACTATTGAAGCTTACGACGTAATTGAAAAGGTTGCTTTGGAGTTTTACGAGCAATACGTAGAAGGACTAGGAGCTAAGGAATAGGGAATGGGGACTAGGGGCTAGGACTGGGCAAGAGTTTTCCCAGTACCCATTCCCCAATACCCAGTACCCAGTACCCAATCCCCAATACCCAAAAAAGGAGAATAATCATGGCTTACAAAATTACTAGCCAATGTATTTCCTGCAATCTCTGTTTGTCTGTCTGTCCTACTAATGCAGTTAAAATAGTTGACGGACAGCACTGGATTGACCCCGAACTTTGCACAAACTGCGTTGGTAGTATTCATACTGTGCCTCAGTGTAAAGCTGGTTGTCCCACCTGTAATGGTTGCGTCAATCAGCCCAGCGATTACTGGGAAGGCTGGTTTGCCAATTACAACCGTGTAGTTGGAAAGTTAACAAATAAAGAAGATTACTGGGAGCGTTGGTTTAACTGTTATTCTCAAAAATATTCTGAACAGTTGCAAAAGCGTCAACACCAAGTAATCGGAGCAGAAGCTTGATTAAAACTCAAAAGTTAAAGGGCAAAGGGTAAAGGGTAAAGATTAAAGGACACTGGTAATCATCCCCTTTCCCCATTCCCAAATTCTTGGCTCTTGTGAAATCAAATTGGAAACAATGCAAAAGAACTGCATCTATCTCGATAATAATGCCACCACCAAGGTAGACCCGGAAGTTTTAGAGGCGATGTTGCCTTACCTGACGGACTATTATGGTAATCCCTCTAGTATGCATACTTTTGGTGGACAACTCGGCAAAGGAGTGAAAACAGCAAGAGAACAACTTGCAGCCCTTTTGGGAGCCGATGAGTCAGAAATTGTCTACACCAGTTGTGGCACTGAGGGAGATAACGCCGCGATTCGAGCCGCACTGTTGGCGCAACCCGAAAAGCGACACATCATCACCACACAAGTTGAACACCCAGCGGTGCTGAATGTCTGCAAACAACTAGAAACCCAAGGTTATAGTGTTACCTATCTTTCAGTAAATCATCAAGGGCAGTTGGATCTAGATGAACTAGAAGCTTCCTTAACGGGTAACACTGCCTTGGTGACAATTATGTACGCCAATAACGAAACCGGCACGATTTTCCCCATTGAACAGATTGGCTTGCGAGTCAAAGAGTATGGCGCTCTTTTCCACGTAGATGCGGTGCAAGCAGTGGGAAAACTCTCTTTGAATATGAAGACCAGCACCGTAGATATGTTAACTTTGTCTGGTCATAAGATTCACGCACCTAAAGGAATTGGTGCTTTATATGTGCGGCGTGGCGTCAGGTTCCGTCCTTTGTTGATTGGGGGACATCAAGAACGCGGACGTAGGGCGGGAACAGAGAATGTTCCAGGAATTATTGCCCTAGGCAAAGCGGCTGAACTGGAACTGTTACATTTAGAAGAAGCAACCAAGAGAGAAAGAAGGCTGCGCGATCGCCTAGAACAAACTTTACTCGCTACAATTCCCGATTGTGTCGTTAATGGTGACTCTACGCAGAGATTGCCAAACACCACCAATATCGGCTTCAAGTACATCGAAGGTGAAGCTATACTACTGTCCTTGAACAAATACGGTATTTGTGCCTCATCTGGCTCTGCTTGCACTTCTGGATCTTTGGAACCTTCCCACGTTCTCCGGGCTATGGGCTTACCCTACACCACTTTGCACGGTTCCATTCGCTTCAGCCTTTGTCGCTACACCACAGAAGCCGAAATCGATCAAGTTATCGCAGTCATGCCCGGTATTGTAGAACGTTTACGCGCCCTATCACCCTTCAAAAATGATGATGCGGGTTGGTTACAAGAACAGGAGCAAGCACTGGCGCATCACTAATTAGGGAATAGGGAATAGACAATTTCAATATTCACTACTCCCCACTCATCACGGGCTAAACGCCCCGCTACCGCACTTCAGCACTCAGCACTCGGAACTTAATATGTGGGACTACACAGATAAAGTATTAGAACTATTTTACGATCCCAAGAATCAGGGAGCTATCGAAGAAACGGATGAACTTGGAGTTAAAGTTGCAACTGGAGAAATAGGTAGCATTGCTTGCGGTGATGCTTTAAGATTGCACCTAAAAGTTGAAGTAGAATCTGATAAAATTCTAGATGCTCGCTTTCAAACCTTTGGTTGCACCAGTGCGATCGCTTCTTCTAGTGCATTAACCGAGATGATCAAAGGCTTAACTCTCGATGAAGCCTTGAAAGTTTCCAACAAAGACATTGCAGATTACCTGGGTGGATTGCCAGAAGCAAAGATGCACTGCTCTGTCATGGGGCAAGAAGCGCTAGAAGCAGCGATTTATAATTATCGTGGCATTCCTCTAGCTACCCATGATGACGATGATGAAGGAGCGCTAGTTTGCAGTTGCTTTGGTATTAGTGAGTCTAAGATTCGCCGCGTGATTCTAGAAAATAATCTCACTGATGCTGAACAGGTAACAAACTACGTCAAAGCTGGTGGCGGATGCGGTTCTTGTCTAGCCAATATCGATGATATTATCAAAGCAGTACAACAGGAATCTGCTGCACCTGCGCTTAACAATTATGCCCTGAAAGTTGCTACAGATATTGCTACATCTAAACAGCAATCGCAACTATCGCTAACCAACGTCCAAAAAATTGCTCTAATTCAAAAAGTTCTGGATGAAGAAGTCAGACCCGTTCTCATCGCCGATGGTGGAGATGTAGAACTGTATGACGTAGAAGGCGTTAGCGAAGCGGGACGGGACGTACTTCGCGTGAAAGTTTTGTTGCAAGGTGCTTGCGGTTCTTGTTCTAGTAGTACAGCAACTCTGAAGATTGCGATCGAAGCAAGATTACAAGATCGTGTCAGCAAGAACCTTGTAGTCGAAGCAGTTTAGGAATTGCTGTAGGACTTAACGTACTCTACAAATACGCCCTAATATGCATCAGCCAAGAACAGAAAGTAGGATTTGAACCGGATAATTGTCTTCTCATCAATGCTTCATACCAATTCGCCAAAAGAAAGCTACAGATTAAAATCTAACTTTCTTAATTACGAATTACGAATTACGAATTACGAATTACGAATTGGTATCTGTCCTACGGCTAACAGCATATAGGCAAAAACATTAAGCGCCTACTTGCGAATTTCATCATCCAACTCGCTTCAAAGGAACAGGATATGAGCACATTGTACGACAAACTTGGCGGACAACCAGCTATTGAACAAATAGTAGATGAACTCCACAAACGCATTGCAACAGACAGCCTCCTCAATCCCATCTTTGCTGGTACAGATATGGTCAAGCAGCGTAATCATCTAGTTGCTTTCTTATCTCAGATTTTTGAGGGGCCAAAGCAATACGGCGGTCGTCCAATGGACAAAACACACGCAGGTATGAATTTACAGCAACAACACTTCGATGCGATCGCCAAGCACCTGAGTGAAGCAATGGCTGTGCGTGGAGAGTCGTCAGAGGACACAACCGCTGCACTAGAGCGCGTCTCAAATCTGAAAGGCGCCATTTTAAACAAGTAATAGGACTTACGCATTGATTGTTGACAAATAACAACGTCAAGTCCTACTTGGTCTTTCCATCTGAAACACATTATGACGTATTTGTAAATTGCGTAATTTCCTTTGTTCTTTGTCAGCACAAATGACAGAGGACAAAGAGAGAAGTCTGATCGCCGGAAACCGGCGATCAGAACTTCAAAGACAAAAAGAAAAGAAAAGAAATTTAACCAGGAAATAGATGTACTTGCTTTCAATAATTCTAGCTGTGGAGCGATCGCCCCCAGCAGGCATTTATGCCAACGCTACCAACGATGCTCTACACGCGCTCACTACTGTCGCTCAACTGGCGTGAACGCAACTGACAAACGCGCATACCCACCAACCAACCAATTGCAGGAAAACACAAACCATGACAGACGAAAACATTAGACAGATAGCTTTCTACGGTAAAGGCGGTATTGGTAAATCTACCACCTCCCAAAACACCTTAGCAGCTATGGCAGAAATGGGTCAACGCATCCTCATCGTCGGTTGCGACCCTAAAGCTGACTCCACCCGTTTGATGTTGCACAGCAAGGCTCAAACAACCGTTCTTCACCTCGCCGCAGAACGTGGTGCAGTAGAAGACATCGAAATCGAAGAAGTAATGCTAACTGGTTTCCGCAACGTTCGTTGCGTAGAATCTGGTGGGCCAGAACCCGGTGTAGGTTGTGCAGGTCGTGGTATTATTACCGCCATTAACTTCTTAGAAGAAAACGGTGCTTACCAAGACCTAGACTTTGTATCTTACGACGTATTAGGCGACGTTGTGTGTGGTGGTTTTGCTATGCCTATCCGCGAAGGTAAGGCACAAGAAATCTACATCGTTACATCTGGTGAAATGATGGCGATGTACGCTGCTAACAACATTGCTCGTGGTGTTCTTAAGTATGCTCACACCGGTGGCGTGCGCTTGGGTGGTTTGATTTGTAACAGCCGTAATACAGACCGAGAAATCGAACTGATCGAAACCTTGGCAAAACGGTTGAACACTCAAATGATTCACTACGTACCCCGTGACAACATTGTTCAACACGCAGAATTGCGCCGGATGACTGTTAACGAGTACGCACCTGAAAGCAACCAAGCTAACGAATATCGGATTTTGGCTCAGAAAATTATCGACAACAAGAATCTAGCTATTCCTACACCCATCGAGATGGAAGAACTAGAAGAATTGTTGATTGAATTCGGTATTCTCGAAAGCGATGAAAATGCTGCCAAGTTGGTTGGTAAGACTGCTGCTGAAGCTCCTGTAGTCTAAGTCGCTGCTAAGAAATAATGCTCTAGCACAAGGAAAAAGGAAAAAAGAAGAATCTCAATCTTACCTTTGACCTTTGATCCTCTCTCCTGCATCTCCCCCCCTAACCTTAGAGGGGACTCCTAGTCCCCCTATGCCTGATCCTTACGAGTCACAGAGGCTAAGTATGACACCTCCAGAAAACCAAAACATCATCGAAGAAAGAAAAGAACTAATTAAAGAAGTTCTAGACGCTTATCCCGATAAAGCTAAGAAAAAGCGGGAAAAGCACTTAAGTGTATACGAAGAAGGTAAGTCCGATTGCGGCGTTAAGTCTAACATCAAATCCCTTCCTGGTGTCATGACCGCTCGTGGTTGTGCTTACGCCGGTTCTAAAGGTGTGGTTTGGGGCCCTATCAAGGACATGATCCACATCAGCCACGGGCCTGTAGGTTGTGGTTACTGGTCTTGGTCTGGTCGTCGTAACTACTACATCGGTACTACAGGTATTGATACCTTTGGTACAATGCACTTCACCTCTGACTTCCAAGAACGAGATATCGTTTTTGGTGGTGACAAGAAACTCGTCAAGCTAATCCAAGAACTAGATGTACTTTTCCCCCTCAACCGTGGTGTTTCCATTCAATCTGAATGTCCCATCGGTCTAATTGGGGATGACATCGAAGCTGTTGCTCGCAAGACATCAAAAGAAATTGGCAAGCCAGTTGTTCCTGTACGTTGCGAAGGCTTCCGGGGTGTTTCTCAGTCCTTGGGACACCACATTGCTAACGACATGGTTCGCGACTGGGTATTCACAAGAGCTGACCAAGCTAAAAAAGACGGCACACTACAGTTTGAAGGTACTCCTTATGATGTAGCCATCATTGGTGACTACAACATTGGTGGAGATGCTTGGGCTAGCCGCATCCTCCTAGAAGAAATCGGCTTGCGCGTAGTCGCTCAATGGTCAGGTGATGGCACAATCAACGAAATGTTGATGACCCCCAACGTGAAGATGAACCTCATCCACTGCTATCGGTCGATGAACTACATCAGCCGTCACATGGAAGAAGCTTACGGTATACCCTGGTTGGAATACAACTTCTTCGGCCCCACCAAGATTGCTGAATCTTTACGGGAAATTGCTTCTAAATTTGACGAGACAATCCAAGCAAACGCTGAGAAGGTCATCGCCAAGTATCAGCCCACAATGGATGCGGTAGTTGCTAAGTATCGCCCCCGCTTGGATGGTAAGACTGTAGCCATCATGGTTGGTGGTCTACGTCCTCGCCACGTTGTCCCAGCTTTCCAAGACTTGGGCATGAAGATGATTGGTACAGGTTATGAGTTCGCTCATAACGACGACTACAAACGTACCACTCACTACATCGAAAACGGCACTATCGTTTATGACGACGTTACCGCTTACGAATTCGAGGAATTTATCAAAGCGCTGAAGCCTGACCTAGTAGCTTCTGGTGTGAAAGAGAAGTACGTCTTCCAAAAGATGGGTCTTCCTTTCCGTCAAATGCACTCTTGGGATTACTCCGGCCCTTATCACGGTTATGACGGCTTTGCCATCTTCGCTCGTGACATGGATTTGGCGCTCAACAGCCCAACCTGGGGATTAATCGGCGCTCCTTGGAATGAAAAGGCTAAGGCTAAAGCTGAAGCTAAAGCTAAGGCTGCCGTTTAGGTAAAAGGGAGAGAGAAGTAAGGATAGCCTGGGGTTTTAGCCCCAGGGGGGAGTAGAAAGTAGGGAATTAACACTCACCACTTCCCACTCCCCATCCCCAACTCTTGTTAGCGACTCCCACCTCAAGTCCTCATTCCTCGACTAGAAAATACAGCAAGCTTGGAGATCCACCAAATGCCTCAGAATCCAGAAAAAATTCAAGACCACGTTGAGCTATTCCACCAGCCGGAGTACCAACAGCTATTTGAAAACAAAAAGCAATTTGAAAATGGTCACGACCCCGAAGAAGTAAAACGGGTTGCAGAGTGGACGAAGGGTTGGGATTATCGTGAAAAGAACTTCGCTCGTGAAGCTTTAACCGTTAACCCTGCTAAAGGCTGCCAACCATTAGGAGCAATCTTTGCTGCTGTTGGTTTTGAAGGCACTCTACCTTTTGTTCAAGGTTCTCAAGGTTGCGTTGCTTACTTCCGCACCCACTTAACCCGTCACTACAAAGAACCATTCTCTGGTGTATCTTCTTCAATGACTGAAGATGCAGCCGTGTTTGGTGGTCTGCAAAACATGATTGACGGCTTGGCGAACTCCTACCAACTCTACAAGCCCAAGATGATCGCTGTCTGCACCACCTGTATGGCAGAAGTAATTGGTGATGACTTACAAGCCTTCATCAATAACTCTAAACAAGCTGGTTCAGTTCCTCAAGATTTCCCAGTACCCTACGCTCACACTCCTAGCTTTGTTGGTTCCCACATCACTGGTTACGACAACATGATGAAGGGAATTCTTTCTAACCTGACAGCAGGTCATAAGAAAGAAACCAGCAATGGCAAAATCAACTTCATCCCAGGTTTTGACACCTACGTAGGCAATAACCGAGAAATCAAGCGGATTGCTTCCTTGTTCGGCTTTGACTACACAATTCTAGCCGACAACAGCGACTACCTGGATTCACCAAACACAGGTGAATTCGATATGTATCCAGGTGGTACAAAGCTAGAAGATGCGGCAGATTCAATTAATGCTAAAGCAACGATCGCTCTGCAAGCACACTCTACTCCCAAAACCCGCGAATACATCGAAAAAGAGTGGAAGCAACCAACCTCAGTTTCCCGTCCTTGGGGTATTAAGGGTACTGATGAGTTCTTGATGAAACTCAGCGAACTGAGTGGTATACCCATTCCCGAAGAATTGGAAATTGAACGCGGTCGGGCAGTTGATGCCATGACTGACTCTCATTCATGGATTCACGGCAAGCGTTTTGCTATCTACGGTGAACCAGATTTAGTTTACAGCGTAGTAGGCTTCATGCTGGAAATGGGTGCTGAACCTGTGCATATCTTGGTTCACAACAGCAACGAAGTATTTGAAGCAGAAATGAAAGAACTGCTTGCTTCTAGCCCCTTTGGTAAGAATGCAACTGTTTGGCCTGGTAAAGACTTGTGGCACATGCGTTCATTGATGTTCACCGAACCCGTAGACTTCCTTGTCGGTAATACCTACGGTAAGTACCTGTGGCGCGATACCAAGACTCCTCTTGTGAGAATTGGCTATCCCATCATGGATCGTCACCACCTGCACCGCTACGCTACTATCGGCTATCAAGGTGTGATCAACCTGCTCAACTGGACTGTAAATACCCTGTTTGAAGAAATCGATCGCAACACCAATATCCCATCCAAAACTGATATTTCCTACGACTTGATTCGTTAGGAATTGTATTCACTCGCAGCGTGCCAATAAAGGGCGGGGAATAATTCATAATTATGAATTATGAATTATTTCCACCTTTTTCTTTCTAGCATTTACCTGAAGGTATTGATTATGGAATCTATAAATCACACTCATACTCATACTCACTCTCACCCACACCCTAATTACCATCCACCTAACCATAAAAAATCTGGCTCATTCGATATCCTAAATCCTTTGCGTCGCTTGGTAGATGGAATTCAGGTTAAACATAATCGCATCGCTCATCTAATTTGCCAAACAATTCCTTGTTGTTGTCCCTTTGAGCGAAAAATTAACTTATTTGGGCGAATCTTCGATATTCCAGCACTGTGTAAACTCAATCCTTTATATAACGAATTTGTCGGATTGCGTTTCCGTGCTTTATCTTATCTCGCCGATGAATGTGGCGAAGATGTCACAAAATACATTTGCTAGTTATTAGTCAAGAGTCAAAAGTCAAGAGTCAAAAGTCAAGAGTTAAGAGTCAAAATTAATTAGTTTGGACTTTGGACTTTTAAGCAGTGGACAAATGACAAAGAACAACTGCCATTCAGTACGAGAAGAGAGATGAAAATCACCCAAGGCAAAATTAACGAGCTGCTCAGTGAGTCAGGATGCGAGCATAATCAGCACAAACAAACGGAAAAGAAAAACAAGTCTTGCACACAACAAGCACAACCTGGCGCGGCTCAAGGGGGCTGTGCTTTTGATGGTGCAATGATTGCCCTTGTACCGATCGCAGATGCGGCTCATTTAGTTCACGGGCCGATCGCTTGTGCTGGTAACTCCTGGGGCAGTCGTGGTAGTCTCTCCTCTGGGCCCCAACTCTACAAGATGGGCTTTACGACTGACTTGGGTGAAAACGATGTCATCTTCGGTGGCGAAAAAAAGCTCTATAAAGCGATTCTGGAAATCAAAGAGCGCTACCAACCGGCGGCGGTGTTTGTCTACGCTACCTGCGTTACAGCCCTGATTGGCGATGATATTGATGCTGTCTGTAAAGCTGCTGCTGAGAAAATCGGTACTCCTGTTATCCCAGTAATTGCTCCAGGATTCATTGGTAGCAAAAATCTGGGGAACCGTTTTGGTGGTGAAGCTTTGCTGGAATATGTTGTTGGTACAGCAGAACCAGAATTTACTACGCCCTATGATATTAATTTAATCGGCGAGTACAACATCGCCGGGGAAATGTGGGGAGTAACACCACTGTTAGAAAAATTAGGCATCCGCGTTCTTTCCAAAATTACGGGCGATGCTCGCTACGATGAAATTCGCTACGCCCACCGTGCCAAGCTCAACGTGATGATCTGCTCACGAGCGCTGCTCAACATGGCGAGAAAGATGGAGGAGCGTTACAACATCCCCTACATTGAAGAGTCTTTCTACGGCATCGATGATATGAATCGCTGTCTGCGAAATATTGCTGCTAAATTAGGTGATCCTGATTTACAAGAGCGGACAGAAAAGCTGATTGCAGAAGAAACTGCGGCTCTAGATTTGGCATTAGCTCCCTATCGCGCCCGACTCAAAGGTAAACGGGTTGTTCTGTATACCGGAGGTGTCAAGAGTTGGTCGATTATCTCGGCTGCTAAGGACTTAGGGATAGAAGTTGTTGCTACCAGTACTAGAAAAAGCACTGAAGAAGATAAAGCCAAAATCAAGAAGTTAATCGGCAACGATGGCATCATGTTAGAGAAGGGCAACGCTCAAGAATTGCTACAGCTGGTTAAAGATACTCGCGCAGATATGCTGATTGCTGGTGGACGCAACCAATACACTGCTCTAAAAGCTCGGATTCCTTTCCTTGATATCAACCAAGAACGCCACCATCCCTATGCAGGTTATGTGGGGATGATCGAGATGGCACGGGAACTGTACGAAGCTTTGTATAGCCCAATTTGGGAACAAATACGCAAACCCGCTCCTTGGGACGAGGAGGAAGTTTAATGGCGATCGTTAATGTTCCTAACAAAGCACTGACAGTTAATCCCCTCAAGCAAAGTCAAGCTTTGGGTGCAACCTTAGCCTTTTTGGGATTAAAAGGGACGATGCCCTTATTCCACGGTTCTCAAGGTTGTACTGCTTTCGCCAAAGTTGTCTTGGTGCGGCATTTTCGGGAAGCGATTCCCCTCGCTACGACAGCGATGACGGAAGTCACTACCATCTTGGGTGGTGAAGAAAATGTAGAACAGGCAATCCTGACCCTGGTAGAAAAGGCCAACCCAGAAATTATTGGTTTATGCACCACGGGGTTGACTGAAACCAGAGGGGATGACATTGAGGGCTTTCTCAAAGAGATTCGCGATCGCCATCCTGAATTGAATGATTTGGCGATCGTTTTTGCCCCTACCCCAGATTTTAAAGGTGCGTTGCAGGATGGTTTTGCTGTTGCTGTCGAGAGCATAGTCCAGGAAATTCCTCGCGCGGGTGGAATCAGAACTGAGCAAGTAACGATTTTGGCTGGTTCTGCCTTCACACCAGGTGATGTACAGGAAGTCAAAGAGATGGTAACAGCCTTTGGACTAGTGCCCATCTTTGTACCTGACCTTGGTGCTTCTCTAGATGGACACTTAGAGGATGCCTATAGTGCTGTCACAGTCAGCGGTACGACCCTAGCACAACTGCGACAAGTAGGTAGTTCTGCTTTCACCTTGGCATTAGGTGAGAGTATGCGAGGTGCAGCCAAAATTCTGGAAGAACGATTTGGCACACCTTATGAGGTGTTTGGCGAACTGACTGGATTAGAACCAGTGGACGACTTCTTGCAAGCATTGGCGATTCTTAGTGGTAATAGCGTCCCGGAAAAATACCGTCGCCAACGCCGTCAGTTGCAAGATGCGATGCTAGACACTCACTTTTACTTTGGTGCTAAACGAGTTTCCCTAGCCTTAGAACCAGACTTGTTGTGGTCAACAGTGTGTTTCCTGCAATCGATGGGAAGTCAGATTCATGCTGCGGTGACAACCACGCGATCGCCATTGCTAGAAAAACTCCCGGTTAAAAGCGTCACCATCGGCGACTTAGAAGACTTTGAGAGTTTGGCAGCCGGATCTGATTTGCTGATTGGTAACTCGAATTTGGGTGCGATCGCTAAACGTCTTTCGGTTCCTTTATATCGTCTAGGCTTGCCCATTTATGACCGCTTAGGTAATGGTCAATTTACCAAAGTAGGCTACCGAGGCACAATGGAGCTTTTGTTTGGTATTGGCAACCTATTTTTAGAACAAGAAGAGTCATTAGTTAAAAGTCAAGAGTCATTAGTCAAGAGTCATTAATTAAAGTTAATTACTTTGGACTTTTGACCCTGGACTTCGCAAAGCGGTAGACAAAGGATAAATTAGGATGAAAATTGCCTTCACGACAAGTGACCGAGTTCATATTAATGCTCACTTCGGATGGGCAAGAATGATTGATGTTTACGAAATTTCCGATGAGGGATATCACTTCTTAGAAACCCTCAATTTTGAAGGCGATTTGAAAGAAGATGGTAACGAGGACAAAATCACACCAAAACTTGATGCAATAGTTGACTGTACGATTGTTTACGTAACAGCAATTGGTGGAAGTGCAGCGGCTCGTTTAATCAAGAAAGGTGTCACCCCAGTTAAGGCGCGATCGGAAGAGGAAGAAATTAGCGAAGTCCTAAATAAGCTAGTGAAAACTCTCAAAGGCAACCCTCCGCCTTGGCTGCGTAAAGCTTTACAGCAAAAACCCACAAATTTTGCCGATGAAGTTGAAGATGAAGCAACAGTATGACCACAAATAATAGTGTTAACGGAACTGCTACAACCGAAGTCTTGAACTCGCCTTTCCTCAAGGTATTAATTAAACAAATCCGGGGTCAAGATAGTTATGGAGTTTACCGTAATTGGTCGGATGAGTTAATTCTCAAACCTTTTGTTGTTAGCAAACAAAAGAAACGTGAAATATCTGTTGAAGGTGAAGTTGATCCGATAACTCAAGCTCGAATTATGGCATTTTTTCGAGCTGTAGCCGCTGGTATTGAACAAGAAACAGGTTTGATATCCCAGGTTGTGGTTGATTTGAGCCATGAAGGATTTGGCTGGGCGCTGGTCTTTTCTGGGCGTCTTTTGCTAGCTGTAAAAACTTTGCGAGATGCTCATCGCTTTGGCTTTGACTCGCTAGAAAAACTAGCAGAAGAGGGAGAAAATTTTGTCCAAAAAGGGATTAATTTGGCGAAGCGCTTCCCGGAAGTAGGCAAACTTTAACAATTTTGGATTTTGGATTTTGGATTCAAGTCTTAATCACTAGTTTCATCGCTATTTGATTAAAACAATATCATCCAATCCAAAATTTAAAATTTAAAATCCAATGTGGAGTGGTTGATGGTGCAAGCAAAAGAAACAAGTATTGAGGAATTAAAAGGTCAGATTAGACGCCTCAATAGCAAAGCAGGTCAAATGAAAATGGATCTGCATGATTTAGCAGAAGGGCTGCCAACAGATTACCAGCAACTTATGGATGTTGCAGCTGCGACTTATGAAATCTATCGACAGTTAGATGAGCTTAAGCAACAGCTGAAAAAATTGGAGAATGCTAAATGACTGGAACTATTGATGAATTCAAGCAGCTCGTAGATACAGAGGAATTTCTTAAGTTTTTTAACCTGCCTTATGACCAAAAATTTGTGAACGTAAATCGTTTACATATTTTGAAGAAGTTTTCTCAATACATCAAGGAAATTGATGAGAATTCTGCTGATTTAAGTCCAGAAGAGAGACTAAATCAATATTCTCTAGCTTTGCAAAAAGCTTATCAAGTATTTCTCGAATCAACACCGCATGAACAAAAGCTGTTCAAAGTGTTTAATGACAAGCCGAAAAATGTAGTCACACTGACAGAAATCACTTCTGATTAGGAGGTAAAAATTGGTAAACCTGACGCCTACCGAATTAGAACGCTATCGTCGCCAAATGATGCTCCCAAATTTTGGCGAAGTAGCACAGAAGCGTTTGAAGTCGGCGACTGTTGTGGTTACAGGTGTGGGGGGATTAGGCGGTACGGCGGCGCTTTACTTAGCAGTAGCGGGCGTTGGAAGGCTAATCTTAGTCCGGGGTGGTGACTTGCGGCTGGATGATATGAATCGTCAGGTTCTTATGACGGACGATTGGGTAGGTAAGCCAAGGGTATTTAAAGCTAAAGAAACTCTGGACGCTATTAATCCTGATGTCCAAGTGGAAACAGTTCATGATTACATCACCTCGGAAAATGTAGATTCGTTGGTGCAATCTGCTGATATGGCTCTCGACTGCGCCCACAATTTTACGGAGCGCAATTTGCTGAATGAAGCTTGTGTGCGCTGGCGTAAGCCAATGGTAGAAGCTGCTATGAACGGGATGGAAGCTTACCTGACTACGATTATTCCTGGTGTGACTCCTTGTTTGTCCTGTCTGTTTCCAGAAAAACCTGATTGGGATCAGCGCGGCTTTTCGGTTCTAGGTGCTGTTTCTGGGACACTGGCTTGTCTGGCGGCGCTAGAGGCTATTAAGCTAATCACCGGTTTTAGTCAACCTCTATTGTCGCAATTGCTGACAATTGACTTGAGTCGGATGGAGTTTGCCAAGCGTCGTTCTTATCGCGATCGCTCTTGTCCAGTATGCGGTAATAACGCACCTTGGAGACAAGCGCAATCCAAATCGATGGAACCCAGCAGTATTGCACAAAATAGTTAAGACCGATACCTGTAATCAAAACAACCAATCGCTACAACTCAGGAGATTTGATGACCGTTACTTTGTCAGAAAAAGCAGAATTTCATCTGCGAGCATTCCTGCGAGGCTCAGCTCCCGACGCCGATGGCGCAACTAAAGGTGTTCGCATATCTGTGAAAGATGGTGGTTGCAGTGGCTATGAGTATGCGATCGATATCACCAGCAAACCACAACCCGATGATTTAGTACTCCAGCAAGGTAAGGTACTCGTTTACGTTGAGGCCAAAAGTGCGCCTCTATTAGAAGGCGTTGTAGTTGACTTTGTTGAGGGAGTGATGGAGAGCGGCTTTAAGTTCATCAATCCCAATGCGACTGATACCTGTGGTTGTGGAAAATCCTTCAAAGCTGGTGACTGTACGCCTACTGCAACGCCCTGTACCTAATACTATTTAGGACTTTGAAAGACACTAGTATCGAGGTTTTTCTTAGTTCCGTTAGCATCAAATCTCACTGTGGCGGCTTCTCGTAAATGCCCAAAGAGTAGGACCGGGAAACTCAAAAGCTTCGGGAATTAAATCTAATTGTATAACCTTTGAGGAGAATCACAAAATGGCCAGCTACCAAGTTAGATTGATCAGCAAAAAAGAAAACTTCGACACCACAATTGAAGTTGACGAAGAAACTACCATTTTGGCAGCAGCAGAAGAAAATGGTATTGAGTTACCTTTCTCTTGTCATGCAGGTTCTTGTTCTAGTTGTGTTGGTAAAGTCGTTGATGGTGAAGTTGATCAATCTGATCAAATTTTCCTAGATGACGAGCAAATGTCGAAAGGGTTCGCTCTACTTTGCGTTACTTATCCTCGTTCTAATTGCACGATTAAGACACATCAAGAACCTTATCTCGTCTAAAGTATTGATCTGCTATCCCTAGCAATCTTTGAAATCTTAGTTTAAACAAGGATGAAGGATGAACAACATTCTTCATCCTTCATCCTTTATGTTTAATATCTAAAATGTTTACTCCTTTTAGCGTCACTGGCTGCTCATTAGAATTATTGAGAGTGGGAGAGCGAGGAATCGTCACTTTCTGCAAAAGTCAGGATGAAACCATATTGAAAAAACTGACCTCAATGGGAGTGATACCAGGAACTACTATCACTTTAGAACAGCACTTCCCCTCTTTAATTATCAAAGTCGGAAATACATCTTCGCCAATAGATTTGGAAAGTGTTCGCGCTATTTACGTCCGCATTGCTGATAGTTAAAATTAACTAAGTAGGGGGTTGAATTAAATATAAAACCTTTGTAGTGTTAGCGCGAAGCGCATAACACACCATTTCTAGCTTTTGGTGCGTTACGGAAGCCGTAATACTACTATCTTCTAATTATTTGTGCCTACCTACTTATAACTATACATTTTAATACCCTCATCCCTTGCTCAAAAATTCTAATAGATGAGGGCACTAGTGTATAAAAACGCAATTTAATAAAAAAGATAAAGCGACTTACTAACAAAGGTAAGCCGCCTATTTTTCAATCAACAGCAACTATGACATCTGATGCTTTAATCACAGCATAAGCTTGTTTACCCTCTACAAGTCCCAGCTTTTCTGCTGATGATTTGGTGATTATTGACACTAGCTCTACTCCTGGCGCAAGTTCTAAAGTTATCTCAGTGTTAACCGAACCATGCATAACTTTTTTTACAGTACCCTTAAGAGAGTTGCGAGCGCTAATTTCCATTTTTTACCTATTCTTTAGTTGTTTACGTTTAAATAACGTTAGCAAATTACGGTTTTAAAACCGTAATTATTTAGGATATCTTAATAAATATCAAAGAGATACAGTTAATATTTATGTGTAATTAAAAATAAGATTTGGTACAAAGAATAATTAGGTTTGAGCGTTTTGAAGTACTGATGGTTAATTCTCTAAATGTAGCTAGTCATAAACATAGCTAGTATTTAGTAGGCTCTACAACTGACTACTAAATACTGTTAATTCTGATGATTATTTTTATTTATACCTCATAAATTGCTAATTGCCTAAATTATTACTTTTATGAACTATTAGTTACTACCCTGTAGTAGAAAATAAAACTGTAAAAAATATTGCTTTTTTAGGATTTTTCAAAATTTTTTCTTAGATATGTCTGGAGATCTTTATAAATGATTCATAATTTCAACTTATCGGAATGATAATATATAAATAAGTTAATTTTTTTGCTAATCAATCTAGACTTTAGCAAAAAGTGTTTACGGAGTGATGTCAAATATTTCTGCCAGAATATTTTGTGAGAATTAAAAATTGACAGAAAGTATGATTTGCTCACTATAAAACAATTAAATTACTAATCAAAAAGCTCAAATGCCTACTTGCATAGCATTTTTTAATAATGGTGGTTAATACCTACCATTAGGTTTATCAAGTAAATTTACGCTTGGTAAGTAATTATAATTTTTAGCATTAAAGGGACAATTATGAATCAAGCAAGCAGGCAAAATTTGAGTGAAGAAACAATCCAATGGCTGATAGCAAAAGGCTATAATCCTGAGACTTTAAATCAGCCAGGTGAAAATGGTGACACAGCTTTGATGAAAGCTACTAGGGAAGGAGTTAATGCAGTTGTTAAAGAACTGATTGAGGCTGGTGCTGATATCAATGCTAGAAACAGCGATGCCTCCGGCGGGCTACGCCTAAGCAACAATGCTTTATGGTTTGCTTGTTTTGGCAATCACTACGATTTAATTCATTTATTGCTTGCTGCCAATATTAATATTGATAACCAAAATGATAACGGCGCAACTGTTTTGATGTATGCAGCATCGGCTGGTAAAACAGAAGTTGTACAGTTACTTTTACAATATCATCCTAATATGCATTTGAAAAACTTAGACGACTATAAAGCTATAGATTTTGCTAGTAATTGGGAAGTTTTAAGGATACTTAAAAATGCCACAAAGTGAGGTGTCAGGCAAAGTCTATCATGAAGTTACCAAGCATTCTTACTTATCAGTACAACTTGATCCAAATTATGTAGATGCTTCAACCCAACCATCTGCATTTAAAGTTTATCCAAAGTTTTATAGAAGGGTAAGATTAGATTTCAATAATCTTATTCACTCTTTCATCGGGTTAACTAGTGCAGTTACCCTTGAGAAAGTTTATAAGGATGGTTGCTCTAAACTGCGGGTAAATCCATCAGCAGGCGCTCTGTATCCTACGGAAGTTTACGTACAGGTTCGCGGCATCCAAGGGCTAGTAGATGGTATATATCATCTGGAAGTTGAGAATAATTGTCTAACCCTTATCTATGAATTAATTGATGATGGTTTAGAGAGTTATATTATACCGGGTAAAAGTATCAAGGGATTCATCTTTTTAATTAGTTGTGTTTATTATAGGTCTAGCTGGAAATATAAAAATAGGAGCATGAGATATTGCTTTTTAGATAGCGGGCATCATTTAGGTGCGTTCGCTGCATCAGCTTATCTCCACGACAAAGACATACAGTTAGTTTTTGACTTTGATAAACTTGCTCTCAATACCGATTTAGGATTTGAGAATAAAGAGTTTATCACTGCTTGTGCTTTCTCCGGTGAAGTGCAAGAGAAGAAAGTCAGAAACTTAAGGCTGAAAGTTCCTTTTGTTTGTGGCACAGATTATTTTGAAGCTAACCAATTTGTTGAAGAAGCTTATCAAGTAACATCTTTGCAGAAGAGTCACCAGCAGAAACTCGAACAGCCTCAATTTAAATTTGACAAGGATAAATTTTACCAAACTATTTGGAATAGACGTTCTGTTAGACGTTTCCGGAAACAGTCTATTTCTCAAGAAGATTATTTATATATATTGCGGCAGCTTCAGCAGCCAATACCAACAGAGAATTATGAGGAGATAGAAATTTTCTCGGTTGTGCATCGAATGGAGAAGACGTCACCTGGGTTATACAAAGGTAGGCATTTGATTAAGTCGGGTGATTTTAGTGAAAAGACAGGTTACTTATGCATTAATCAAGCGATCGCCAGAGATTGTGCTGTAACTTTATTTTTTGTATCTGATTATCTAAATTACCAAACTGCTATGCAAATAGCTGGTTTTCTGGGACAGAGAGTTTATCTAACTAGTAATTATTTGGGAATTCAGTGTAGTGGAATTGGTGCTTACTATGATGATGACACCAAGGAATTATTAGAAACAAATAAAGATGTCCTCTATGGAATAGCAATTGGAATGTAAGTAGGAACTTCAAGAGAAATGGCGAGAAAGATGTATTACTTTAATAGTGATGATTCACATCCTATACAACCGACATCTGCTGATATTATACTGCGGCAGCAACTAGAGTATTCTATTAGCAAATACTTTTATGAAGCTTGCGATCGCACGATTCAAAATCTTTTATCTAGTTGTCGGTGGTATGTCACAACCCATGCTAATGCTTTAACATTAGTAATTGAATGTCCCGACCAAGTTACCAACTGGCGTGTTTTGCAAAAAATTGTGCCAATGGGGACATTACTTTACGGAATTATTAGCAGCGCTAAAATCCGTGTTTGTCCACCAGAAAGTCAAGGCGTACCTTTTGAAATGAGGGTAGATGAACTATCTGTTTATCGAGATTGGGCCTGATTCAATTTTGAATTTTGGACTGTTAACTAAAAGTTGATATTCTGTCTGATAAGTGCAACTACCTCTTCAAAAACCAAATCAGCAGAATGTTTGATAGCAGGACTTAACTCTAGTCCCAAATCAAGATTTGCAGCCTCAATTAAATAAACTGTCACCTCTTGAGGAAAGTCATTTTGAAAGATTTTCCGTCCGGCGGCTAAAGCATTATCCCAACGAAAATCATGCAAGTTGTAACTAGGTTCCGCTAAAGCTTCTAGTTTCTTTCCAGGGACTTTAAACACAGCACCCGATTCAGAACCAGTTGAACTTGCATCAATAATTACTAATTGCTTACTACCTCTAGCTTGAAACATTACTTCCATACCTGCGGTTCCACAGTCATACACACGCACGTTATGGTGAGGATTTTCAGCTAGATATTTTTGTAAGCGTTGAGCGATGATTACGCCTACAGCGTCGTCACTGCGATTGAGATTACCGCAACCGATAATAGTTAGCATGAGATGATATTTAATTGTTTAAGCATGAATACTGAATCGGTGTTCTAGGAGTGGTTGAATAAATAAGTAGACATTTGTTGCCATATCTGAATCGGCTATAAGCCAATCTATGAGTACTGGTATAGAGTAGGTTAAGTCTAATAATCACAAGCAAAGGTTGTTGGTAGGCGATCGCGTTTTAATTCACTATTGATTAGGTGCGATGGGCTACGCCCCGCCGGAGGCGATCGCATCAAAATTTTAAGCTTAGTAAAGCTCAAGACAATCTAAAGCTTCGTTACTCATTAATTCTTGGATTGCCTCTGCTCCAGATCGAAGTATTGCCTCTACCTTACTTATGGTTGCATTTCCACACCTTACCCAAATCACCTTTGGAGGCGAACCGTAAAGACGGCTTCTCTCTGAAAAGTCAGCATCTTGAGTAACAATACAAAACCTTTGAACTTTCGCAAACTCCCAAATCTCGCTATCGCTTGCCTCTGTAAGTTCGTGAAACTGAACATGGCTGGCATTAGGAAAAATGTCAGCTAACCGAGTAACTAACTTCCGACTCAGGTTTTGGTCGAAAAGTAGTTTCAATCATCACCTACCACAGCAATCAGACGATGTTCTCGGTCAGCGGCAAACTCTAGACAAGCTCTAATGTCTTCCTCAGTCAACTCTGGGAAGTCGTCTAAAATTTCTGCATGAGACATTCCAGCCGCCAACCAGCCCAAAACATCATACACAGTGATACGCATTCTTCTAATACAAGGCTTTCCGCCACGTTTATCTGGTTCAATTGTAATAATGTTGTGATAGCTCATGTTAAAGCTAGGTTTTTATGTTTCTATGTCCTAAGTTTAGCCCAGTTTCATACCGCAACACCTAATCGATTACTCCATTAGGCAACCAAACAACTCTCCCATTGTCAGATTAAAATCTTTGGTAAAGTCTTTCTTGAAGTTGCAAAAACTCTTTTAAAATTAGAGTTTTGGTTTTGTTCGTCCGAGACACTATGATTATTTTTAGTTGTTAGCATAATCTGCCAAATCCGAGACTATACTAAAGGCTTTGACTAATAATATAGCCAAAGCCTCTGAAGAATTTTAAATCGGAAACTATAACTCTACACCATGTTTCTTGGCAATTTCAGTAAGTTTCTCACACTGATGTTGTGATGCTTTAGCTAATATCGCTTCTGCATCTTCTGGAGTCATACCCTCTTTAGGAATTAAATACTTGACATAAAGCGAGACAAAATCAGCTACAACTGCTAAACCAGATAAAGCATGTTTGTCAGCTTCTTTACCTGCGATCGCTGCTACTAAACCTGCTTTAATTGGGTCTGGTTTAACTTTCATGAACTGATCAATAAGTTTTGGGAGATACTCTGCTGGTGGCAAATTTTCTAACTTACTTCTATCTGGAGTAAAGTTACATCCTGCGGCTTTTGCCTGTTCTAAAACACACCATTCTGTAAACTCTTGCAAGGCTGCTTCGGGAAGGCGAGGAAGATATGTATGTAGCGCTAAATCAGACACAAGCTTACCGGGTAAATTTCAGTTTTTTTGAGTGCATTAAAGCAAGCCTAACGCACTGTTTCTAGAAGTTTTAGTGTGTTACGCTACGAGTTTTGAAGAATTAGTCATTTGTCATTTGTTATTAGTTATTCTCACCTAATGCCCATTTCCTAATCCTGAATAACTCGCTTGAGATGTTCTTGCCCCCAGTCACAAAGAGCTTTCAAGACAGGTATCAGAGTTCTGCCATAATCTGTGAAAGAATATTCTACTTTGAGAGGTACATCTGAGTACAATTTTCGGTTAACAATTCCGTCATTTTCTAGTTCACGAAGTTGTTGAATTAGCATTTTTTCAGTAATTTCAGGAATCAATCGCTTCAATTCGCTGTATCGTTTTGCTTCATCCCTTAAATGCCAAACAATCAAAATTTTCCATTTGCCACCTAAAATTTTTAGCGTTGTTTGCACAAATAATGTGCCTTCACTTTGTTCTTCTGGCATTATGATTAGCTTATTTTAGGCTTATACAGGCTTACAAAAAAGTAAGTACTTCCCAAAAAGTCAGTATAAGTATACTTTTGGGATAAAGTAATCTCTATCTCAACCGTATGGAGGAAGATCATGGAAGTTTTAGGTGCAATCGCTCTAGTAACTGGGGCAAATGGAGGCCTAGGCAAATACTTCGTAGAGGGATTGAGAGCGCAAGGTGCAGCCAAAATTTATGCTGGCGCTCGCAAGCTGGAGGCGCTTGCTGAAATAGTTGCAACAGATCCGCAGCGAATTATCCCGATTCAGCTGGAAATTACTGATGAAGAAGCTGTTCGCAAAGCATCACTAAATTGTCAAGATGTCAACTTGTTGATTAACAATGCTGGTGTCGGGCTTAACCAGGGATTGATTGCTGCACCTGACTTGTCCGCCGCCAGAGCAGAAATGGATGTTAACTACTTTGGAACCTTGATGATGTGCCGTGCTTTTGCCCCTGTTTTGAAACAAAATGCAGGTGGGGCGATCGTTAACATGATATCAATGGTGGCGCGGGTGAATCTTCCCTTAAATGGCAGCTATGGCGCTTCTAAAGCAGCAGTTTTGTCAATGACTCAGGCAGTTCGGGCAGAGTTGGCGGCTCAGAAAACGCTGGTAGTAGGAGTGCTACCAGGAGCTATCGATATTGGCATGGGCAAATCTTTTCCTGATCCCAAAGTAGCCCCAGAGGAAGTGGTTTACGATGCACTGCAAGCTGTTGTTAATGGCATAGAAGAGGTTTACCCAGGTGAGCAGGCCAAGCAACTTAATGAGCAATTGATGCAAGACCCCAAAGCGGTGGAAAAGTTTATTGCCACATTTTTACCAAGCTAAAACAGTGATTTTGCGTTAGCGTAGCTCACCGTAGGTATCGCTCTTGTTGATGTCTTGATAGCGGTAAATTATAGTTACATCAGCACAAGCCGGGAAACTTACTTAAAATTGCTATGAGTCTTTTTTGTCTAGTTCACGGTGCGTTCCAAGGCGCTTGGTGTTGGGATTTATTAATTCCTTACTTAAAAGCGCAAGGTCACAAAACAGTAGCAATGGATTTGCCAATTGAAGATGCATCTGCAAGTTTATCGCAATTTGCAGATATCGTACTTCAAGCGCTGCCAAAAACTGATGATGATATTGTGCTAGTTGGTCACTCAATGGCTGGTACTGTTATTCCCCTTGTGGCAGAAGCGCATCAAGTACGTCAACTGGTATTCGTTACTGCGCTTATTCCATGCCCAGGAACCAGTACACTTGACCAATTTTCTCATAATCTCGATTCTGATAGCCTCAAATCATTAAATTACGAACCAAAACCGAGTCAACTCGAACAATTTGATGATGAACCTGAGATGTTTAACCCCGTTTCTGTTGGTAAAGATTTTACAGATGAAGGGGTATTGATGGAATTGTTCTATCAGGATTGTCAACCGGATGTAATGCGCTGGGCACTCTCAAAAAGACGTTTGCAGCAATCAATGGCGTATATTTTTGAGGTCAATCCCCTAAAAACTTTACCAGATGTTGAATATAAGTATATTGTTTGTACTGATGACCAAATAATTTCTCCTACATGGTCACGTTACGCAGCACGTAAGCGTTTGGGGGTTGATGCCATAGAACTATCTGGAGGACATTGCCCCCACTTGTCTCGTCCTGCTGACCTTGCCTCAGTATTAACAAATAATACTTGTAATAAAAATTAAGATTTCTGACAGAGTTTTTATCTTCTCAGAGACATAAAAGAGCGTTAGATGCAACAAATGAGGTCGCCGAAATAGCAAATGCGATCGCTGAAATAGCAAATGCGATCGCTGAAATAGCAAATGCGATCGCCGAAATAGCAAATGCGATCGCCGAAATAGCAAATGCGATCGCTAAAATAGCAAATGAGGTCGCCGAAATAGCAAATGCAATCGCCGAAATAGCAAATGCGGTCGCCGAAATAGCAAATGCGATCGCTAAAATAGCAAATGCGATCGCCGAAATAATCATTATCATTACTTGGGTAGAGCGATCGCGGTTCCATTACAAGCACCTGGTAATGCTTCGTAAGCAGCGACTATTGCTGTTTTTGAATGCTAGCTTTAGCCTATGTTTACTACTTTTGAAGGGTTTTGCTGCTTTTGACGTTCTTGTAAAGCCTTATCAATTAACTTTGCAACCAACCAGGAAACAGAACGTTCTTCCGCCTCTGCCCATTCCTCTAGTTCCTTTTTCCGCTCGGAAGGAACATAAGCTACCACTCTATCTAAATCTGTCTTTCCACCCATTTTAAGTGCCTGCTTTCAGTTTTTCCTTTATACCCAGCATACAAATAGTGGGCTAAACTGTGTTGCGCTATGCTATGCTGTGCGAGCATAGCATAGCATGAGTAAAAAAGAATGTGGTTATGAGTAATCAAAATTTGCTTTCAATTGCTGAGAATCTTCTGCAACCGTCACTAAATCGGGGAGTTGTCTTGCTCTCCGCTAGAGAATTGAATAAGATGCGCCGGGTTGGGCAACTTGCTGCAAGTTTACTTAAGCATCTTGAACCAATGGTACAACCCGGAGTTAGCACCCAAGCGCTAAATGATGAGGCAGAGCGTTGGACACAAGCTAACGGTGCAATCAGCGCCCAACTTGGCTACGCACCTCCTGGCTATCCCCCTTTTACTCGTTCAATTTGCACTAGCGTCAATGAAGTTGTTTGTCACGGAATTCCTAATTCCAAGCAAATCCTTAAAGATGGAGATATCATCAATATCGACGTTACCCCAATTTTAGACGGCTATTACGGTGACACTTCTAAAACTTTTCTGGTTGGTAAACCCTCAGCATCAGCCCGAAAACTAGTTGAGATAACCCAAGAATGCATGATGCGAGGTATCGCTGAAATTAAGCCAGGGGCAAGAATTGGAGATATTGGCGCTGCAATTCAAAAATATGCCGAGGTGAATGGATTCTCAGTTGTGCGAGAGATGGTTGGGCATGGAGTTGGAAGGCAGTTTCATATAGAGCCGCAGATTCCTCATTATGGTAAACGAGGCAGCGGTTTAAAATTACGTCCAGGGATGGTCTTCACAGTCGAACCGATGTTAAATGAGGGAACCTGTGACATCAAGTTTCTGCCTGACCGTTGGACTGTGATTACTAAAGATAAAAAACTTTCTGCCCAGTTTGAACATACCGTTGCTGTAACAGAAGAAGGAGTAGAAATCCTGACTCTCTTATAAATCTGAGGATGCAATGTTTTACCAGTTGCTCTTTATTTGAAAGGTGCGATGGGCTACGCCCCGCTGGAGGCGATCGCATCTCTCTAATTTTTGCTTAGTTGGAATGCTAGTTGTAGATTTATGAGTGAGGCGATACCTTCTCTACGAGAGGCTCCGCCAACGCTAACGCATAACTCTCAAGGTACAACATTCACAAATCCAAATTGACGAAAGTGATGATCAAAGGTGAATGCTTGAGTCAAATCGAGTTTAGTCATCACAACCCGACTGGCGCAGTCCGTAAAACTCCAATTTTTATCTGAGAACTGACGAAAAACCTGCCAAGTTTGTCGAATATCCTCTTCTGTCAGGTAATAAATAGTCGTCAGATTATCGGAAAAGAATGCCTCTCCTAAACTAATTGCCCGTAAAGTTTCACCACGGATTCTTAAGAGGGTTAGGGTTTCATCGATAATGTAATCTGTTGTTAACAATGGTTTAATATTCTGATTAACCCATGAAGATGCTGCCTGATGCTCGGTATCTGAAGGAACAATGCTAGCAAACCAGGCACTTGTATCTACGAAGATCATGTTGCGCTACGCGGAGGATAAAGAATCCCATCGTGATCGCGACCAGAGAATTCATCATTGCTAACTTCTAGGGGCATGGCAGCGATTTCTGCCAGAATTTCTTTAGGAGTTTTGTTTTTAGGTTTAGCCTCAGTTGCAATGACAGTGACTTCAACGTGAGTTCCCTCGGCTAACGGAATAGGCTGTGATAGCCTGAGTACCCCCTGTTCGTAAACAGCTTCTATAGTAATAGTCATAAACTTTTCCTTTATGCCTTTAGTATTTCTAATCATGGCATAATATAAAGATTTGTTTTAGCTTGATGAATATTTACGGTTTCCATGAGATTAAACTAAGTCTCTAAACTAAGCTTAGTCTTATTGTCGGCGTAGCTCATCGCCTCTGGCCAAAACTCGATTCATGACACAAGGTTTAGCCTGCCGCCATGTTAGATTGTTGTTACACTGTAAGCAAAATTCAGCTTTTTGCCACAAGCTATGCGGTCAATTGAGCAACTAACTGAAGAAATTTTATCCTTGCCTAGTGCGTCAAGAGTGCTTTTGGCAGAAAAAATCATTGAAAGTCTGGAATTCGATACAGATCCCACTATTCAAGCTGCTTGGACTACTGAAGCCAAGAGGCGGCGAGATGAGATTAGGAGTGGTTCCATACAACCCATATCAAGAGATGAGGCTTTAGCTCAAGTGAGACGACTGCTTGAGTAATGAACTATGTATTTCACAGCGATCGCTCGGATTTTTTAGACTCCTATCAAGCACGTCAGATCCAGTAAGCTGTAAGTGGGGTTAGTTGGAGAAATGGAGCGCAAAATATGACACTTACTGAGCTACTTCCTGCTGTGCGGAAACTTTCTGTACTAGAAAAACTCAAGTTAATCCGTATTTTAGCAGAAGAATTGGATACCAACGAAGATATTTCACCTCTCGAACCATTTAAGACTTATGACTTACCTACACCCTACAATTCGTTTGGTGCAGGTGAAATTCTGATGCAAGCTTTAAAACAAGCAGAATAAGTCTGGCTAAATGCGATTTAAATACTCTACCACTAACCCTTCACAAAATGAGTTTGATAGTTTGCCACGGATTCCACTGCGCCTTTGTCAGGATGATAAAACCATTGAAGCTTTTGGACTGGTGGACAGTGGTGCAACTGTAAATGTTTTGCCTTATAAAATTGGTATTGAGTTAGGTGCAGTTTGGGATGACAGCAAGGCGATTATTCAATTAGCAGGAAACCTGAGCAATCTGCCAGCAATGCCATTCTTTGCAACTGCTGAGATTAATGATTTTGCACCAGTTAAATTAGTATTTGCCTGGGTGAAAAAAGCGAATACACCTTTAATTCTGGGACAGATCAACTTTTTCTTAGAGTTTGATGTGTGTTTCTACCGTTCCAAACTTGAATTTGAGATTGAGCCAAAGTCTAAGTAAGCAACCTAAACTTGAATCTTGCACTATTATCAAAAACCGCCATACGTTTCTAACCTATGGTTAAGAGCCGCTACAGTTATATAGCAGTTAAAATGCGAGAGATTATACTGTTATTTTATCTTTTGGGCGATCGCCTACAGTGGGGCGTAGCAAATGGCTTCTGGTCAGGACTGTCAAATTATACTAACAGCTGTTTGCACTGGGAAAAGCAATGCTACTACGGGCTACGCCTACGCACTTATTGATGTTTTCTCAGCATATACGCGTAGCGACAATATATTATACATCAATTATGATCGTTATTTTGCAAACTAGCTAAAAACTAGTGCAAGTATCCTATCCAAAACTTATAACGAGCATTAAGTTTATGAGCAAAATAAGTTGGTTTTCTGCTTGGCTACCTTATCCACAGTCGTGGATGATGGCGGTTAGGTTAGCAATACCAGCCTACTTGGGTGCAAATGTAATTTTTGCATTTGAATTCTGGCGTTACTCTTTGGTAGGGGTTCTTCTAACCGTAACAGGTAATAATGGTCTAATTTTGTTCTTGGCAATTTCCGCTATTGCATTGCTATTAGCTCTTATATGGTTTTTGATTTTGACGAGAGTATATGCGCTTTTGCTAAAACTTTTGTGGTCAAATCCACCGCAATGGCTCAGTCTACCAAAATTGAGATTATTGATTGTTCGTGATTTCGGAATACTTACGCTATCAGTTCTGCCAATTGTTGCTATTTTTGCAATCTATATTTTGTTGTTTACTAGTTTTAAACAAACCTTTGCTGATTTAAAAACACCAAAACTGACTTATAACATTTTCCTACTAAGATTCTGGTGGATTTGGTTAATTTCTGCTGCTTACCTTTACCAATTTTCTATTAGAAAAATTACTGGGCATGGTAAGGATTAGGATGTTGATGAAATGCAAATCCTAAATTTATTAAACGTTTTCGTGGCAGTTCTGAAGCCTGAAATGATACTTGATGAGCTAATGACTAATAAGATAATAACTAGTCATTAGCTATTCATGAACTCATAGCAAATTCTGCGCTTACCTCCGCTCAAACTTTTCGCTGCGCCCCTACCCTGTGGGAAAGCGTTCGCGTAGCGTCTCGTAGAGAAGCGCCTATGCGTTTAAACTCCCCCCTCAATTAAGCAGTGCGAAAACGCGCCAGTTCTTCACCCGTCTTTGCATCATGGGCGTGAACTGTACACACCAAACAAGAATCAAACGATCGCGCGACGTGACCAACTTCCACAGGGTCGGTAGAATCGTAAATAGGTGTTCCTACTAAAGCTTCTTCAATGGGGCCGCGTTTACCTTCACCATCACGAGGGCCGATATTCCAAGTACCGGGGGCAATTACCTGGTAATTCTTAATTTTACCGCCCTCGACTTCTACCCAGTGACACAGAGAACCCCGCGCTGCTTCAGTTGCACCCCAACCTTTGCCATCTTTTTCTATGGGTTTGATATACCAAGGGTCATTTAATTTGAACTCACGCAAACAGTGTTCAGCTTGGCGATACAATTTCACCAGTTCATGAACTCGCGCTAATTGACGTACATGGATGCTAGCACCACGCATCCGTTTGAAGACATCCAAGATAAACCCGTCGTAGTGTTGCCAAGATTCTCCATGTTTACCACCCGCGACTAATTGACGCGCTAGGGGGCCGGCTTCCAAACGTCCGAAGTCTTGGTGAAGCACTGCACTCGCCCAAGAATAGGCGTTATCGAAGTCTTTTGTATTATTTGCAGTGGGTTTAGTGGTGCGATCGCTTGGATGAATGTCTGCTGTGCCTTCATCGTACCAGGAGTGAGTTGTATTCTCGCGGGTAAAAGACGGATCCATTAAGGTGTGAGTGTCAGCGAAACTGTCATACACACCACTTTTCATGATCAAAGCAGCATTTCGTCCTTCAATGGTGGGCTTTTGGTATTTGTCCTCGTGGGCTAAATATCCCCAAGTAACGTATTTACCAACACCAGCACCATATCTATCTAAACCGATATCTAAACCCATGCGCCAATAAAAACCCAAGTCGGAATCGCGATGATTTCGGTCTTCATCTAGCCAATCCATGAAGTCATCATAAGTTTGGATTTGTTCATAACGTTCTAAAGAACAACCCAACCACACGGGTTCTAACCAATTGGTGCGGAAGTATTCCAGAATCGCCCAGGCGCGGGTAATATCTGTTAGGGTGGGGGCGCACATCACACCACCAGGAACCATGTAGCTAGAATGTGGCCATTGACCACCTAGTAGTGCATATATCTCTACAGGTTTGGCTGAAATTGTGATCCCGATTTCGTAAGATTTGCCAGTGTAGGCGGCAAAGCGTCTGCAAGCTTCGTCATAATAGCGGCTATTGCGGTATTTTTTATTGGTCAAATCAATCGCAAACAAACCATAAAAGTACCGAGGTATGCTTTGAATTGTTTCGACAATTTGACCCAAATTTCTAGCTAAAATTGCATTGCGGGGAACTTCTGTTTCCCAGGCTGTATCTAAGGCCCAGGATGCACAAGTCAGATGAGAACCGCCGCAAATACCGCAAATGCGAGGCGTGACAATTAATCCGGCTTGGGGGTCTTTGCCACGTAAGATAACTTCAAATCCTCGGAAAAGTTCGGCATGTGTCCAAGCGTTGACTACCCGCCCATTTTCGATATCAACTCGGACATCTAAATCGCCTTCAACTCTACCGACTGGCGAAATGTCTAATGATTGAATTGTCATTTCTCCTCTCCTGTTTTTTATAAGCACTAAAGTGCTTACTACGAACTAAACTGTAAAAAAGTCTTCTTCTGCCCAAGGTGGTGCTGCGTCTTTGGCTACCATTGTGAGTAAGGCGTAGTCTTTTTTGTTCACTCCTGGTGGTAATTCTTTGGGAACTCCCATGACGGTTTGGGTTTTAAATACGGTTCCTGGTTTGAGGTCAAAGAAGGGAAATTCTGGTTCTGTACAACCTAAACAGGGCATCCCGGCGCGGGTTTTGGAGGAGACGCGATTCCATAAGATGCGGTTGCAGGATGAATGGGTCATGGGGCCGCGACAACCTAAGTCGTAGAATAGACAGCCTTTGCGTTGACCAAATTCGGCGGTTGATGCTTTGTAGGCAAAGTGGACGTTGCGGGTACAACCTGTTTGAGTATAGGTGTTGAAGAAGGTTTGGGGACGATTTAGTTCATCGAAAGCAATGTCGGCTATGCGTCCTGTGGCGATCGCTACTAATATCTGCGTTATCCAGTCGGGATGGGCGGGACATCCGGGTATGTTGATTACAGGTAATCCAGCTTGTGATAAGAAGTCTTTACCTAGAAAGCCGCCTTCTTGACGTTTAAGAAATTGCAAGCCTTCTGATTCGCTGGGGTTGGGTGACATTGCGGGAATTCCTCCCCATGTGGCACAGTCTCCCACGGCTACGATAAAACTAGCAGCTTTGGAGAGGTCTGTTAGCCAGTCTTTCATGGGGCGATCGGCAAAACGATTCCATTCGCCACTGCCGTTGGGGGCGTTGACAACGCTGCCTTCAAATACCAAGATATCTAAGGGAATTGTGCCAGAAATACAATCCCACAGCAGCGTTTGCAAGTTGTTGCCCAGTTCTAGTCCCAAAGATGGATGCCAAAGTAGGTTAATGCCAAAGTCGGCAATTAAATCGCAGACTGTCGGTTCTTCGGCGTTGAGAAATGACATGGTGTTGCCTGAACAAGCACCACCTTGCAGCCATAGTACGTTAGTCATCGGCTATCTGTTTTTCTATCGTTTACCATGCATGATGTAGGTGATCAGGTTTGTAGAGTCTCACCTGTTTATCAATATTTACTTTCCAAAATAAGATGTTTTTTTATTCTATTATCTTTCATTAAATAAAAAATTATCATTAGGTAGAAATAAAATCTAATAAAGATTTGCTTAAAAGGTTATATGGATAACAGACTTTTTTAAAAAAATCTGAATAATATATAGACTAACAACATTATTTCTATAGTTACAAAGTAATCATTTTGAGGATATAAGCTTTATTATGTAAAGGTTACAGCTGTTTATTTGCAGACAATAACTTCTAAATAATTGTGAGCATAGTATATAGATAAATAGTTAATTTTTGATGACAAATAAGTAGATAATACATTCAATACGTGTCAATATATCAATAAAAATTTTTTGTGATATGTTATATATTGATACAAAAAATATTATAAGAATATAAGGTGTTTAAAGCTGACATTAATATTGGCATTTTCCCCATAGAATTTTATAAATAGGGTGTTTTATAGTAAAAAAATTGATTGATTGAATTCAAAGAGACTGGGTGTTTGAAGATTGGGTACTGGGTATTAGGGATGAGGAATTGGTGAAAGGGAAAGGGGTAAGGGGGAAAGGGAAGAAGAACCATCCCGTTCCTTACCCTTTAACCTTTCCCCTTTCCCCTCTCTTTCCTAGTCCCCAGTCCCTAGTTTCAAAAAGGGGAATTCCGCCTAAAGGACTCAAAGCCTGCGTAAATCTGTATGCCCTGTGATTGGACGCGTAAAGCGTGTCTTGATCTTTTATGGGCGTTGAAAGACTCAATTTCCCAATTGGCTAGAGTACGGCAGTTATGACCCCCAGCATTACAGATTCAGCAGTGAAGGCTGCGATCGCGGCTATTGCATCGGAGTCAGCAACGATGGAGGAAAAAATCCAAATGCTGATCGAGATAGCACAGGGCTTTCAAAAGAAGCCCAAAACTGCCCAAGACTTGCGTAATGCAGTTTCCTTATATTACCGGGCCTATGAGATGTGTGGTGAGGAGTATACCCTGCTGAAGGCCCGCGCCCAGGTGGGGATGGCAGGGACGTTACAGGCAATACCGGATGTGGGGACTGAATTGTTACTGCAAGCGAAAGTAGGTTATGAAGAGGCGCTACCGACTTTACAACAATTAGCTTTGCCAGAGGAAGTGGCAGAGGCACAGATGAATTTAGGGTTGGTGTTGCAGTCGCTTGTACCCTTCAATTTGGCGCGGATAACGGACAGCATCCAAGCTTATCACGAGGCTTTGCGGGTGTTTACCTGGCAGGATTATCCGCAGGAATACGCGATTTTATACAACAATATTGCGATCGCATACCTTTCTATGCCTTTGGCGTCGGAACGTGAATACTTGCGTCAGGGGTTAGCAGTGCAATCATTTGAGGTGGCGCTAAAGCATATTAATCTGATTGATCATCCTAGGGAATATGCGATGTTGCAAAACAATTTGGGTAACGCCTTGCAATATTTAGTCAGTTCCCATCCTCTGGAGAATAATTTGCGGGCGATCGCAGCTTACAATGAAGCGTTAAAAGTGCGTAACCCCAAAGATACACCCATAGAGTACGCTAACACAATTTCCAACAAAGCTAACGCTTTATTCAATTTACCCGACGACCCAGAAAAGCCCGAAGCTAGTAACTCTAATAATCTCTTGCAAGCGCATACTTACTATCAAGAAGCTTGGGAGATATTCACACAACATCAACAGATGGAACAAGCAGAAATAGTAGCTCAAGCACTACAAGATGTAGAAGCAGAAATGATGAGTTAGGAGTTATGAATCAAATTTAAATTCTCACTTGTAACTCCTAAGTTTAATCAGGAAGGCAATACAGCATGAGAGATATTTTGACCAACCCTAGTGTGAGTGATTTTCTCACAAGTTTAGCGGCTGGAGAGTTGAACATAGAAACTGAATTAGTGTGGGTAATCATTGCAACCGCTTTATCTATGATCGGCGGTGCTATTGGCGGGATGCTGTTAGCCGGGAAAGATATCGGTTATCAGTTTTCAGCAATGCTGGGTGCATTATTTGGCCCGGCTGGTGCAATTCCTGCCATAGTCTTAGGGCTAGTTTTGCTGAGTTTTTTAACAAATTATTAGGAGGAATTATGTTAGAGATCGGGTGGTTTTCTGCCAAGCTATTCTTTAAAGGAAAGTTGCTGCGTAACCCTATATATTTTGTCCAGCAGACTGCTATTGGTGTGAGTATTGGTTTTCTACTACTTGTATTACTTGCACAAGCCGAAATTCCTTTTTGGTTGCCAGTAGTATTATCTAGTTTAGTAACAGGTATGATTATGCCATTTCTACTCAAAGATTTCAAAATGAAGTAACTTTTTAATTGTCATTTGTCCTTTGTAAATAACCAATGACCAATGACCAATGACCAATAACTAATAACCAATGAAGAATGACAAATAACCAATGACTAAACTTGAAGAATTGGTTGAGGAAATCAACCGCTTTGAGACAATTATATCTGAGTGGGATGAAAGCCAACGGTGTGTAGCAGTAGGGCTAAAAAGGTCAATTGAAGCTTTGCATAAAGAAGCATTGACACGTTTGATTAAAAGCCTCAAGCAAGAATCAATGTCAGCTTTGCGTCATGCTGTTGATGATGAAGTGGTGTATGCAGTACTGCTTTATCATGAACTAGTAAAATCACCACAACCATCATTAACGCAACGCGTTCAAACAGCACTTGAGGAAGTTCGCCCAGGCTTAAAAAGCCATAATGGGGATGTAGAATTGGTGGTAATTAGACTGCCAGATACAGTTGAAGTTAGGTTAATAGGAACTTGTAGTAATTGTGCTGCTTCCACTTTGACTTTATCTCAAGGGATTGAACAGGCAATAAAAAAACATTGTCCCGAAATTACTAAAGTAATTGCGGTCAATAAGCCTCCTACTATTAATAGCGCTAATTCTGGTTTAAGTAGTCCATTTCTTACACAGGTAACTTCTACTTGGGTGAAATTAGCAACTATTGATCAAGTTCCTGAGTCTAGTGTATTGGCAGTAAATTTTGCTGGTAATTCACTAATTTTACATCGTCGAGGTGTTAATATTGTCTGCTACCGTAATGCTTGTATTCATATTGGAGATCCTTTAGAAACTGGTAAGATTGAAAATGGTATTCTTACCTGTCCTTCCCACGGATTTCAGTACAATTTAGAGACAGGCGAATGCTTAACGGCAACCGATGTTTCTTTAAAGTCTTATCCAGTACAAATCAAGGGTGATAAGGTTTTTGTGCAGATGCAAAAATAGGAGTTAAGAGGGTTTTAAGCATAGGTGATAAATTGCGATCGCCTATGACTCAAGCAATTATATAACAAATTTTTTAATTGAGCGATCGCACTTGATAATTCGCACATTCTACACCAATTTATTTGATTTTAAAAGCACTGTGAATTCCGATGTCTAATTGTTTTAAATTATGATTATCAAAGTAAATTATTCACGTGGAAATCACTGTAATATTAAACTTAAATACAAAATTGCAACCGTTGATACACATTAATTTATGCAAATGAGATTGGATAATTCTCATACATATCCAAACACAATTAATCCTATATAAACATTGCTACCAAAAAACATAGTAATTCCCCAATTACCTCTATCATCTCAGGGCGCGAAGGTGATTTTAGGTAATATTCTTGAACCGCAACAATTAGTAATACCTTTAGCACCCAGTTCTACGACAATGTTTGGGCCTCGTGGTGCTTGTTTACTATCTGATGGGCTATTATGGGTATCAGATACAGGACATCATCGGTTATTGGGATGGCAAAATTTACCTACTAGAGATAACCAACCTGCTGATTGGGTAATTGGACAACCAGACTTTTATCACGAAGGACAAAATGCTAAAGGTACACCGGGAAAGACAACCCTCAGTGTCCCAACTGGGATTTGTGCTTGTGGGGAGGGTTTAGCGGTAGCAGATGCTTGGAACCATCGAGTTTTGATTTGGAACAACTTACCAAAAGATAGCAATGTTCCAGCAGATTTGGTGTTAGGGCAAGATAATTTTTTTAATAATGAATCTAATAGGGGAAGCCAAATAGCATCTGCTAATACAATGCATTGGCCCTACGGTGTTTTCTACCATCAAGGACGGCTGTTTGTTGCCGATACAGGTAATCGACGGGTTTTAATTTGGCATCAATTACCAACAGAAAACGGTCAATCTGCCGATTTAGTATTAGGACAACCAGATATGATATCTCGTAACGAAAATGGTGGTGGTTCTCCGACAGCAGCGAGTATGCGTTGGTGTCACGATATCACTTTTTGGGGAGAGAATTTGGTTGTTGCTGATGCAGGTAATAATCGCGTGATGATTTGGCAAGGAATGCCAACAGAAAATAATGCCCCTTGTGCAGTTGTGTTAGGACAAAAAAACTTTAATTCTGTGGAAATGAATCAAGGAGTTTATTTTCCTAGTGCTAGTAGTTTGAGTATGCCTTATGGTGTGGGAGTTGCTGATGATTGGTTGGTAGTTGCGGATACAGCTAATTCTCGATTATTAGGATGGAGCAAACCGGAATCAATTTTATCATTGCAGGGTGCAATAGCAAATGGCTCGGCATTACCCGCTACAGGCATCGCAGGACAAATAAATTTTCAAAATAAAGGCGAAAATCGCAACTTTGGACTACCAAAGCGAGATAGTTTAAATTGGTGTTATGGAATTAAAATTGTTGGCAAAACAGCGGTAGTAGCTGATTCTGGAAATAATCGAGTTTTGCTGTGGCAGTTTAATACTAATTCGTAATTCGTAATTCGTAATTCGTAATTTTTGAAAATTAGATTTGTATGGCGATTGAAGAAATTAGAGTCTACGGTACTGTTCAAGGGGTGGGATTTCGTCCTACTGTATATCATTTGGCTAAAGCTTGTGGGTTGTATGGTGATGTTTGTAATGATGGACAGGGTGTGTTAATTCGGGCATCTGGTAGTGAAGCGGCTTTAACAACATTTGTCGCTAGATTACAACAAGAATGTCCGCCATTAGCTAGAATTCATCAACTGGTACGAACTCCTTATAAAGGTGAATTTAACTTTAATGATTTTGTAATTTCTAGTAGCGTTAGTAACACAATTAAAACAGAAATTGCTCCTGATGCTGCTACTTGTCCACAATGCCAACAAGAAATTTTCGACCCCTTTAGCCGCTTTTATCGTTACCCCTTTACTAACTGCACTCATTGCGGCCCTCGCCTGAGTATTCTTCGTGCCATTCCTTATGACAGATGCAATACAAGTATGTCTGCGTTTGCTATGTGTCCAGAATGTCAGAAAGAATACCACAATGTTGAAAATCGTCGCTTTCACGCTCAACCTGTAGCTTGTTATACTTGTGGCCCTACAGCTTGGCTAGAACGTGCTGATGGTAAACCTGTTACCGCTTCCATGTTCTCCATGCTAGATGATGTTGATGCCGTTTGTAGCCTGTTGCAAAAAGGTCAGATTGTAGCAATTAAGGGGTTAGGTGGTTTTCATTTAGCTTGCGATGCGACACAGGAAACGACTGTGCAAAAACTGCGTCAGCGCAAAAGACGCTATCATAAACCCTTTGCTTTGATGGCGCGGGATTTAAGAGTAATTGAGGAATATTGTACAGTCAACGATAAAGAAAGAGAATTATTAGTAAGTACTGCTGCACCGATTGTTTTAATGCAAGCGACAGGAAAAAAACAGATAGCGCCTTCAGTTGCACCTGGGCAAAATGCCCTCGGTTTTATGCTACCTAATACACCTTTGCATCACTTAATTCTCAGGCGGATGAATCGCCCAATTGTCTTAACTAGTGGTAATCTTTCTGATGAACCACAATGTATTAATAATGATGAGGCAAGAGATAAATTAGGAACAATTGCCGATTATTTTCTCCTCCACAATCGGGAGATTATCAATAGAGTTGATGATTCAGTAGTCAGGGTTGTTGGTGATAAAGTACAAACAATTCGCCGCGCTAGAGGATACGCGCCAACACCGATTAATTTACCACCTGGATTTCACAATGCGCCGCAGATTTTAGCGATGGGTAGCGAGTTAAAAAATACTTTTTGCCTGTTGCGTGAAGGTCAAGCAATTCTTTCTCAACATTTGGGAGATTTAGAAGATGCTGCGGTTTTTAATGCTTATCAAGATACATTAAATTTATACTTAAATTTATTTGAGCATAAACCAGAAGCTATAGCCATTGATATTCATCCAGAATATCTTTCAAGCAAACTCGGCAAAGAACTAGCAGCCGCTAATCAAATCAAACTTTATCCAATCCAACATCATCATGCCCACATTGCTGCTTGCATGGCAGAAAATGGTATTCCTCTAGATTCGCCTCCAGTTTTAGGCATCGCTTTAGATGGACTGGGTTACGGTGCAGATGATACACTCTGGGGTGGAGAATTTATATTAGCAGATTATCGTAGATTTAAGCGCCTAGCAACATTTCAACCAGTAGCAATGATTGGCGGTACACAAGCAATTTATCAACCTTGGCGTAATACCTATGCCCATTTAATAGCTACTGATGTTTGGGATAATTACCAACAACAATATGCGGATTTAGAAATTATACAATTTTTGAAACAAAAGCCACTTCAGCTACTCAATCAGCTTATGGAAAAAGGGATTAACTCACCTCTAACATCCTCAGTGGGACGGTTGTTCGATGCCGTAGCTGCGGCTATCGGTATTTGCCCTGAAGAGTGTAGCTATGAAGGACAAGCAGCAATTGAAATGGAAGCACTAGTCGATATCAACAGCTTAAATAATAATAAAGAAATAGTAAGTTATTCTTTTAATTTTAGATTTTTAGATAATATTTATTATATAGACCCAAGTCCAATGTGGCAAGCTTTACTCAATGACTTGCAGCAGCAGATTTCACAACCAATTATAGCTGCCAAATTTCATAAAAGTTTAGCTGATTTCATTACAGCAATGGTTAATCGTCTTTGTCAAGAAAATACGATTAATCAAGTAGCCTTAACAGGAGGTGTATTTCAAAATGCTGTATTGTTAGAACAAGTTACTAAGCGGTTAAAAATATTAGGAATAAATGTACTTATACACAGCTTAGTTCCTGCTAACGATGGCGGTATATCTCTAGGACAAGCCGTCATTACAGCCGCTCAAATTATGACTTAATCCTTAATATTTTAACAAAATTTCTCTCATAAATTATTTTCTCTGTGTTCTCTGTGCCTCTATGGTTCGTTTATCCTTAAAAAAGGAAAATAATAATGTGCTTAGGAATTCCCGGACAAATTATCGAAATCACCAACGTTAACCATAAATTAGCCATTGTTAACATTGGTGGCGTCAAGCGCCAAGTAAATATTGCGTGCATTGTTGACGAACAACATCCCCCGGAATCTTGTGTTGGGGATTGGGTGCTAGTGCATGTTGGCTTTGCCATGAATCGAATTAATGAACAAGAAGCGGCGGAAACATTACAATTATTGCAAGAATTAGCAGCAGCACAAGCAACTATTAGTAATTAAATAATAGACCTGTTGGATAAATGTTTTTGCCTCACGCAGAGGCGCGGAGGCGCAGAGAAAGAGTTGAGAATGAGGACTTTTGTAATAAGTGTAATCTACTAATTTTCAAACTCACGCCTTTCCTTCTTCCTTGGCGTCCTTGGCGGTTCGTAAAAAAAATATTTTACAAAATAGCGAAATGAATTTATAGGTAAAACCTACTATTCCTAAATCCCTATGAAATACGTTGACGAATTCCGAGAACCCGAAAAAGCTGAAGCCTTACGCCGCGAAATTGCAAAATTATGCCAGCAACTAGAAAAACCAATCAAAATCATGGAAGTATGCGGCGGGCATACTCATTCTATATTTAAGTACGGTATTGAAGAAATTCTGCCCGACGCCATTGAATTAATTCACGGGCCTGGTTGTCCAGTATGCGTGATGCCAAAGGGTAGGTTAGATGATGCGATCGCAATCTCCCAAAATGATAACGTCATCCTGGCCACATTTGGCGATACCATGCGAGTTCCCGGTTCCAAAACTAGCTTGTTGCAAGCCAAAGCTACAGGCGCAGATGTCCGTATGGTGTACTCTCCCTTAGATAGCCTGCAAATTGCCAGAGATAACCCCAGTAAAGAAGTAGTCTTCTTCGCCCTAGGCTTTGAAACCACCGCCCCCAGCACCGCCTTCACCATCCTGCAAGCAGCAGCCGAAAAAATTCATAACTTTAGTATGTTTTCCAATCACGTCCTCGTGATTCCCGCCCTCAAAGCACTGCTAGATAATCCCGACTTGCAACTAGATGGATTTGTTGGCCCTGGTCATGTCAGCATGGTAATTGGCACTGAGCCTTATGAATTTATTGCCCAACAATATCATAAGCCAATTGTGATCTCAGGATTTGAACCTTTAGATATTCTCCAATCAATTTGGATGCTGTTGCAACAGCTAATAGAAAATCGTTGTGAAGTCGAAAATCAATATAACCGCATAGTACAGAAAGCTGGAAATACAACAGCGCTTCAAGCTATGAACAAAGTTTTTGCTGTGCGAGATAGTTTTGATTGGCGAGGCTTGGGAGATATACCCTATTCTGGCTTAAAAATTCGACCCGAATACGCCCAATTTGATGCCGAACTTAAATTTACCATTCCTAATCTCAAAGTAGCCGACCATAAAGCTTGTCAATGTGGAGAAATTCTTAAAGGCGTATTAAAACCTTGGCAATGCAAAGTATTTGGTACAGCTTGTACTCCCGAAACACCCATTGGTACTTGTATGGTATCTTCCGAAGGTGCTTGTGCAGCTTACTACAAATATGGACGACTATCTAATATTGCCAAGAAAAAAATAGCTGAAAAACAAAAGATACCTATAACTCGAAAACCCCTTCCTTCTTGCGGTATCTATTTGGATTAATCCTTCAAATACTCTGCGTTACTCCGCGCTAACCTCAGCGTTCCTCTGCGTTTTAATATGAATCTTTATCCCACTAATTCAGCACAAAATCCCCTCTTTCAAAAAATAGAACAAGTTCGCCGCCGCCAAGGAAAAGTACAAGATACTCATATAAATCTCGCACATGGCAGTGGTGGAAAAGCCATGCGCGATTTAATTGATGATATCTTTGTCAGTAATTTTGATAATCCGATTCTCTCCCAATTAGAAGACCAAGCCACTTTTGATCTAAACAGTCTCATAAAACAGGGAGACAGACTAGCTTTTACTACAGATTCTTATGTCGTAGACCCTTTATTTTTTCCCGGCGGTGATATAGGAGAATTAGCTATTAACGGCACAGTTAATGATTTAGCTGTTAGTGGTGCTAAACCTTTATATCTGACTTGTAGCGTGATTTTAGAAGAAGGACTACCTGTAGAAACCCTACGGCGGGTTGCTGCGAGTATGAAATTAGCTGCGAAAAATGCAGGCGTGCAAATTGTCACGGGTGATACAAAAGTTGTACATCGTGGTGCTGTAGATAAACTATTTATTAATACCGCTGGTATTGGTGTCATTCCTTCAGAAATTACTATTTCTGCTCACAATCTTCAACCTGGAGATGCAGTAATTATTAATGGCGAATTGGGCAATCATGGAGCAGCAATTTTAATTGCCCGTGGTGAATTAGCCTTAGAAACTAATATAGAAAGTGACTGTAAGTCATTATATAGTTTAGTGAAAACCATTCTCAATGTTTGTCCAAAAGTTCATGCTATGCGGGATGCAACTCGCGGTGGTTTAGCTACAGTTATAAATGAATTTGCTCTCAGTTCTGATGTGGGAATTCGTCTGTATGAGCAGTCTATCCCAGTGCGCGAAGAAGTAAAAGGGATTTGTGAAATTTTAGGTTTAGATCCTTTATATCTAGCAAATGAAGGTAAGTTAGTAGTAATAGTACCGGGCGAAAATGCAGAAGTTGTTTTATCAGCTATGAAATCCCACCCTGCGGGAAAAGATGCTTGTATTATTGGCGAAGTTATACCTTCACCTCCAGGCGTTGTCTTGTTAAAAACAGCTTTTGGCACAGAACGAATTGTTGATATGTTAGTTGGTGAACAACTGCCGCGTATTTGTTAATAATTGATAGTTTTTATATGCATGAATTAGGAATTACCCAAAATATTGTAGCCATTGTAGCTGAACACGCTAAAGGGGCAAAAGTGCAACGTGTTCTATTAGAAATTGGTCAACTTTCAGCTGTTATGCCTGATGCTGTGCAATTTTGTTTTGATATTTGCACTCAAAATACAGTTTTAGCAGGGGCGATATTAGAAATTAGGGAAATTCCTGGCTTAGGACGATGTTGCCAATGTAGTGCAGAAATTCCTTTAGATAAACCCTTTGGTATCTGTAAATGCGGTAGCATGCGATTAGATTTAATCGCTGGTGAAGAATTGAAAATTAAGGAAATAGAAATAGAGGAAGTATGTGTGTAACTTGCGGTTGTTCTGATAATGGCGAAACCAAAATAACCAATTTGGAAGCAAGTGACGTTGAACACCACCATCATACCCACACTTTACCTGATGGTACTGTTATCACCCATTCTCATAGTCACAATATTCACACAGAAGCATCTCAAATCCATGCTCAAGTACATGGCACAACTATATCTTTGGAACAAGATATTTTAGCCAAAAATAACTTGTTAGCAGCCCAAAATCGAGGATGGTTTAAAGGTCGAAATATTTTAGCATTAAATTTAATGAGTTCTCCTGGTGCAGGGAAAACAACTCTCTTAACTAAAACTATTAATGATTTAAAGCATCAATTATCTATTAGTGTTATTGAAGGCGACCAAGAAACTACTAATGATGCTCAAAAGATTAAAGAAACAGGTTGTAAAGTAATCCAAATTAATACCGGAACAGGCTGTCATCTTGATGCATCAATGATAGACAGGGGTTTACACCAATTGAATCCGCCGCTGAATTCAGTGGTGATGATTGAGAATGTTGGTAATCTGGTTTGTCCAGCCTTATTTGATTTGGGAGAACAAGCAAAAGTTGTGATTCTCTCTGTGACGGAGGGAGAAGATAAGCCGATAAAATATCCCCATATATTCCGTGCTAGTGAGGTTATGATTCTCACTAAAATTGATTTACTACCTTATGTACAGTTTGATGTTCAAAAGTGCATAGAATATGCTCAGCAAGTAAATCCTCAAATTCAGATTTTTCAGGTTTCCGTAACTACAGGAATAGGATTAGATAGTTGGTATAAATGGCTATCTCAAAAGGTAACAGAATTATCAACCCCATTTTCTGTCTAAGTAGAACGACTTGAAAAAACAAACTATGTGAAATAATGTAAACTTGCCGAAATTTAGTTCTTAGTAAGGACTTTAGTCCTTTTTTGAGAACTGAAGTTCTCACTACAAACCTTTAATTCTTTACCCTGTTCTACTTAACTGCTAAGATTGCGATCGCTCAGTATCCATTTTTTATGGGAAACTATTGCTTAAAGCAGCAGTCTGAAATTATTTTAAGCGATCGCGTTTCCAATTCAGTGTCAAGCGCGATCGCTACTCTTTATAAAAGACTAGTTTTATAATCAAATCCCTCTGTGGATTCATGACAAATAAAAGTAATTTTCCAAACATGGGAGGTGAATGTTTTAATTTTCATATCAATGCGTAAATCCTCATGGCTAAAGTTGAAGAATTTGCACCCCAAAAACTTTCCGAAGCAGACCTAAAGCCACGTGGAAGGGTTCAACTGAGTCCTGTCAGTTGGCGCGACCAGATTTTGTATCAGTTGCTACCGGATAGATTCAGTGATGGTGATGAAAATCAAAGAGAACTTTTTGACCGCACTAACCCATTAAGATTTCAAGTCAAAGATAAAGCTAGCTGGATGGCAGCTGGTAACAAGTTCGTTGGTGGTACTCTTAGGGGAGTTAAGAGTAAGTTAGATTACTTGCAACGACTGGGAGTAACAACGCTTTGGCTGAATCCACCTTGGCGACAACGCCCAGACTTAGAAACTTACCACGGTTACGGTATTCAAAACTTTTTGGATATTGACCCCCGCTTTGGAACTCGCCAGGATTTAAGAGATTTAATTGATGCTGCCCACGATCGCAGCATGTACGTCATCCTAGATATAATCTACAACCATAGCGGTAACAACTGGTTTTATCAGGATGAAAGTGGTAGTTCTAGTACAATGCCTTACCGCTTCTCTCCTCCCTATCCCGTTCATGGCTGGCGTTCTCACAATGGGGAAAGTATCCCGGAAATCGCCACCCCCGACGATGGCGTTTGGCCCCAAGAATTTCAAAATCTCGATTGGTATACCCGTGCTGGCGAAATTGGCCGGTGGGATGTGTCATATTGGGAAGACCCACTGAGTCCCAATGCAGAATTCCGCCGTGGCGACTTTTACGATCTCAAAGACTTAAACTTAGAAAACAATCAAGTGATTGCGGCTATAGCGAGAGTATATCAGTATTGGATTGCTCTATCTGACTGCGATGGGTTTCGGATAGATGCAGTTAAGCACGTTTCTCCCGAAGATTCTCGCAAATTCTGTACTGCGATTCGTGAATATGCTCAATCCATCGGTAAGGATAATTTTCTGTTAACCGGAGAAATAGCTTCTGATACGATGGCTGGTGCATACATAGATATTATTGGTCGCAACCTGAGCGCAGTACTAGACATTATTAGCGCCCCAAATGATTTGACTGCAATGGCCAAGGGTTTAGCGCAGCCAAAACAGTTTTTTGATTTGTACAGTGACGATAAAATTGCCGGAAAATACCGTCAAATTGGGTTATACCATGTCTCCGTTTTGGATGACCATGATATGTTATCCCGTGGATGGAAACAGCGGTTTGCCGCATATAGCAACGTCCCTAACCTTTATGAACAGGTTGCTCACGTTGTTGGCGTGCAATTAACTATGCCGGGAATTCCTTCTATATATTATGGGACAGAACAGGCTTTTGACGGCAACGCAGGTTATCACGACTACAGCGCAGAAGAAGGGCGGTTTGCTGAAGATAGATACATCCGGGAAGCAATGTTTGGTGGTGCTTTTGGTGCATTTCAAACAGCAGACTGTCATTTCTTTAACATTGACCATCCTACTTATTTGCGGATAGCTGCGATCGCCCATATTCGCAACCGTCAAGATAAAATAGGCAAAGCATTGCGCCGAGGACATCACTACCTACGCGAGACATCCTTTTATAACTATCCGTTCTCGATTCCTAAACAAGGAGAAGTAGTTGCTTGGTCACAGATTTTATTTGACACAGAGGTACTAATGGTGTTGAACACCCACGGCTTAGAAGGCCGGGGTGCAGAGGTGACAGTCGATACTTTCATGCATCCGCACAACTCAACCATGACTTTTTTATACAAAAGTGATTGGAGTGATTCACAGTTACGCCATCCACCACGCGACCAAACTGTAGCTGTGCAACATCATAACGATGCACGAGCAACTGTGCGGATTGATTTGCCTCCCTCTGGAATGGCAATTTTAGTGTAATTGAATGTCGTAACACTTCCCAATATCAAAAAAATTGACCTTTCGTTATTGGTCAATTTTTTGTTTTTATGTCAGTGTATTAATTTTAATTAATGCACTTTATTTAACTATGGTTTAGCAAAAATCGTCAGCAAAACAGGGCCTAATAAATAGTGGTGACTTAAACAAAGTAGTCCGGCATCAAAGCCTAGAGCTTCACGACTCTCTGGGCTGTAGAATCTAATTCTAGCAGGAGAGGCTGCCACTAACTCTGATGCTGCCTGACTTTTGGAGGTGATGTCAACCAAGTAGAACTTTCCACCCGGAGCAAGTACCCGCGCCACTTCACTTAAAACCTGTTTTGGTTCTGAATAGTGTAAGAAACTTATAGTATTAAAAACAGCATCAAATTGACCGTCGGCAAAAGGAAGAGACTCAGCTTTACCCTCAATATAAATTAAACGAGGATGGTGGCGGTTTTTCTGTCTTGCTACCCGTAACATCTGAGGAGATAAATCCAATCCAGTACCGCGCAAGTCAGGAAATTCAGTTGCTAGGCGTTCTAGCAAGCGTCCAGTACCACAGCCTAAGTCAAGTACATTTGGCCGATTTGGTAAATCAACTTTTGAAAGTAACCGTTTGTGGATGGCTTGATAAATAACTGAAGGAAAGAGCGTATCATAGCTCGATGCCCAGCGGTCAAAAATTTGCTTTTTATTACTTAGAAAATTACTAATCATTAGTTTTCACAGCTAACTACCTTCTTTGACCAAATAATTATTAATTCATAATTGATAATTGCAATTCTTTAATTATGAATTATCAATTATGAATTATTTTGACTAATTCTCTAAAACTTGACGAATCCGCCGCTCTAAGCGTTCGAGATCTAGACCACCTTCATCACGACTAATGCGACGCACAGTCGAGTTAACATTGCTTAGGTCTACCAGTAAATCTTGGAGAATTTCTTGCTGTTGACGTGCTTGGGTAACTTCACGTGGTTCCTGCACTAAGTCACGCACGATAGTATCTTCAGCCCTCGAAGCTACGATGGGGTCGCTTTGACCCTGTATATTAACGAAAGTTCGTCGTCCAGGCCCGCGTTCTTCTTCAATGGGTATTACTGCTGTTACCTGATCTGAGCGTACATATTTTCCGAATCCCAGGTGAACTAGCACTGATGACTGTATTTTCATTTAAAATAAAGTTTATTTGGGAACATACTTCTATTTTAAATTCTAATTTGATAGCCAAGAGCTATAACTAGAACGGGTTCTACGCAATTAAGAGTAGTAGTTCCACATTGCAAATAAGGTGCTATTGAATAGATTTTCGCCCGATGTAAGTAAAAAGACAACCCAGAGACTATCATCTCTGGGTTAATACTTAAGTTAAAGAGTATGGAAGTAGAGCAAAAGGGTCAATTTTAGCTAAATTTGCTACTTTTTGCGATCGCTAAATCTAGAAAGCTATCGAGAGTTCTAGAACTGAACTAACCCGTTATTTGTACCAAACTCAGCATGAAATTAACCCGCTGCTCAAACTCTAGCTTTTTGATCTCTGCTGTAAACTCGTCTGTTTCAGCAGGTAGTTGATAGTTAGATGGCACTTGAATCACGCTTCCGTTCTCCATTCCTTGTGCTAGTAGCAGCCAAACATCTAACCTAGCATTGGGGCTTAGAGCATTATAAGCTTGACTAATATTGTTAGCTGCACCATTAATCAAGTCGCGTTGTGCTTGCAGTTGCTCCTCTGGAGACAAATCCTGGATTAGGTCAAACACTGCTTTAGCAGGACTTTCTACGCTGTCAGGTGGTGCTGGTGATAGCTGCTCTTTAAGATCTAAGTAACCAAACCAAAGTATGCCTAGTTGAGTATCTACATCAAAACGTTTAAAAGTTTCTAAAGCTGGTCTTGTGCTTTCGTCAATTGTGTAGGTCATAAAAAACTCCAAACAAGTTAAGTTATTCTCAATTTCTGAGTTCCTGAAAGAATTCGCTCTCAGTACCTTTACACAAGTTAACGAATAAATAGAGATGTATAACCCTACTTAGGGTAGGTATAGGACTCACTACATAAGACAGATATAAACAATTCAAATTGCTACTTACAAAAATGTCTATTTCAATGTATATGCTGGCAAAGATAAAAGCTAGAACTTTTAACAACACAAGCTATGTGAGAATTGAGACATTGACTATCTCAAGCCATCCAGCCAAAATCAAGACAGGCAAATCGCTACGTTGGGCTAGTTTGCAGTAGGTAAATTATCGGGATCTACGCCGAGCGATGTCTAACGACAAGCCGCTTCTCTTCGAGACGCTGCGCGAACGCGTCTACGCAAATACTGGGCTAACTGTTCTGCCCGGATTCGTTCCTGTTCTGCCTGTTCTTCTGCCCTTAAATAGCGATCGCCTTGCTGATCATACCAAGACAACAACTCCTGTTGAATACCAGCTACAGTACCTTGGTATCGTCCAATACCCAAACCCACTTCTGGCATCCAGTAAGGTTCACCTATCTGTAATTGGTAATGACCATCTATCAACTTATATACTTCAAACGGTTGATGTTGGTCGCGTCGCCAAAATTCTGGATTATAAATCACATAATACAACACACCAAGTTTGGCGTAGATATCCATTTTCTCATCATATTCACCCCCTGGTGAGTGAGATACCATCTCTAATGTGAGTATTAGAACTACTTCATTCTCTTCCCAAACTGCGTAACTTTTGCGAGATTTCCCGCCTTTTTTCCGTTCTACTCCTACACTTAAAAAGCCATCTGGCACTACAGGTACTCTGGGATTAACCCCTGTAGTGTGATAAACTGCCATGTCTACACCGAAGTACCAATCCATTCGATTTGCCCAAATAGAGTTCAGCAAAAACAGTAGAACATTGGGCAAAAAATTTTGGTCTTCATTATCAACAGGTGTATCGTCTGAGCAAGGCAGTTCATCAGTGGTCGGTAACGCTTGTTTGAGATCGGGTGAGAACATAACCTTTGTCTCGGTGGCGTTGATTTATTCGATTATAAAATAATTAGTATAAATGTAATTTTACACGTTTGTAGCCGTCACCTTAAAAGGTAACGGCTACTATTAACTGAACTGTGTTAATTTAAAGCCAATCTCGATAAGCCGAGATTTCATTCACACTGATTTCAAAGGGCATACCTTTGCCAAATGGCGGATAAACCCGGATTTTAGCATTCCTACTAAACCGCTCTAGCCGATTTCCTAACTGGGGAATATTGCTGACAATATGCCAGTAAGATACGATGTCAGGACAATCAATTATTAGTGTCAAAGTGGTGGCATTTGTTGTGAGATACCACTGACAACTAGACAATAGTACTTGAGTAATGCGATCGCAGGCTAAATAAAAGCATCTGCCAGTAGATTGTTCTAATTCCAGACGCATCATTCCATCCTGTTTTGTCACCTCAATTGGTGGCAAATCATCTGGAGGAAGTAAGGATAGTTTAGACATAATTCCGCACCTCTTGGTTGTAGCGCGTCAAACTCTCAAGGTTTTTTTGTAGATCAAAAGATGAGGGTTTGAGTGCTAACGTCCCTAAATCTAATTCATGCTGAAATTTCTTGATTTTGTCGCGACAAGTTGCTACATCACCGATGATTGAGTTCTCAATCAAATAGTCTTCATCAAAACAGATATTTGTGCGATCAAATGGCTTTTGGTTAGAATCCGCACTATTCTGCATTAATTGAGCCGAGTTGGCTGTCATTTTCTGGCTAAATTGACGAATGAAAGGCAAAGCTTCACTCACTGCTTCATTGTATGTTTTACCAACATAAAAGAAGCGTGCCAGCATCAAATTTTCAGCGCCACTGGAATTTAAAGCACGATATTTGGCAACAGTATTCTTCAATCTCTCCAGGGAAAAGGGTGGCCCTCCCATCAAGCTGAAGGAATGTTTAGCAGCAAACCCTATACCTTCATCATCACCACTAGCAACATACACTGGAATTTGTCGCTGCAAAGGTTTCGGGTAAATTGTTAGGCGATCGCATTGATAATATTGTCCGTTAAATGATACATCAGTTTCATATAAAAGCTTCTGAATCAATGCGATCGCTTCTATTGTCTTGGCACGAGATTCACTCGTCGGTGTGGCAAAATGCTTGTTGTGTTGAGGAAATGGCCCACCTTTGGCAATTCCAAACAACAATCGGCCATTGCATAGGTTATCCAGTGTAGCAATGTCCTCTGCCACCGTAATCGGGTTATGAAACGCCAGCAATACTGCTGCTGTGCCTAATCGGATAGTTGAGGTCAAACCCGCCAGATGCGCTATCAACACCAAAATAGACGAGCTGAGATTCAATTCATTGAAATGATGCTCTGTAACCCAGGCTTCTTCAAAACCCAAGCTTTCCACATGTTTTACCAGCGTGGCTTGCTCAAATATGGCACGATGAGCATCCTGGTGTTGATTTTCGTAATTACAGAAAAGTCCGGTTTTCATTATTTGCAAGCGCTATTCTACGTTGCAACCCACTGCAACTCTAACCATAAGCGTGGATTGTTTTGCTTTAGCTTCGACATGGGATCACGCAACAATCGCTTGGCATTCATGCAGACTACCTGCACTAGACCCATGCTGTCTGCTACTTCTCTGAGTATTTCTTTTTGAGCTTGCACACAGGAAATCATTTCGTCAGAACAATAAATCCCTATGTATTGCAACCGTCTAGCAGGTCGTCCCCAGAAACAGGTGATGACTTTCACATAACACCCGTCCAGTAATTCTCCAACTTTTGGGTAGTAATGGTTGACGACTCTTGTGAATTCTTTGGCTAAGATATCTTCAGCAATCATTGGAACTGATATTTCTGTAGCGTCCATCACGCTATTTAATATAACATAATTTTGTCATTTAAGTATGACAAATCAACCCATTTATCTTAAATAAAATATTAAATACTACTGTAGGGTGGGCATTACAATGCCCACCCTACAAGCAACAAAGAGCGGTGATTCTAAATTTTGAACTTTTAATTGTTATTATCGAGCATTGCGTTCTGAAACTAAAACTTCTGCTACGATATCTGGCACATTTACAAAATCCAAAAAACCTTCGGAACCACGAATTGGTGAAATAAATGTATAGTTGGGGTCACACACTCCATTGTCATAGACTTGAATAAACCACCTATCTGGAAATCCTTCTACACCCAATTCTACGATGTACCAGCTTTCACCAATTAGACGAGAGTTAAAGATTGTGAACCACTCTCTATTCTCTTCTGAGATGTTCCAATCTGCCATGAGAAGCTCTAACGCTATTTGCCCTGCATCAGTTGAAGTCAATAACATTTTTACTCCTTATTAGAGACTTCAGAAACGTCAGTGGAAACTTCAGGAACTTCAGGATACAATCCTAGCTGTTTAGCTAGTTCACGCCCTACAAAAAATAAAAATTGAGCGCCATCTTGATTACCTTCATGAGCGAACATAGCCGCTACTTGTAACATTGTCTCAACTAAACCAGAATCAATCAATTCTGGCTTAGATTCCAAAATTTCTGGTTCTTGACCATTAGGACATTTGAGTAACTCATCAATCAGATTAAAATACAAATGTTGGCGTTGTTCTGTCATGGTAAATTTGTTGATTTTGGTATGAGTTTAAGTCAAAACTTCGGTGATTAATTACTGCTCGATACTTTGCTGCCAGAGCCTTTCCAACATTGCGACTTGTTCTTTTAAAACAGCAGCACGGTAAAAAAGATACCTGTCATAAAAAATAATCCCTAACCCAACACAAATAGGGGTCAAAACGAAAAACCATTGCAGAATAGTGGCAAGTTTATATTGCTCAGCAACAGTCAGCATTTGATTAACCACATTGTGGTCAGAGGATTTTGTACTAGCTTGAGATTGAGAGAAATGTGTACCATTTGGCTGAGGAGTCCAGGTACTACTCTTGTTAAGTTTGCAGGTTAAATTCTGGATTTCTACTAAGTTTATATGCCGCTCCCAAACTACACCAAATACTACTAGTTCTGGAGAAAGCACCACTAAAGTAACTACGCAAACTGTAAGAACATTTAAAAGTTTGGCTCTCATCTCGGCTCTCACTTGCTAGGTAGTATGCACCCAGTAAGAAAATATGTTTTGCAATTTATCTAAGTAGCTATCTGTATGTACTTCTCAAACAGTTCTGATACTAAAGATATGTGTAAACGGTAATTCTTAAAATTGTTAGTTGTCAGTTATTTCTCTAATTAGCACTGACCCTTCGGGTTCGCCAGTTACTTATGGGGGAAACCCCCAAGACCGCACTGGCTCACTACTAACCACGGATAAATTACCAACTTTCTCACAAAAGTAGAACTATGAGGATACAGGAATGTGGTTTCTCCTACTGTTAAAAGAGGGATTAAGAAGTCCCCCCTCGTTCACTAAGCTTTCGCCTAGGAATTTCGGGGGGTAGAGGGGAATCTCTGCGTAAATCCTATACGTTTTATATCAGTCCCCTCTCCACATAACAGTTTAGCTGAGTCGAATTAAGATTATTAAATTCATTAGAACAGTACTCAAAGCCTACAATTCGCACCTGATAAGCCTTTTAAAAAATCATTGGGGCATGGGTGCTAGTATTTTTGGGTTGGGGTTCTAGTATTTAGGAAGTAGGGTTCTGGCGTTTGAAGTACTCAACTCAAAGCATTACAGGAACTAGTGCAGGACTGTTTTTTATCTAATTATTTTGTGGCTAAAACTTGTACTCAAAAAAGATGCCTGTATCTCTTGGTAAATATATATGCAATAACAAGAAAAAACAATTAAATTTGCCAAATTAATTCACGTTTCTATGACAAATAAAAATTCTTAGAATATAGTGCCAAAAGTTTTGCATATAATCCAGGTTGTCTTCAATCCTTGGTAAGTAAGCAGTAGGCTCAGCGAGCTAATCTGAGTGCGAAAGGCGATGTTAAGCAATGCAATGGTAAAATATCAGTACGGCGAGTGAAACACAGACTGGAACAAAATGAATGGAAACATCTCACAAAAGTTCCTCTTAAACTTCTAGATTTTGTAGTTTAGTTAAAATCTATAGTTGATGCACTAACTTGTAATAAACTGCAAATTAAACAAACAAAATATTATTGTATAAGTAAATACTCGGCACTAAATTGAGAATTCTAGGGGTGAATTAATGAGAATTGCTAAAGACGTAACAGAACTTATTGGAAGAACTCCTTTAGTTCAGCTAAATAAAATTCCTCAAGCTGAGGGAGTAGTAGCGAGAATAGTTGTCAAACTAGAAGGGATGAACCCAGCTGCTTCAGTGAAAGACCGTATTGGGTTGAGTATGGTACTCTCAGCAGAAGCAGAAGGTTTTATTGAGCCTGGAAAGACAATTTTAGTAGAGCCGACCTCTGGTAATACCGGGATTGCTTTAGCGATGGTAGCAGCGGCGCGTGGCTACCGTTTGATTTTGACTATGCCAGAGACGATGAGCCAAGAACGACGAGCTATGCTCAGAGCCTATGGTGCAGCTTTAGAGTTAACACCTGGTACTGAAGGGATGCGGGGAGCAATTCGCAAAGCCGAAGAAATTGTAGCGAACACTCCCAATGCTTATATGCTGCAACAGTTCCGCAACCCAGCTAATCCTAAAGTTCACCGGGAAACCACCGCAGAAGAAATTTGGGCTGATACAGATGGAGAAGTGGATATCGTTATTGCTGGGGTAGGTACTGGTGGAACAATTACTGGGATTGCAGAGATACTTAAAGGGCGTAAGCAGAGTTTTCAGGCGATCGCAGTTGAACCCAGCAACAGTCCAGTTCTCTCTGGTGGTGAAGCCGGGCCACATAAAATCCAAGGTATTGGTGCTGGATTCGTCCCAGATGTTCTGCGTCTAGAACTGGTTGATGAAGTAATTAGAGTCAGCGATGAACAGGCGATCGCTTATGGGCGACGACTGGCAAAAGAAGAAGGATTATTATCTGGTATATCCTCTGGTGCGGCTTTGTGTGCCGCCATTCAAGTCGGTAAACGTCCAGAAAATGCCGGTCGTTTAATCGTGCTCATTCAGCCTTCCTTTGGTGAGCGTTATCTCAGCACCCCCATGTTTCAAGACTTGACTCTAGAACCTGTTGGCGTCCGTTGAGGAGAGTGGGGACTGGGGACTGGGGACTGGGGACTGAGAAGAAATTCTTTTATTTTTCCCCTCTGCTCCCCTGCTCCCCTAATCCTTATCTTCTCTCATCGTCTAATGTTTACACTTACCTTGTTGATGATGGTGTTCGTGATCGTGACCATGACCGTGAGCACAGTTTTGTAGATCCTGCTTCATGAGGCTTTCGCTGATTTCTTGGAAAGACTTATCAACAGGTTTTAAGCCAATCCAAGCATCAATCTTCTCGACATCAAAACCTACCTCGCGGCGTAGGCTTTGCTCACCGGAGGCATCGCCTACTTCTATTAAAGGACGGCGAATTAATATCGGATCTTGCAGCATCAGCGTTAAAGCTGTTTGTGCATCAAGTTTTTCGGGAACCACCTCACCAGATTTTATCCGTGGAGCAGAACGATTAAACCATTCGACTACGGGGCGATCGCCAAAAAATGAACGCAAACGTTCAACTGTCCAAGGTTCTGTTAGCAGGTTGTATGGTATCACCTCATGTCCCGCAGCTGTTAGCAAAACCTTTTGCTTGACGCCACCTTTACAACCTGGTTTTCCATAGAAAATTACTCTTGCCATTCAACTGTCTCCTAGTAGAATACAGGTAGTTTATAGAGGCACAAATCTGCGCCTCTACCGCGTATTACATTCAAGCAAGAACCGCCATAGCTAGAAATTTCTAGCACTATGTTTGACCGGATCAAACTCGAATCTTTCTTTCGGATCAGTTTCCCCATAAATATTAAAGGTAACAGTTGGTTCATCACCCACTGCTTGCACACTGTGAATTGCATCTGGAGTGAGGCTAATAATATCTCCAGGAAATAGGGTTATCTCTCCCGTACGTTCGATTTTGTCTTCATATCCTGGACTGTGAGTGCGTTGCCAAAAAGTGTTTTTTTCCTGACCTTTTAACACCGCTACTATTCCCCACGTCCCATGATTGTGAATGGTTGACATCGTTCCTGGTGCAAATGTTACTGTTTGCACTGTCAACGGAAAACCTAATTCATCGTATAGGAGTAAAACAGAGGTTTCCGTATTAGGAGAAGGCTGTAAATATTGACTTCTCACCCAGTATGAATTCACAATTAAGCGCCTTACCAATATGCGGATTTCTGGCAGACAACTTGATTCGTCATCTGCATTATTAAGAACATCTTCCACCTCAGTCAAAAACCGATAAAGGCGATAGTTCTCTCTCAATAAATCCCATGCTCTCACCGATTTACAGGCTTGATACTGACCGTCTCCTGTTACCAGCCAATCCCTACCTTTCATAACCTTTAAAACATCAGTTGAGAAGATTGAGGCAAAACAAATGGAGGCGGGGGAGAGAAAGAAGGAATATTTGTTGTGTAAGGAGGCATACTGGCGGCTGGTAAAACAGGTAAAAGAGGAGTACTAGAATGACTAAATGTGGACAGAGGAAGATAGAAAGATGAGTTATTCATGACTGTTGATGGTTGATTCCTGACTAAATTAATCGTCTTCTTCTGGCGGACGTGTCAAAATATCCAGAAGTATGCCTGCTCCAAAATCATTTTTGGCATCAATTTCCTTGACTCTGGTACTTATTTCTTTGGCTTGGTCTATTTCTCCTAATTTTGCTAAAACCAATCCAGAAGCAGCATAAGCATTTAAGTACAATCTGATTTGGGGTTCTTCTCGCCGCTTGATTAATAGCGGCTTAAGTCTTGACCAATCATCAGGAAGATTTTCTGCTTCTTTAATTTTATCTATTAATTTGATTGTTGTTTGTAGTGCAAGTATATAATTATTTTTATAGTAGAAAAATCTATATGCTGCTACCAAAACCTCTGTATTATCACCAGTTTTGGCTAAAGCTTGTTGAATATATTTTTCGGATTCTGATGTATTTTCCCAAGTTTGTGCTGCTAATACAAGTAACTCTTTAATATCATCAGGAACCTGAAACCATGAGAAGCGATTTGCATCAACTTGCATAATTCTTTGGGGAGCAGGGGAGCAGGGGAGCAGAGGGGCAAAGGGGCAGGGGGGCAAAAGAGTAATTCCTCCCTTTTCCCAATGCCCAATTCCCAATTTAAAACAGCGTGAGAATATACACTAAGGTAAACAGAACAATCCAGATAATATCTACGAAGTGCCAGTAAATTTCTGCCATTTCGATGAAAGTATGATTGGTTGCAGAATAAGTACCGGGACGACGCGATCGCCACAACACACCTAAAATCAATAACAGTCCCACAAATACGTGCAAGCCGTGGAACCCAGTCATGATATAAAAGCAGTTGGCGAATACGTTGGTAGTCAGACCATATCCCAAAGTTGAATACTCATAAGCCTGACCAAGCAAGAAAATTGCGCCCATGATTGCAGTAATTGCATACCAAAACTGCATTCCTTTGACGTCATTCTTTTTAATTGCCACATCACCGAAGTGAATGACGAAACTACTCGACACCAGAATGATGGTGTTAATCGTTGGTAACAAAAGCTCTACTTCAGTTCCTTCGGGAGGCCAAACATCTGTCATACCTCGAAAGAACAAATAAGTGGCAAAAAAGCCACCAAACATCAGGGATTCAGAAGCGAGGAACGTCAACAGTCCCCAGACTCTTAAATCTGGATGTTCTTCGTGTCCTGCACTGTCATGTTCGTTCGTCGTTGTAGCTATAGTCATAGATTTATTGACAATACTATCCGCTGTGTCTGTAGTGAAAGCTTGAATCAAGGCTCAAGTGTGAAGCGGCAAAATTTTATTCTTCACCCGCCCAAAACTTAACTGCGCTAATAGCCTAACTCTACTCAAGTGGACTAAAATCTAAACTCAGTCTTGTTTAGAAGACTTTCGCTATTAGCCTGAGAATTTATTCTCAGGCGGTTGTTGGGACTAATGCAAGATTGCAATTTAACTCAACTCTTCACTTGTTAAGGAGTTCTCAAAATTCCGAGTTTCGTGTTCGGAACTCGGTCTTTCGTGTTCAGAACTCGGTCTTTTGTGTTCGGAACTCGGTCTTTCGTGTTCGGAACTCGGTCTTTCGTGTTCGGAACTCGGTCTTTTGTGTTCAGAACTCGGTCTTTCGTGTTCAGAACTCAAATGAATAGAAGTTGCAGTCCCAACAGGAATAACAGTACTTACTCTACTAACTAAGCACTAGCTTCTGGCGTTGCAGATGGCTGTACTTCATTACTGTAACCATGACCATAGTCATAAGGGCCGTGAGTGACAACGGGCAACACTTCCCAGTTTTCAATGGCGGGTGGTGAGCTAGTTGTCCATTCTAAAGTCAAAGCTTGCCAAGGATTATCGCCCGCAGGTTTGCCTTTGCTCCAACTGTAGAGAATGTTGATGGCGAAAGGAATTACCGATATCCCCAAGACAAATGAACCAAAGGTACAAAGCTGATTGAGGTCGATAAATTGGGGGTCGTACATAGCTACGCGTCGGGGCATTCCTTGCAAACCCAACTCGTGCATGGGTAAGAAAGTCAGGTTAGTGCCGATGAAAGTAAGCACAAAGTGAACCCTACCCCAAGCTTCATTCATCATCCGTCCGGTAATTTTGGGGAACCAGTGGTAAATGCCGGCATAAATGCCAAACACGGAACCGCCAAACAGGACGTAGTGAAAATGTCCTACTACATAATAGGTGTCGTGGACGTGAATATCAAAGGGGGCTGTTCCCATCGTCACACCACTTAAGCCGCCCATGACAAACATGGACAACAAGCCAATGGCGAAAAGCATGGCGCTGGTGAAGCGGATTTTACCACCCCAGAGAGTGGCAACCCAGCCAAAAATCTTGACGCCAGTGGGAACGGCAACAATCAAGGTAGAGATAGTGAAGAACATCCGCATCCAACCGGGTGTACCGCTGGTAAACATGTGGTGTACCCAGACGAACAAACCCACAACGCAGATTGCCACACTAGAATAAGCGATCGCTTTATAACCAAAAATCGGCTTACGGGCATGAACTGGAATCACCTCGGACATAATGCCGAAGATGGGCAGAATCATTAAATATACTGCTGGGTGAGAATAGAACCAGAATAAATGCTGGTAGATAACAACGTTACCGCCGGCATCTGGTTTAAAAAAGGATGTGCCAAAGTTGAGGTCAAATAACAGCAGAATTAAACCCGCTGCTAATACAGGTGTGGAGAGTAGCGCCAGAATAGAGGTTGCTAAGATTGCCCAGCAGAACAAGGGTACTTGATCCCATTTCATGCTAGGAACCTTCATCATCAAAATGGTGATCACAAAGTTCAGTGAACCCAAAATTGAAGAAGTTCCCACCAAAACGATCGCAAGTATCCACATTGTTTGAGCAATGGGTGCTGTCACCAAGCTCAAGGGTGGGTAAGCTGTCCAACCAGATTGTGAACCGCCGAAGATGAAACTACCTAAAATTAGCGCCCCTGCTGGTGGGTTTAACCAAAAGGCGATCGCGTTCAGCTTCGGGAAAGCCATATCCCTAGCGCCAACCATCAACGGCACTAGATAGTTGCCAAATCCCCCAATCGCACTCGGAACAATCCACAGGAAAATCATGATTGTCCCGTGATTCGTCATGAAAGCGTTATACATATTGGGGTCGAGCAAGTCTGCATCTGGTGTTGCTAACTCGGCGCGAATAGCGATCGCCATCAATCCACCGATTAAATAAAACACAAACGCCGTCACGAGGTATTGAATACCAATAACCTTGTGGTCAACATTAAATGTAAAGTAATCCTGCCATTTCCACGCTTTGGGATGGGAGGCGTGAGCAACCACCAATTCCGGCTTTTTCCCTTCTGGTGGCGTATTTCGTGGAAATTCTACTTTTGTCATATTTTTTCACCGCTACGCAAAGTCCAGGGTCAAATGTCCAAAGTAATTAAATTTGACTCTTGACTCTTGACTAATGAACGCCAGTCGCCTACGGAGGGAAACCCTCCTTCAGCGCTGGCTCCTCTTAACCATTGACTCTAGAGTTACTGTACTAATCCCCATATCATGGATATGAGGAGCAAGAAACGCTGATGTAGATAAGTCAGCAGGATTAACCGCAACAACTTGATGTAAGTCTTGCTTTTGAGCAATCTGGTTTTCTGTCCGCCAGCTATCATAAGCTTCCGGCGTGTGGACAACTACCTGTGTCCGCATTGAGCCGTGATAACCACCGCATAGTTCAGCACACACCACAGGGTATGTACCTGGTCTAGTAGCGACAAATCGGAGTTCAGTAGGGATACCGGGAAGCGCATCTTGCTTCAGCCGGAAGTTTGGAACCCAAAATGAGTGAATCACATCCTGTGCTGAAAGATTGAGTTGGACATCAGCACCGACGGGAACGTGCAATTCCCCAGAGGTAATCCCACTATCGGGATAGTTAAATATCCAAGCGTACTGTATCCCTTTGACATCAACAACCAAGTCGGCTTGTTTACCTTGGGTTGTGGGAGATGCACCGATGCCAATTGTTGGAGCAGTTGTTGCTTCAGAGGTGTCATTTAAAGTAGCCGCAAGAGCGCTACCTGGCGTATGAGCAATATGAGCTGAGGAATGAGGATGACCCGCAGGCTCAAAGCCTCCCATTCGGTTAAAAACATCTACACTGTAAATGCCCAAGGCCAGCACAATCAATGTTGGAATTGCTGTCCAAAAAACTTCTAAGGGCAAATTGCCTTCAATTGGCGCACCATCGGTATCGTCTCCTTGGCGGCGACGAAACTTAATCAAAAAAACCACAATGGTTCCTTCTACCACCAAAAACAGAGCGATCGCAATGGTAAACATGATATTGAAAAATCCGTCTACCAAAGGCGCTTGTAGCGATGCTTGTACTGGTAGTAGGGTGTGATTTTGACCAATCCAAATGCTAATTGCTGTAACTACTATCCCAGCAATCAGAGTCCATAATGAAACAGGAATTTGTTGCATACATGCTACCTGCTCTATAAACCGTCTTTAAAGGTACTGGGATTAGTGATTGGGTGCTCGGTACTGGGTATTGGGTATCGGAAAGAATTTAGTTCCCAGATACTAGTCCTAATTCCCCAGTCCTTCATCCATTTTGTTTTCACTTATTAACTTTCTAACGCGCACTCAAAAAAAAGGGGGGAAACTTCCAGATTTTTTCATATCTTTCCCCCAGTAAATTACAATTTATCTTTCAACTCCTATGAAAAAGGAGCCTTCTTTTTACAGAAAAGCTTGTTGTTCTTAGAGGACACTTTTAGTCATAATACTGATTAGGCTATATTAGCAGCAAGTTTAAATTTGTTAATATGTAACAATTTGCGATTTACGGATTTGTTTACTGTGAACTTTTGGATTTGTTCCGGTAAATACTTAGCATTCCCCTCTAGTTACCTTGCTTGGCGCGTAGGGTAAACCCTTGCCGTAGGCATCGCGCTTTCTATTAAAAGTGCCTCCTTGAACAAACAACAATTTCGACTAACTCCAACAACCTTAATTATTTAATGCAACATGGGTGTAGCAATTCTTCGGACAAATCCGCGCACAAGCTTCACAACCAATACAGTTTTCTGGATAAGTAACTGCCATTACTTTTCTTTCAATTTCTTCATCGTCTTCGTCCTCTACAAATTCTCCTTCTTCATTGAGTGCTTTTAAACCCAGTACATTATATCCGCATACTTTAATACATCTGCCACAGCCGATACATTTGTCCTTGTCAATTTCTTGAGCAAATTTTGGTGTCCAAGCCTTACCGCCAAATGTCAAACCTGTTAGTTGTGTCATGAAAGAATCCTCGGCAGTTTTGCCTATTAATCTGTTTGTACTTTTATCTCATCGTATCCTAATATTTTCCTTTTTTGATGTTAGATAATTAGTTTTTTCTCATCAAATTTTGATATTTTTTAATTCAAGTTTGCGTTATCTTTTAAGTTTAATTATGTAGATGAAATTTATTGCCAATAGTTATTATGCAGTCTCAAGGAGTAGAATGCTTGTCTTACACGTATCACAGCATTTTATTAGCTGTTTTGTAGGCAGAGTTAAATAACCACTGCTTGCTAGAAAATATGAATGAATCCACACTATTTACAACGAATGCAACTTGAGCTATGAAGTAATGATATTAATTTTCAAATCTTCCTACTTTCAGGCAAAAATATGCAATATGAATAGTATTTACATATACAGAAGTATATGTTTATTAATTACATTTTTATCTATGCAATGTGTAATAAAAAAGCAATTATCCTCAATATAGCTTTAATTGAAATATCTACAATAATGCTGATACAGTGAATATTGTCTTTGCCCATTACATCACCAAATAAAGCTCAGTTAACTACGAGAAAAACTGTAACCTTGATAGCAGAATATTAATCCCTATTAAATATTAAAATTATTAATAAATCCGATGAATATTAGTCCTAATAAGTTTAGATGGTTTCCAAACATACTTTGGCTAAGGTTTTGTAGTCAAAGAGAGATTGTTAGTGAAGTACCTATTTAAGGAAATGTTAAGAATGATTTCTAAGCTCATTATGAACAAACTTGTTAATTCATTTATGAAATGTATAGTTAATAAGAAGTAATATTAGGCTCGGCTTAAAAGACTTAAATAGCTACCAATTGGATGCGAAGTCAGAATATGGATGTGAGAAGTTAGTGGGGCGAGAAAAGATTATTCTTGCCTAAAAGATAATTTGGTAGCGAGTCATGAATAAACAGGACACATTCCAATACCTTTCGGTTAAGGGAGAAAGGTGGAAGGAAGAGGGTTTGAATTCGCCCTTTATCCTTTATGCTTTAACCCCTTCGGGGTGACGCCAATACGGTTCGGTTAAAGGGGAAAGGGACAAGGGAAAAAAGGAAAAGGAGTGCATATTTGAATTTGCCTCTTGCCTTTTTGCCTTTACCTTTTTCCAAACTATAAGGGAAGTAATTAGACTTATCCGAAAAGTATTAGGACATATCCAGGGGAGAACTGAGCCTGACATCTCAACGATTAGAGTGGGAAAAGAGCCAAATGCCTTATACAATTCCTAACAACAGTTGCGTTGGATGTGACAATTGCCGTCCCCAATGTCCTACGGGTGCAATCAAACTAGAAAACGATGAATATTGGATCGACCCTTTTCTGTGTAACAATTGCGAGGGTTATTATCCAGAACCGCAATGTGTAATGGCTTGTCCAACTAAGTCTCCCAGACCCTTGCAGGCGAAAAAAGGGAGATGCAAAGTTGAGCCAAGAGATGCTACTAGTTCAGACTTGTTTTCTAACGGTAAGAATAATCCATTTGCTTCAGCGATCGCAATTTGGGAAGCTTGTAACGTACTAGCGCAGCGAACATCCTTACATTGGGAAAGCGATGAAGAGGGTTATCTGTCTTATGGCCGACAAGTTAACCAAGGACGAGGAGCGATCGCCTTTCATATCCAAGATCCACTCAACGTTAGCGATCGCGCCACAAACTTAGGAGCGATCGAAGCACTCGACATCAGAGCCACTTGCATCCATCTAATTTTTGCAGCTCATGCCACAGCCTTAGATCAGCCTTGGGAGCAAGAATTTACCATTGACGAGCGGCAAATTGAGAAATATTTGGGGATGGAGAAACGCAAAGACTTGAGCAAAAATGCCAAGTTGGCTTTAATGAAAAACATTGTGCAGCAAGCTTGCTCACTGATCATCTCCATTGACTGGCCACAACAAGGACGAGTTAACGGATTCTCAGTTAAACAAAGTCGCTTGTGGCACTTAGTCGATATTCAGCACCACTTCCAAGAAGACAATCAGGGATGTAAATATCTTGTCGGACTAACTTTTAAAGTAAAAGCGGGTATATGGGCACAGTATTTCTTAAACAAACAAGCATGTAAAGAGCGAACCGCATTCTATCAATACGGCAGTCTACCCAAAACGCTGTTGACTACAGTCATGAGCATTTGGCAGCAACATGAAGGAGCAGTAAGACTTATGCTGTGGTTGCTGTTTAAAACCAAAATGGGTAAAGAACAACGCATCACTGTTCCTACCCTGCTACGTGTTGCTTACGGTGAGGAAAAAGTCACCCTGGCCTCTCGACAACGAGAAGAACGCAAGCGCCTACTGCGAACTTTTGAAAGTGATTTGGAAGTTCTCAATCACTATGGAATGAAGCCAATTTTCGATCCAGTTACCTACCCAATAGAAATTCAACCTTTATGGGCGAAGTTAATTGATCTTCCCGAAGATCCAGATGAAGCGTTAGAATTTTGGACTAATGACGGCGGCGGTGAAACTCGCCTCACAGACACAGGCCCTCGTGGGAAGTGGAATTTGCTGATGAATGCGCGGATCTTGGCTTTTGAACTACCAGCAGAATGGGAGCAGCAAATTTCAGAATCGGAGAAAAAGCAGCGGCGAACTGCTAGAACCAGAAGGAAGCCCAAAGCTACAGGCGATTTGCTGGGCGAGCAGATTTTGCAAGCGCGAAAAAATCTGAATCTTTCCCAAAGAGAGTTGGCAAAGCTCACAGGTAAGAGTCAAAGCTGGATTCGAGACGTGGAAAATGGTCGTTTAAAAGCCAAGTTAGAAGACCAAGTGCTACTACGAAAAGTCCTAAATATGGCTTAATCTAGACAGCGATCGCCAAAAGACTCAATGGTACTTCCAACGCTATGTGGCCCATCTCCCCGCTGTGGGTGAAATTGTTTTGTTGGTTAGGTTTTTCATGCCCTCTGGATTTTAAGGAAGCTGTAGTTGCAACGGCTACGGTCGATATAGAGGGTGGGGTAAATGACAATTCCTTAAAAGCTAGGACTTACGCAAAAAACCTCTCAAACTCTCATTTCTCCCGAAGTTCTGATGCCTACGGCGGGCTGCGCCAACGGAGGAAGCCTCCGCTCAGACTTCTCTCCGTGTCCTCTGTGCCCTCTGCGGTTCGTTTTTCCGTTACCTGTGCGTAAGTCCTGAAAGCGTGAAGCGTCTACGCAGGTGGATTTATCCCCTGCGTAGACAACCGCGCTTAATCGCCGTCAATTTATTGCGGCGAGTGTCAAAGAGGTGTCCCAGAAGGCTGTTGCACGATATTGTTAACAGTTTTTGCTTCTACAAAAGCTTCTCGACCCGTAATCAATCTAGAGCGACGATTACGAGTGATATAATTCCACGCCCACTGAAATACTACTAGTAATTTAGTGTCAAACTCGATTAAGAAGTAGATGTGAACTAGTAGCCAAAATGCCCAAGCAAGGAAACCTGTGAGTTTGATGAAGCCTAAATCTACAACAGCTAAATTTTGCCCAATCATCGCCAAACTACCTACGTGGTTGTAATGAAATGGTGGCAAAGTATGACCTTGAAGCCGTCGTTGAATTAGTTTACCTACATACTCTCCTTCTTGTTTAGCTACGGGTGCAACACCAGGTAAGAGTTTACCATCTTGATGAGAGAAGTTGGCTAAATCTCCAATTACGAAAATGTTGTTATAACCCTTGATAGACAAGTCAGGTTCTACAATTACACGTCCAGAGAGATCGCACTCTACACCTGTACTTTCTGCTAGGACTTTCCCCATTCCCGAACCTTGGACACCTGCTGCCCACAATATAGTTTTTGAGGCAATTTCTATTAATTCATCGCCTTGCTTGAAAGTAACGATATCATCTTCAATATTTGTCACCCTGGTGTGAGTGTGGAGTTCTACACCCAGCTTTTGCAAAGATACTGCTGCTGATTTCGATAATTCTGGTGCAATGTGTGGGAGGATGCGATCGCCCCCTTGTAATAGTAAAATTTTCGTTTCTGAAGTGTTGATGCTGCGAAAATCTTCTTTGAGAGTTTTGTATGCTAACTCGGCGATCGCACCTGCTAATTCTACACCAGTCGGGCCACCGCCCACAATCACAAAATTCAAGAAAGCACGGCGTTTTTCGGGATCAGTTTCTTTTTCTGCTGCTTCAAATGCGCCAAATATCCGGCGACGCATTTCTATCGCATCTTCTACAGTTTTCAAGCCAGGAGCAACTTCTTTCCAGTTATCCTTACCAAAATAGGAATGGTTAGCACCTGTGGCGACAATTAATGTATCATAAGGTACTACTTCATCACCTAGAATAACTTGTTGCGCTTTTGGATCAATATCATTTACTTCCCCCAACAACACTTTTGTATTCTTGCTTTTGCTGAATACAGATCGCAATGGTGCGGAAATATCAGAAGGTGATAGCGTACCTGTCGCAACTTGATATAAAAGCGGCTGAAATAGGTGAAAGTTACGTTTATCAATGAGAGTAACATTTACATTCGCTGCATTCAGAGCCTTTGCTGCATACAGTCCACCAAAACCACCACCAACGATAACAACCTGATGTGGTGCATTCTTCTCAAGTGAGACTACCATTAGAAATATTTCCTTGTGTTAAGAAGTTGTAACTATTCTTAACAAAGATGTAACAGCATTATGATGTGGGTTGCTGTTTATTTAGAACAATTGAAAAAATAATGAAAGTAGTCAAAGTTAGTAATGAGTGATTATTAAGAGGGAACAGTTTATATTCTAAGTGGGCATTAGTTGCTTTTGAGCGATCGCTACCCTTAAATTTCTGCCGCAGAGATTCATAGGCAAAAGTATTGGTGGCAGAAGTGACACCAGCTATGTCATGTATGGAGATTGTTACTTAATAGTAGATGCATACCTTTTTGATTATCTGACATGACCCAGATTTTTATACGCTACAAGTTTCCACTTTCTTAGAGGTAAGCCAGAGACTTGCTACAGCATATTTAATCACTACTGATTCTTGTGTTGCATTGCAAGAACTCTTAAGTCGTTGGGTTTTGGTTCCATCTTTGACAAGTTTTGCCTGACAGGTGTAGAGAGAACCAGAAGGTTTTTCAAAACTTAGCTCAGCTTGCATTGTATTATTATCTAAACTTTGCTCTAGGATTTTGCCTGTAACTTTGTAGTTAAACCAATCCCATCCGTGGCTAAGGATTAGTTCTCTTTCTAAAATCTGAAGTGCAGTAGGCAAAATTCCCCAGCCTCGATAGACTTTATTCAAGCATTGAATATCGCCAGTACGTGTCAAAATTGATCGGAATGAATCTTGCTCAAGAACACCGTAGTATCTTCCTTCTGGCAAGTCTATGATCGTTGGCGCAAACCTATGTCCACCAAAGTGGGTTGATTTCCAAATCCGCACATTATCCAAGCATAAATCAGAAATAGTAGCTGTAGCTTGGAAGTAAAAAGGATTCCCATATCTGGCACAGCACTTATCATGATTACCGTGGGTACAAACTAAAATATCTCTAGTTACACTAGTGTGTACTTCAGAGTCAGAACTCATACCCCATAACCATTTTTGGACAACCGTTGCTGCTTGTTCAATATTTGCTAGTTTAAACTCTTGCTTGCGGTAGCCATTACTCAGCCCCTCTTGTTTTTGATAAATTAAAAGAGTAGTATGGTCTACTTTATGTGATAAATCATTAGCAATTAAGAGAAATCTGATTGGTAGTTTAGCACGCTTCACTTCATCAACCAAAATCCTCAAATTATTTGGTACCCATTTAGAATTAAAAGCTTCTGATATCCAAGGTTGAGGGCACTCAATTAAAATATAAGTTTGTTGACTGGTCGCGCTACCAATAATATCTTCTCCTGTTTGCCGCGAATGGTCAGAACAAAAAAAAGTATCCATTTAACTGTACTCATGAATTGATTTTCTGGACAAAGGGGATGAAAAGACTGTAATTGTGTTCTGGATAACAATTTCCTTGAATCAAGGAGATATAAAAGAACAATATACATTTCTTGGTTAAAACCAAGTAGCCACTTTATAACATCATTTCTAACTAATGTCTTTGCGGTTAATGAACTCTCTATAATAGAGTTGAATAGCCCTAAGAGAGATTTTTACGTACCGACAAAGTTAATTTTGTATCTCTTTTGGTATGGCATTTAAGAAATGATTACGCTCTAAAACTCGACTTTTTTCAACTTGGTTTTCTTACCAAAATCAAATATATTCTAACCTTGTGCGATCGCACCAAAAGTATCAAGTAACTAGCTCGCTTAAAATACTTATGTAGCTAATATTACTAGATAAAATCTTTCCGACAACAAGGTAGTTGTTTAAAGTTTTGTTTAAATTATCTACATAGCTAGTTACATCTCCGGTTTCTATATATAAAGGTATACTTCTACATTACTCTTGTGCAGAATACATTAAGGCTAGATGGGGAAACACTTGATTGACAGTAATGGCTTTAGCTAGCCAATTCTGTTTTAATATTTCCACACTATCTGCTTTTAATGTATCTATTAATGTAAACATCTTGCAAATTATTCTCAACTATTCTCGAAAAAATAAAAATAGTTAGGTTAGGTGTAAGTGCTTTGGTGCTTCATACTTTATGCAAAATAAGTTAATGAACAAAATTAGTGACTAATCATTAGTGCGTCACTGAAATCAGCATTAACAAATTTGGTATTTACCCTGTTACCTAACCCAACATCCTGAAAATCATATCAGGGTTTGATTTTGGGCATCTTCCTTAAGAGTAACTGAAGTCAATAACAAATGCAAGTTTTTAACAATCTTTATGACTTTTGGTACAGTTTTTCACTCCCTGGAGATTTCCGAAATTAAGTTGAGCAGGCATTTATATAGTAGAGAACGCTAACTTTAACAAGTATTGCTCCTTTCAATATTATAGATAATTTTTCGCAGTAGTGATGAATAGTCGTCACCAGTCGGAGTTACAAGCTCAGGTACGACGCAGCTTTACCAAGCATCAAAAAACTAGATGATAAACATAGGAATATTCTGATGCTTCAACTACTGAAACAAGTAAAAGGCACGGACTAATGCAATTCCAAGAATTTCGCTAGCTTCCACACAGTATTGTAAGGTGTGTTAGATATGACAAATTTATTGTTTTTACCAAAGATTAGCATGAATATAAAGCAGAAAAAGAAGAAATTGTTTACTGTTATAAAAGTTATTTCTATATTTTTTATAGCTAGTGCAATTGCATGGGAAGTAGGAAATATCTACGCCACCTTGACTAATCAAAAATTGCCTAATAATTTAAATTTTATTTTTTGGATAGAACGTTTTGCTCTGGTGGCGCATTTAATTGAGGGAATAGCAGCAGCTTTGTATGCACCTTCAAAAAGAAAGGATTCAATGCAATATGGTACTTACACGTTTTTCGTAGGTACAATAGGGTTATTAGAATTATTTGAAGAAAAGAACAGTAATTTAATCGACAATCAGTGAATAATGATAACTGTTTGAAGCGTAAGATAGTATCTTTATGCAGCTGCTTGCTCCTGGTTTAACAGCTGCAACCACTGAACGAGTCTTTGGCGCTGAACATCACTTACCTGAATACTTGCTGAGCGTAAAGCTTGGCGTGGAAAGATTGCGCGTAAGTCAGCCAGCATTTCCAGCGATTCGCAAGCCTCCAAACACTCGGCAATATAATCAACTGATTCAAGGGTGAGCCATTCCTGAGTTGCTTCAAAGTCGCAAATATGATGCTTCATAAGGAGTGAAATCACCTTTTAGTTCAATCAAGAGCTTATTTTTTGAATATTTAGACTAAGCGATCGCGCTCGAAGTAAACAAAGACAAACCGAAGCTGAGAGTCAAACGGTATTGCCCTCCTTATTTTAGAGCATGAGTGTGGCTTGTGTAGATAGATACCCAAAAAATTCTTGATGAAAACCCAAATACACAATTTTCCTCTCAGAAAAAACCAAGCGGTTGTCTTTTAGGCTACCTGGAGAATAAAAAGCTCAATAAATCAAGGCGATCGCAGTAAACAAAGCGTATTGCACCCCCTGCCATGCTTTATCATGACAAAGCGTCGGGTTCAGTACACCCAGAAACTCCAGCAACTAAGCCTGTTTGCAGATAATACAATTCCGTACACTCGCAACAGTAGAGTAGAGACACTGGTGATGAATACTAATGCACTTAAATAGCTAAAGCAACCAAAGAACAAGAATAATGGCTACAAATTTTCATAGCAATTCACAGCTTCCCTCGGATATCGCAACTCCTATTAGTCGCATAGCAAAGCCAAATTCTGAGTTCTACTCTATTTTTTCTGAACAAGAAGTTTTAGGAATAATTCATGCATTAGAAGTTAGACGAGAAATACCTCTAAAGTACTCTTACAAAGGTAGAGGAGCAAAAATTTGGGATAATTTTTATGTAAAATATATTATTCCTAAATGGTATCGGACATCAAGTGTAGAAATTGACCTTTTAAAAACTAATTTTGAATATATTAATGGCAGTATTCAAAATTGTGATCAAGTCAATATTATCGATGTAGGTTCAGGAAATTCATATCCTGTTAAAAATTTTATTGATAGACTTAATAGATTAAAAAAAATTCATAAATATATTGCCTTAGATATTAGTGAAGAATTACTTAACTTATCCAGAAGAAATTTTAGTAAATGGTTCCCGCTAATCGAGTTTAACAGTCAGACAATTGACATAGAAAATAGTTGTATTCCCCAAGCTTTGTTAAAAAATCAAGCTAATCATGGAAATGACAATACAGCAAATATATTTTTGCACTTAGGGGTAACAATTGGCAATCATCATAATAGAAATAAAGTCCTCAAAAACTTTCGAGACAGCATGAAGAAGAATGATTTTTTGGTGTTTACTAACGAAACTGGTTCTAACTCTAAATGGGATGGCAGCGTCAGAGGTGGCTGCAAGTATCATGCAGAAGAAATATATGGATGGATTAAAAACAAAATTGGCATTAGATCTGAAGATTGCGAACTTGTGAGAAAGTATGATTCCCAAACAGATAGTATAGTTGCCAACATGAAACTCCATCATAATTACACTATAAATTTCTGTTCTCAGGGAATAAATAAGAATCTGGAAATTTTTAAAGGTGAGGAGATTACTATTTGGAGACATCACAAGTATGAAATACCTGAACTTCTCCAAGAAATAGAACAAGCTGGACTAAAACTCGTTCACTATAGTACAGACAAATACTTATCACGTATCATGGTGATCTGTGAAATTGCTAGTAACTAGTGGTTCTGAGAGGTTCGTAGTAAGCACTTTAGTGCTGAAAAAATCCCCATCTACATAGATTTAGAAATCGAATGTAGTGCGAATCACACCAACATACTGCGGATCATTGCTGCTGTCGTTTTCCGGGTTGAGAATTACCCACAAACCAGGAGTTACTGAAATGTTGTCGTTCATTCGCCAGCGATAAAATGCTTCTATGTGGTAAGAGTTGTCCCTTTCTTCACGAACATCGCTGTTAGACACACGGGGGGGTAAACCAAAAAGAATCCCCGGTAGATTGCCCTTACCCCCCACATCTGGAAACGACATACCGATCGCCCCGAACCAGACATTAGCATTGTCACCATTGTTCACGAACAGAGAATCTGTTCCACCTCTGCCATTGGAAACATTACTAAAACCAGAGTTATTGGCAGTTGCCCAAATGTATCCACCCCAAGTGTGGATCTGGAAATGTGGAGAAAAGCGATAGTATCCCTGTACACCTACAATACTGTTGGAAGTGGCAATGCTGTTGCCAAAAGGAGCACCTGAAAGCAGACTACCTGTTCCAGATGTGATATCTACAGAACCACCAGGGGTGTAGCCATGAGAGAAAGCAACACCAAGAGATCCTTGTTTGCCGTAATACGTCAGGTGTGCCAGAGCGTTGTAGCCGCCATCAAATAACCCGTTTCTCGCCAGTGAAACATTGGGAATGTTTGCTAAATAACCCAAGGTGAGAACCAAGTCATTGGTAATTTTCCAGTTAGCGGCTGCACCACCCCCACCCCGCCGGAAAAGAAGACTGTATGAGCCAAAAAGTGAGGGAACCCCGTTACCATCATCAGCGATCGTTGCAGGAGTCACGGTATCTGTAATATCGGTGTAGCCTATACCTGTAGGCCCAACGATAAAGGCAAGAGAATCACTGACTGGGAAGTAGTAACGGATGTGGGGAATAAAAAGTGTATTGTTGCTACCACTATCGAAGTTTAACCGCGTCATTCCCGTACCTGTCGCTGACGCAATTTGGCTTGTGCTATTGGAATTCAGGAAGTTTCCAAACTCCAGGCGCACGCGTAACAAATCTTTGCCTGTAAAGCTGCTCTCAAAGTTGAGACGGCCGCGATCGGCAAAGTAAATTTGAGATTGATCGCGTTCGCCACCCACCCTACTACCAAAGGTATCACTCACCGCAGTAATAATTTGAGCATTCAGTCTAGTAGTAGTAGAAAATTGCTGTTCCTCCAGTGTCGCTGCACGTGCCTCCAGCACATCCACCCGCCCACGCAGAGTTGTTAGTTCTGCCGCAAACTCTTCTTGTAATTTTTGCAGGATTGCCAAGTCTTCTTTTTTGACTAAATCATTCGTACCCACAGCAATCAATTCGCTGACTCGATCCATGCAAGCATTTAAACCAGCTGCAAACTCGTAACGGCTCAAGGCACGGTTGCCACGATAGGTGGAGTCGGAATAACCTACAATACAGCCGTAGCGTTCAACCAGTGATTGTAATGCCTGGAACGCCCAATCGCTCGGTTTGACATCGGAAAGCTGGGAAACAGAAGTAACTTGTGCCTGCAAGCTGTCATCAGCATTTGCTGTACTAGTATCCTCTGAAGGTGCTGCCCAGACTGCTGGAACTGCCAAAAATAGCAGGAAAAAGCGATGAAAAAGAATTTTGATCATTGAATTTTGACTTCAAAGGGATAAAGCATAGGGCATAGGGCATAGTCTTCCTTATGCCTTATTCCCCATGCCTAAAAATCATGCTCCTAGCTTGAAAAGTTTCCTACACCGGGAAACCCGCTTATAAACAGAACTTATCGCTTGTGCGTGTGGTTTTTATTGAAGCGAAAGTTTGTATTTGGTTGTTGTCTGATATTTTTCGCCGGGATGTAGTATTACAGACGGGAATGCAGACTCATTGGGCGAATTGGGAAAATGCTGCGTTTCTAAACATACTGCTGCATATTTTTCAATTGCTTTGCCGTCATCAGTTTTGAGTGTGCCATCTAGCTTATTGCCTGAATAAAACTGTATGCCCGGCTGGTCTGTAAATACTTCTAATTTTCTGCCACTTATATCGTCAGTTAATATTGCTATTGGGCTGACTAAATCATCTTTTTTATTCAACACATAATTATGATCATATCCACCAACTTCGTTGATTCTTACACCAATTTTTTTAGGTTGTTTAAAATCAAAGGCAGTACCTATTACTGATTTGATTTCACCTGTAGGAATACTATTGCTATCTGTAGGCGTGTAGTTATCTGCATCAATCATTAGGGTATGATTTAAGCTTGTATTGCTGACATCGCCTGTTAAATTGAAATAAGAATGATTGGTTAAATTAACCGGGGTCGATTTATCTGTTTTGGCGTTATATTCAATTTTTAGTTCGTTATCGTCTGTAAACGAGTAACGAACCATTACTTCTAAGTTGCCAGGATAACCCTCTTCTCCATCCTCACTCAGATAGCTTAGTAGTAATGCAGGTGTATCACTATCAATAATTTTCGCATCCCATACTACTTTGTCAAAACCTTTGTTGCCGCCGTGTAGATGATTTTCGCCATTGTTGATATTTAACGAATAGGCTTCTTCGCCAATCTGGAATTTTCCTTTTGCAATCCGATTAGCAAAGCGACCAATCAAAGCACCAAAATAGGGTGGTTTTGCTAAGTAGCTTTCTAAATTATTATATCCGATGACGATACTTGATTTGTTTTCATTTTTATCTGCTGAAATCCATGCAGTAATGATACCTCCATAATTGGTGATTTTGACTTGCTCACCTTTTTTGTTAGTAAATGTAAATAGATCAACTGGGTGATTATCTACTTCACCAAAATTTTCTTGGACGATACCAACTTTTGGAGTTGTGTTGTTTGTATTATTATCTGACCGATGATGGTTTGACATATTTACTGATGTGGGCATTATTAATTTTTGGCATTGCTAAATATAAGTATGAGAATCTTACGCAGAGACACACATGCTCCAATTCAGCAATACCTAATTTTGAATTGTGTTCAAATGCTCAATGAAAATGTAATACGTTTTGTTTTCTAGCTAATTAGAAGGTAGCTCTAATAGTCTAGTCTGCCAAAGAAACTTGGCTTTTTAAAGGGAAAAGAGTGCATATTTTTAATCCCTTTCCTTTTAACCTTTCCCCTTTCCCCAGTCTTCACTCAGCATTTTTGGGTTGGTGAACTACTAGTTTGATGTTAATTACATGTCTTCTAATTCAATTCCTTTGGTTTCCTTAATAAAAAAGAGAACGAAGAACAAAGAGATGGCTGCCGCGGTTGTATAAAGACCATAGGCAGAACCTAACCCAAAATATTGCAGTATAGGAGGAAATGTCGTGGAAATGGCGAAGTTCGCAACCCATTGCATTGCAGCTGCAACTGAAAGTGCAGCACCTCGAATCTTGTTGTTAAACATTTCTCCCAATAGCACCCAGACTACTGGCCCCCAGGAGAAACCGAAGCAAAACACATAGAGGTTAGCTGCTAGGAGAGCTACAATACCCGCTGAGCCGCTCAAGGTGGGATTACCAGCAGCATCTAGCTGAGCGGTTCCAAAAATAGTAGCCATCGTCCCCAATGTTAGGGTCATGCCTAGTGACCCTAGGATCAGCAAAGGCTTGCGACCAAATTTGTCTACGAAGGCGATCGCAATCAGTGTTGTAATAATGTTGACGGCTCCTGTAATCACCGTAATCGTTAGGGAACTTTGTTCGGAAAACCCAACTGCTCGCCACAAAACGCTGCTGTAGTAGAAGATCACATTAATCCCAACGAATTGTTGGAAGACAGATAAACCTATTCCGATCCAAACAATCCGAAGGAGTCCACCATTTCTGCCTAAGAGGTCAGAAAACCTCGGCTCACGCTCTCGAAGTACTGTTTGCCGAATTTCTTCGATTTTCGCCAGCACGTTCCCCCCCAAAATCTTGGTCAGAACGTTAGCTGCTTCTGGCTCCCGTCCTTGAGCAACCAAGTACCGGGGAGATTCGGGAATCATTAAAGCTGACATTCCGTAGAGTACGGCTGGAGGAATTTCCGTCCAAAACATCCAGCGCCAAGCGGCGATTCCAAACAAAAACGGCGACTCTGCTGAACCTGCTGATACGGCGATAAAGTAGTTGCATAGTAGTGCAATGAAAATCCCAACCACGATCGCTAATTGTTGCAGAGATCCTAGTCTTCCCCGTAAATGTGTGGGAGAACACTCGGCAATGTAAGCTGGCGCAATAACGCTAGCAGCACCGACTGCAAGCCCACCCAATACCCGCCAAAAGGTAAAATCCCAAATTCCAAAGGGAAGCCCGGAACCAATGGCACTGATGGTAAACAACACCGAAGCTGCCACCATTGCCTTGACTCGACCATAACGATCAGCGATCTTCCCTGCATAGATGGCTCCAACCGCAGACCCCAACAATGCCAATGACACGGCAAGGCCAATCTGTACACTGTTGGCGTTAAAGGCTTTGGAGATAGCTGTAACCGCACCGTTGATCACAGCAGTGTCAAAACCGAATAAGAAGCCGCCGAGAGCAGCAGCACCAGCAATTAGAATGACGTAAAACGTGTTGGATTTACGACGAGTAGTAGTGGAAGACATGGTTATAACTTATATATATTGGGGATTGGGGATTGGGGAAAGGTAAAGGGGTAAAGGGGAAAGGCAAGAATTATCGCTTTACCCTTTGCCCTTTAACCTTTTCCCTCCTTACCCAGTAAAGAGTTCCCTCGATTTTTCAACGTCTGGAACGTCTGCGGAGGCGATCAATCATCACCGCTACAATAATTACTAGACCTTTGACGACTAGTTGCCAGAAGTAAGACATGTTCAACAGGGTCAAACCATTGTTGAGAACAGCAATGATCAATGCACCTAGAAGGGTTCCGCCAATCGTACCAATGCCGCCTGTAAAGCTAGTTCCACCAAGAATCACAGCCGCGATCGCATCTAATTCGTAACCCTGACCTAACATGCCAGTAGCACTATAAAGACGGCTGGCGCTCATTATTCCTGCTAAACCCGCTAGCATTCCACTGACGCCATAGACAAATAGCAAGACGCGATTTACTTTGATACCAGTTAATCGTGCTGCCCGTTCGTTACCACCAACAGCGTAGATTTGCACTCCTAAAACAGTTTGTCTCAGGACAAACCAACTGACTAATACAGTCAGTAGAGCAATAATTACTAGCCAAGGAAGGGGCCCCAAATAGTCATTACCCACCCAAGCAAAATTTATCTCGCGGTTAATTACCGTTGTGCCGTTGGCAACCAAAAAGGCAGCACCCCGCAAAGCAGTGAGTGAACCCAGCGTGACAATAAAAGGCGGTACATCCAAAAAGGTGATCAGAGCGCCGTTGACTAAGCCTAAAAGCAATCCTGTTAGTAAACCAGCGGGCACAGCCACCCAACCTAAAGCAGGAAGTAGGGATACAAGTACGGCAACTACGGCAGAAACACCCAATATTGACCCAACTGAAAGGTCGATACCTCCGGTCAGAATCACAAACGTCATTCCTGTTGCCAGCACAATGTTGATGGATGCCTGGCGCAATATGTTGACGAGGTTGCCGCCTGTGAGGAAGTTAGGAGAAAGGAACGTAAATAAGATGCAGATAAGTACTAGGATTGGCAAAATACCCGCAACCTCAAGCAGAGTGCTGATTGATTTACGGTTGCGCGATGTTGAATCCTTGCCTAGTCTGTTATTGGCAGGCTTTAACGTATGACTCATGATCCTAGTACCTCCGATGCTCCAGTTGCGTAGTGCATAATTTTTTCTTGGGTAATTTCTTTACCAGGACTGCCATCAAGTTCGCCCACTAGCTGTCCTTCTCGCATCACTAGGACGCGATCGCTCATTCCCACAACCTCTGTTAGTTCGCTGGAAACCATGAGAATGGCAACGCCTTGTGCTGCCAACTCGCTCATAATTCGGTAAATTTCGCTTTTAGCACCGATATCTACGCCACGTGTCGGCTCATCCAACATCAATACTCTCGGCTTAATGGCTAGCCAACGCGCTAGCAATAGTTTCTGCTGATTGCCACCAGAAAGATCCACTGCTCTAATTTCTAAATTGGCAAGCCGAATATTGAAGTTTTCTACCGCTTGCGTTGCCAACTGATTAACTGAACCCCAATTAACGATGCCAGCCTTTGCATCTTGCTTGAGTGTGTTGATGGCAATATTTTTACGAGCACTCATCTCCAGAAATAAACCCTGGTCTTTGCGGTCTTCCGGGACGTAACCAATTCCGGCTGCAATGGCATCACTGGGCGAATTAATATCTAGTTTTTTACCATTCAGGAATACTTCACCACTTGCTTTGTGATCAGCACCAAAAATCAGCCGGGATACTTCCGTACGTCCTGCACCAACTAGCCCCGCTAGACCAAGAATCTCTCCAGCATGAATTTTTAAACTCATCGGCTCAATCTTGCGTCCGTCGCTGATATTTCTGACTTCCAGTACCACCGCCCCAGGATTCATTTGCCGTTGATGTTCGTAAAAATCCTCCATAGGGCGACCAACCATCATCTGCACCAATCGCTGTGGAGAAATTTCATCCCGTGTGAGACTACCAATATATTGGCCATCACGCAACACACTAATCCGGTCAGCCAGGGCGTATATCTCTTCCATGCGGTGGCTGATGTAGATAATGGCAATGCCATCATTCCGCAGCTTGCGAATTACCTCAAATAAATGCTCAGTCTCGCGGTCAGATAGGGCTGCTGTTGGCTCATCCATCACCAAAACGCGGCTTTTATCCTTCAGCGCCCGCGCAATTTCCACCTGTTGCTGTTCGGCGATCGACAAGTTACCAACCACAGTCTGGGCTGTAAAGTTGGCTCCTAGGCTTTGGAGCACTCGCTGTGCTTCAATTTCCATACCTTTACGGTCTAAAAATCGACCTCGCTGTAACTCGCTACCCATAAAAATATTTTCGGTAACGGTCAAATTGGGTGCAACATTTAGTTCTTGATAAATCAGATTAATACCAGCTTTACGTGCTGCACCTGGATCGGTAATTTTTACAGGGCTACCATTGATGCGAATCTCGCCTTCGTCAGCAATGTAAGCCCCAGCCAATATCTTCATCAATGTGCTTTTGCCTGCCCCGTTCTCACCCATGAGGGCGTGAACCTCCCCTGGATAAATCGTAAGATTGACGTTTTGGAGAGCAGGTACACCATGAAATCGCTTTCCAATCCCTTGCATTTCTAATACAGGGGTGGTGGTTGGTGCATCAGAAAAAGAGGTTTCAGTAGTTGTTGTCATAAGCGAATCCTGTAAAACAGTTGAGTCAAGAGTCAAAAGTCAAGGGGAGCCACTGCGTTGGACGGGTTTCCCGGCTTAAAGCAAGTGGCGTTCAAAAGTCAAAAGTCAAGGGCCAAGAGTCAGTATTTATTCTCCCCCTGCCCCTCTGCTCCCCCTGCTTCCCCTGCTCCCTCATCTCCCTCATCTCCCCAATTCCCACTTACCAACCTTGGGAGGTGTTGACGTTATCTTTTGTGATCAACTTGACTGGAATCAGAATGTTGGGTGATTCAGGTTTTTTGCCATGCAGGATATCGTTGCCAACCTGAACTGCTCTTCGGGTCATTGCTGTGGGATTTTGAGTAGCAGTTGCAGCATATAGACTGTTGTTGGATGCGATCGCCTGGATTGCTTCTGGCGCACCATCAACGCCAACAATGAAAAATTCCTTGCGTTTGGCTTGGTTAGCTGCTAAATCTACTCCCACGCCACTCGGATCGTTGATGGCAAAGACAGCATCAATTTTGGGATAGGTTGTCAGCAAATCGCTCATTACTTTCAGCCCTCCATCCCGGCTCCCTTCTGCGTTCTGGTCTTTAGAAAGTATTTTTATATCGGGATATTTGGATAATACCTTTTGGCAGCCATCAACTCGCTGGATCACTGAGGACACCGGCGGGCCGTTAACGATTACTACATTACCTTTGCCTTTGAGGCGATCGACAATATATTTACAAGCCACTTCGCCAGCTTGCAGATTATCGGTGGTAACTGTGGCATCTACATCTGCATCAACGGCTGTGTCTACCGCAATCACGATTTGACCTGCTTTCCTTGCTCTATCGACTGCTGGTCTAATTGCTTTACTATCAGCAGCATTCAGGATAATTATGTCAGTGTCAGCAGCAACGAAATTTTCGATTTGGTTGGTTTGCTGGTTGAGATCGTAGCCACTGGAAACCACAGTAACTCTAACATCATCACCCCCAATTTTTTTGGCTTCTTTCTCAGCTCCCTGTCCCATGAGGACGAAGAAGGGATTACTTAGATCGCCAACGGTGACTCCGACTGATCGCAATTTGACATCCTGATTACTACCTTTGCTCTGTGTACCTGTGTTGGTAGCAGTGTAGGTATCAGTATTAGTAGCAGTATTGTCGTTGGGAGAGGTATTTGTACAGCCGACAATAGTACTACTAAAAATACTTAATATACTAGCTGCGATCGCAATTTTTTTCATATTCATCAATATCTAACAACACATTGGAATTTGAGAAAGGTCAGCAAACTCTAAATCTGCAATGTCATCACAAGATGAACTAGGTCTGAAAACTTCAGACCCAATTTAGTGACGCTGCTAGCTTTTGCCATCTCAACTGTTCTCAAAGGTCATGTGATATCACTTGATTGGAGTTATTGCTATTAGTTTCACTAAATTAGCTTTTTGGTTTTTTAAAGCAAAATCATGAGTGTTGCACTATCTCAAAGATCCACTTTACTTTTTTTGTAAAAGTATATTTGGAAGTGCGTGGATTGAAAACGGCTTTTAAGTAGCGGGGTTGAATTAAATATAAAACCCCTGTAGGGTGTGTTACCGCGAAGCGCGTAACGCACCATTTCTAGTTTTTGGTACGTTACAGAAGCCGTAACACACCCTACTATCTTCTAATTATTTGTGCCTACCTACTTAACTAAATTTTGAGCCTTATGCTATCAAATTTGCAAATTTTGATGGTATTTGACTATTATTAATAGTTTATCCTGCATTATCACAAAAAAATTAACTCCCTTTATCGAACTTTACAAAACAAAGAAGACTATTCCGTTTCTAAGCAATTCAAGCTTTTTCTCCCAGAGAATTTACGAAAATTAAGCAGCATTCATCTGAGGCTAAATTTAAAAAACTTAACATTTATAACTCCAATTTCCAGTGACCTGCACACATCTTTTATATCCGACGTGCTACTCAGATTTAGAAAACGCTCTACCCAGTTTAGGCTTGCCGAAAAATGTTTGCTCATCAGAATAAGCAACAAATAATCGCTATCTGCACAAGGTCAATCAAATATATTGTCTGTGCGGGATTTTGGAAATTTTTGCCTGTCCTACTAACAGATATTTAGAGTTTGATTGTTGTAGGTAAATATTTAGTAACTAAATCTTCATAGTCTAGCTTTAGTTTTTGCCAACCAAGAGAAATAGAATTTTTTGAATATAAATCGTAGGGATTGAATAAATTCACCCATTTAAACATTCATTTATCATGTTTATCTATCAAATGCTCGTATGCATTTTTACGGTGTTGGGGATAAAATGAGTGATAGCGGAGAATGTACAATACAAGTTCGGGGAAATAGTTTTTCATTAAATGATTTCTATACCATCATTACCCTACGAAATATGTACATTATTCCAATTTACAATTCGGCTCATAAACACTATATTGGGTACTATACATAAAGTTATTGCAACTAGTATAAGATTGTACGCTTGGTTGAGATGATTCAATCTATAAAACTATTTTACCGTGTCTCTGGCAGGCGTTTTTTAATTCCTAGACTCGACGATAGTTTTACTTTCTTTTACTATGTTGTCCGGCTCAAAATAGCGATTTAGCAAGTCCTCTTCCCGCTCTTTTAGATAATGCAAGGGATTGTTTTGAGGATGAGCAATAGAATGTTTTAGAGTTTGAGGCATATCTTTGTTAAATGATACTTTTGCGCTCCACTTTTTGCAGACGTGTGCATAAACTTGTTATAGATTTATTTTTGCACACGTGTGCAAAAATAGTGTGTTAAGTTTTTTTGCACATTTTGGCTCCTTTTTCCCTGCATTTAAAAATTGCTGTAAATCAGGATTAACTGTTGCTTAAACTGTCTGAAGTCCAATATCAAACGTTGCTGCGTAACCAAGATTTGTTTTGGTGAGTGTAAGTAACAATTGATCTCCACCGTCTTTAAAGATCCAATCTTCAGTATTCCTCAGTGTGTGCTGTCCTTTACTGGCGTATGGTTCATGTGTATATACCTGATCTGTGATCGAGTCATCAAAGTACAGCTGTGACGTAAACTCGTAATTCTGTCTTGATGTCGGATCTGTGCGTACCTTAAAATGGATATGGACTGCTCTACCCTCGTACCAACCAGGGTAGATAGTTGTAAACTGGACGGTTCCATTTGCGTCTGTCACTTGATACCCGCGCAGGAATTTTTTGCCGACGGTATTGAAACTTGGGTCTTTTACATCAGAATAAATACCTAGGGCGTCACAATGCCAAATATCTGCGATCGCACTAACAAGCGGACTACAACCAGTACTGTTAAACTGAGAAACACGAAGCGTTAGTTTGAGTGGTATACCGTCTTTCACCGAACCATCCGAAGGATCAGAGCGGATATCGGAGCGGTTGAGCTTCTCGTCCACAAAATACGGGCCTTCGGTCTGCTGTGGTCTGACAACACACGTTGGCAATGTTGTAGGAAGGGATACACTCGATTGTGCTTGTACAGATTGGGACTTTCTAGGTATGCATCCACAAAGTATTGCAGTTCCAGATGCCCTAAATAGCGCCAGTGTTTCTCTTCGACTCAGAATCCGACCTACTTGATGATCGTCGTTTTTCATACTATATATTTGCCTTAACACTGAATTATTTCAAGTGTTGCTAAATTATTCAAATGATTATTAAACGTTTTTAAATTGGTGGTTTATTGATATGCAAGACTCAGTATTTATTATATTTATTGCCTTCGGATGCATCTGGCTATTGATGGGAGTTGGTGGTTGGATAGTACTTCTCAAATCAGAAGGTGAAGAAATTCGGATTGGTAAATGGGGACTTATTGTTGCTATCCCAATCATTATTCCAATTATCTTTGCTCTGGTCATTGGAGTACTATACCGCTAACCGCATTATCCTAACTGTCGAAACGATTATTTGTGGTCATTTCTTAATGCTGTGCTACTACCTCGCGTTACTAAAAAAGGAGATAAAACGAGATTTTCCACACTTTTCCCCTGTACTAAATCGAGTAACATTTGCATAGCAGAGCAACCAATTTCTAACATTGGCTGGGAAACTGTCGTGAGTGGCGGTGTCACGAAACGGGACAGAGCAATACCATCAAATCCAACTAAACTTAAATCTCGTGGTACTGAAATACCTAATTCTTGACAAGCCAATAGAGCGCCAACTGCTACCATATCGTTATAACAAAAGATGGCAGTTACCCCAGCAGTAAATAGTTTAGATAGCATCTTTTGACCAGTACCAACATCGCTTGTTCTGGTATTGTCTTCATCATTAATTGCAACCCAATCATCAATTTGTGGTAGACCAGCTTCAGCAAGAGCGATTCGATATCCTTCTAGGCGCTGTTGATTTGATCTGCTGCGATCGCCTACACCTAAATAACCAATAGAAGTGTGTCCTAGACTTACTAGATGCTCTACAGCCAGTTTAGCACCTAAGCGATCGTCTATTGCTACTGAGTAAAATATTTCAGATTGATCTTCGGCCTGGCTATTAATTAGAACTGTTGGTACAGCAATTTGTGTTAGTTGCTTTGTATGCTGTTTACTAATTCGTGAGTCTGCTACCAAAATACCGTCTACTCTACGGCGATGAAAATTATCAATAGCTGCTATTTCCTGCTCCAAATCTCGGTGTGAAGTACTTAACACAACACTTAAGCCTGCGGATCTTGCAACTTGCTCGATTCCCTCGACTACCTCAGCAAAAAAGGGATCTGCTATTGAAGTTACTACTACCCCAATGGTATTAGTACGTGAAGAAAGCAAGCTTTGAGCAATAGCATTAGGTACATAGCTCATCTCTCGCGCCAGTTGCTTAATTTCCTCTCGCACTTTCGGGCTAATGAGAGGGTTATCTCGCAAAGCGCGTGAAACTGTAGAATGAGAAACGCCTGCTCTGCGAGCAATATCTTCAATTGAAACTCTTCGTTTACTCATTATTTTACTTCAAAAGGCAATTGCACACGTGTGCAATTGCCTATTTTAACGTGAGTTTGACGCAGCTAAAAACGGCAGGGCAAATGTCAATAGATGGTTTAATTTAGGCAAATAGCTATAAGCAGCCAACCCTGCCATCAAACTAACCAAAAAGTTAAATGTACGAACAAAAAATTAAAAATGAATTCAGGTTAAAAAAATTACCATGAATGAAGCGCCCGCAACTGTGGCGTTTTTTTCAATTGATGGGCTTCCATGCGTGTTAGAACATCATCCAGAATGGTGATCGCTTCGGCAATAAACGGGCCTTTGTTTAACATCACACACTCAGCTCGTTCAGCCATTGCGGCATCGGTCATCTCTCCCCGCGAAGGTGTGCCATTTTTAACCAAACTCTCTAGTACTTGAGTTGCCCAAATAACAGGAACATGAGCCGCTTCGCAAAGCCAGAGAATTTCTTCTTGTATCTCTGTTAAACGCTGGTATCCAATTTCAACGGCTAAGTCACCTCTGGCGATCATGACACCAAATGATTGTTTCCCTGCTGCATAGATGATTAATTCTGGCAGATTGGAAACTGCGATCGCAGTTTCAATTTTTGCCACTATCGCCGATCGGGTTAGTCGTCCCTGAGAGCGCTTGTCTAATTCTTGTTGAAGTAACTCAATATCGGCAGGTCGTTGCACAAAAGAGTAGCCAATAATATCTGCGTGGATGGCGACAAAATCCAGGTCGGATAAATCTTTTTCAGTCAGTGGGCTAAGAGGTAAGACTATGTTTGGGAAATTCAACCCCTTTTCAGATCGGAGTTTAACTCCTTCGGGGCTGGCATTCATTACTTGTAGTAAAAGTCCTGGTTGTCCATTGGGTGCTGGGTACTGGGTATCAACCACACGAGTCCGAATCTTGCCATCGTCGATATATACAAGGGTGTCAACTGTTAACAAATCGAGAATTTCGGGAACTGTACAGCAAGTTTGGAAATGGTCTAAAGTTGATGTGGTAAACTCACCTGCCTCACTTCCAAGTTCCGGCTCACACCGCAACAGCAGGATATGATCTCCTTTAAATACCCGTTTTTTATGAAGTGGTGCAAGTACCTGTCCCGTGCGGATTTTCAGACCAGCTAAGTCCATCATGACTTTACAAGACTTTCCTGTTTCCTGTTCCGCTCGACGGGTATGGTCGATCATGCTCTCCCAGGATTCGGTCGTATCGTGGGCGCAGTTAATTCGCACACAGGTTGCCCCGCGTTGAATAATTTCTCGCACCATCTCATAGTCAGTAGCGGCCTCGGTGGGTAGTGTTACCATAATTCTGACCCGACGCTGGGGTGGAGACTGACCAAACAATTCTTCCGTGTGCTGTTGTAGTAAGCGATCGCCCTCAAAAAAGAACTCGATGGGTGGACGGTTGAGGTGCTGGGCAGACTGAGAGCCGCAAATGACTTCCAAGGTGGCAATGACAGCATCGAGATTGGGCATCACCCGTGCTTCAATCCGTCCTAATGAGGATAAGCCCCAAGGCATTAGTGCAGCTTGGAGGGAGCGGAGATCGTGCTGACGTAAAGCTAAATATTCAGCTAAATTCAAGGCACTAGAAAGAAACTCAGAACGCTGAATGTGCGATCGCCACTGGTTAAAGGTGGCTTGTCCTTCACTTTTAACGGTCTGGCGAAGTTCTTGCAGAGTTGATAGCAAACTCTGTGGACTTGATAGATTAATAAGTGTACTAGATAGCTGAATCTCTTGAACATGCTGATTGCTTTCTGTCTTAACGTTCGAGTTTGAAGTTTCAAGCTGCATAAAAGTTTTCCTGAGTTACACGATTACTGTTGCTTCAAAGCTTTAGACGGCGCTCAACAGAATGATTTTGTCTAGAATCTACTGCTTTGCTGTAAAGTGCTTCGCTGTCTTGAATGCAGAGTCAGCATCCAAACGCCATCAAACAAGAGATTGATTCCAATCAAAGTGCTAATCAGCCAAACTTCGCTAAACGGAAAGTTAGACCAAACGAAAATACAGTGGAAATGCGATCGCTTTCCTCAGACGCTTTAGTCACTCTGGGAAAAGAAAAATAAAAACCAAATTTTCAACTAATGATTGACTGAAAACAATTTTGGAATTATGTATGAGGTTGTTACTTAAGTCTCCCACAATAAAACTACCCTTCCTACATGGTTTACCATTAGGGGGAGACAAGAAGGACGAATTGGCCAACTTCCTAATTTCCCCATTTCCCCATCTCTGCTTACGTTCCCGATCGCAATTGCTCAATTACACTACGGTCTTCCAGCGTAGATAAATCTCCTGCAACCTCTTTACCTGCTGCCAAATCTCTGAGGACACGCCGCACAATCTTACCAGAACGGGTTTTGGGCAAGGCATCCGTAAAGCGAATTGCGCTAGGACGGGCAATTACTCCAATTTCTTGCACAACGTGATTTTTCAGTTCCTTTGTCAGTTCCTCACTGGGGAAATACCCTTCCTCTAAGGTTACAAAGGCGACAATTTCTTCACCTTTAATTTCCTCCGGTCTACCAACTACTGCCGCTTCTGAAACTGCTTGGTGGGAAACTAAGGCTGATTCTACTTCCATCGTCCCCAATCGATGTCCGGCAACATTAATTACATCATCTACTCGACCCATAATCCAGAAGTATCCGTCTTGGTCTTTGCGTGCGCCATCACCTGTGAAGTAGATATATTTACCATCTTTTGGAGAGATATGTTCCCAATAGGTGCTGCGATAGCGATCAGGGTTGCGGTAGACATTCCGTAGCATTCCTGGCCAGGGATTATGAATCACCAGATATCCGCCTTGATTCTCACCTACGGGATTACCATTTAAATCCACCACATCCGCCACAATTCCTGGGAATGGTAGGGTAGCGGAACCGGGTTTGGTCGGGATTGCTCCTGGTAAAGGGCTGATCATTGCTCCGCCTGTTTCGGTTTGCCACCAGGTATCTGTGACTGGACAGCGTTTACCGCCAATCACCCGGTAGTACCACATCCAAGCTGTGGGGTTAATCGGTTCACCCACCGACCCCAGCAAGCGTAGAGATGATAAATCCCGTGCTTTGGGCAGTTCTTCACCCATCTTCATGAAAGTACGAATAGCCGTAGGGGCGGTGTAGAAAATTGTGACGCGGTATTTTTGAATCAGATCCCAAAAACAGCCGGGATTGGAACTCCGGGGAGCGCCTTCATACATCACCGTTGTTGCACCGTTGGACAGAGGCCCGTAAATAATGTAACTGTGTCCAGTAATCCAGCCCACATCAGCAGTACACCAGAGGATATCGCTGTCTTTCACATCAAAAATCCATTTGGTGGTGATGTGGCTGTAGAGGCTGTAGCCGCCAACAGTGTGGACAACTCCTTTGGGTTTGCCTGTGGTTCCAGAAGTGTAGAGAATGAATAGCGTATCTTCGCTGTCCATTGGCTCGGCAGGACAATCAGTTGATGCATCTTGGCGCAGTTCATGCCACCAAAGATCACGCTCTGGAATCATGTTAACTTTTTGATCGGTGCGCTTGACCACCAAGACATTTTGTACACTAGGCACTCCATTATCTGCCAATGCGCGATTGACCTGTTCTTTCACTGGCACGATCACATCCTTGCGCCAGCCACCATCAGCGGTAATCACTATTTTGGCTTGAGCGTCCACAAGTCTCTCTTTCAAAGCCTCGGCGCTGAAACCAGCAAAGACAACTGTGTGGATAGCACCAATCCGCACACACGCCAGCATAGCGATCGCCGCTTCGGGAATCATCGGCATATAAATACCCACGCGATCGCCTTTCTCTAGACCCAGCTTTTTCAACACATTCGCCATCTGGCAAACTTCCTGATGCAACTCGGCATAGGTAAAGGTGCGAGAGTCCCCTGGTTCTCCTTCCCAAATTAAAGCAGTCTTGTCACGCCGACCGTTGGTGAGATGGCGATCCAGGCAGTTGTAGGAAATGTTTAGCTTTCCACCGACAAACCACTGAGCAAAAGGTGGTTGCCAATCCCGCACCTTGTCCCACTTCTGGAACCAGTGCAACTCTTGTTCTGCCAGTTCTCCCCAAAATACTTCCGGTTCAGCTACGGATTTTGCGTAGATGCGTTGGTATTCTTCTAGACTTTTAATGTGAGCAGCTTGAGAAAATTCCGCAGGGGGTTGAAATAAACGTTCTTCTTGCAAAATCGATTCTATAGTGGCTTGTGACATAATCTTGCTCCTCTATTTTGTTAAGTACTTCCCAACTTCGCACTCCTCACTAATCAAGCGATGTTTAAAGTTGTCAAAAGCCCAGAATCGGGAATAAATTTTGACTCTTGACCCTTGACCTACAAATCTATTTCCGCGCTGACCACATCATCACTGCGATGCAGACGGAAGCCAACTTTTTCACAGACTCGTTGCATGGCAACATTTTCTGGCAGAATGTCAGCAGTGATGCGCTTGAGGTTCTCGTGACGACCAACTTGCAGTAGTTGGCGTAAGATTTCTGTACCCAAACCCAAGCGTTGGTATGGGTCACTAACTAACAGGGCAAATTCTGCCTCTCTCACACCATGCAATTGACTTAAACGACCCACGGCCAAAATTTCATGATTTCCTGTCGTCGGGTTTTTATAATCGGCAACTAATGCCATTTCGCGATCATAGTCAATGAAACACAGGCGGATCAACCGTTCATGAGCTATCCGCTGACTCAGCTTCATCAAATGGAAGTAACGAAAATAGACGCTTTGCTCTGAGAGTGTTTTATGGAACTGCACCGCTAACAGCTCATCTTCGGGACGGATAGGACGGATGGTGATAGACAAGCCATCTTTCAGTGTCCAAGGTGTGATGTATTGTGTTGGATAGGGACGAATCGCTAGTTTCGGCAGTTGGTCTTCCCTGATTTCCGCTGGGTGAAGGACGATCCGAGCATCTAGAGCTAGTAGTGAGGAAAAGGCAGTTTTGGAAGATGTCCCCTTGTCCTCTTCTTTACCCCGGCCATCAAACCGCGCCCACAAGGGATTGATATCAATTTCTTTAATCCAAGGTTGCTCTACAACTAGTTGGGAAAATCGCACCAATAAATGCTCTAAGGCTGGTAGATCCACAGGTGCGCGTCCCCGGACTCCTTTGAGGGCTTGGTAAATCTGCGTTTGTTCCATCATCCGTCGTGCCAAGGTAGTATTAAGGGGTGGGAGTGCGATCGCTCTATCTTTTAATACCTCCACCAATTGTCCCCCCGCACCAAATAGCAGAACTGGCCCAAACTGCGGATCAAGGCTGCTACCAATAATCAATTCGTAGCCACCATTCAGGTTGACCATTGGCTGCACTGTTACCCCTAAAAAGTGTTCTAAGCCTACTTTTTCGGTAACAGAAGTTTTAATTGTGTAATATGCCCAACGCACCGCATCCGCATCCATGAGATTTAACTGCACACCGCCGACATCGGTTTTGTGAGTAATGGTCTTCGATAGGAGTTTGAGGACTACGGGATAACCAAGGGAATTTGCACAGTCAACGGCTTCGTCTTCTGTTGCAGCCGTGCAAGCTTGTAGGGTCGGAATACCGTATGCTGCTAAGATTTGTTTTGATTCTGCCTCCGTAAGAATAGTTCGCCCTGCCTGATGGACTGTGGTAATTAGCTTTTCAACAAGGTCGCGGTTAGGGATACCATCATCTTCCTCTGGCAATACAGGAGTTTCGTAAATACCGCGTATGTTGTAGCTATACTGCCACATATAAGTAAATACACGTGCTGCCGAATCCGGGTAGGGATAGGTGGGAATGCTAGCACGATTGAGAATCGCCTCCCCTGCCATCACTTCAGCGCCTCCCATCCAGGTGGCAAGGATGGGCTTGCCAGGGGGAACTTGTCCCTTATCAATACAAGATTTCAATTGCTCGGCAGTTTGGGTAGGATCGGTCATTGCCTGGGGAGTGAGAATCAAAAGAATACCGTCACTACCTGGATCTTTCGCGGCAATCTCCAGCGTTTTGCTGTAACGTTCGGGATCTGCATCTCCAAGAATATCGATAGGGTTGCCATGACTCCAGTAAGATGGCAGAGTTTGGTTAAGAGAGGTAATTGTCTCTGGCGCGAGTTCTGCCAGTTCTCCCCCAGTGGTAATGAGAAAATCTGTTGCCAGCACTCCCGGCCCGCCGGCGTTGGTAATCATGGTCAGGCGTGGCCCTTTGGGGCGGGGTTGTTTTGCTAATACCTCCGCCATGTTAAATAGTTCGGAAATTTTCGTAACTCTCAACACACCACTTCTACGGAAAGCAGCATCGAGAACTTCATCACTACCAGTTAGCGCTCCGGTATGGGAAGCTGAGGCTTTAGCAGCTGCTTCAGTCCGACCTGCTTTAATCACAATAATCGGCTTCGTCAAGGCTACCTCACGGGCTGCGGAAAGAAATGACCGCGCATCGCCAATCGATTCCATGTAAATGACAATACTTTGAGTACGGGGGTCATCACCGAGATAGTAAATTAAGTCACCCCAACCGACATCTAACATAGAGCCGATGGATATAAAGGCGCTAAACCCGACGTTTTCCCGCAAACTCCAATCAAGAATAGACGTGCAAAGCGCACCACTCTGGCTGATAAAACCGACTTTTCCAGGACGTGCCATTGTACTGGCGAAGGTGGCATTTAATCCGGTGTGGGGATTCATGACACCCAAGCAGTTAGGGCCGATGATCCTCAACCTGCCCAGGCGAGCCTCCTGTAAAATTTGTTGCTCCAATTCAATGCCGGGTAGGCCGATTTCCTTGAACCCAGCGGAAACAATCACCGCACTTTTTACCCCAGCTGCCACACATTCTCGGATAATTCCCGGCACTGTAGGGGCAGGAGTAGCAATGACTGCCAGATCCACCCCGTCAGGCACTTTCGCGATATTTACGTAGCTTTTAATACCCATAACGCTATGATGTTTGGGATTCACAGGAAACACTGTACCGCCAAAGGGATTGCTGATTAAGTTCCATAGCAAGATACGTCCTACGCTCCCAGGCGAGTCACTAGCACCAATCACGGCCACCGTTTCTGGCGCAAAAATTGAACTGAGGGGCTGGCGCTCGGTGCGAAGAATGTCGTAGGTGGGATCGGTTTTCAATATATTGGGGGTTTGCATTCCGCTAAACCTCATTAATTGAACAGCATCTCTGGACACATTATGAGGTTAGGAGAAATAGTTGAGGAACTTGTGAGGATATTTGAGAAATTACAAGCCAGTAACTTCAATTAAATGCCAATGCAAAAATTCTTAATTATCCTGATGTAAGAACACTCAAATAAGAACCGTTTAACGCAGTGGCTCGATTTTCGCTTTATGGGTGAGGTAGTTTCATTCTTCATATTTCAGCCTTCACTTAATCAAACAACTTTCAACTGTTGCTACTACTGATTGAGCTAATGACTTCAAATCATAACCCCCTTCTAAACCAAACAAAATTCGATGGGTAAGTTGCAAACAATATTTTGCAAACACTCCAAAGTCTTGTGGTTGTAAAGAAATATTCGCTAATGGGTCATCTTGTGTTGCGTCATAACCTGCACTAATGATTAATAAATCTGGCTGAAAGTTAGTTAAAAATGGTATAATCTTTTGTTCAAATAAAGGTTGATAATCAGCTATTGTGCTACCTGGAAGCATCAGTAGATTTAGCACATTATTATATTTACCTCGTTCATCAGCGTTGCCAGTGCCGGGGAATAAGGGAGATTGATGTAAGGAGCAGTAGGCAATATTAGGATTACTCTGCACAATGGTTTGTGTACCATTGCCGTGATGCACATCCCAATCAAGAATGGCGATGCGGTTGACTCCTGGTTGTTCTAAAGCATAATTGGCTGCACACGCTTCATTATTAAATATGCAAAATCCCATCCCTACCTCACGTAGCGCATGGTGTCCGGGGGGACGTGCCAGGACAAACACGGGTTCGAGGTTTGTTAGTACGTAGTCTACTCCATCCAAATAAGCACTCACTGCCAGTAATGCTACTTCATAGGTGCGTGGACAAACGACTGTATCGTTATCAATGTAGCCACCGCCTCGGTTAGATAATGCCCGTACTCCATCGATATAACGAGAGTCGTGGATTTTTTGCAGATAAGGCATGGGGTCGCGTTGCTTGATGGGAGTTGGTAATCGCCATTCTAACTGCTCAGCCCAAGGTGAAGCTTTGAGGGCTTTTGTGATTGATTTTAAACGATCTGGGCTTTCCGGATGAAAGAAACCAGTATCGTGTAGTAAAAATTCATCAGAGTAGATAATTGGTAGCATAGTCAACGAAAATTGGTCGTTTTACCGAAAATAAATCGGGTTTTTGCCATTACTGAATCGATGCTCTAGGTATTGCGGAAATACTCACTCTGACAGGATTTGCACAACTGGTGCATATTCTGTAAAAGGCGGGACATAGCCCATCGCAACTACTAGTATAAAAGCATTTGCCATTAGACTGGACGAAGGACGAGAATGTAAATTAGTAAAATTAATTGATTTTCTTTGGGTAAGAAAGAGTGGGAATGAGAGAATTGATTAGGATGCGTTTTGTGTTCAATAATGGGGGAAGGTGGAAGATAGAGAGTAAATAAATTAATAATTACGATTAAGGTAATTCAAATATTTGTGAATATGGCTGTTGCATCTTTTTACTTTTATGCAGAATTGAATGATTTTTTACCACGGCATCAAAAGCAGGTGAGAATATCCCATTGTTTTGAGGAAAGAGCCTCAATTAAGGACATGATTGAAGCGTTGGGTGTTCCTCATCCAGAAGTTGACTGTATAGAAGTTAATGGTGAATATGTAAATTTTTCTTATATTGTTCAAGATGGAGATACTATCAATGTTTATCCGATTTCTGCGAGGAACATTGCTAAACCCAGTATTTTTATTTTACCTAAACCACTCAATATTATCCGTTTTGTTTTAGATATTCATTTAGGGAAGTTAGCAACATCTCTACGACTTTTAGGATTTGATACTTTATATCGCAATGACTACGAAGATGAGGAATTAGCAAATATTTCCTATAGTCAAACACGCATTCTCTTAACTCGCGATCGCGGTTTATTGATGCGTAGTTTAGTAACTTATGGATATTATGTTAGAAACACGAATCCTCAGCAACAAATTTTGGAAGTACTGCGACGTTTCGACTTGTTTGAATTAGTATCTCCTTTTCAACGATGTTTGCGTTGCAATGGCTTATTAGAACCTGTAGATAAACAAGCCGTTATTGAGCAAGTACCAGAAACGGTGCGATCGCAGATAGATGAATTTAATCGCTGTCAAGAATGTGGTCAGATTTATTGGAAAGGGTCACATTATGAACGACTGCAACAATTTATTGATGGCGTAATTGACTCTAGAAGAGTTGAATGATGAAGCGATAAGCCTGACGGCATAGCTAGCGTTTACCGCATGTTAACTTTGTTTTTAACTATTAGGATTTTTTCTCAACCAGCAATCCATTTATGTAAGTTCTTTTTGAATTATCTATGCTGTTAATGTTCTTGTCTTTGGTAGAACCAGTACCCTCAACGGTTTTTTTTACCTTATTTATGCCTTTTCTAAAAGTCCTGACATAAATTTCAGAATAAGCACTGCAAGACTGGCAATATCCTCCTGATATAGTCTCCATTTGCACTGGAGTTATTTTATCCATAAATAACTGTACATCAGTAGTATGGAAGCTGGAATCTCTTATTTTAGCCATTGTTTTAGGTTTCTATATTTCATAGCACAAACACATTTCAATGCTGGATTTCTTTGACTCTGAAAATTTTATAAATTATATATGCAGCAGTTGGCATTTTCATGAATCACATATAGAGACGCTACATGTAACGTCTCATTTTTACCAGCATTAAAAAATAAGATGTCTTTGCTCTGGGTGAGTAAGTCAGTAATGTTGATCATTCAGACTGAAAACTGCTTGCACCTGGAATATTAGCAATCAGCATTTGACGTTCTCCAAGATTTTCTGTGCCTTCCTCTGGACGGTTCAAATCATCAGTAAGGGAATTTTGATCTGCCTGTCCATTCACTTCCTCTGGTTCAATGGGAGCCGCCTCGTGTTCAAGATTAAGAGAGCGAGGAGGTTCTTTAGCGTGAGATAAATCAATGGGTGGATTTGGTTGCTCGGAAGTCATGAGTTACTAAATAATATATTCTTCTTTAGTGTTGAATTTATTGTGAATGCAAACATCTTTCTTAAGAAAGAAACCCACGATTGCTATGGGAGTAACGTAAAAGACTATGACATTAATTTTAGCCCTCGATTTTGGTGGAACTAAACTGGCAGCAGCGATAGTAAATGTTGGTTCTAGAGAGTGGTTGCGTTATGAACGCCGTTTGTCGCCAGCAAAAGCAGATGCTAGTACTGATTTGGAAATTATGCGATCGCTTATTTATTCTCTGCTGCAAGGAACAAAACCAGCTGCTATTGGTGTCAGCTTTGGGGGGCCAGTAGATGCTTCCACAGGAACGGTGCGACTATCTCATCATGTCGCCGGATGGGAAAATATTCCTCTCAAACACTTGTTGGAGGATGAATTTGGTGTTCCAGTTGGTGTAGATAACGATGCTAATGTGGCTGCTTTGGGAGAACATCGCTTTGGTGCAGGACAAGGATACGATAGCCTGTTTTACATCACAGTCAGCACAGGTGTGGGTGGTGGCTGGATACTCAACGGTAAACCTTGGCGGGGTGCAGGTGGAATGGCTGGTGAAATTGGACACATAGTTGTAGATCCTGCTGGCCCAGTATGTCTGTGTGGTAAGCGGGGATGTGTGGAACGGTTGGCGTCGGGGCCGTATATGGCGCAAAATGCTAGGGAAATTTTGGAAAACGTACCGCCAAAGCGCCAAGGAGGAGAGATTTTAAGGGGTTTGGTGGGGGATGATTTAAAGTTGCTGACGGGACAGCTGGTGAGTGAGGCGGCGGCGGCTGGGGATGATTTGGCTAAGGAAGTTTTGCACAAGGCTGCTTGGGCGCTGGGTGTGGGTATTGGCAATGTGGCGAACTTGATGAATCCGCAACGCTTTGTGTTGGGAGGTGGTGTAACGAAGGCGGGAGAGGATTTTTGGCAAGTGTTACAACGAGTGGCGCGGGAGACAGCTTTACCAGAAGTTGATTTTGAAATTGTCCCGGTGGTTCTGGGTGATGATGCACCATTATGGGGGGCGGTGGCGCTTACTTCGATATGAAAAAAATATTATTCAAACCATTTGGTGAATATATGAAAGATTTCATTGCTCAAAGCGATCGCCTTTGAATCATGAGATGATCACATCATGTAAAATCAAGCGATCGCCTCACTGTTTGCCACATCAAAATAATTGTAAAAATAGCATGATATTAACAGTCTTTATGAAAATAAAACTTCACATTAAATTTGAGTTATATTTTAACAATTAATAAATGACAGCGATAGCTATATGATCTGCTGCCTAAATCCCGATTGTGCGAATCCTCAAAATCCTGATGAAGCAAACTTCTGCCTCAGCTGCGGGATAAAATTGGTATCGTTATTACGAAATCGTTACCGGATTATTAAACTGCTTGGACGAGGGGGATTTGCTCGCACATACATTGCAGAGGATATAGACAAGCTTAATGAAGAATGCGTTGTCAAGCAGTTAGTACGAGATCAATTTTATGGCGGTCGCGGCAGTGATGCACAGAAAAAGGCGACTGAGTTGTTTGAGCGAGAAGCAAAACGTCTGCAAGAGCTAGGGAAACATGATCAAATTCCCACGCTGTATGCTTACTTTAAAGAAGGTGACTTCCTATATTTAGTACAGGAGTTTATCGAAGGACAAAATTTGTTGCAGGAATTAAACCAGCAGGGAATATTTGATGAACTAAAAATTCGAGAGATATTAAGTGGTTTGTTACCTGTCCTGGGAGCAATACATCAACAGCAAGTGATTCACCGAGATATTAAGCCAGAAAATATCATTCGCCGTCAAAATGATGGCAAGTTAGTGCTAATTGATTTTGGTGTTTCAAAACAAAAGACGGAAATAGTAAACTCTACACCAGGAACAATCATTGGTTCCTTGGGGTACGCAGCAATTGAGCAAATTCAACTGGGTGAAGCTTATCCTGCTAGTGATATTTACAGTTTGGGAATAACTTGCTTTTATTTACTGACTAATATTTCTCCCTCACAACTTTGGCTAAAACAGGGCTATAGTTGGGCTTCTCGTTGGCGACACTATTTGACGCAGCCACTAAGTCAAGAATTAGGGCTTATTCTTGATAAGTTGCTACAAGAAAACTATGAACAGCGTTATCAGTCAGCAAAGGCAGTATTACAAGATTTAAATTCTCTGCCAGCGCCACAGTTTATAATACCTCACACAGTAATCTCGTCTCGTAATCCATTACCACCACACTCAGAAGTTACAGAACAACCAACTAAATACATACCGCAATTCTCCACTTGGGAATTATTACCAGGAGTAGTAATCGCAAGTTCAGGTAGTTCATTTTTAGCGATCGCTATTCTAAGTTTTGTCGGAACTATCTGGATTAGCTCTGGATTATGGCTACTAATTTTAGGTTGCTTAATCTTTTCTCAATCTCGCTCGCTTTTTGAAAAAGTTTATTTATTTGTGATTGCTATAATTACAAATATATTCATTGTATTTATATTCCAAAGTTTAAAAATCATTAATCCAATCCAATCAGGCATAAATGGGCTAATAGTTGTAGCATTACTAGTTATTCTGGCTGGCTTGTTGGCATTTATGATTCTGGGGATTTCTCAAATAATGAACAAATTTATCTCTCAACATTTTTGATTGTTTAAATAAATTTAATTAAGGCTTTTTTATTAATTGAGGTAATTATTTATGACTAATAAGAAAGAAAATATTCGGCTACTAATTTCTTTAGGACTGGCGGGAGTCATGGTAGCAGCTATTTTATGGTTAATAGGTAAATTTTCTTCTAATCTCACACCTTCATCAAATTCAATGCCGCTCTCATCTTTAGAGCCAAGTGCATCTCTTCCTGAATGGATGAGTTTAGGTGGGAAAATTTTGGTAACGGCGGATAAAACTGCTGATAAAGAAGCTGGAGTTCAAGCTTTTGCATCTAATGATTTCGCTACTGCTGTCACGAAATTTCAATCATCCCTACAAATAAATCGTAATGATCCAGAAACGTTAATTTATTTGAATAATGCCAAAATTGGTAAATCGCCAGCGCTAAAAGTTGCCATAATTGCACCGATTGGTCGCACTTTGAACGAGGCAAAAGAGCTTTTGCGCGGAGTCGCCCAAGCTCAAGATGAGGTTAATAATAATGGTGGAATTAATGGTGTACCGTTGCAACTTCAGATAGCTAATGTTGATAATATTGAAAAGCTTCAAGAGTTAGATAATGAATTTGTTAAAGACTCTAGCCTTGTGGCAGTAGTAGGATTTAGTCGCAACGAAAAGATTTATAACGAGCGTGGTTTGGTTAGGATTTCTCTTACAAGTCCAATGACGCAACTTGGAGAAAATCAGACACAGCCTGGACAAGCAAGACACGTGTTTTATGCAAGTCCAAATCGTGACAATTTCACTCAAACTCTTGCCGAATATATTGTCAAAAAAGAACGAAGAACAAATGTTGCCATTTGTCAAGCTTCTACACAACAAGAAAGAAGTCAGGAAATTAAAAAACAATACGCTAATTTCATTACTAAAGCGGGGGGAAAAGTTACTGATATAGAGTGTAATTTAAGCGCCCCAAATTTTAGAGCCAGCGATTTTGTGACTAAAGCGATCGCAGATGGTGCAGAAGCTCTACTATTAATGCCTAGACCAGACAAAATTGACTCCGCTCTCGATGTTGCACGAGAAAGTCAAGGCAAACTAGCACTTTTTGGTTCCCAACTAATGTACGGCGAAAAAGTTTTAAAGTTTGGGCAAGGAGATGTTAAGGGGATGGTGTTACCCGTATCTTGGCATCATGATATTAATAGTAATGCCAGGGGAGGCAATTCCTTTGCTAATAAAGCTGTTAAACTTTGGGGTGGACAAGTAAGTCCACGAACTGCGACGGCTTATGATGCACTTCAAGTAATTATCGCTGGTTTAGAAGAGGGTAGTACCCGCCAGAGTTTGCAAAAGGTGCTGTCTAATCCTAATTTTTCAGCTACGGGAGCAACAGGAAAGATTCAGTTTTCACCATCAGGCGATCGCCAAGGTGGTGTCTTTTTAGTCAAAGTTGAGCCTTGTGAATCAACTAAGTCTTGTTCTTCTAGCACTGGCTACGATTTTGTCTTAGTGCAGTAAAGGTAAGACTTTCTTTAATTACGGGTTAAAAAGGTGGTGAGATTAAACAGTTACTAATCGTTTCAACCTACTATTACTGTTGAATACCTTGGCGAAATTCTCTAACCGCTTCCAAGGGAGACGACAACAAAAGACAACGATTGAGCAGGGATAAATCTAATTCTGGTAGGAACTCACTTTTAACAACTTTCTCATATTCTTGTTCTCGTAAACAGTAAACCTCAAATGTGCCATCTTCCCAGAACCATACTTCCGGGACTTGCATTAATTTGTACTTCTGTAGCTTGATGGGACTACCGCTAGTAATCACTACTTCAATACAGAGGTCTGGTATAGCTTTGTCGTTACCCAAGCAATAAGATAAGTCTGCTTGATACTCTACTATGCCGGGAATCTCCTGGGTAAAACTTCCACTGGGAAAAAATTCAATACTCTGTTCTAAGAAATACTGCCCTAGAAGCAGACCAATTAAACACTTAATTGCCTCATGAGGTTTACCAATACTCACTATTTCTAAGACTCCTTCGCAATAAAATAGCCGCACCCCTGGCACATTTTCAAAGCTAGCTTGAATCGCTTTAAACTTTTCCCAACTTAACCCACGTCGAAAGAAGCGTTGTTCTTCTTCTGGTAAACCAACAGCATTTTCTAACGCTTGAGTCATAATATTTATCTCTTCTCAGTTGTTAGTAGTCTTATCTCTATGCTAAATCAGAACCAAATTATCCCGATGAACTACGGTTTCTGCACCGGCATAGCCCAAAATTGTGGGAATTTCTCGTGAATGACGCCCGCTAATTTTTTGCAGTTCATCGCTGCTGTAGTTCACAAGTCCTCTGGCAATTTCTTGACCGTTAGTATCACATAATTGCACGGCATCTTGTGTATCAAACTCTCCTTCTACTGCCTTAATTCCAGCGGCTAATAAAGATTTTCCTGCTAGAGAAATTGCCGCGATCGCACCTGCATCTAAATACAATTTACCAGCAGGTACAAGACCATAAGCTATCCAGCGTTTACGCGCAGAAGTGGGTTCAGGTTGCGGTTCAAAGTGTGTACCAAGGGGTTCACCATTTAAGATTTTTTCGATATTCCGAGGAAATCGCCCTTCAGTAATTACGGTACGCACTCCCGCAGCAATGGCAATCCTAGCAGCAGAAATTTTTGTCACCATACCGCCAGTACCCCATTGAGAGCCTGGGGAGCCTGTTTGTATCTGCAATTCTGCCAGTTCCTTCATACTACTAACTAAGGCGATCGGCTGGGCATCGGGTACGGAACGCGGATCGGCTGAATATAACCTATCTACATCGGTGAGCAAAAATAGCCAATCTGCTTCTACTATGCTGGCAACTAATGCCGAAAGGGTGTCATTGTCGCCAAATTTAAGTTCCTCTACTGCTACGGTGTCGTTTTCATTGACTATGGGGATCACTCCCAATCCCAGCAGTTCTTGAAAGGTGTTGTAGGCATTGAGATAGCGGCTACGCTGTACCAAGTCGCTGCGTGTCAGCAATACTTGAGCAATTGGCTGCTGTAAGGTAGTAAATAAATCGTCATACACACGGATTAACCTGCCTTGCCCAACTGCTGCTACTGCTTGCTTTAGGGCGATCGCTTTGGGACGTTCAGTTAAGCCCAACCGCGCACAACCCACGCCCACAGCGCCAGAGGAAACCAAAATCACTCGATGACCCTGGCGTCTCAAATAGCAAAGTGTTTCCGCTAAAGTTGCGATCGTAGAAAGTGCTAGTTGTCCTGTTTCTGGTTGAGTCAGGCTAGAAGTGCCGATTTTGACAACAATCGTTTTGGTCATTGGTTAAGAGTAGAGACGCAATTTATCGCGTCTGTACAAGGGTCAAAGTTAATTGCTCTGGATTTTTGACTTTTGACTATGGACTAAATTGTAAAGCGCCAGTCCCTCTATAAGTGAAGGCTGACGCTCTACGGGTTTATATTTATTTAGTATCAGTTAGGGTCTTTTTTGGCTGACCCCATGTTATTAATACTTATGATCCCCGATTTTTTGACTCTAGTGAGATTCCTTAATTATTTCTTTAGATTTACTTTCCTGACGATTTGTCAAGGTTTGCGAATTTTTGTTTTTTTGGGGGTAATAGAGGCTCCTAAAATTTCTGATATCCAGACTTCAAAGTTGCGTATTGGATGAGAGCGAAGGGCGGCATCTGGATGAACAATTGGTTCCACTAAAACGGTAAACATTCCTAGACGATTACCTGCTATGACATCAGTAAATAAGCGATCGCCTACCATCCCTACTTGATGTACTGGTAGATTCATAGACTTAAGTGCTGCCCTGATTTTGCGTCGAGAGGGTTTGGCTGCACCCAAGTAGTAAGGTAAGTTGAGAGAGCGGGCAATTCTACCAATCCGCGCTTCACTCAGGTTGTTGCTCACCAAGCACAGTGAAGTACAGGCACGGATTTGCTCCACCCACTGCTGTAATTCTGGTGAAGCTATCCCGACTCTCATTGGCACTAAAGTTTCATCCACATCTAACACCAACCCTTTCAATCCATATCGTTGGATAATGTCTGGTGTCAGGTTCAATACTGAACCTTCTAATATCAAGTCAGGCTGTAAGAGATTGTTCCAGGTCATAGTCAACAGTCAGGCTTAAAATCCAAATAAGATTGCTATCTTCAGAAGAACACATTCTGAGTACTTTAGTTGGTACTATTTAACTTTTATCTCAATACTATGCTAGTACCAATGAGTTTATAGGGTGAGCATTGTAATGCCCACCCTACTGTGGTCTATTCATATATAATTAGAAATTCCCAATTAAAAATTTAAAAATGTTGCATTTTCATTTTTAATTTTGAGAGAAGTCGGAGCGAGAGCTACCCTACAGGTTCTCCGTTGGCGGAGCGTCCCGTAGGGAAGGAGTACCGCCGTTGGTGCAGCCTGTTGGAGCGCCGGACATCGGCGCTCCAAACTTTTCAAAGGCATCTGAACTTCGGGGATTTATCATCTTATTCGACTTCATTAAAAAGATGTTCCTCTAACAGTGGTTGCACTTGGCGAAACTCTTCTGGAGAAAGTAATTCCGGTTGACCTGTTTTTGATATCCGTGCAAAAAACAGTAGTGGATCAAGTGGCGTATAAATTGCATACTCTTGATCTTCATAATAGAAGCTAGAGAGTAGCTGTAATTGCTCTGGCTCTAAATCTTCCCCTTCGTCTTCGATTTCTAAGGTAAAGAGTTCTGATTCTTCAACTGGAGGTAAATCACCTGCGACCGTTAGAGCGTAGGCTGTATTCTTAAGTATCAAGTTTTGCTCAGATAGTACAGCTTGGGCTGTATCAAAAATTTGCTCAATGATGGCATCATCTTCTACTAGAAGGGCTTCTTCTTCTTCTTCTTCACCTTGCCAAGCAAAAATTTCTACAGGTGAGTCTACAGGAAGAAGCAAAACGTATTCTTGCCCATCTACTTCGAGGGAATGCTCAATATAACATTCGAGCGATCGCCCTCTTTCGTCAGTTAAAGTGATTGAACCCGCATGAGCGTGGTCATTTTCTTCGGGAAATTTAGAGGAAAACATAGCCGAAATGTGAAACTTTAATAAATACCAGCAATTGTCAAAATCGCTTAGCTGTTGAATGACAGATGATATCAACCAAATAGCTTTAGATGTAGATCAAACTGCTGGGTAATCGTTCTCAGAATATCATGTTAAAAGGTATCAATACTCAACAGCTACCACTGACGCTGCGGTAACTGGCTCGCCTGGCATCCAGCCATTGTTGCAAAATCAAAGAAGCTGCTTTCCGGTCAATCAAACCTTTATGACGTGATGGGGAGCGGTTTTCAGCTATTAGCATTTGCTCTGCTTGATATGAAGTTAATCGCTCATCCACATATTCCACAGGCAGTTTTAGAGCCTTAGCTAGCCTTGTGGCGAACTTCTGAACGTGACGCGCTTGAAATCCCAATGAGCCATCCATTGAATAGGGTAAGCCAATTACCAGGACTTGCACTTCACGTTCATTGATTATTTGCCGCATTTGCTCGACATCGCGCTCAAAGGATGTACGCTCAATAGTGGTGATGCCTGTGGCAATTAAACCCGTGCGATCGCACCCAGCTACGCCAACACGTTTGCTACCAACATCTAATCCCAAGGCTGAAATAAACGGTTTTTGTTGCTCTTGGGGGATCACACTAATTCTCCTGCTGTGCATCTGTTGATTCCGGCTGGCCAGATGCTTCTATGCTACTGTTGTTACCCGAAAAGTTAAGAGGTTCTGACTTACTTGGCAGCGATCTCTCTGATGATGGCGACTTTCCAGGCTGTACCCATGACATACCGCCAGGTATTGGTTTACGTGCCGGTTGCAGACCTTGTAGCATCTCGCTCCACTGAATTCCTTCTAGGGAGACAAATTTAGACTCTCGTAGCTTGTGCCAGACTGAGCGAGACATGATTAGCGTATGTTCTATACGTTTTGCCCCAATTCGCTCCAAATATTCTTCTCGCTCTGGCTGATAGTCTGAAGAAGCTAATTGCAAACCTTGTTGAGGAAAATCTTGAGCAATACGAGCTAGTTGAGACAACAACTCTGGATACAGCCAGGTATAAGCAGGATGAACTGTCAGTGTTGCTGCGTGTGGGGCCCCACCCTTGCGGTCAAGTTGTACCTGAAAATGACCGATCGCTGCTTTGCGTTGGGGTTCAAACACGTAGCCACTCACTACTTCTGTTTTGGTTAGCCATTGTTTGACAGCATCAGTTAAAACGCCGAATAAACTAGTTTTAAAATCGCGGGTGTTGCGATCAAAAACTTGACGTACCAGAGGTGGCATTGATGCTGTATCTAATTGATATAGTAACTGGGCATCGGCATTACTTACTGGCAAGAGGTTAGGTAAGTCTGGCTCACCTTGGGCCAATTCAGCCAGCAATTCTGGTTCAATTTCCCAGTATGTCATTTCTGCTAGGCGCTGAAAGCCATTTTGCCGGTACAGTGCCAGCGCCTCTATATCATTGACGTTAACTTCCAGTAGCCAAGTGCGAGCTTCCAGAATCGATTCAAAACAATGGCGTAAAAGTTGCGAGCCGATTCCTTGTTTATCCGCACCACGCTCCAGCATCACTCGGTCAATCCGCCAAGTGCTGCGTGTCCGGTTAAACGGTGACACTTGAATCATCCCTAAAATCATCCGCCCTTGTTCTGCTACATAGGCACAGAAGCGATACTGAAGCGGGTTAGGAAACCAACTCAAAAATTTGAGTAGTCCATACCAGCGGCGTAACTGTTGCATCTGGCTGATAGCAAAACGAGCTCCCTGGGGAGTAAGGGCTGCGAATGACTCTTGATTTAGGCGCTCAATTCCGTCCAGATCCCGGTATTGGACTGGTCGGATGATCACGCTGAGATTTCGAGGAAGTAATGAAGTCATTTTGATTCGAGCCGCCATTTAGCCTTAACTAACTGCTCTTTTAAGGCACTGCTGCCATCATTTTAACGGCTTTGTGCTCCTTGCTATTGTTCCAAAAGAGTGATTTTCGTAACTTAATACTTAAAAAAGCAGACCTTGTGGGAACACTATAGGCGTTAACCCAACAATATCTGCTTTTATTTTATTTGAATTTTGGTTAAAAATTGTATAGATTATGAAACTTGCCGAGAAACTAGCTTTTCAAAATTGGCTTGAGTTTGATGGAGTAATTGCTGGCGACTATCTTCAAGTGTCTGTTTTAGGGTTGGAACCAGATTGCGAGCGTGCAGAGTCATGTGAAGTTGCAGGTGGGCGACGTATTCACTGATATCTTCGTTTGGTGCAACTGTGCCCGTTAAGAAATTTGATTCCATTGCCACTGTGTACTCCTTTGTAAATCCTGTGCCGTGTCTTGACATCACTATTACTTATCACGTTGTTTAGTCTCTCTTCTTAATTTGCAATGAAGTTTAACGGTTGTTCGCAATCAACGCCCACTCTTACTGAGCACTTTCCCGTCACTTTCGATATATATCAAAAGCGAACGTTTCTATTGAAGATGGCTACAGATATCAGCCAGAGGAAGCTTTCAAGCCCATAGCTCAAAGTCGAACTCAGTGAAATCACGCTAACGCTTTTAACCAAACTATTGCCATTAATTGAGTAAGTTTGTTTACCTTTAACAACAACTTCAGCCGTAAATAAGGCTTAAGGATGAAAGCACCATTACCTGATAACGAAGCACAGAGAATTGAAGCACTTTTGCAGTATAAGATTCTCGACACTCCATCTGAAGCCGCCTTTGACGACCTCACCCGTTTAGCCTCGTATATTTGTGGGACTCCTATTGCCTTAATTAGCTTAATTGATACAAACCGCCAGTGGTTCAAGTCAAAAGTTGGCTTGGAGGCGCTAGAAACACCCAGAGAACAAGCATTCTGCGCTCATGCTATTCTACAACCAGAAATTTTTGTTGTGCCTGATGCAACAGCTGACGACCGATTCACCACAAACCCGTTAGTCACATCTGACCCCAATATCCGGTTTTATGCTGGTGTTCCTTTAACTAACCCTGAAGGACACGCATTGGGAACGCTTTGTGTGATTGACCAAGTACCACGCGAACTCACTCCAGAACAGGTTGAAGCATTACGAACTCTGGGCCGCCAAGTGATTAAGCAACTGGAACTACGGCGCAATTTAGCGAATTTAGTACTAGCAACTAATGAACGTAAACAATCACAGAAGATACGCAAACAATTCTTCAAAAGAGTTGCAGGAGGTTTTGGGTTAGCGTCAGCAATTTTAATTTTGATTGGTGTGATTTCTTATCAAAACACCAGAGTATTAATCGATACTAATACTCATGTAAAAAAAACTCAAGATAAAATTAACAGCCTGGAAGAACTGCTGTCCCAAATGAAGGATGCTGAAACTGGACAGCGTGGTTACATTCTAACTGGACAAGAACGTTATCTAGAACCGTATCAAGGTGCACTTGCGAACATCGCTCAAAAAATTGCAGGACTTAAGAGTCTAACAGCAAAACAACCCAACCAACAAAAACAGATCGCATTTATTGAACCCCTGATAGCAGCAAAATTTTCCGAACTCAAGCAGACTATCGACTTGCGCCAAAACCAGGGATTTGAAGCAGCGTTGCAGGTACTACTGACAAATCAGGGACAAAACCTGATGGATGATATTCGTAAAACCATCTATGAGATGGAGAATGAGGAAAGAAAGTTGCTCCAGCAGCAGTCACAAGCTGCAAAAGTCGGTGCGAATAACACAATTTTGACACTTGCGATCGCCATCTGCTTGAGTTTTATCATTCTCTCTGTAGTCTACTACCTGATTTATCGTGAGGTGACTGAGCGGAAGTGGACAGAAGAGACTTTGAACAAAGAGCGCAATTTTATCTCAGCAGTCCTTGATACAGCTGGCGCATTGGTAATAGTTCTTGACTCCCAAGGTCAAATCGTGCGCTTCAATCAAGCTTGTGAGCAAACAACTGGCTACTCGTTCGATGAGGTGAGGGGAAGATTTGTTTGGAACTTGTTGCTAATTCCTGAAGAGTTAGAGCCAGTCAAAGCAGTTTTCGAGCGGTTGCGAACTGGTCAACATTCAAACGAATACGAAAACTACTGGATCACAAAGGACGGTAATCGGCGGCTGATTGCTTGGTCGAATACTATCCTCCAAGACTATGAGGGATCTGTAGAATACATTGTTTGTACAGGTATTGACATTACCGATCGCAAGCGAGCTGAACAGCACTTGACTGCACAATATGCTACAACTCGCGTCTTAGCAGAATCTACCACGATTAACGAGGCCACTCCCCAAATCCTCAAAGGTATCTGCGAGAGTTTGGGATGGGATTTGAGTGAAATTTGGATGGTGGATGAGCAAGCAAATATACTGCGTTTTCTCGATATATGGCAGAGAGCATCCCTTGAGGTGCAAGAGTTTGAAGCACTGACTCGCCAAACCACGTTTGCACCAGAGATTGGATTACCTGGTCGTGTTTGGGCTAGTTGTCAACCGATTTGGATTGTTGATGTCGTTAAAGATTTTAACTTTCCCCGCGCCAAAATTGCGGCTGAAGCTGGACTGCATGGAGCTTTTGGTTTTCCGATTCGTAGTGGTAACAAAATTCTTGGCGTCATTACCTGCTTTAGCAATGAAATTCAGCAACCTGACTCAGATTTAGTCAAAATGCTCAGTTCTATTGGTGAGCAAGTGGGGCAGTTTATCCAGCGTAAGCGGGCCGAGCAGGAAATTCAACGTCAAAACTTGCGATCGCAACTATTTACAGAAATCACCCTCAAGATTCGCCAGTCGTTGCAAATCGAAGAAATTCTGCAAATTACTGTCAAGGAGGTGCAAAAGATTCTCCAAACTGACCGAGTATTAATCTATCAACTTTTGCCAGACGGATCTGGAACCACCATTATAGAAGCAGTCGTTTCTGGCTGGACTGCAATCAAGGGGCAAAATATTACCGACCCCTACTTGCGAACAGAATACCTACAGCAGCACTACTTACAACAGTACCGTCAAGGAAATATTCAGGCGATCGCTGACTTGGATTTGGTAGAAGTTCAACAAAGTCATATCGAATTACTACAACAGTTTGGAGTTAAAGCCAACTTAGTTGTACCCATTCTTGTCAAAGAAGAACTTTGCGGTTTGTTGATTGTCCATCAGTGCGCCACCTCCCGCCACTGGTCTAGTTTTGAAACTCATCTTTTACGACAAATAGCTGACCAAGTAGGTATTGCTTTAGCTCAAGCTCAATTACTAGAAGCAGAAACTCGCCAACGACAAGAACTCGAAGTTGCTCGTCGCCAAGCCGAATTAGCTTCTAAGTCGAAAAGTGCCTTTTTGGCTAACATGAGTCATGAAATCCGCACTCCGATGAATGCTGTGTTAGGAATGACTGGTTTAGTATTAGAAACTCCTTTGAACCCAGAGCAGCGAGATTTTATTGAAACAATTCGTATTAGTGGAGATGCTCTTTTAAGCCTAATCAACGAGATTTTAGATCTGTCCAAACTTGAAGCGGGAGAGATGGCTCTAGAAACTCTAGACTTTGACTTATCTACCTGTGTTGAAGAGGTGTTGGAATTATTAGCGCCTCAAGCTCATAATAAAGGATTGGAAATTGCGGCGTTAATTTATCGCAACGTCTTCACCCATCTCCAAGGTGATGCTAGTCGGCTGCGGCAAATTCTGATGAACTTGATCAGTAATGCTATTAAGTTTACCAGTACTGGGGAGGTAGTAGTACGAGCCGAATTGCGATCGCAAACCTCTACTACAGTTACTATTCACTTTGCTGTAACCGATACTGGTCTTGGCATTAACTCTGAAGATCAACGCAGACTCTTTACACCATTTACGCAAGTTGATGCTTCCACCACTCGGAAGTTTGGTGGCACAGGTTTAGGATTAGCCATCTGTAAACAACTGGTGGACTTGATGGGAGGGGTAATTGGAGTGGAAAGTCAGATTGGAGAAGGATCTAAGTTTTGGTTTGATCTGACTTTCGCCAAGCAACTTCAGCCTGTTTCCCAAATTCAAGATCGCGGACTTTTGAACAATAAGCGCTTGTTAGTAGTAGATGACAACGCTACCAATCGCAAGATTATCTACCATCAAGCTACCCGTTGGGGGATGCAGGTGGATAAAGTCGATAGTGCTGCTACTGCTCTCAGAGCGATTCAGGATGCCGTTGAGCAAAGCATACCCTATGATGTTGCCTTGGTTGATATGCAAATGCCTGAAACAGATGGTCTGACTTTAGGAGAGCAAATTAAAGCAAATTCTGCGATCGCACAGTTACCTTTAATTATGCTCACCTCTACTAATCAACGGGATGAAGTGCAACAAGCGTTAAAGATCGGATTTGCTGCTTATTTGGTCAAACCTGTTAAGCCATCTCGGCTCCTTGATACTATTATGACTATTTTAGGAACTCAATCTGAATTGGAGGAAGCGGGAGATAGCAGTCAGGAGATAGAAGTGAAGAATTTAGAAAATGACTGCAAGCATATCTCTGCTGAATATCTCCCTCCACTTTTGAAGTCTAAAATCAGAATTTTGCTGGCTGAGGATAATCTAGTAAATCAGAAAGTAGCCTTGAAGCAACTCCAGAGCTTAGGCTACAAAGCTGATGTCGCCGCTAATGGAAAGGAAGTTTTGCAGCTATTAGAAAAAATTCCTTACGATTTAATTCTGATGGATTGCCAAATGCCAATTCTTGACGGTTTGGAAACCACAAGAGAAATTCATCGTTGGCAAGAGAGTAACTTTGCTAACCATCGCCGTCCTGTGGTCATTGCTATGACAGCTAATGCCATGACAGAAGACAAAAAAATGTGTCTAGATGCAGGAATGGAAGATTATTTGAGCAAACCAGTATTGAAAGAAAAATTAGCAGCGGTGCTAGAGCATTGGGGAAGCGTAATACTCAGTGTACAAGAATCGGTTGCGCTTGAGCAGACAGTTTCTACCAAAAATGTCAGTTCTCTCAACCTACCAATTGATTGGGAACACTTGCATCAACTCTCAGAAAACAATGCAGAATTTGAATTCGAGTTACTGCAAATATTTATTGAAGATATCCAACCCCGTTTAGAGATAACTAAAAGTGCGATCGCGGCTAATGACTTTGGGCAAATTGCCCAACAAGCCCACCATCTTAAAGGTGCTAGTGCTAACATCGGCGCTACAGCTATGCACATAGCCGCTGATAAATTAGAACAACTAGCTTGCCACCAAGAACGCAGAGGTACTACTAACTTAATCTCCGAGTTAGAAGAGTTTCTTAACTGTATTCAAGCTTTTCTAACTTCCTCCAACCAACGCGTGGAGATAAAAGCTATTCCAGGTGGCGAGAACCATGAATGACCATTGAAGTTTGGCGTTGCAGAATAGAAATATGAATCAGTGCAATCGCTGTGCAATGTCGTTATTCAGTTATGCAGACCTCAGTAAAGCCATACTCTGTAATGCGAACCTCAGCGAAGCTATATTTAGTTATGCAGACCTTACGAACGCTAATCTTAGTAGAGTTCAAGCACTAGGAACAGACTTCACCGCAGCTTTGTTTACAGGTATTTGTTTAGAAAATTGGAATATTAACAGCGATACAAAACTAGATAATATTGATTGCCAATATTATTACATGGAGAGTGACAATCGAAAGCGCGTCCCCAGTAGTGGGCAATTAGCATCAGGAACGTTTACTAAGCTGCAACAAAGCCGAATAGCAGTAGAAATTCAGCAATTACTCCAACTGTTAGAGCAGCAAAATCCTACAGCTACAGAAGCAGATAAAAAGGCTTTTATTAATATATATATATCACCCGAAAAGAAGAGAAAGCTTATTAATGCATTAAAAGAAGGTGGTAGAGCGTTAATTGAAGAATTTTTAGATAACCCTTATGTGAACGTAGTAATTAGAATTATTGAGGGGTGGAATAATGCATAATTAAGCAGATAAGCCACTAGAGCCTCTCGTCCTCATACATACTTTCCCGGCTAACCGCATAGTCCGAAAGGGAAGGTGCATCATGGCGGTGACTTGCTGCCCATTCCCGGAAAGCTGTTACCCACTCCTTTGCTGTTGCGGTTTCATAGAAAGGGGGTTCTCTTGATGGTTGTACCAGCTGCTCAAGCATGGTGTTCAAGTGAGGTTTAATCTCTGATGGACTACGGTTGGAAATCTTCGCTAACAAACGGGTAATTGTTTCAATATCCTGACTATGGGCTTGTTCTAAATCACTCACAACAGATTTTGGTTGACTGTTCATAGCTTCTTCATCATCTAATTCAATTTAATCGCTTATTTTTTAGCTTACTGATAAATTCCTGTCCAGGTCGCACACTTGAAACTTGTCTACAAATAAACTTGTAAACTTGTAAACATTTAAGAATGGCTTGATCGCTCTGCACTTTATCCCCTTTTCACAGGATGTGGAAATTAAAAGTCTAGTGTTGCGTCGCGATCGCCAAAAAAGGTACTTTAGTTTGTTGCGGTATCAAATAGACAGGCAACAGCTTGTATTTTCCCTTAGCAATTGGTAAGATTCTGCATATCAAGCTTCAAATTTGAGCTTGTAAGAGGATAAAAGCCCTCTTACCCAGAATATCGGAGATTTCTTTCCTTTCGTGGTGGCTTACTACAGATTATTTAAGTTTCCACGAGCTGAGGGCTGGTAGTGTCTTATAGGCTGGCGATCGCTGAATGAGGGTTGTCTGGATAGGCAGGGTATAAAACTCTATCCATGATGCGGAATTGCTGAGTAGGGAACACAAAACCAAAGGATAAGAGAATGCGTCTGAGAAAGTTAGTCAGCTATGGGATCTTTGTGCTGATTGTTGTCATCGGGGTCGGTCTCACGACAATTGCCCGTGGTTATGACATTCCACCCACAACTGGGCAGATTACGTTCGCCGAACAGACGAGCGATCTGATGCTCAACACGTTGTTCGCAGCGTTGACGCAGGAGTTCGACGAGACCACAGTGGATAACGTGGAGCAGGGTAAGCACTCCATCTCGCTGATATTTAACGACCAGAACAAGGATATGCGATTGGTCGGCACCGTTGGCCCACTCCGGGAAAGCGATCGCCCCCGCGACAACTTCGAGCGTCAGGCAAACACGCTGGCGATGTCAGGGCAGGCATCCACGTCCGTCCAACGCGCGGATAATAAATGGTACTATCGGCGCTCAGTCCCCCTCAGCAACTTCAGAGCGGAGTGTGCGCTGTGCCACGTCAATTATCCGGCCGGCCCTACGTCTGACTGGGTGGGTGCGCTCATGCTCAGAGTGCCTATTAAGGATTAAGGGACTTTCAAAAAATAAAATAATCATTGTAGAAGGTAAAAGAATTCACACTTTCACTTAGCACCAACGATTATTAATTGGCAAATTGGCAACTTCTGAAAAATTAACTGTGTTAGCTTTAGCAGAATACAAGGTGTATTTGCACTTTCAAGCTATTTGGACGGGCTTCAACCCGTCTTTATTTATCACCCTCTCCATTTTCATAACTCTTGACTGGCATATTTGATTCATCGCAAAATCGCTACAGTATTTTTCTGACATAGACTGCATAAACCCATAACCCCAAACCTATTGATTGAGTGAAGGGATTCAAACCGAAAAAACACTACTCACATCAAAAGAAAAAATGGTTATGAAAACGCAAATGTTGTTGAACTTTGCCTGTTCTGTGTCTCTGTTGGGTTCTATCACATTGCCAACTAGTGCTCAACCAGTACCAAGCCAGCCGCTTCAGCCCCAAGCACTTAGTCAAGAAATTAGTATTCCTTTGGATACAGCAATTATTATCTCATTTCCCGCATCCGTTACCGTAGATGTTGGGCAAAAAAAGGATTATCCCCTCACACTTCCTTTAGCTAGCGCTATTAAAGATAATCAAGGTAATGTTGTAGCACCAGAAAACACTCCTATAACCATTGTCCTCAAATCTACTGATGGAGGCGCTAAAATTGTCGGACAGTCGTTAGTTATTAATGGTCGAATTGTCTCAATTAAAGCATCCAGTCAGATGATTCCTGGCACTACCATTACCCAGGTGCGAGCTAACGACAAAGCTATCGAGAATGGTTCTGTTTGGGGCAGGATTGGGGGCAGTACCTTGGGCTTTTTGAGCCAAGGAGATCCTGAGCAGTTTGACCGAGGAGCAATGCTGGGAAGCGCTGTTGGCTTGCTCTCAGGCTTGCGCTCCCCAGAAAATACCCGTATTGTACAGATTCCCCAGAGCAGTGTTTATGTTTTGTCGCTAGAGGCTCCTATTCAATTGTCTACTCGCTAATCCAATCTTGTCGGCTCAAGCAAATAAAATTACATCGGGTGCAATATTGTTAAATGAAAGCTATGTCTAGTTTCAGCTTTCAGATATCGCTCTTGCAAGGGTTGCCATTGCTGCCATGACTGGTAACGATTTTCGGTTAACAAAGTAGCAAGTGTGGGCATCTCAGTATTAATTTCTGACTTGAAGATATCCGCGAGCCACTCAGCCAAAACTACACTATCTTGCATCGTACCCAAAATTTCTTGGATATTTTTTACCTCTGTAAGATAAGCCGCATAAGATTCACCATATAAGTCAGTAAATAACTCCATCTGGTAACGTATGCGTTTGGATTCTTTTCGCAAACTATGAAGACTTTCGCCTTGCTCTGTCAATTGTTTTTCTATTTTTTCTGGTTTCCAGTTGGTCTGAATTGTTACCTCTGATTCCACAAATTGTGTGCCAACTAGCCAACCCGGATGCAGCAAGAAACTACTAATTTCCGGTAAAAGTAAATCTGGTAGCACTTGCTGAATGGCAATCGATGCTAAAGGTTGATAACTGGGTTTATCCAACCACTCGTTCAATTCCTCTTTTAGAGATTTGTAGGGTTCATTCTTTAAGGTTTTTTGCACATTCAAGAATACATCTTCACGCTGTTTCGCTAAAGCAGTGAAAGCTGTTTGCAAAGACTGCTGTTCTTTGCGCGGTAAATTTGGTTTGTAATTATTTTCCAAAGTTTCTTTTAGCACGTCCAAATCTCGGAGATTACCAAGACGACGAGCTATTTTACCAATATTTTTATCGCTAACTGGCTTTGGCAAATCCAACGCTAGACCCAAGCTACTTACAACAGTGCGTAGGCGACGCATCCCCACTCGCATTTGGTGCAGTGCTTCTGGATCTTCATCTTTCTTAACTGCTTTTTCCCACTTCAAGGTTTTCTTCAAGTGTTTTTGAATCGCTTGGTAGGCGTAGTCTCCGAGAGTTTTTACTGTGGGCTTGGTGGCTAATTCCATAATTGATTTTTGATGAAATACCTAAACAGGTCATTGCATAATAACATTAGTTAAAAATTTCCTTGTATGTTTTGAGATTTATTTTTACTACAGTGATAATTGCGAAGTATTATAACTATTGATGCTTGTTGTTTTTAGATAAAAAGGCTGATCTATCAAAGGTATAAATAGAAATATTACTATTGCCAGTTACATATAAATTATGGTTTATGATGCTTTTTATTGCTGAGTATTAAATAAAACATCTAAATAGCGTGATTAACATCTTCGTAATCAGAGAGATCATGTAAAATGTCTAACTCACATTTGATTAATCAAGTTCTTCTAACTTTTGGTGATTGTTTTAAAGAACATAGAGAAGATTTATCAGCACTATTGCTAACTGACCGAAAGGATTTATGGTTTGGGTCAGATGAAACCTCAACTATTGAACGTCTATCTTTGGTTGAGGCTGATAAAACTACAGACCACCAACAATTTCGGGTAGCAGAATTTATCAGTTTACCTGCGCCAGAAGACCAGGAAATTGATATTGAAGGACTTGCTTTTACAGATTATTACTTATGGTTTGTTGGTTCTCATAGCTACAAGCGTAAAAAAGCTAAATCCGATAATACCGATGTAAAAAATTTAAAAAGGCTGGCAAAAACGGATTCAGAACCCAATCGTTACCTCTTAGGACGTATTCCCCTCATAGATGGTAAGTTACTTTCTTCTTGTCCACATCCTCAAAATCCAAATGTGCTGTTGAGTGCCGCTAAACTGGAGGTGAATAGCCAGGGTAACTTACTGATGGCAGCTTTAGCAAATGATCCTCACTTGGGATTGTTCGTTAAGACAGGAATTCCTGGGAAAGATAACGGCTTTGATATTGAAGGAATAGCTATTTATCAAAACCGCATTTTTCTAGGTTTGCGTGGCCCTGTATTGCGGGGTTGGGCTATGGTGCTAGAAATTGAACTAAAAGATTGCAGCCCTGGAATTCTAACTCTGCGCCAAATTGGAGAGATGAAAGAGCTATATAAAAAGCATTTTGTCTGGTTGAATGGTTTGGGAATTCGGGATTTGTGTGTAGATGGTACAGACTTGTTAATCTTAGCTGGGCCGACGATGGATTTAGATGGGCCTGTGCAAGTTTATCGCTGGAGAAATGGCGTGAATCTACGAGAAAATGTCTTCAGTAATCCAGAGTTTGTACAAGACATTCCCTATGGAAATCGGGAAGATCATGCTGAGGGAATGACGCTTTTTCAGGATGTAACTGGCGTACCCTCGTTATTGGTAGTTTATGACTCTCCAGCAAAAACAAGGCTGGTTGATGATGGTAGTGTAATGGCGGATGTATTAAAGCTCGTCGGCTAGAGATTAGTTGAGATTGCTTGTACAGGGCAAGTGGGGATACATTGTTCGCAGACAATGCAGCGCGATCGCGTGAATACTAGTTTGTATGTTTCGGGGTTGAGGGTGAGGGCTTCGGTAGGACAAACCCCAGTACACAAGCCACAGTGGACACATACATCTGGATCGATGACAATTTCGCCCAAGGTATGAGATACATTGATATTTCGCGATCGCATCCACTCAATCGCAGCATCCAACTGATCAATGTCCCCCGCTAACTCCACTACTAGTTTGCCAATTTGATTTGGGGCAACTTGGGCGCGGATAATATTGGCGGCGACATTGAACTCTTTAGCCAATAGGTAAGTAATTGGCATTTGGACAGCGCGTTTTGGGAAGGTGAGTGTTACTCGTTTTTTCACGGGTTTAGCAGAGAGTTTTTTCTGTTGTAGCGTACTACTCTTGTCTCGCTACTAGATGACCTAAATTTCTTTTACGAACCGCCAAGGACGCAAAGGACGCGAAGGAAGAAGATAAGTAATCTTGTAGCAGGAAGTGAGTAATACAAGAAGGCAGAAGCAAAAAAGCTGGTAGTACAAGCTTTTCAGCTTTGAAAGGATTAAGATTAATACGGCTAGATAAAACTAACCCCTATTCGCCAGAAAATTGCAAGTGGGATTAAAAAACTAAATTGCACTTGCGTTTAAATTCCTCTCCATAAGCCTCTATCTCTTCTCTATTTTTAACAGTCGTCTCCCCTAAAGTTCTTTTTCTCTCTACAATTTCTTTTCCTACACGGTTTATACACTCTTGTTGGGTTTCTTCTTTAAAAAAAATGCCAAAAACCACCAGAGGGCTAACAAGAGCAATCAATCCACCCGCAACAATCCAATCCACCTTAGTTGGTTTCTTTTTGATCAGCTTCTCGTACTCAAGTTTATGCCGAGTTTTCCAGTCCATACTTTGTCATTAAAGGTACTTATTTGAGAACAGCATACTGGGATTGTTGCATTAATTCCTGAGTCTTTCCACCTAATTCGGCTGGATGGTAGCAAGCTTTATTCACCAGGGAACTGCCAATGACTACATCTAAGCTGAGTGCGTAAGTCCTGACCACTTAACTCATAAGTTAGGATAGCTATATTTTAATCGGTTGATATGAAAAGAATAGAAGTTGAGCAAAGAACTATTTTAATTGGTTTAGCAGGTAGCCACGGCTATGGTTTAAATCGTCCTGATTCAGACTTGGATTATCGGGGAGTGTTTATCGCGCCTAAAAAGTACTACTTGGGATTTGATCGCATAGAACAAAAAGATACTGGTTGGGATGAACCAGGAATATTTCCCTTCATAGATGGCAACAAAGATACAGTTATATATGAGTTAAGAAAACTTCTCCAGTTATTATCGGGAGCGAATCCCAATGTTTTAGAATTGCTTTGGTTAAATAACTATCCTGTATTAACGCCAGTAGGGCAACACTTAATTAATTATAGACAGCTATTTCTGAGCAAAAAGGTCAAGCATACTTACACTGGTTATGCTTTTGCTCAAATCAGAAAGATGGAAACTCATCGTAAGTGGTTGTTAAAGCCGCCACAAAAGAAACCAATACCATCTGATTTTGCTATAGAAGATGAAGCACCTCTTAGTAAAGATGAGCTAAACGCTTTTCTGGAGTATCTTTATAACTTAATTAGAGGACGAATTGAATTTTTAGAAGAAGCTGAGGAATTGTACAAACTTTTGACAGCAGATATTGATTTCAAAGGTATGTTGAAACAATATACTTTATCCGATGAAACTTTAGAGTATACTCAGAAATTAACAAATAGTCGGAGAGATTTTATCCGCTTGCTTCAGAAAAGTCAAAATTATCAAATAGCTTTAAGAGAGTGGAAGGCTTACTTATCTTGGCAGGAAAACAGAAATCCGGCTAGAGCAGAAATGGAAAGAAAGTCAGGTTTTGACCTCAAACATGGAATGCACTGCATTAGATTGCTACGCAGTGGAGTAGAAATATTACGGCGAGGAGAAGTAATTGTAGATAGGAAAATAGCTGGTGATATTGAAGATTTAAAAGCTATCCTCAAGGGCGAATATTCTTATGAGCAGGTGATGAAAATGGCAGAAGATTTAGTTGCCGAAATGGAAGTCGTTTACGAACAATCTACTCTACCTCATAAACCTGACTTAGAACAAATTAATGATTTGTGTATGGAATTAGTGGAAATGCAGGGATGGAGTCAAACTAATTCATAATTCATAATTCATAATTACTAATTAATAATAGAGTTTTTTAATTATGACTTATGAATTAATAATTATTCGGTCATTAGTCATTAGCTTTAGACAAATGACTGATTAAAGAGTGTAGATTAAGTCAGCAAAACCATAGAGGCTGATAAACAGCAATAGTAATGCTGTGAGTTGGGTCATTCGTGTCTGGGGTGAGGGGGCGATCGCTTCCCGCACTAAGATGGAAATAGATGCCCCAACTACTAAGCTCAAACCTAGGATTAAATATGGTCTGTCGGGTGAAATACTCGCTATTCCCAGCATAGCGATCGCTAGCAATAGCATCAATAACTCTACAAACCTAGGCGGGTTGTATTGGCTAGCTAAAATAAAGCTGTTTAACCAAAAATGCCAAAATCTCATAATCAGTGCTGAGTACCGAGTTTTGAAGTGCTGAGTCAAGGGTCAAGAGTCAATGGTCAAGAATCAAGAGTTAATAATTTTCCCTTTGTCCCCCCTGCCCATTCAATTTTGGATTTGCAATTTTGGATTTTAGATTGTTTAATCTAAAATCTAAAATCTAAAATTCCTCTGCCCCTCTGCTCCCCCTAACTCCTAACTCCTAGCTCCTAACTTTTGACCTGCGCCATTTTTCTGTGCGGTATCATCTTCTGGTAGTTCGACACCAAAAACGCGACTAAAAGCTTTTGCAACTTTATAGCCAGTATCAATCGATTCCAAGGGGTCTTTCCGTAGTCTGTGACGTAGACACAGCGTAATCACCCGGCGGATATCATCAACTGTAACTTCGTTACGTCCTTCATAAGCTGTTAAAGCTTTAGCGGCGCGGTTGCTGACGATATCACCCCGCAAACCATCTACATCCAATTCTGAGCAGACTTCAGAAATTTTTACCCGCAAATCGTAGTCAATTTTTACCTCTGGTAAAAGCTGCTGAGCATTGACAATTTGCTGTTGCAGTGCTTCTTGCTGAGGTTTGTATTTTTCAAGAAAAACTGGGGGATTTTGGTCAAATTCTGCCCGTTGCTCTACGATTTGCACCCGCAAGATTGGTTCTTTAACCGTATGTATTTCTGCGTGCATCCCAAAGCGGTCTAGGAGTTGGGGGCGTAATTCACCTTCTTCCGGGTTTCCAGAACCCACAAGCACAAAACGCGCTGGGTGACGAATTGAAATACCTTCCCGTTCTACAGTGTTCCACCCACTAGCGGCAGAATCGAGTAGCACGTCTACGAGGTGGTCGTCTAGTAGGTTGACTTCATCCACGTAGAGAATACCCCGGTTAGCTTTTGCTAGCAGGCCTGGTTCAAAGGCTTTGACACCTTCAGATAAGGCTTTCTCAATGTCGATAGTACCGCAAACTCGGTCTTCTGTGGCTCCTAGTGGCAGGTCTACCATCTGGACTTTTTTGTGAGCTATGGGAATTTCCGCACCTTGTTCTAAGAGTTGGCGAACTTCATCGCTCATCACATCGGGGTCACTGGGGTCACTATTGAAGGGGTCATTAGCCACCACAGAGATTTCTGGTAGTAGGTCGGCCAGCGCCCGGATAGTTGTGGATTTGCCAGTGCCGCGATCGCCCATGATCATTACACCACCAATTTTGGGGTCAATCACGTTCAATAGTAGGGCCAGTTTCATTTCTTCCTGTCCCACAATTGCCGTAAAAGGAAATACCACACGACGTGCAGTTGCAGTGGATTGAGCAGTTGGACTCACTAAATTACCTTAACAATATTTTTCTTATTACAGTTATTTATTGTAAACTACTGCCGCTAACCAACAATTTACGTTTTGCATCTGAAGATATCTCAAAGGACTCTTTATCGAAACAGTGCTGAGTCAAACTAAGCACATTAACGCACTAGCTCGGCTACAAAAACAAAGTAGAGACGTTACATGTAACGTCTCTACTGCTATTCGCCTAAATGTTCACCAGATGATTACTGTTGCATAGAAGGTGAAGGAAAAACTCTACTGAATATGGGGATACGTGGTTTGGGCTTAGTTGCAGCTATGCTGGCGCTAGAAACAGAAGACTTACTAGTCGCCTCCGTGAAGATAGGTGGTTCGCTATTAGTAGAACTGGCAGAATCACTCAGTTCTATTATGGCGGGAGCTTGATCAGAAGATGTGGAACTAATATTATTGGTATTTTTGCTGTTTGACTCCACTGGAGTTTGAGCATGACATGGAGTAATGATAAAAGTAGAACTTGCTCCTAATACTAGTATTAGTAGATTCCAAGTATATTGCTGCATGAAGATTTCCAAAATCTGTTAATAGATATTTAAAATTTGAAAATTTTGTGCTAGTTCTCAGTCAAAAATAGAATCTGCTATCTTTCCCAAATAAATTTTTGCAATATCAAAAAAAATGATTAAGTAGGAAAGTCTTCACTTGTTAATCCGAAATTACGCTCACATATTGTAAAATCGGATTGCTTATTAATCAGTGATAGCAGGGAAAATGTTTTTTGTATGTTCATGTTTCAATGCAGTTTAATCTAAATGTCTAGATATTCTGCGAATAGATGCACCTGCAATAATCTCAGCTAAGTTATGAACTAAGTCAGCACAACTATTAATAATTTAGTCCCATATATCTTGTTATTAAAAGAGAAATATTACTGAATTTTATTTAGAAAAGTTATTTTGAATAAATCAAATAGCCACCCGCATATTTAAGGAAATCAAACAGTAAAGATATAAACTCTTAATGAAAAGTACGGCAACAATTTAAAGACGTGTCGTAATCTGAGCTAACTAAGTAAATACTGAGAAAATTATTTGCTCATGCATTTATGGTATGATCAACCTCCTGCTGAGTAACAGATTATTTGTTGTCGTTAACAAATTAATGTCGCGCTAAACTCGACAGTGTGTTGCCAAAACTAATCATGAAAATCTGTATTGTAGGCGCGGGTGCTATTGGTGGTTATCTGGGAGCAAAATTGGCACTAGCAGGTGAAGCAGTGACGCTGATCGCTCGTGGTTCTCATCTAGAAGCAATTCAAAAAAATGGGCTGAAGCTAATCATGACAGATGGTTCCAGCCAGATAGCTACTCCGACTCTCGCAACTAGCGATATTTATGAAGCAGTAAAACAGGATGTAGTGATTCTGGCTGTCAAAGCTCACAGTGTTGCAGCGATCGCTTCTTCTCTACCATCTCTTTATGATTCTCACACAATGGTGGTAACTGCTCAAAATGGCGTTCCTTGGTGGTATTTTCGCCAACATGGTGGTGAATATGAAGGTACGCACATTCATGCTGTTGACGCGGATGGGATTATTGAAGCTCATATCGGTGCTGAACGGGTGATTGGTTGTGTCGTTTACCCAGCAACTCAGATAGTTGAACCAGGTGTGATTAAGCATATTGAAGGCGATCGCTTTACTTTAGGTGAAATCGACGGTAACAAAACAGAACGCATCCAATTGTTAGCACAGGCTTTGAAGCAAGCAGGATTCAAAGCACCTGTACGGAATCAAATTCGCACCGAAATCTGGATTAAGTTGTGGGGAAATTTGGCGTTTAATCCCATCAGCGCTCTGACTGGTGCGACTCTAGAGCAAATTTGTCAGTATCCTCTCACCCGTGAACTGGCGCGAAAAATGATGTGTGAAGCCCAAGCGATCGCCGAAAAGTTAGATATTAAGTTTGGCATTACTTTGGAACAACGAATTAATGGGGCGGAAAATGTCGGTGCTCACAAAACCTCAATGCTACAGGATATTGAAGCCAAACGCCCTACGGAGATAGAGGCGATCGTCGGCGCAGTCGCAGAATTAGGGCGACTAACTCAGATTCCCACACCCTACATTGATGCAATTTATGCCAGTGTCAAACTGTTAGAAGTGACTCGATGTGGAGCAGGGATTTAAGTATGCATTTCAATCCAACTAGTATTAAAAATTAATTCATAAATTCGGTTGTGAACTCTCAGATAACCTTGTTGCTTGACCACTAACCCTGACAAGAGCAATTCTCTTTCTTCTGGACTATCAACTGAGACGATTTTTCCTTGATGTAAAATTTCTCGATAGAGATTGAGTAGCCAAACGGGTTTTTGAGTATTTTTGAGGATGCGATCGCGAATAGTTTTCAAATGCTCTGGCTCATCCTGAGATTCCCAATTATTGATCACATTTGTTTGCACTAAATTCTCAATCCACTCTGCTTCCCCGTTTGTGGGAATAGGAGATAAAGAACTACGGATGAGCTTACAGAGCTTTTGAGTAAGAAAAGGCTGACCGCTTGTCCAGGATAAAACTTCATGGAGCACTACTTGAGGATTGCTGACTTTCTGGGTTAATCCCTGTAACAAAGGTTGAGCTTCATGCATTTGAAAGCCATTTAGTTGAATTGCCTGACCAATATTAAAAGAAGTTCTTTGATAGTCAGTAATCAAATCTGAAGGTGTTGCAACTCCAAAAAGTGCAAAAGTTAAACGTCGATATTCTGGATTAATACAGCGCTGGTTGTAGCAGAAACGAATTAGAGCAAAAAAGTCATTAACAGGAAATTTTAAGGACAGAACGCTATCAATTTCATCAACAAAAATACAAATTTTTTCACTTTTAACTTGAGCTAGTATGATATCTTCTATAAATCGACTTAAGCATTGGACAGGCGATAAATCTTTGTGTTCATTCCACCAAGCTTTAAAATTTATCTTTTCTAGTAAATCAAAACTCTGCCACAACTCCACTACGAATCCCTTATACCATTGAGCAGGAGTGATGTTTTCGCTGCCAAGACGGGTGATGTCAATTGCCGCACAGCTAAATCCTTCTTGTTGAAGATGATGGATCATACGTACCATCAAGCTGGATTTACCCATCTGCCGTGTATTTAAGACATAACAAAACTCTCCCCGCTTCAACGCTTTGTAGAGATAACGATCAGCCGAACGTACCACATAAGTAGGAGCATCCATCGGCAAACTTCCCCCAACTTGATAATCAAAAGTTGAGGGTTGCTCTGCACTTTTGAGTAGTGTGTTTTCAAATACTAGTTCGGCTTGGGTAGCTTTGAGAATTTCTAGAGTTTGTGACAGTTCTTGAGTACGCTCTTTGACTTTTTGTTCTAAATTCAGGTTGGATTTAGCTAATGCGTTTTTAGCTTCGTGCAAGGCAAAATTTTTGACTCCTAGTTCTAATATCAACCGAATCCGCTCGGCTTCTGACCTTTTGCGTTGTGTGATATCTTGAAAGGCAGCGATCGCATAAATAATTTCACCTTTCTCATTAAAAATTGGGGTAGCTGATACCTCCAAAGGGATAATCTTGTCTCCTTGGTGAATCTCCATATTATCGACGGTGGCACTTTTGCCACTCAACGCCTGTACAATGGGGTGCTGTTCCGTAGGATACAACTGCTTTCTCCCCAATACATAAGCTTGATAAACCTCACTCAATCGATCTTTTGTAGCTCCGGTGACAATTCCTTTACCAAGTATCTGTTGAGCAGCTTGATTAGCGTATTGAGGTTGACCGTTACCATTAATTACGAAGATACCCACTGGCAAAGCTTCCAGAAATTGAGCCAGCCTGGCTTCGCTTTGGCGTAATGCTTCTTCGGCCCGTTGGCGCACTGTTACCTCTTGTTGCAGACGAGTTAATAATTCTGCTTGAGCTTGCTGTGCTAGAAGTTCCTGTTCCCTAGCCGCTTTCATCTGCTGCACATGTTGCAGAGTTTTATTGGTAGTAATTTCTAAATCCTGAAAATTGATCGGTTTAGTTAGAAAGTCAAAAGCTCCGCGATTCATCGCCTTTCTGATATTTTCAATATCACCATAAGCAGAAATAATTACTGCTTTAATGATGGGATATAACTCATTGAGCTTAGTGATCAAAGTTAAGCCATCCATTTCTGGCATATAAATATCGGTTAATACTATATCTATATGCGGTTCTGTTTGCAGCTTTTCTAGTGCTTCTATACCATTACGAGCAAAAATCAACTGAAATTGCTTTTCTCGAATTTTTTTTCTAAATTTTTGACGGAGCAATAGTTCTAAGTCAGGCTCATCATCCACAATCAGTATTTTAGCTAGCATAGTTTTTTACCTGATTGTGAGTATTTATAAGTTGAGGATTTTTTCCTTTAATTTATCAAATTCAATTGGCTTAGTAATATAGTCATCGGCTCCATATTGTTTAGCAGTCAGGTAATTATGTTCATCATTATAAGCAGTAATAATAATTACTTTTAAATTCGGATAATTATCCTTGATAATTTTGAGCATTTCTAGCCCGTTCATTCCAGGCATATTAATATCTGTGACAATCAAAACTGGGCAATTAATTAGTTTACTTTGTAAACGTTCCAACGCCTCTTCTGCTGAGAAAGCAAAATATAATTTAATTTGATTTTCTTTAAGTTCTCTCCTAAATTTCTGCCTAAACAAGAATTGAACATCTTGTTCATCGTCCACAACCATTATTTTCATTTATTACTTACGTATTGACAAAATGAACACAGTATTTAATAGAATGTCAATCAATAACACTCTTGTACTTATTTTATCGGTGAACGTAAAGCTTATTATGCAGGAGATAGGAGATAAGAGATAGGAGTCATTGGTTATCTCTTACAAAGTTGAGCTATTCGCTTGGGCGGGTTCCCCGACTTATGCAAACTCCCGGCGATCAGACTTTGCGCTTTGTCAAGTGTGTAATAAAATTTTTTATTAAATTAAATTTCAGCGATTTTATCATTTCTTAGTAATCGCTTTAACAATCAAGCAAGTTTATCTTGACAAATAACCTCTAAGTCCGATCATTTTTAAAGCTCCTCGTTGTTGGGTAAAGTTTTGGGCAAAGTGACAATAAACTCTGTATAGTTGCCTACTTCGGTTTCTACGAGAATTTTCCCCTGATGCTGCTGAACAATAATATCGTGAGTAATAGATAGACCTAAGCCAGTTCCTTCACCAGTAGGCTTAGTGGTGAAAAAGGGATTAAATATTTTATCTAACGCTTCGTGGGGAATGCCTTCGCCGTTATCGCAAATGCGAATTTCTACGTGCTCACCCAAATTTTTAGTACTGACTGAAAGCGTAGGTAAAAAGCCCTCGCTTTCTTGTCCTAGTGTTGGAAAACGCATCTTCTTTTTATGCGCTGCGTAGCAAGCGTTATTGATTACATTTATAAAAGCGCGGCTAATATTCTGAGGCACAACATTCAATTGTCCAATCTCATTATCATAATCAGTTTCTATAATTATCTTGAAAGCAGCATCTTTGGCACGCATTCCGTGATAAGCTAGCTCGGTCGCTTCCGCTAGCAAGGCGTTAATATTTGTCATTTGTCGATCGCCCGATTGCCCCCGTGAGTGCATCAGCATCCCACTGACAATGTTGTCAGACCTTGTACCATGCTCATGGATTTTTTGAGCATTTTGTTTGAGATCGTTTAAAATCTCTTCAATATATTCTCTGCTTTCTGGAGCTAAACGGTCTTTTTGATTTTCCATCTCTTCGCATAGTTCCTGGGTTAACTCAACAGAAAGCTCGGCAAAGTTGTTAACAAAGTTTAAAGGATTTTTGATTTCATGGGCGATACCCGCTGTTAAGGCTCCCAGAGAAGCTAATTTCTCTTGAGCGATAATCTGAGCTTGCGTGGCTCTCAACGTTTGTAGGATGCTAGCTAACTCCTGATTTTTATCTTGTAATTCTTGGGTTCTGACCTCTACTTTTTGTTCTAGAGTTCGGCTGTAACCCTCTAACTGTTCATAGAGGCGAGAATTTTCAATAGAGATGGCGGCTTGAGCAGAAAGGATTTTTAAGATTTCGACGCGATCGCTAGTAAAAGCGCCTGTTGTTAAATTATTTTCTAAATATAGAATGCCGCTCAGTTTGCCTTGATGAATTAGGGGAGTACAAAGAATTGATTTGGGTTGAGTGATGGTAATGTAGCAATCGCGAGTAAATAGTCCTTCATTTACAGCGTCATTTAAGACTATATTTTCTTGAGTATGGGCGACATAGTTGATGATAGCGGCTGACAAAAGGGGGATTTGCTGAGCATCAACAGAGTCTACCGGAACTGATTGCAAGATAGTAACATCATCAGAATTTACTGCGCCTTCAGCTTCTATAAACCAGTGACCCTCTTTTTCCAAAATCAGAAAACCTTTTTCAGCACCGGCATTCTCAATGACAGTTTTCATCATATTTTGCAGTAACTTGCTCAGAACGATTTCACCAGAAATTGTTTGCGAGGCTTTTAGCACCGTGGCTAAATCCAATGCTTCACCGGAACTGCTGGTATTTGTTGAAGTACTGCTGAAAGTTGTTTTGCTGGCGAATAATGTTGAAGCCAACCACTGCGGATATTTCTGATCTAAGTCCTCTACCTTACGCTTTGCACCCCATATTTGGTAGCCTTGGTAAGCTTTTCTCATATAGAGTTGGGCAAATTCTTCTTTTCCGCGTTTCATCCAAAACTTTGCTGCTAGTTCGTTAGCCAAAGCTTCGTTCTGGATAAATTCATGTTCTTTAGCGGATTCAATGGCTTGGTCATATAAATCTACAGCTTCATACCATTGACCAGAAATGTCTCGCATTTCTGCTGCGACTAAAAGATATTTATGCAAAAAGTTTTCTGGACAGATATCTGCCCATTCTTTCATCCGCTGTTGATTGGTTTCCAGTTGCAGCCAGTACTTATCTTGTTCATCTGATGAAGCTTGGGGATAGAGAGCAATTAGCGTTAGCGAGTAGTAAAAATTATGCTCAGCGATCGCGATCGTTCCGGGAATATAGTCAACCAACTCTCCCGCTTTCTCCAAATAGATTAACTCAATTGGCTCACCATATAAATAAAGAACCTGAGCTTTATAAATGTAATAAAAGCAGATTGCTGCCAGCGTTTCATCTCGTTCACAGGCTGTTAAAAAAGCTGACTCTTCTGTCTGTTCTATGTCAAAACATAGTTTATCTTGGGTAAGACCTAGCAAATTTTGGATGAGGATTTTAGCACCCAATATACAATTAATTGCCCACTGATTTTGAGTTTCTTCACTAAAGAGCAAACTGCGAGACGCTTCCTTTAAAAGAGAGTCTAAACTTCTACCTTGACAAATCAGATTGTACAAGTTGTAAGTAAAGGTGTACCCCACAAGTTGTAACTCACCAACTTGCAATCCGGCATCAGCACCTTCAGTATTAACTTTCTCAGACAGCTTAATGTGTTTCAACCAGTGCATGGTGAAACTGCCATGAATTTGGGTAGCCGCATTCCTACAAGACCAATCCTGATATTTATCAGCTAGCTTCATCCCAAGAGAGCTATATTCATAACCTGAACAATAATCGCGCAACACATGGGTATTGACTACGCCAAAAAAGCTATAGCCCATTGAAGATTTTTCCATGTGGCCGTATTTGATATTAAGATTAGCTAGTTTAGTTGCAACCAGATTTCTCAAAGCTGGATCTAAAATCCAAGCAGCGGGGAAAATCCGAGTCAGTATTTTTAAAGCTGCCTTTTTTTCTGGTATCTCCATTTCTGGATTGTCGTATAAAGAAGCGATCGCTCGTTCACCTAAATTTTGGCGATATTCTGCAAGCTCAGCCTCGAAAGCTGCTTGTAAGTTCTCTGCTGATAGGTCGATTCCTAGTAGCCTCAGTGCAGTTCGCCCCAACTCAATTCCCTCGCTGATTCGTCCTAACAGGGTATATTGAACAATTTGTAAGTAGTAAAAGTCTGTGCCATCAAGAGCCGATTTCGCCTGCTTAAGTGACATTTCAAGCAAGGACTGAGACTGCTCAAAATTACCATTCAGATACTCGACTTCTGCCAGTTCTTTGTAAAGGTCAAGAGCCATCTCGTAGCGCTCTTGCCAAATATCACCTGGAAACTCGTTCTCTGCAAGAATCAAGTATTCCCTGGATGCTGCATAAGCTGTTGCTTCTTTGGCTTTTTTACCAGCATATAAATTCAATTCTGCTAGTTCTTTCTTTTCAGCCACACTTTCGATTAACTCTCGTCCTTTATTCAGATGACCGACCAAAGTAAAAACTTTTTCTTCACGTTCATTTTTACAGATGTTAGCAAGCAATAGCCTGCCAATTTGTAAGTGAACTGCTTTTTTTTGGTCTTCATCAATTAGTTCATAAGCAGCCTGTTGTACTCGGTCATGACGAAACTTGTAATTTTGAATAATCAATGCAGATTCAATTGGTGTGTTTGAAGTTGTTTCTAGCTCCGATAGAGGCTGAATCAACCCTAACTGAATAGCTGGCAAAAGATTTTTAAAAGTTTCAGGTGCAGATTTTTCGTCAATAATTGCCAATGTACTAAGGTCAAAACTATTACCAATACAAGCAGCTAAGCGTAGCGCTTTTTGAGTTGTATCTGAAAGTTTTCTGAGCTTGCCGAGCATCAAGTCCACTACGTTTTCTGTGATGTTGAGAGACTCAATGTGAGTAATATTCCATTGCCAGCATTTTTGCTCTCGGTCAAAAGTTAAGAGATTTTCTTGATAAATAGTTTTGAGAAATTCATTAATAAAAAAGGGATTTCCTGAAGTCTTCTGAAAAACTAATTGCGATAATGATTTGACTGTTTCTTGATTGCTGTGGAGGGTGTCTGCAATCATCTGGGTGATTTCCTCCAAGTTTAAGGGGTCAAGATTGATGCAATTAATAATCCCTCCTTGCTGCCTCAAGCGAGCAAGGGCTAGCGATGCGGGATGATTGGGGCCAACTTCATTATCACGATAAGCCCCAAGCAGTAATAAATATTCCATGTTATCGTCAGTCATCATTACCTCAAGTAGCTTGAGGCTGCCAGAGTCAGCCCATTGCAAGTCATCTAGGAAAATAACTAGAGGGTGCGATCGCTGACAAAAAACCCGGATAAAATTCTGGAAGACTGCATTGAAGCGATTTTGTGCCTCAGTTGGTTCCAGTGGTTGCACCGGCTGCTGAGAACCGATAATTAGTTCTACTTCAGGAATAACGTCAATAATTACTTGTCCATTCACACCGACAGCCGCCAGGAGTTTTTCGCGCCACTGAGCCAGTTGAGCTTCGCTTTCAGCTAGCACTTGGCGCACCAAGGATTGAAACGCCAAGACAACGGCAGAATAAGGGATATTGCGCTGAAATTGGTCAAATTTGCCAGAGATAAAGTAGCCGCGTTGCTGTGTTATCGGTTTGTAGAGTTCCTGTACCAGCACAGATTTACCAATGCCAGAATAACCACCAACTAGCGTCATTTCAATTCGCTTATGACTTGCTGCATTTTCTTGTTGTTTATCTTGAAGGTCGCGTTCGGCAATCCGCTGAAATGTTGAGAGTAGAGTTTCTATTTCTGCTTCTCGACCGTAGAGTTTTTGCGGAATTTGAAATCGGTCAGAAATATCATGACGAGCCAGGGGAAACTCTAAAATCTGTCCCTGCTGTAACTGTGTCAGACATGCTTCTAAATCTGCTTTTATCCCCAATGCGCTCTGATACCGCTCCTCAGACGTTTTTGCTAACAACTTCATGATGATATTGGAGACGGTTCGGGGAATTTCTGGATTGGCTTCGTGGGGAGGAATAGGTTGTTTGGCGATGTGACAGTGGACTAACTCCAAAGGGTCGTTGGTTTCAAAAGGCAGCTTTTGCGTGAGTAGCTTGTAAAAAGTTGCACCAAGAGAATAAAAGTCAGTACTGTAATCGAGTGCTCGGTTCATTCTGCCGGTTTGTTCTGGCGACAGATAAGCTAATGTTCCTTCTAAGACGTTGGGATTTTTAATTGTTGGATTCTCTCGTGTAAATACTGTGGAGATGCCAAAGTCAATAATCTTGAGTTGCTTGGTTTCTGAGTTAAGAACGATATTAGCAGGGGTGATATCTTTGTGAATTACACTAGCAGCATGAATCTCGCTTAGCGTCTGAGAAATCTGAATGGCAATGCAGAGAAATTCTGAGAGTGTAAACTTTTGAGAGTTCATCAAAATGTCCAACGATTTGCCCCCGAAATCCTCCAAAACCATTGCTAAGGTGCTTTTATAGGGCAGTAAGTTGTAAGCTTTGATTACTCCATCAATTTTTAGAGAGCGGGTAATTTCATACTCTTGTTTGTATCGGGTCAGTTCTGAAGGTATCGGGTAATCTTCTTTAAGAACCTTGAGGATGACAGGTTGGGTATTGGAGTTAAGCACAGCTCGGTAGACTAATGAATTAGCACTTTCATAAATCTTGGAGACAATCTGGTAATCTGCGTTAGCGAAGCTCACCGTTCGCGCAGCGTCTCGTAGAGAAGGTATCGCACTCATTTTCAGTTTTCCTCCAAAACAGCACTCTTTGTTTACCGTCTGGTCAGTTACAAATCACTCAAAATATTTCCCTGATCAACCAAGAGATTCTCAGTACAAGCATCTCAGCCGTTGCCAAGATTATGATGTATCATAACCCATAGTTCTTTGAGCGCAAGTAATCAAGTTCTTACTCCAAACTATAGAAACGAGCAGGGTTATCCCAAAGAATTTTCTGTACAGTTTTTTCGGGGAGTTTCTCTTGGAGATCTACCATCTGTGCGACAACATCTGTCTTGTGATCCATGTGAGGGTAATCGGAACCAAAAATTAAATTATCTGAACCCAGATACTCAAGAATCTCATTCAGATAAGGCTCTGAAGGTTCGATCGCAATAAAGCACTGGCGGCGGAAATACTCTGAAGGCTTCATTTTTACGATGTCCCCAATTTCCCATTGCAAGTCTTCGTACTCGCGATCGAGTCGCCATAGCCAGTAAGGAAGCCAGCCACAGCCAGACTCCATAAATCCGACTTTGAGGTGAGGATGGCGTTCCAGAACTCCCCCTTCGATGAGAGAAAGCAGTCCCATCATCTGCTCTAATGGGTGGGAGCAGGCGTGTAGAGCAAAGCGGGTGTTAAAGCGATCAGCACCAGCAGTAGGTAGGCGAGAGTGAGTTCCTTCGTGCAGGCTAACTGCAATGCCTAATTCCTCGCACTTTGTCCAAAATGCCTCATAGGCGGGACTACTTAGCGATCGCCCTTTGACAAGGTTAGGGCGCAAAAACACCGCCTTCCAGCCAAAATCTGCCACCCGCTGCAACTCCGACACCATTTCTTCTGGTGCATGTAAATTCACAACTCCCACGCCTCTAAGGATTTGCGGGTCATAGCTGCAAAAGTCTCGCAGCCAATTGTTATAGGCGCGGACAAACGCACCAGCCAGTTGAGGAGCCATGCTGTCTACAGCAATCATCCATGAAAAGTACGTCGGATAGACAAACGAAATGTCCACCCCCATCTGCTTCATTGCTAATACATGAGATTCTGAGTCAAAGCTATTAAGCCAAGATAGGGGATAAGCTTGAGTAACTTGTTTAGCTCCTTCAAGGCGGAGCAGATCAGAATATTTGTTGAGAATTTCCTCACCTTTAATCGTGAAATCTGAAGATGGAGCAAAGCTTTTAAATGCAGGTTCCAAATACTCTTCCCACATTTGGTATGGCTCGTAAACGTGGGAATCTGCATCAATAATTCGATATCCTTTAAGCATATTTATTTATAGTCAAAACAAGTTTTAGAGCAGATACTAGTGGTCTGTCTCATTAATTTTGAGGGGTCAAGGAACGAACCGCAGAGACGCAGAGAGAAGTCGGAGCGGCGGCTTCCGCCGATCTGAACTTCGGTGGACACAGAGAAGAAGAGAAATTAAGAATGAGTTCACTTGTTAAATTTAATGCGATGAACTAGTAGGCAATACCTTTGAGTTAAAAGGAAAGTTTGAATTTACTGTTTCCCCTTTACCCCTTAACCTTTTCCCAAACAAAAAAGTATTGAGATACTAAAGAGCGCTTTACATCCACATCGGAAACGGATTCAGCTCCTCCTCCAAAGTCGGTTCTTCCAGCCAACCCAGTTGTACCGGAACCTCATAAAGCCGACCCCCTCCTAAACGCTTCCAGAAATGGCGCATTCCTGGAACGATAACTTTGACAACTTTCAATCCAATATCTGGACGAGTTTGGTTGAGGATGAGCATTTCCATGCCACGTTGCTCAATAATTTGCTGGCAAAGCTTGATATCATCTAGCAGGTCGTTATGCTCAATCTGAGGATAGTTAGAATGCACTTTGGGGGCAATATTATCAGGTGCTAGGTAAGGCTGATTTTCTAGTGTTGCCGTTTTCCACCAATCTAAAACAGGTGGTTCAGCCGAGGCAGCATATTGAGTTGTGCCATCGGCATGAGAAGCTAAAACAGCAGGAAGAATTTGATTCATTTCTGTGAGAGCTCTTTGAACTGCAAGCTTTGGATCGAAGTGAGTACCAAAGCCTAAAATTATGTCTTCTGCGGGGCGATTGCTCCTGCGACTAATTGCAGTAAAAGTAGGAATATTCAAGTCGCTAGTAATATCAAGAACCCAAAGTTCACGATGGATAGATTGGTAATAACTTTTCAGATCTTGAAAATACGGCTCGTCAAAACTTTCTAAATCTACCCCCGGTCGGGGAATGCGATTATACCACCACAAGGCGACACTATCTCGCTCTACCAATTCCATAAAACCCTGAACAGTAGCTTCTTCCAAGGTATTGCCTGCTGCACAACCGTTGGTATCTGCCCAACAGTCTGGCTCAGAAGACATGGGATAGCCAAAATAACAATAAGCAGTAGGCAAGTACTTGAAACATTGGTGAGTCACAGACCAAACAGGCGTCCACTCAATTTCTCTTTCTTCGTTAAAAGGTTCGGGAACTTTCTGAAAGAAACTGGCGCAATAGGCATTCCATTTTTCTCGGTTATCATATTGAGTTTGGCTAAAGTTCATGCAGTTATTAGGATGGATAGCCTTGTCGCCCAGTTTTTGGTAACTGCTTTTGACTCTAATTTCGTCTCCCTGAAAAACGCCAGAGTACCTTTCGATGGCTTCGCAGAAACCGCTGGCTCTTGCTTGGGCGTCTGTTCTTCCTTTGCCTGCACTTCTACCACCGATGTTTTGCTCTAACACACTTAAATCATCAAACATCGAGGCAAAATGATGCTTAGCAAAGTAGGTAGGCGTTAAACCGTTCAAGTTGCGGGAAAGTTTCCCAAACTCTCGGACAATTCCGGTGATGGGACTAATGTGCTGTTGATATTTCTCAAAGGTTGCTTCCGGTTCTAAGCAGCGATGTCCACCATCAGCAGTAAAAGTTTTCTTTCGACTGCCAAATACCACAGGTAGAGGCTGACGATGCTCTTGTTTAATGATGCCACAGATGGGACACTGAGGGCGTCTAATCAGTGTATGGTTCTGCGTCTCCAGTGCCAGGGTGTCATGGGTTACAAGCACTCCTTCGAGGCGCTTATTTTCTCCCTGGACAATCCATTTGAGGATTTCAGTCGCTACCATTGAGAGAGCAGTTTGCAGCGTTGAGGGTAAGTTAGCCAATGGTGGCGTTAAAGATGATGCGTCATTCTTGCGTCTCTGGATAAACCCTTCAACTGGACGATTACCTTGCAAGCGTTGGGATAGACATTCCCAGCAACCCGTTTTGTGAGGATGAAAGACCGGGCCAATCCAGATTATAGTTCCCGTCGGTTTGACTAACATCCAAGGGCGCGATCGCTCCAAGTTTTTTTGATTAATCTCCACTAGTTCTGTTCGCAAGTAGTCGTCGGTCAAGACAACTTCTAAGTCTGCTTCTTCAGCGACTTGAATTTGTAGCGATTCGAGGATGGCAATAAATTCTAATGCAAACGGTGTCCCTAAAGCCTTGACGGCAACTTTAGTTGCTTGCAACCGATGGCGGGCGTTTTCAAGATTGACGTTCAAATGCTCGCAAAATAAGGCTAGATGTGCAGGTAAAACCTCTTCATTCTCTATGAGATAGCCTTTTTGCTTTAACTCCATGAGAGCATAATAAACGTAGGGTGCTGGTAGCTTATCTTGAAGTTTCTCAGCAATTTCATCAGTGGTCAGATTTCCATCAAGTAAAGGAACCAACAACTGATAGAGGCGATCGCGAAGTATTATCGCACCTCTTTCAGACAAAATAAATACACCTTCTTCAACCGTTTCAACACGAAAGCGAGACTTAAACTTCGGTTTTCTAAACATATTTGCCTAGGGTTATGCGATCGCCGAATGCCAACGCAAGATTTATATACAAGAAAAGAGGTAGAGTAGAAAGAATTTTTCTCCTATTTCTACCTCTATTTTTGTCATCAATTAAATTTTTAAAGCTTATGACCCAGAAACAGGAATATATACAGAAGGAGGAAGATAATTACCACTAAGATTGTCTTGCATCCAATCTTTCAATTGGTCTTCTGTGACAGTAAATTCACTCAATGCGGGACGCGGTGGATAGGCAATAATAGCAACATATTTCTCCTTTCTTTCTTCATCATACTCATAGGAGATGTTGCCAGTAAAAGAATCGACTGTTACCTCAAAGCGAAAATCTTGTACAAGAGGATCAGTAAAAATATAATCATTCGTAGTAAGTTGCTTGTACACATCAGCCAAAGTCAAGCTAATCCCTGGTGCAGTCTTACTTGCGGTTATAACTTCTTTGATGATTTTGCTTGTTTCTTCCGCAGATTGAGCTGATTGTGGATCGCCATACTCAATTGCTGCCAGACGAAACAGGGCTTGCTTTTTGAGGATAGAACTGAAGTATTCTTTAAGCAGTTTCTCTTCTGCCTTATTTGTTTCATCTTGCTCAAATGCCAGAAAGTTAGTCCAAGTCCAGGCTATGAGTTGAGTCCATTGCTTAATAATGATTCTGATTTTTGCTGAGTTTTCTGGAGTACGTAATTCTTTAGGAAATGGTGTTTCAAGTTGGATCGCCATTGTAAAAAACTCCTGAAATTAGTTTGATTTGGATCACAGAATAATCAATTAGCTAGTTACGAAAAGGCTAGTTGAGAGTAATACTATTTACTGAGCTTTTGTCGTACTATTGTTGGAATTGGCTCTCGCCATTTGAAAGGTAAAGTCTGCATAAGGTTGCATACGAGTTCGGAGTTTTGCGCCAGTATGACATCCAATACAATTACTATTTTGGATATAGGGTTCTAGGGTGACGTTGGCTAGCGGCAACTTCGGTGTAATCTCTCTAAGTTGTTCGTTGTAAAGTTGACTGGGGTTCGTTAGCCATTGAGTACCAATAAGGTTGTAGTATTGCCAGACCGATGATTTAGAAATATCTTTTAGTGCTTGATGCCATTGTTGATTTTGCTCCGATATTTGAGAATCGAGCGGTGGCTTTGGCTTGAATGAGCGAACTATCTGTGACGGAATCTGATTTTTAATTTCGCCCTTAATTTTTGTGACTGCGTGGGGAGCTTCTTTCCGCCAAAGATATGGTGGCTCTACATAGGAAGTATTTTCCACGCAGTTTTCTTGACAGTCTGGGTTATTGAGCGTGTACTGATTCCGTTTCAAAGTTCCATCTGGAACGTTATCTATTTGCTCGAATGTAGACCATATCCATCCCTGCTCACTAGTTTTATGCTTAATATGGAAGCCAATTAAACCCACTTCTATTACTTGACTAAATTCCTCACCAGTGTCGCTACAAAATGCTTTACCAGTGTCACATTTGTCTGACTGTCCCGGAATCAATACCTTGCGCTTGGTGGTGTAGTAACGAGCTTTTTCGTCCTCAGATGTCTGGTCATCAAAAACTCGCCAACTAGCCTTAATTTCAATCGCGCCTTCCTTCTGGTATGTACTACATGGAACTCCAAGTATGTTGTCATTTTTACTGCCGCTACATACAAGGTCAAACTGATTATTATCATTATTGAATTGTGCTAAATTAACGCCGTCATACCACTTGTTTTTAACAATTTGATTGAACTCTTGTGGGTTAATGTAGGTTTCAACAATAATATAGTTGCCTCGCTGATCAACCAGAGGTAGATCTTGAGGATTTGCATTCTGACCTTTGGCGTCTAGCCTACCCTGTTCTGTAAGTTTTACAGTTGAGTTCTTTGGTGGAAGCAATCTATTCTCAGCATTCAGACAGATAAAGGGTTTGTTTGGAGTGCTGGGCGTTTGTCCTGAAAGAAATACTGTCTCAGGAGTGCGGTAGAATTCCCAGACACGGGGAGCATCTGGAGCTTCGCCTATTTTCTTGCTTGCTAAGGGAGAACCTTGCTGACAGTCAGCTGGCCAATTTAAAGCAGCGAAGACTTGCCAAGCAAAGTGGTCAAGAAAAACTACTCGCGGTGTGTTTGGATAGGATGCTTCTTGTTTAGCTTGATTGGGATTATGGGGAATCTCCGCAGTGATTATTTCTGGTTTTGGCTGCAACTGCCTCTGAAAGTCTGTTTCAGTTGGAACGAATGCTAAACTTCCAGAAACACAAGTTAAGAAGACAATTGAAATTGAAATAACTGCAATTGAAATAAGACGTTGAATAGCTCTCATGGATATACAGTACCAAGGGCGATCGCTAATAATCTCTAAATTAATTTAACACAATAAATCATAGCTTTCTTCATATATTTAGCGATATGAACAAGAACAAAAGATACATTTTTCTATATATATTAAAAACATGATTTTTCTATGAAATTCACTATTTTTATATGAGTTTTTATATGAGTTTTTATATGAGGCTTATATAAATAAAATGAAACTTTTTATGCAAAGTTACCTTGTGGCAAAAGTACCCAACGACTTTCGTAATGGGCTACGCTAACTTAATTCGTCAAGGGTCAAAAGTCAAAAGTCAAAAGTCAAGAGTGAGTATTTATTCCCTTTGTGCTCCCCCTGCTCCTCCACTCCCCCACCCCTGGCGAGTAAAGCCTGCTCAGCAATGACTTGTAACAAATTTACAAGCTAAATACTGGTATTGACTTGACATTGGTACTGGAAATGTTAAAATAAATACTATGAACTAAGTATTTTTTTAAAGATCATTTAAAGCTCATTCAAATGATCAAACAACAGGTCAACTCATCAAGTTTTGCCAAATTTTTGTCAAGCCTACATTATCTTAGGACTTACGCACACTCTAGGAATTCTTCTCTACGTTCGCGCAGCGTGTCGCAGACAGACGCTACGCGCTGGCGGAGCCGACGCACCAGAAGGCGGTGTGCCTCCGGCACGCTAAGCGAACGATAAATTAAGCTTTTTAGCAATTTTTGCGTAAGTCCTGCATCTGTAGGAGCATAAGCATCCTTATCCTGTGGGCTAAGATTAGTTAATCCAAGTCTTCAGCAGCCCTTAGCCAGCACTGCAAGAAGGTTTCCTTCTGGAGGTGAGTGGTGTCATAAATACTGATTTAACAGGTTTCAGATTCTCGTTTTCTTCCAAAGCCTTTACACACTTTAAGAAATTAAATTATGTTTCTTTCTCAAGCTCTGGCGATAACCCTAGTTGTCAGCCCAGGAATTGACATGGGGGTAAAAGCTGCACCCTTTGTGAACGCAGACTTGAACGAACCGAAGTTGACACGCACAGATACCACAGTGAATTTTAACTGGGGCAAAGGTACACCTACTTCCAACGGCTCTGATAGATTATCTTTGAGTACTTCTGGTAAGGCATACTACGTCTCTGAGAATGGAGACGATAAAAATGACGGACTAAGACATACTACTCCATTTCGGACGCTGCAAAGAGCAGCAAATCAGGTGACAACACCAGGCGATAAGGTCTACGTCATGAATGGCACTTACACAAGGGCAGATACTTCCAAAGAGATCCTCGTGATTTATGACAAACATGGCACACCAACTGCTCCAATTACTTTCAAGGCTTATCATGGACACCGCCCCGTCATTAAATCACAAAATCCTTACGCCATTAACGTTGTTGGCTCCTCTTACATTGTTATTGAAGGTCTTGAGCTAGTTGGGAATAACGACAATGTGACTTTGGTCTATGCCCAACAGCAAAAAGACAACATACACAATCCGCTAACAAACGGCGCTGGAATTGCGCTCCATCCATCCTTCTTAGGAGGGGCAATCAAAACACATTCTCACCATATAGTGATTCGCAACAACAAGATCTCTAAATTTGGTGCTGGAGCAATTGGTGCGTTCAGAACTGACTACGTGACTATTGAGAACAATCTTATCTTTAAAAATTGCTTGTATAGTTCGACGGGAGCAAACACAATTACCACACTTCACAACTGGAATTATGACGATAATACCACCGACTATAAAATGATTATTCGGGGGAATACTGTATATGACAATCGAAGCTTAATTCCTTGGAAAGTTTCAGGAACGATCGCTGAGTCTAATGGCATCATGATTGATGATGCTCTAAATACTCAAAAAAACTCAACTCGCCAAGCATATCGGGGAAAGACATTAATTGCAAATAACATTGTTTACAACAATGGGGCTGCTGGAATTCAAGTATTTAAAAGTCCCAATGTAGATGTGATTAACAACACGACCTATCAGAACTCTCATAATTCTACTACTCAATATTTGGGCGAAATTGCAGTAGTTATGACTGAGAATGTTAGAGTATTTAACAACATTATGTATGCCAAGAAAAACGGAATAGTCAACCATGTTAATCAAGCTAATAACAATGTCAAGTTTGATTACAACTTGATTTATAATTCATCCAAATTTACCAGTTCAGAGCCTCACAATATCATTGGACAAAACCCACTATTTGTAGATATTGGCTATAGAAATTTCTCTCTGAAACTCGGTAGCATGGCGATTGATGCTGGCACTAACGCCTTTAATGGCGTGCAAGCACCAAAGATTGACCAAAGGGGCGCTACTCGTCCACAGGATGGCAATGGTAACGGCGATGCGAGGATAGATATAGGTGCTCTTGAAGCTCGTTCGCCATTAGCAGCAAAAACCTTCTAAACCAAAAATGGGAGCAACACAGCCTTTAAACAGATGTAGTGAATGGCTTCTCTACTGATTGCGATCGCGACGGTGTAAGCTTTGATGGACAACTATCAATAGCATGGATCACCGTCGCTGATTCCTGAAAATATTAGTAAAAATATTACACTTTCATTAGTGATAACCCTTTCCAGCTTAGTAACTTTTTTATAGTTTTATCCTTCGGTATAAAAATCAAAATTAAAAATCATTTTAGATTATCGTTAGTAAGCACCCTAACGCTTCAAAACGCGATGCATCACATCTTAAAGCACCAAAACATAAGTTCTATAAAAAAATATTTATTTTTCTACTATATTTAAATAAATGTATCGATTAGTATAGTTTCTTGTACTTGTGCTTTCTAACTTGAGTTATTGATGAAACCTACTATAGAGGGATGAAATCAGGAACGTTTCTGTTAGCGGAACGTCAATGTTCGCTGTTTGAACTGCATCCGAGTCTAAACAGCAAAGGAAAGGAGCGAATTACTTTGAAACTCCGACAAATTGTGTTTCATTCTGCCCACAACTACCCCAGGCTATAAGTTTTATTGCTCATGCTCAATCTGTCAGTTCCTAACTCTCAAGAAAATCAACCACTGCTTGACGCTACTAACTGGAACGTTATTGAAACGGAGTTTGACCCCACGCAACTCCACCATAAAGAAACTGTCTTCACACTTGGCAACGGTTTCTTAGGAACGCGGGGTACTTTCGAGGAAGGGTATCCCCAGGATTTTCCCGCAACGCTCATCCACGGTGTGTATGATGATGTGACAATTTCCTACACCCAACTGGTCAACTGCCCCAACTGGCTGCCATTAGTGGTAAAAGTGGCAGGTCAACGCTTTAGCATGGATAGTGGTGAGATTCTCAACTACGAGCGTCGGCTTGATCTGCGTTTAGGCCTAGTTAGCCGTGATGTGCGCTGGCGCAGTCCTACTGGTCATACCTTAGATTTCCACTTTGAGCGTTTCGTCAGTTTAGCAGACCAACATCTTTTGGCAATCCGCTGTCAAATTACATCTGTAGATTTTGAGGGTGAAATTACCGTCGAAGCTGGGTTTGATGCTGAACCGGACACCCAAGGTATTCAACACTGGCAAACCTTAAATCAAGGTGGTGCAGATAATATAATCTGGCTGCACAGCCAAACGCTCCACTCAGGCGCTCAACTCGGCATGGCAGCTAAGTTAGTGGTAGAGGGTGACGATGGTATATCTATAGGTGTCGAGAATACTTCCAATTCCCCCAGCTTGGCAACCACCTTTGAGTTACTCAAAGGAAAAACGGTAACTGTAGAAAAGATTGTCACCCTATTTACGTCACGGGAGACAGAAACCCCGATGACAGCAGCTCTACAAAGGTTGGCTGATGAACCCAGGTACACAACCCTACTAGCCGCTCACATTGCCGCATGGGATCAGGTATGGCAAGACAGTGACATTATTATTGAAGGCGATCGCCTCTCTCAATTGAGTGTCCGTTATAATCTCTTCCAATTACTAGCAGCTGCACCGCGTCACGATGAGCGCGTTAGTATCCCTCCCAAAACTCTCTCTGGTTTTGCCTATAGCGGACACATCTTTTGGGACACAGAAATTTTTATCCTTCCCTTCTTGACCTTAACTCAACCAGCGCTAGCGCGTAACTTGCTCACCTACCGTTACCACACTTTACCAGGAGCGCGACGCAAAGCCCAAGAAGCAGGCTATCAAGGAGCGATGTTTGCTTGGGAAAGTGCTACCACTGGCGATGAAGTAACTCCTCGGTGGGTACCAGGTGCTAACGGTGAACAAATCCGCATTTGGTGTGGTGACATTGAAGTGCATATCACTGCTGATGTAGCTTATGCTGTGTGGCACTACTGGCAAACCACCGACGACGATCATTGGATGCGGGATTATGGTGCAGAAATTATCCTCGATACGGCTGTTTTCTGGGAAAGTCGAGTTGAGTGGAACCCAGAACGCAACAGTTATGACATCCTCGATGTGATTGGGCCAGATGAAAATCACGATCGCGTCGATAATAACGCCTTCACCAATCTCATGGTGCAGTGGCATTTACAATCTGCTTTAGCGCTTTGGGACTGGTTTAAGCAAGCTTATCCCGAAGCTTCAGCACAACTTGTGCAAAAACTCAACTTAACCACAGAACGTCTGCACCAATGGGCGGAAATTCAAGAACGTCTGTTTATCAATGAAGATGCCCAAACAGGTTTGATTGAGCAGTTTGAAGGCTTTTTCCAACTAGAACACGTTAATCTTGCTGATTACGAACCGCGTAGCAAATCTCTGCAAGGATTGCTAGGAATTGAAGCCACCAGCCAAAAGCAGATTCTCAAGCAACCGGATGTGTTGATGCTGCTTTACCTGTTGCGCGATCGCTATGACTATAACACCCTCGCCACTAACTGGGATTATTACAACCAGCGCACCGACCACAGCTATGGTTCCTCACTAGGCCCGGCAATTCACGCTATTTTAGCTTGTGACCTCAATCAACCAACCCAAGCTTACACCCACTTTATCCGGGCAACGTTGGTAGATTTGGAGGATGTCAGACTCAATGCAGCTGAAGGAATTCACGCCGCCAGTGCTGGAGGAGTTTGGCAGGCAGTAGTTTTCGGGTTTGGCGGCATTAGGATGACTCAATTTGGCCCGATTGCTTGTGCAAATCTGCCCCCTGGTTGGACACGTCTGAAATTTCGACTCCAATGGCGTAACGAGTGGTATGACTTCGACTTGGGAGCCGAAAAAGAAATCGAAGGCAACCAGGAAGTAAAAGTTCCAACTTTGGTCGATACACGTCCGACAATTAGCGGTGTGATCTTTGACTTAGATGGAGTGTTAACTGATACTTCAGAGTATCACTATCTGGGGTGGAAGCGATTAGCGGATGAAGAAGGCATCTTTTTTAATCGAGAAGCAAACGAGGCGATGCGAGGATTGCCTAGACGGGAATCACTCCTGGAAATTTTAGGCGATCGCCCCGCCACTGAAGAGAAAATTCAGGAGATGATGGAGCGGAAAAACCGCTACTACCTGGAATTAATGCAGAAAATTACTACCGCAGATTTACTGCCAGGAGTGAAAAACTTATTACAGGACTTGCAAGCCGCTGGCATAAAAGTAGCGTTGGGTTCATCAAGTAAAAATGCCCAAACTGTGATTGAACGGTTGGGTATTAGAGATAAATTCGATGCCATAGCTGATGGTTACAGCGTCTCACAACCGAAACCAGCACCAGACATTTTTCTATTTGCTGCCCAGCAACTCGGTCTGTCATCGTCACAGTGTGTTGTAGTGGAAGATGCCGCTGCGGGTATAGAAGCTGCTCATGCTGCTGGCATGTCGGCTGTGGGGATTGGCCCAGTTGAGCGAGTAGGTAGAGCTAATGTAGTTTTATCCAGTCTGGAAGATGTCCGCTGGCAAGATTTGCAGGAGCAGGTAGCTACCAGCAAGACAACAGATGCACTCGCGATAGTTTTAGGATAAGCACTTCTTATCTCTTTTGAGGTTTGGGAAAAGGTGAGACCAGTGCTGCGGGAGGGTTCCCCTCCGCAGGCAACTGGCGAACCCGAAGGGGTAAAGGGTAAAGGGTAAGGGGTAAATTTCAGCCTTTACCCTTTAATCGAAAGGTATTGAATAGATCTGCCTTCGGAAGTTTGTGTTCGGAACTCGGAACTTCGTGTTCGGAACTCGGAACTTCGTGTTCGGAACTCGGAAGTTCGTGTTCGGAACTCGGAAGTTCGTGTTCGGAACTCGGAAGTTCGTGCTCAGAACTCGGAAGTTCGTGCTCAGAACTCGGAACTTCGTGTTCAGAACTCGGAAGTTCGTGCTCAGAACTCGGAACTTCGTGCTCAGAACTCGGAACTTCGTGTTCGGAGCTGCAACATCCGAGATCTAAAGGTGATGTCTGGCAATCAGGCGATCATCTGCTGCGCGTCTATGCTTTGAGCTTTGATAATAATGGAAAAAATACAATGGTAATGGTGCGTAGTTTACCGCCGTAGGCATCGCTTACAGCAGGGCGTAGCAAGAGTGCAAGTTAGACTTGCTGTACTCCCGGACGACCGTCTTCAACCACAAATGAAGCACGCTTACTAAGCGTGCCAAATTGAGTTGTCACATCCGATAAAACTAGATAGTCTGTCTTCCAGGTTGTGGGAGTTAGCGCACAACGAACATATCCCCGTTGAGCGTTGAAAAACTTAATGTGTGGGTTATCCGGTAAGTAAGCTTCAACTGTGGGGGTAGTGTCTGCACCATCTCCACCAGAGCTAATTGAAGTACAGACGAATTCACTCCCAACTGTAGCGGATTCTGGCTGATCAAAGTTAGCCTTCAGATTCATGGCCCAGTTAGAATGTACATCGCCTGCCAAGGATACTGGATTAGAGGGCTGGCGCTGTTCCAGAAAAGCCATGAGGCGATCGCGCGAAGCCAGATAACCATCCCACTTATCCATACTGAAGGTTCCGCCTTCCCCTGGTGTCATGTCTCGCTGAGCAATAGGTACTTGCTGAGCTAATATGTTCCATTTAGTCTGTGAGCTATTTAGACCTTGGAATAACCAATCTTCCTGTGCTTTACCAGTAATCGTTGCCTTTGGATCGAAGTTTTCTGGACAACGTTCTTTAGTACCATCACCACAGGGCTGATCGGTACGATACTGGCGGGTATCTAAGACATGGAAGGTCGCTAAATTACCAAAATCCAGCCGTCGGAAAAGTTGCATATCGGGGCCAGTGGGTCGGGAGAAAGGACGCAATGGCATGTGTTCGTAGTAAGCCTGATAAGCAACTGCTCGTCGTTGGAGGAAAATTGCCCGGTCTTGATCTGGTTCAGTATCGAGTTCTGAGATGTTGTTGGCGTAGTTATTTTCTACCTCGTGGTCATCCCAGGTGACAATCCAGGGAAACGCTGCATGAGCCGCTTGCAGATTGGAATCGGTTTTATAGAGGGCGTGACGATTGCGGTAATCTTCCAAAGTCACAATTTCTGGACTATTGTGCTGTCTTACCCGATCTGTTCTGATGCCTCCCTCATATATATAGTCGCCAACATGTACTACTAGGCTGAGGTCTTTCTCCTGGGCCAGATATTTGTAGGCAGTATAGTACCCTTGCTCATAGTTTTGGCAGGAGACAAGCGCAAAGTTAAATTTACTCAAGTAGATGCCTGTTAGAGGAGCTGTACGAGTGCGACCAATAGGGCTAGCGTCTCGGCCGACAATAAACCTATACCAATACCAACTATCGGATCGCAGTCCCTCTACTACAACTCGAACAGAGTGAGCTAGTTGTGGAGTTGCAATTACAGTACCTCTAGAGACAATACGCCTCATGTCAGGATCAGTTGCTACTTCCCAGCGAATTGGCACATTAGTATATGGCATTCCACCCCCATTTAAAGGTTCGGGAGCCAGACGAGTCCAAATCACTACGCTGGTAGGATAAGGTTCACCCGACGCTACACCCAAAGTGAAAGGATAATTGGAAAATCTGCCTCTAGCAAGCGCTGGTTGATGAGAAAATTGATTGGCGATCGCTAATCCAGTAAATGCTCCTGCCCCAATAATCAAGTTACGTCGTTTGATCCGACTGTGCAAGAACTGCTCAAAATTCCGGTAATCTACCATCTGTACTCCTGACTAACAGGTAAGTTAAAGCACAGCAACAACTAACACGAAGAAGGCAGGGTGGTCGTAAGCAGACTTCATAGCTAACGCCCTTACCAAAATCAGGTTTGAATTTCCAGTTTTTACACTGGTATCAATGTGTTAGATGTTCTGTTGCCCCATAACAACCTACTAGGAGGAGATTAATTCTATACAAAGAAATCGTTAATATCAACTTAATTCTTATGTATCTCTAATTTAGACTAAGAATAAAATTACAAATCAAACCACAGATGAACACTTTCTTAGAAAGTTCTTTTTCACAAGATTCCCGACTTCTTAAAAAAGTCGGGAATCTGATCTCTGGAGTGGACAACTTCTGTGTAGAGATAAATAACATAGTCACTGGTGAGCGCCTCACATCATCTACCCTAGAAAATTTATAGTGACTTTTCGGATAGGCTTTAAGTATAGTTACGAGCAAAATCGCGTCTTTCTCTAGTAAAAGAGCAAATTTTTGCTTTTGACTTGTGATTTGTGAGTTAATAAAATCCCAGACGCTCGTGACGAGAACTCATTAATGCTATCGGCTTTCAGCCATGAGAGTACAAACAGGTTTAATAGAGGGTGCAACTTTACATGATGGAAACCTTATTTCATGCCTACACCCCTTTACTTACCTGGATAGGTTTAGGTTTTCTGGTATCTCGGTTCATCCCAGATAGTTTTCTGAAGCTACTGGGTTATGGGCTTTACTGGGTTGGAATTCCACTACAACTTTTCGTTCTAGCACGTCATACTAACTTGTCCAATGGCGGACTAATACCTGGAATAGCAATAGTAATTTTGTTGCTGAGTCTGGTTCTAGCCCTGTTAATCTGGTGGGGACGACAATGGTTAATCAGTCTAAAAGAGCAGCCAAAACAAGAGAGTTTGGATCTGTCGCTTAATGCTTCATCTTCCGGTTTTAACTCCTTAGTGCGAGCAAGTTTGGGCAGCTTTATTCTGGCTACAATTTTAGGCAATACAGGCTTCGTCGGATTGACCCTCACACAGGTGCTAACCAGTCCTGAAAATACTGATTGGGCAGTATTATTCAGCGTTACCAACAATGTTGTAGGCACTTATGGTATTGCTATCTTAATCGCCAGCTATTTTGGTAAGAGTCAAACCCAAAACTCTTGGTGGACTCAGTTACGGGATCTTGCAACTGTTCCCAGTCTGTGGACATTTTTCATTGGCTTAAATACTCAGTTTGTAAAATTGCCAGCAGTGGTTGAGTCAGGACTAGACCAAGCCGTTTGGGTTGTAATCGCTTTTGCTTTGTTACTGGTTGGTCTGCGACTTGGGACAATTAAAGGATGGAAAAGTCTAGAAATCGCCTCAATTGCCAGCGTATTGAAAGTCTTCATTGTGCCAGCGTTGGTGGGATTAGGCGCTACCTATTTAGGCGTGACTGGCGAACACCGACTTGTACTAGTGCTAATGTCTGGAACACCCACAGGGCTTTCTGTACTGATTTTGGCAGAAGTTTATGACCTAGACCGGAACTTGTTGGCTAGCAGTATCGCTTTGACTTTTGTAGGGTTGTTTTTTGCACTTCCCCTCTGGCTTGCTTGGTTTGGCTAAGGTTGAAATTCAGAAGATGCAATAATTTCTGCTCAAGATTCTATAGCTTGGAAACTGGGATGGATCTATCAAGCTAAAAAACAGTTACACTAGCCTTGATCTTGAAAAGTCTGAGCAAAACAAAAATGATGCCTAAAACAAGTTGTTCAAGCTAAATTATATTCTCGTTCCTAATGTCATACACCTCGGTTATAAAAGTTAAGTCTCTAGGAGGTTTCGCAACCTTTATAGTTTCCCAAAACATCTGCTTCCAGAAGGAAACACTAGTAGTAATAAGCTAGTCTATTTTTCAACAGAAGCAAGGAATTTTTTACATATCTATGATGGAATGTTTCGCTAGTAATTTAAACAAAAATTTACTTAGTTGTGGTGCCAAAGTTTTGACAGGAAATTACCGAACAGTAAATTTGTTAGTGGGAATGTTTGCCGCTATCCCCGTCATGGCATTGCCTGTGGATGCTTTGCAAGTAAAAGTGACTCCGACTAATCCTAAATTAGGGGATACTCTATCAGTAGAGATTAATCTAGATAATCCCGAAAGTGGTAGCAATCCAACGGTGGCTATTGGCCAGAAAACTTACCCAGCATTTGCAATTGCACCCAGTCGGTATCGAGCTTTTATTCCCACAACTCCCTTAGAAACAGCGGGAATTAGAAAGTTTAGGATTTCCGGGGATGGTCAGGTGCAAAACTTAGCAGTGAAAGTGAGCGATCGCAAATTCCCCGTACAACGCATTAATTTACCACCTGGAAAAGCCGGAGTACAAGCGACAAAGTTAGAGCTTACACGCGTAGCAGCTTTGAAGGCACTACAAACACCACAAAAATATTGGAGTGGTGGCTTCCTCAAACCCAACGCAGGGCGGATTAGTACGATCTATGGTGTACGTCGCTACTATAATGGTAAATTTGCAAAGGACTACTACCATCGTGGCGTTGACTACGCTGGTGCAACGGGTTCGCCTGTAATTGCCCCAGCCGCAGGGCGAGTTGCTTTGGTAGGTAGGGTATCTCAAGGGTTTCGGGTTCACGGGAACGTAGTTGGCATCGACCACGGTCATGGAGTAACCAGTATTTTCATGCACCTGAGTCGTATTAATGTTAAAGAAGGTGATTTTGTGAAACCTGGTCAATTAATTGGCGCAGTGGGTTCAACAGGTGCTTCTACAGGGCCGCATTTGCACTGGGGTCTATATGTCAATGGACAATCTGTTGATCCAACACCCTGGCGAACCAATGTCTTTAATTAGTAGAGACTCAGTTGATCATTTCGGTAAATAGCTTGTGTGTTTTTTTGCCGAGAATTAGACAAAATAAATTAGATTGATACCGTCCCTACCTTGCTTGGCTAGAGTAAAGATGATGAGCGTTATGAGTATCGAAAAAATTGTAGAACAAGCTCTCCAGGATGGTTATTTGACACCAGCAATGGAAGCAGAAGTCGGACGAATCTGTGATAATGCCTCAGAACTCTCAATTGAAGAGTACATGGCGCTGGATCGGCTGATGGGGTCACTGTTGACTGGTGAGGTAGTGGCGGTACCTCGCAAACAATTTATTAACGTCATGGAAGAACTGGTACTGACAGAAGCGATCGCCAGAGTAGCCGAAATTGAAGCTACCAGCGAAAGTTCCCTGGATGTCGGGGATATCGCCGCTTACGCCCTCAACCGTCTGCCACCCTTGTATGCTACCACCGAAGAAGGTGCTAACTATCAGCGTCAACGGGCTAAGACAGAACTTCAAGAATTAATTTCCCAGCAAGTCGGCGAAGCGATCAGTCGTTACCTAGATCGACCCAATTTCTTTCCAGAACGTCAGGACTTGGGTAAAAATACAGCCAATGATGTTGTACGCCAAGTCAGTGCTTTACTTCAAGCACACGCACCTAACTTTGAGCAAAAATCACCACAATCTTTATAGTCAAAAGTCAATGGTCAAGAGTCTTGTGACTATTGACTCTTGACCATTGACTATTTACCAATCAATCACGCACTATTACAGTTGTGCCCAACTTGACTTGCTCATACAACATTCGGACATCAGGATTACGCATTCTTAAGCAGCCGTGAGACACAGCGGTTCCGATCACCTCCACCTCTGGCGTACCGTGAAAGCCAATATGATTGCGTCCATCTGACCAAAAGCCAATCCATCTATCTCCCAAAGGACTGTCAGTACCAGCTTCAAATACTTTGCCAGTAATTGGGTGACGCCAAATAGGATGGTGTTGCATGTGCATCACCTGGAAATCACCCGTAGGTGTTTCCCAGCCTTTCTTACCTATAGCAATCGGGTAACTGGCTATCACTTCATCTTTGGCGTAGACATAGGCGCGGCGATCGCTTAAATCAACAACCACTTGCGTCTTGATATCCTTCTGATTAGAGGTTTTTTGTTGAGGTAAAGCCTGAGCTAATAAAGACTTGGGCCAGCTGTCTTTAGTTGTATTATCCCTTTGTGCTTGCGCTACTAATCGCGTCTTACTTGGCAGATTAGTCACTTGAGCTACATTTTTGCTAATAGCAGAAGACTTTGATTTAGACACCTTCTGGTCTGTTACACGTTTAGTAGACACAGACTCACTCAGCGTATCCCCTAAGTCTACTTGCGAGAGATTTCCATAAACAGCCTTTGGGCGACTTCCTTGAGGATTAGAATCTCGCCGCAACGAAGCAGAAGCAGGTTGTCCCAAATACGGTTGAGCTGAAGTAATGCGCCAATGGACAGCCAGAGATAAAATTGCTGTGCCAAAACAGAGCATCATTACCATACGCCCTACTGATTCATTTCTTACCATTGTCATTGCTTATTGTTTATCCCTGACATATCCAGCAAATAAATTGAATGCGTTCATGCTTCAATCATCAAAAATTTATAAATACTTATCAATTTCATTATGAATCTGCTAATAGCTCTGGGCAAACTAAAGCTATGTAGATGCCAGCAGAAATCTAGGTAAAATTCATTTCTTTGAAGTTCCAAAGCACGAAAGCCTTTGCTTGGAATCTTTTCTGGAACTCTGGAAATGTAGCAATCAATCATTAATGGTGTGGGTGGAAGAAAGACCATGTTTGAAAAATTATTGCTAACAGTCACAATTACATTTTCCCTCAATTTCTTTTTTCAAGTTCGTGTACCCGAACACACTAATTTTGGTAATTACCAACAACACTCAGAAAAAACATCAACTATTCTGGTGACAAATCCCAAAAAATAATAGTCATAGCAAATATAGCAGCATAAATTACAAAAATTCTTACCTGGTTAAGGGTATCAAATCTTACGCCTTAGATCCAGGATAAAGTATGAGATATCAATTTAGAAGTGAAAAATTTTGATCCCTCATCTTTAAAACCATATCTAATTATTTTTGTCAAGCGTGTGTATTCGGTTGCCATAATTAGCACAAATCTACGTAACATTGCTATTCCCTTGTCAACTGTTAACTGATAAATAAAAAAGCAACTATGCAAGCAGCATAAGGAGACAGTGGCTCTTACCGTTGCCAATAATCTACCCAAACTTGTATACTTCAGTGTTCCAGTCATAAATCCGTCACCTTACCAAGGAACTTCCTGCTCATTAGCAGGTCTAATAGGAAGGGATGATTTAAAGCCAGTACGATCTATGAGTCAGTCGATTACTGTATCCTGGTCAACTGTTGATGCAAGGTATCCAGAAGCATCAGTGCAAGTTGACAAACTCTCTAATCATGATCTAATTTTGCGCTGTCAAATAGGACTGCGCCCTGATCGTGCTGCGTTTGCAGAACTATTGCGCCGCTATCAGACACAAGTCGATAGGGTTTTATACCACCTGGCTCCCGATTGGTCAGATAGAGCTGATTTGGCTCAAGAAGTTTGGATTCGCGTGTATCGGAATATTAACAGATTGCAAGAGCCTTCTAAATTTCGGGGCTGGTTAAGCCGCATTGCCACTAACTTGTTTTACGATGAGTTACGGAAACGCAAGCGGGTTGTCAGTCCCTTGTCGCTGGATGCACCTCGCTCAGTAGAAGACGGCGAGATGGATTGGGAAATTGCTGGAGATACTCCCGGCCCAGAGGAAGCACTGACTACTAGAGAATTTTACGAACAACTACGGGAGGCGATCGCGGATTTACCAGAAGTGTTTCGTACTACTATTGTCCTTAGAGAAATTGAAGGCATGGCGTATGAAGAAATTGCCGAAATCACTGGAGTTTCCTTGGGAACTGTGAAGTCGAGAATAGCCCGAGCGAGATCTAGATTACAAGCTCAATTGCAAAATTATCTAGATACCTAATTTACAGTATCTTTCGTTTAACCATTAACAGAATTTAAGCATTGATTAAGAATTGTGAGGAAAAAGCAGATTACTTCTGTCATCAAGAGGAAAATGATTAATTTCTTCGGATTGTCAGAATCCCTTTACCCGTGTATGAATTGGTAATAATGTTAAGATGACTACTGATTCTCAGTTTTATGACCGTTCCCGCTCGCAACTACCTAAAAATTTGCCAAATGGAATGGCTAAGCATACCAATGAATCAACGGGTTTTATGGATATGGTGAAGCGCGATCGCTTCGAGTTATTAAGTGCTTACCTCGATGGTGAGGTAACAGCAGCAGAACGCAGGCAAGTAGAAGAATGGTTGGCAAACGATGCCTCCGTTCAATGCTTGTATGCGCGACTATTAAAGCTACGCCAAGGCTTGCGAACTTTGCCAGTACCAGCAACCCAACAGTCGCCAGAAGCAGCAGTCCAACAAGTATTGGCACGTTTGCGCCGCCGTACTCAGTTAGCCTGGACATTTGGAGGTGCGGCTATTGCTGCTTGCGTTATCGGCGCGGTATCTGGCGTGCTACCGGGTGGTACGAGGGCGCCACAACTGGCGCAAAAGCCACTAATAGAACCGACACAAACGACTTCAGCGTCTATTGTTCCCCCCGCTTCCCCGCTGATGGTGGGACTAAATAACCCAGTGATTGAAATTCCTAAAGCAGCAGTGGCTCCTGCGGAAAATCCATTAAATCATATACAGCTACAACAGCGAGATACCAAACAAGATATAAACTAATTTGGAGTGAAACCAGAGTTGCTCCACCAGCCGTCAGGTTGAGGAACCCCTCCAAATTGGTAAACCCGCTCTGGAGACATTAAGTAGACCCAAGCGTAACCCAGGGATAGTCCTTTTGGCTCGTAAGCCTCGATAATTTGGCGGTTATAGAGGTTTTCTGACATTTGTCTATGTGGCTGGTAATCTTCCAGCACATCTAGCTGTTTTAAAATTCCTGGGTTAGTAAAAGAAAGTAAATATCCGTGGACTTGGCTATCTCCTAGCGTCATCGCTGGATAACCCATCGGTAGAGCAAAGAGTTTACCTTGTAACATAGCTGGTTTGGCATCTGCTACCTTGCCAGCGCAGTATCTTTTATAATTAGCTTCCCCTGGTTTGAGTGTGCCGTAGACAAAAACCCGTACCAAACTAGATAATTTTATTTTTGATTCAGCCATCGCTTATTTTAACCAACTGATTGCTTTGCCTAGCATCTACAATATGGAGGCAGATACGATTACAGACCCAGTAGGAGAATTTTCTGGTGGATTCCCGATATAACCCAGCAGCAATTGAGGAAAAATGGCAAAAAACATGGGCAGAACTTGGCTTAGATAAGACACCCGCAGCAAGCAACAAGCCCAAATTCTACGCTCTGTCTATGTTTCCTTATCCATCGGGCAGCCTGCACATGGGTCACGTCCGTAATTATACGATTACTGACGTAATTGCCCGCCTTAAACGAATGCAGGGCTATCGAGTGTTGCACCCAATGGGTTGGGATGCCTTTGGCTTGCCAGCAGAGAATGCCGCCATTGACCGTGGCGTTCCACCAGCAAAGTGGACTTATCAAAATATTACCCAGATGCGGCAGCAATTGCAGCGTCTTGGTTTGTCTATTGACTGGGATAGCGAAGTTGCCACCTGTTCACCAGATTATTACAAGTGGACACAATGGATTTTCTTGCAGTTTTTGCAAGCGGGGTTAGCTTACCAAAAAGAAGCAGCGGTAAACTGGGATCCCATTGACCAAACTGTGCTAGCAAACGAGCAAGTTGATAACGAAGGCCGTTCCTGGCGCAGTGGGGCAATAGTTGAGCGTAAATTATTGCGGCAGTGGTTTTTGAAGATTACCGACTACGCCGAAGAATTGCTTAATGATTTGGATAAGTTGACAGGTTGGCCTGAACGCGTCAAGTTGATGCAGGCAAACTGGATTGGCAAATCAACAGGCGCTTACTTGGAATTCCCCATCGTTGGGTTGGATGAAAAAATCGCTGTATACACTACACGCCCAGATACAGTTTATGGTGTTAGCTACTTGGTGTTAGCACCAGAACATCCTTTCACAAAGCGCGTCACCACAAAAGAACAACAAGCCGCAGTAGAAACCTTTATTAAAGAGGTTTCTAATCAAAGCGAATTGGAACGCACTGCGGAAGATAAACCGAAGCGGGGTACTCCTACAGGTGGTAAGGTAATTAACCCCTTTACAGGGGAAGAAGTCCCCATCTGGATTGCTGATTATGTACTGTATGAGTATGGTACTGGGGCAGTTATGGGTGTGCCTGCTCATGATGTGCGGGATTTTAAATTTGCCCAAACTTATGATTTACCGATTGATTTTGTCATCGCTTCGCCAGATGATGTTACAGATTTTGACTTAACTCCAACATCAGAGATAGATGAAGTCACACAAATTATTCAGATTGAATATAACCAGGCATACACTGAACCAGGAATTTTAATTAATTCCGGGCCTTTTACTGGTATGACTTCTACAGATGCTAAGCAGGCGATCGTTGAATACGCCGAAAAACAAGGTTTTGGGAAGGTGCGTGTACAATATCGCCTGCGAGATTGGTTGATTTCGCGCCAGCGGTACTGGGGAGCACCCATCCCAGTTATTCACTGTCCCAACTGTGGAATAGTACCAGTCCCCGATAAAGATTTGCCAGTGCAGTTGCCGGAAGATGTAGAATTTACCGGACGTGGTGGTTCACCTTTGACTCAGTTAGAAAGCTGGGTAAATGTGCCTTGTCCGACTTGTGGCACTCCAGCGAAACGAGAAACCGACACGATGGACACGTTTATTGATTCTTCGTGGTATTTCTTGCGGTTTCCTGACGCCAAGAACGAGCAGCAGGTTTTTGATTCCAGTAAAACCAACGACTGGATGCCAGTTGATCAGTATGTGGGTGGGATTGAACACGCGATTTTGCATTTGTTGTATTCGCGGTTCTTTACTAAGGTGCTGCGGGATAGAGGCTTGTTGAATTTTGATGAACCCTTCCAACGTCTGTTGACTCAAGGCATGGTACAGGGCTTAACTTACTTAAATCCCAACAAGGGCGGTAAAGATAAATGGATTCCCTCGAATCTTGTGAATCCAGCTGATCCTCGTGACCCTCAGACAGGTGAACCACTGCAACGCCTTTATGCCACCATGTCCAAATCTAAGGGTAATGGCGTCGCGCCGGAAGATGTCATTGGCAAATATGGCATAGACACAGCACGGATGTTCATCTTGTTCAAAGCACCGCCAGAAAAAGACCTGGAATGGGATGAAGCTGATGTAGAAGGACAATTCCGCTTCTTAAATCGGGTGTGGCGCTTGGTGACAGATTATGTTGCTGCTGGAGTATCCCGTAAGAAAGCCCAACTATCTGATTTGTCTCAGCCGGAAAAGGAATTGCGGCGGGCGATTCACACTGCTATTAAAGCTGTGACAGAAGATTTGGAGGACGAATATCAATTCAACACAGCTATTTCAGAATTGATGAAGTTGAGTAATGCCTTAACTGATGCCAAGTGCAAAAATTCACCAATTTATGCAGAAGGAATTCAGACTTTGGTAGCGTTGCTAGCTCCTTTTGCGCCACACATTGCTGATGAATTGTGGCATTTGTTAGGTGAGAGCAATTCAGTCCACACTCAAACTTGGCCGTCTTTTGACTCTGCTGCTTTAGTAGCTGATGAAATCACTTTGACGATTCAGATTAATGGCAAATTTCGCGGCGTGATTCAAGTGCCAACGCAAACAGATAAAGCAGCGCAGGAAAAGTATGCCTGTGAATCAGAAGTCGCCCAACGTTACATCGCGGGTAAGGAAATTAAAAAGGTGATTGTAGTGCCTGGGAAGTTGGTGAATTTTGTAGTCGCTTAGAGAAAATGGTAACGGACACGATCGCAATTTAACTCTTGGCGTCATTGTGTCTTCGATTTCCAAAGGAAACTTCTTCCCAGAACTTCTCAAGATGGGTGGTAAATGTTACGCTATCCCATCATGACTATCAAGCGCCGACAATTTCTCACAACCTGTGGGTTAGCTGCCTTAGCTACCCAAAGCCCTCCACTTGTTGCCCACGGTCAGCTATCCCCGAACATCATCCTCAAACCATCCCGCCTGCAAATAGGTGATACGGTAGGATTGATTGCCCCTGCAGGTATCATTGAAGCTAAAGACATTGAAGCAGCAAAGAAATCGGTATCACAGTTAGGCTTAAAAGTCAAGTTAGGGAAGCATATTTTAGATCGCTACGGCTATTTAGCTGGTAAAGATGCCGATCGCGCTCAGGATGTTAACGTGATGTTTAGCGATCACTCCGTGAAAGCAATTATTGCTATGCGTGGAGGCTGGGGCTGTAATCGCATTTTACCCTTACTGAACTACTCGCTGATCCGTTCCCATCCCAAAATTCTTATGGGTTACAGCGATATCACTTCCCTATTGTTAGCAATTAATGCCCGAAGTCGGGTGATTACTTTTCATGGGCCAGTAGCCACGTCTACTTGGAATCAGTTAACGGTGGATTACCTCAAACGCATTTTATTTAATGCTGAAGCGGTAACAATGCAAAATCTTAATCCCAGAGAAGTACCAGTAGAGACAATCGCACTCGGAAAGGCAAGGGGTAAACTTGTGGGTGGTAATTTGTCAGTGTTAGCAGCGATGGTAGGATCACCTTACCTGCCTTCCTGGAATAAAAGCATCCTGTTTGTAGAAGAAATTGGCGAGGATGTTTATCGTTTAGACCGGATGCTGACGCAGTTAAAAACTGCTGGTATTCTTAACCAAATCGCTGGCTTTATATTTGGGCAATGTACTAATTGTAGTCCTGGGGATGAACCATCATTTACCTTAATGCAAGTATTACAAGACCACATAATTCCCCTAAATATTCCCGCTTGGTACGGTTCAATGATTGGTCATATTAAGGATAAATTTACCCTACCAATTGGTGTAGAAGTGGAAATAGATGCCAATTTTGGAACAATACGAATGTTAGAGGTAGCTGTCATCTAAAATCAATCATCGTCTGGCGATAAGCATCTGGCAATCCTGTATCAAAACACTTACCTTTAACAACATATCCTGTCATTCCCTCTTGCTGACACAATCTATCAAGACAAGACGTTAACTGAAATTCTCCCCGTTCCCGGAAATTTTTATTGATGTGTTCTGCCAGAAAATCAAAAATTTGCGGCGTCAGTAAATATAAGCCAAATATACATAAAAATTTATCTTTTGCCATTCCTTCTACACGCAAATGCTGATATGCATACTCAAGGGTGGGTTTTTCAGAGAGTTGTGTTACTTCAATAATTGAATTTAATTCTTGCCAAATTCCTGTTACACATCCAGCTTTATGAATCATCTTTGCTGGCATTGTAGTTAAACTAACAACGCTTTTATTAACTTGTTCGTAAACATCTAAAACTTGACGCGCACAAGATTTTTCAGTATCAGATGTATAAACATGATCGCCCAGCATCAACAGAAATGGCTCATCTTGCACCCAGTCCTTGGCACAAAAGACTGCATGACCGTAGCCGGCTTGCTCCTCTTGCGTTAAAATTGTGACCTTGCTGCCTAACTCTTGGAGATATCGGTTATATTCTTGATTCTGTGGTGACAGTTTGTCGAAAAGTTCTTTTTTTGGTGAATTTTTAAATAAATCTTCAAAGATTTCTTGATCATCTGGCTGCACTACTATTCCAACTTCTGTAATTCCAGCACTGATTGCCTCTTCAACAATTGCTAGAATCACAGGTTTTGCCCTGCCATCTTGATCAATAATCGGAAAAAGTTCTTTTTTGACAACTTTGGTAGCTGGAAACAAGCGAGTACCGAAACCAGCCGCCGGAATCACAGCTTTGTTAACTTGCTTTTTTTGCATAAATCGTCGGTTTTAAAGATTAAATTTTGGGAAAAATTACAAGCGATATTTGCTATTAACCGTAAGCGATCGCCAATCAACTATAGTTTTTTATACTACATACATAAATTTTCTCAAATCATGCTTGGTTTTGTTCATCACCATCCATAGATGAGTCGTTTTTAACTAGTGTTCAGTTGATAAACTGTCACTCACTAGATTCCCCGTTTTATAGCAGAAGAGATATTCTTAACTAGTGCAAGGAGTGATACCATTTCACCACATGTTTGTCACAATTTATCCTCGCAATACTCCCTTAAAAGGGAGTATTGTGAATTTAAAATGTTGCAGCAGAAAAGTAAATTGGTATACAGTTATACGGGGAAGTGCTTGGGTGAGCAAAACTCTCAAGTGCTTTTTTGTTTGTAAAAGATTATATTCTTGAAGATAAATATTAAGTGTTGTAAAACACACGCAACGGAATTAGAACTTACGCAATACCTTTCGGTTAAAAGGAAAAGGCTGAAATTTACCCTTTAACTTTTTCCCCTATTCTGTATCAATAAATTTAGTTGCTCTACTTGTGGTGCTAAGGATTTCGAGAAAATCCCAAGCGATCGCTAAAATCTTTACAATATTAAATAAGGTAAAGATGTATATCAGAGTCAGAATCAATGGTGCTATTTGGATTTGGCAAAAAACAGGTTATGCCCACTCCTGAAGAAGCTTTGCCAGGAAGGGCACAGTCTATACAAGTACCCGCTCATCACTATGTTAATAAGAATCCCCTAAAACCTCCTTATCCCGATGGATTGGAAAAGGCATTGTTTGGTTTGGGCTGTTTTTGGGGTGCAGAACGTAAATTTTGGCAACTGAAGGGAGTTTACACCACCGCCGTAGGTTATGCTGCCGGGTTCACGCCCAACCCTACCTATGAAGAGGTATGTAGTGGACGGACTGGTCACAATGAAGTCGTGCTAGTTGTGTTTGACCCCAAAGAAATTAGTTACGCCCAACTGCTAAAAGTCTTCTGGGAAAGCCACAACCCCACCCAAGGAATGCGTCAGGGTAATGACAGCGGCACTCAGTACCGTTCTGGAATTTACGTATATTCCGAAAGTCAAAAGCAGCTAGCAGAAGCATCACGAGAAGCTTATCAGCAAGCTCTCAACAAATCGGGTTATGGCGAGATTACCACAGAAATCTTGGATGCGCCTGAATTCTACTACGCAGAAGCTTACCATCAGCAGTACCTAGCTAAAAATCCCAATGGTTATTGTGGTTTAGGTGGTACAAATGTTGCTTGTCCTGTGGGTGTAATTGAATCGCAAGTGAGTAGTTAGAAGTGGAGGAGTAGGAGAGTAGGAGCACAGGGGATGTTGCAGCAAGTCTTTCCCCTCTGCCTCTTGTCTCCTTAAAATGCAGATTTGAGCAAAGCGATCGCCCACGTCCACAATGCAATACTTATAGGTGCTCCAATGAGGACACCGGCGATCGCCCAGCCTCTCTGATGGGCTTTGAAGTGCTCAATACTGCGCCACTGTCTACTTTTCCATGCCCATTCATTGCCCTTTGCACCGAGAGCGATCGCCATTACCCAGCCAATTTGGGGTACAAAACAGAATAGCCCAAACCACACTTGATTAGGCCACAACCATAACCAAGGTAGTAGAAACGCCCCCCAATTCCACCCCAGAATTTCCTCTGGGACAGCTTCAGTGTAATTATTGATTCCGCATCCAGAATTGTTGGTGACTTCTTTTAATGGCAAAAGCTGATTCTTGGCAGGTTTGACAGCCAAACCAGATTTGAGAGCATTTAAAGCTTGACGAGCACTAGCAAAGCGCTGTTCTGGGGCTGGTTCTGTCAACTTTTGTAGCCAGCTGATAAAACTAGGACTAAGATTTACTCGCTCAGTAAATTGCAACCGCAAATCCTGCTGGGGTAAATCAGAAGGGGAAATACCAGTTAACAAATGAATCAAAGTTGCTCCCAGTGCATAGAGATCTGATGCTGGAACGGCTCTACCACCAAATTGTTCCATTGGAGCATAACCATAAGTACCCACAATGGTAAAAGTAACGCCTTCTTTTGCCGCTCTATCCTGAACTGCGCCAAAATCAACTAAATAAATATGATTATCTTCACCCCAGATTAAATTACTTGGCTTAATATCCCGATGTAACACCCCTGGATTCAACTCATGCAAATGCATGAGAATATTCAAAACCTCAATAGCAATTTTCCTCACTCGTTTTTCGGTAAACCTTTTGCTAACAGTAAGTTGTTCCTTGAGTGACTCACCAGGAATATACTCTTGCACCAAGCCAAACCAGAGTGTGCGATCGTCAATACAAAAATAATCGATATACTGAGGAATACGAGGATGATTTAGCTGTTTAAGAATCTGTGCTTCCCTTTCAAAGAGTTTTAGGTCATCCCACTGTACAGTACCGCCAAAAGCCAAAAGTTTGACAACAACTAACGAATTTTCCGCATCGGAAGCTTGTAAATCCGTTGCTAGCCAAGTTTGACGAATCCCATTGTTACCGAGTTGGCGTTGAATTTGATAACGCTCTTGTAATATCTGCTCTGCTTGCAGCATTTGACACCTGCTTGCAATTTACGCTGATCTGATTCTCTTACTATTTAAGGATAGTCATTATCTCGCAAGACTGTGGGAGGGATAGAATCAAAGAAGCAAACTTAGTGTCAATGATCCTTTGCCGATTCTAGATAATTTTTGCGATAGAAAGCTTGATATTCTGGAGACAAGAGAGGTTCCCACCAATCACGATGAGTGAGATACCATTCAACAGTTAAACGTAAACCCTCAGCAATTGTAAATGAAGGCGTCCAACCAAGTTGATTTTTGATCTTGTTCGCGTTAATTGCATATCTCCGGTCATGTCCTGGTCTATCTTTAACGAAAGTAATTAACTGCTTTGAGGGAAAAACTAGTAAGTTAGGTGCTAATTCATCCATCATCTGGCACAAAATCTGTACGAGATTGATATTTTCCACCTCATTGTTACCACCAATATTGTAAGTTTCCCCTGGTTTACCGTGATTAATCACTACATCTAAAGCATGACAATGATCGCCTACATAAAGCCAATCTCGTACATTTTTGCCATCACCATAAACTGGTAATGACTTACCTATTAAGATGTTGATACACATTAATGGAATGAGTTTTTCGGGAAATTGATAGGGACCGTAATTATTAGAACAATTTGTGATAAGTGTCGGGAGTTTGTAAGTATGGTAGTAAGCACGAACTAAGTGATCACTGCCAGCTTTCGAGGCTGAATAGGGACTATTAGGAGCGTAGGGCGTTGTTTCACAAAAAGCTGGATCATCTGGGTTCAGACTCCCGTAGACTTCATCAGTAGAAATGTGTAGGAAACGATAACTAGGCGGCTCTGATTTTGCCTCCCAATGCTGTCGAAAAGCTTCAAGAAGTGTAAAAGTTCCTACTACATTAGTTTGGACAAAAGCGCCGGGTTCGAGAATTGAGCGATCAACATGAGATTCAGCGGCAAAATGGGCGATGATATCAATGTTTTCAGTTGCTAATAACTGCTCTACAACAGAGCGATCGCAAATATTACCATGCACAAACCGAAAATTTTCTCTTCCTTCAACTAGCGCTAAATTACGACGATTTCCAGCATAGGTAAGAGCATCCAATACTACCACTCGGTCATTAGGGTAAACCTGACACCAGTGATGCACAAAATTCGCCCCAATAAATCCCGCACCCCCTGTTACCAATAACCGCCGATTCATTTAACTCCCTCTCTTTTTTTTGTGGTTCGTCAATCTTTCTCACGCCGCACCACAATATTAATCCCTAAAATATTTTTTGCTGAACTTATCGTATATCCTCTGTGCCATTAATTTTGCTATACGCATTCTCGTCAAACTCTTAATATTGGATGGCTGCTGGATTTTGTGATCAAAGAATTCATTTAATTCATCTACTATTATTTGGAAACGTTGAATAATATTTTCAGTTCTATACTCAGCCAAAAAATCTTTAGAGAAAGATAGCGAACTTGAGGAATTAACCACTTTCAAGATACGTTTGACATCATATTCTTGAGAATATCCGGCAATTTTATAGCAATTAAATCCCGGATCTAAATAATCGGAAAGTCCACCATTGACACTAGAAAATACTTGACAGCCACAGGCGATCGCTTCCATTGGTTGCAGTCCAAATCCTTCACTAACACGCTGTTTCACCCAATATTCAGCAGAATCATAGAGATAAACTTTAGCCCTATTAAATAATCCAGGCAAATCTTCTACATAAGAATCAACGACCAATACTTTACATTTTTTTTGCAAAGCCGGAACCAATTGTTTAATTAAATACTCAGAAGATTTCCGAGTTTGAACTAAAACATCAATATCTCGCTCAATATGTAAATTTTGAAATTCATCAGAAATTTCATTAGGCAAATAATAAATCAGAGAATTGGGTGATTTTTGTCCCCAATATCCCATTGTATTTCGACTCACAGTAATGATCGGAATACTCGCAGGTAGCATGAATGGATAACCTGCACTATGAGCATGATAAACTGCGTTGTAGGGTTTGAGCTTGGTGACAAGTTTAGCAATATCAAATCCCCAGCTAATGACAAAAATTACATCATTTAAATTTTTCTCTTTTAGCAAATCATCTATAAAAAGCTTGCCTTTTTCTCGTTGACGATAAGTTACAACATCAGCGCTACAGAAGTGCTGAGCAAGATTAATTGTTTTTAACTCTGCAAACAAACCACCACAAGCAAATTTGCCATCTGTCCCAGGGAGTAAGAAGTAAAGCTTTCTCATTAGACAATTTTTTTATTTATATGAATGGAGGAGTGGTGTTTCGACTACGCTCAACTGCCGCGCAGTCTAAGCACGCTCAGCGCTAGCGCTCAACAGCCGGAGTGGCGGGGGAGAATATATAACTACTGTCTCTTGACCCTTGTAGAGACGCGATTAATCGCGTCTCTACTCTTAACCCTTAACTCTTGCCCCCCTTCTTCTAATTAATCCTGCCAGCACACCTTAACAAAATGCCCCTGTCGTCCCCAAACGTCGCGTGTACGGGTAATATTTTCAATTGCTAGGTTAAAGGGAATAGCAGTTGTTAAGTAGCGCTGCGCCATAGAACCTAAATCAGGTGCAAGTTCGGCTGCTGTCGTGGCTGCTAACCCCAAACCTATCAGTTGTTCAATTGGTCGGAACGGTAGCAGAAGATTTACACCCACAGCTAGTCCAGCTGTTAAGAGCATTGCTACTGATAAATTGGTGCCGCAACGGGGATGTACAGCCAAATCCCATTCTCCACTGGTAAGGCGATGTTGAGCAAGTGCGATCGCTCGCCGTAAATCACTAATATTTACCTCACCATATAGGTAAAAGCCTTGTTCGGTAGACAAACCGCTTAATAGTTCGTTATCAACTTGAATATTAGTAGACCCTGGTGGAGAAGAATAGGCGCTTTTTGATTCACCTAGAACCCAAACAGTGGCGTGTTCTAGGGCGTGAACCTGTCGCACCATCAAAATTTCTTTCAAGCCTGGAATAAACGATAGCTGCTTGAGTAAATCAGCATCTTGTGTAGGTTGGGGAAAGTCCAAGGGTCGGTCTTCGAGACTCGGAACTTTCCCAGATAGAGGTATCGTAAAATCAAAACCAAAAAAGTCAAAGGGAGATGAATCACCTTTGGCAGAAGCAGAAGTATTCATAGGAACACTGCTCCTCAAGCCTATGGAGCAACATAGATTTCTTTCAAATGTAACGCTTGAGCCTGTAGATTGTTGCTAATTTTTGTTGATGATTCGTTGACAACAAAGTTAGTACAGAGGAAATTTTCCATCGGTACTAATTATTTTTCCTAAAGAAATATAATAATACCGATGGAAGGAAAACTGCCTTTACCAGAAACAATAGGCTAGTAATCTGTTCTACTGCATTTTGAGAGAAATTCTGAATCTATAGCTTCCGCTTCCGAGGGTTAGCTGGCTCCATTAGCGTAAACTCCCACTAAGTAAAGGATGCGGAATTGGTAGAGGTGATCACACTGAAATAAAGGCGTGAGGAGAATAATCAGTAAATCTCAAAATTGGGTTGTCAGCATACCAGACCAGATTAATCGCGTCGCTACTAGCAAATAGTTTATTCGTTCTGGTTAGGCAAAAGACAGCAGTTGACATCATTCAAACAGACTTTGCCCCACTGTAAAGCCCAGCGGACAAGAGCCACTCGATTTTCTGTTTGGGTCTTAGTCAGAATGTTACTGATATGGTTATCAACTGTACGCTTGCTAATTTCCAGTTTTCCTGCAATTTCTTGGTTAGTTAAGCCAGCGGCCACTAAGTCGATAATTTGCAGTTCTCTGTCTGACAGAGTAACAGGGGTCTGAGACTCGCCACCAGCCATGACTATTTCTATCCTCCCTTGGTATATGTACTTAATCGCTCTTTCTAATTCTAGAAGATTCTTTTGTAGGTAGGGGTTTCAAGTGTTCGCGGCAATACCATTATCAATATTTTCTTTGGATTTCAAATTGACAGTAATCTAAACCATGAATATTTTATGTATTAAATATTGCATTTTAAGACATAAAATAACCGTATAATTGTTGAGCAAATAAAGCGAGGATCAAGAGCATATACATGATATGAGAGTAGTAAAAATTGCTATTTCATTCTATGAAGGACTGGCGACAAATGAGTAGAGATCATTGTAGATTTTATACTGGAAATTTGTCATCTGTCTTTAGAAGTTTGCTAGACCGGGAAACCCCTGAAGTTCAGTTTGCCGAGTTTCGAAAAGTCTGAGCGGAGTGGAAAGTTGGAGCGTTCGGGTAACAGGAGCGCAAAACTTTTCAAGACAGGCTTCCTCCGTACAGAACTTCGGTGAGCGCTCTGACTTCTCCCCGTATGCGACAGGCTAAACTTTTGGCAAAATCGAAAATCTAAAATGAAATGAGCAATCCCCGTGTTTTGTGCCTCGGTGAAATTTTGTTTGATTGTTTAGCCGATCAATTGGGGCTAAACCTGGAAGAAGTTCAATCTTGGACTCCCTACCCAGGAGGAGCACCAGCTAACGTAGCCTGTGCTTTAGTTAAGTTGGGAACGCCAGCAGGATTTATCGGAGCAGTTGGTGAAGATGAGCCAGGAAATGCACTGGTCAAGCTATTACAAGAAGTAGGTGTAGATACTACTGGGGTGCAACGCCATCCCACAGCACCAACGCGGCAAGTTTATGTGACGCGGGATTTAGCAGGCGATCGCACCTTTGCTGGATTTGGTCAGTATAACACCGCAGAATTTGCCGACACCCGTCTGCAAGCCAAGAAATTGCCAAATTTGCTGTTTCAAGAGGCAGATTTTCTGGTTTTGGGTACTTTGGAATTAGCCTATCCTGAAAGTGAGCAGGCAATTCACCGCGCCTTAGAACTGGCAGAACAATACGACTTGAAGATTGTGCTGGATGTCAATTGGCGTCCTGTATTTTGGCAAGATTCAAATATGGCTCGTCAAAAAATTCAAGAATCATTTAAGCGAGTCGATTTTCTCAAACTCTCCAAAGAAGAAGCGGAATGGCTATTTGATACCGCCGATCCGGGAGCCATTACTTATCGCCTGGCTTCAGTTGAAGGGGTGCTGGTGACAGACGGCGAAAATGGTTGTGCCTATTGTCTGGGTGAGAACGAGGGCAAATTACCTTCGTTTTCCATCCCCGTAGTCGATACAACAGGTGCAGGAGACAGCTTTCTAGCAGGGTTCATCCACCAGTTGAGTCAGCATGGTATCCATAGCTTGCGGGATGCACAAACAGCAAAACGCATCGTTACCTACGCCAGTGCTGTTGGGGCGCTGACTACCATTAAACCAGGAGCGATCGCCTCTCAACCAACATCTGCTGAAGTCGAAGCATTTCTAGCCACACATCAACTTTAAAGAGTGGCATAAGCAGTTGGGATATCAGCTACTAACGGCTGATACTCCCAGCTGGAAAATGGACGAAATTCCTCATGCCATTCTGCTGTCATGTTGCACAACAAACGTAGCTGGAGTGGTGTTGGTGCTGGGTTGACTCGTTCAACGTTTACTTTTACCAGTTCTGGGTTTTTGCTTTTGAGTTTAAAAACATCATCCACAATATAACGAGGGCAATAACCTACAATGTAGTGATCCTTAGTACATAAGAGCAACGCACGCTGGTCATAAGGATTTTGAAATCCGTTAGCTAAATACAGCAATTCGCCTGTTTGTAATTGATTAATTCGTTCAGTTGCACAAGCCGGAAGGTGTCGCAGCCCATGAGCAAAGAAGTGGATATGATATAAACCATTCTCATCTGGCTCCGGCAAGGGAAAAACTTCAAAATTGTCCGTTGTTTTTCGTCCACCACTCCGAGAAAGAATGGTAACTGGGTCGTCTTCGCCTTCAGGAATATTTAGCCATTCAATATAATTTTTATAGTCGGGGCGAGAGGGTCGCATTAATCGATTAGAGAACAAGGGAAACGGTTCAAGCGATGTATATACCTTATTCAAGTCTGGGAAGGAATATAACAGTTGAAACCTATGCTGAGATTGAGCTTCTACAGCACCTTGCGTATACACAAACTGATACTTTGTTCCATCAAATGTTAACCGACCAATGGGAAACCAAACTCGGCTTTTTGCATCTTGCCAAGATAAAAAAAGTGTTTTCATAGTAGGGTGTTCAGCAGCTTACTTTGATTTAATTCCAATATTTCTTGTGCAAATTCAATTGCTGTTCTTGATATGCGATTAGATGGAATGCGCTCAAAAAGCTCTAACGTATCATTGCAATCACGATAGCGGAACCAAAACTTTTCTTTTGTTCCCCAATCTTCATCAGCTTCAGGAGCATTTAGAGGAACTTCAATGATGAGAAAATTATCTGTCATGAGTTATCTTGCCAGCTTTCCCCATCAACTTGCCGCAATTCCCAAAGCTTTTATAAGAGTTTGCACTATCACTTGTGGTGGATCAGAAACATCGACACTTATAGCATCAGGTGGCTCCTCAAGGGCATCAAATTGGCTCTTTAGGAGTTTTTCGCTCATGAAGTGATTGTGGCGTTCTTGTAATCGATTTTGAATGACCTCAAAAGAGCCTTTGAGGTAAACTAGCTTGACGCGATCGCTATCCAATGACAAAAACTGGCGATAGTTAGCTTTGAGTGCTGAACATGCTAACACCACATTTTTATTTTCTTGCAACCACTGGGCGATCGCTCTTTGCAAAGCTTGCAACCAAGGTATCCTGTCGGCATCACTCAAGGGGATACCAAGCCTCATTTTCTCAATGTTTGCTGGCGAGTGGAAAGCGTCAGCGTCTCTAAATTCCCAGTGTAATGAATCTGCCAGTAGAAACCCGATAGTAGTTTTGCCAGATCCAGATACACCCATTACCAGAATAATCATATTAATTTGGCACTCAGACGCGAAAATAAAAAGACTATTTAGCGATCGCCTACTTACTGAATTGAAGCCTTAACTTGTAACCACAGTCAATTTATCCCATCGAACTGAGGTATGCAGTCATGCTATCTAATCAAAATTGTTTGATTAGAGATCTAAACTTTGTAAGCTGTGGATCACAAGGTCTACAGTTTGGGATAATATAATAATTCATAACACCAAAGGCAGAGTGGCTCTGAAAGCATTACTGTGTAAATATTTCAACTCTGGGTTTTTATATATTAACTTTGCCTATTTCACTTCTAATTAGGCAAAATTAAGCTGGGCTGGTACAAAATAATCAGGGTTTGAGCCGTGTCAGTCACATACTACAGGTTTTAGTTTTAGGCAATGTTGTACTACTTTGCCCCCCATGACACGAACCCTCATCTTAGGCTTTGCAATGAACAATCAATCTGAGGACGAGTTTTTACAAGATTTGCCACTGATTTTAGCGGGGCCAATCTTACAACACACTGAACCTAAATCAGTGACGGTCTGGGTCGCACTCAAACTGCCTTGTCAAGTAGAACTCAAGGTGTACGACACAACAAATAACGGTACGGTGTTAGGTAACTCTCTATTAGAAGGAAGACGCTCTACAGTTGCGCTGGGAAAATCACTTCATATTGTGGCGGTAACGGCTCGGTCTGCGGGTAGAGAATGCCTAACGAGCGATCGCATATATGCCTATGACCTCCAGTTTACTGACCAGACTTCCCATCAGCAACCTTTGCAGCAAGCCTTGTGTTCAAACCGCTTTCCCAACGTTAACATCAGCTATTTTGAACATCAAAAACCAACATTTGTTCTACCGCCCAGCCGTCTCCAAGATTTACGAATTGTGCATGGTTCCTGTCGCAAACCCCACGGTCATGGATTCGATGCATTGCCCATTTTAGATTGCCTAATTGAGGAAGCTGCAAACCAACCAGCACATCGTCCCCATCAGCTTTTTCTTACTGGTGATCAGATTTATGGAGACGATGTTGCTGCACCGCTATTGTGGGTGTCTAGTATGCTTGGCGACGCGCTGCTCGGCTGGGAAGAACGGCTACCAGCCACTCAAAATAAACCTACGGGTGTTGGGTATTACACACCTAAGCAATTACCTCCCGGACAACGAGTTGAAGTTGCGACTTACCAAGCTGGCTTTACAGCCGGATTGCACAATAAAGAGGCCAAAGTCGCCAGCCACCTTTTAGGCCTTGGTGAGTATTACGCATCTTACCTATTAGTTTGGTCGCCTGTGTGCTGGCCGACCACTTTTCCCAAGGGACGGGAGATGATGAGCGATCGCAAAACGCGTCGGCTGTGGGATCGAGAAGTTCGAGATATGCGGCAATTTATCCACACCCTCTGGAAAGTGCGACGCGCTCTTGCAAATGTTCCTGTATATAGTATCTTTGATGACCATGATGTCAGCGATGACTGGAACCTCAATCAGGCATGGTGTTTACGAGTGTTGGGACGACCCTTGGGGCAACGAACCGTTCAAAACGCCCTGTTAGCCTATGCGGTTTCTCAGGCATGGGGCAATACACCCAAGCAATTTGAAGCTGGTCAACCTGGTGAAAAATTATTGGCAGCTGCTCAGGAGTGGTCTGCTTCCCAAGGTACAAATGTTGCAGCTTATAATGCGATCGCCCGTTATGTTGGAATGCCACCTACCAACCCACGCACTAACTTACCTGAGTTTGTTCAAGACGGTTCTGTGTTGGTGCTAGAGCGACATCCTGAAGCACTTACTTGGCACTATACAGTACGGAGTAATTGCCATGAAGTGATTGTTTTAGATACGCGCACATGGCGGGGCTATCCTGCTGATGACAAACCGACTGCACCACCGATGCTGCTTTGTCCCCAAGCCTTCGAGCAACAACTTTTTCTACCTCTACAACAAACACCTCAGATTCAAGCCACATTGGTGATTGCACCTACGAATCTATTTAGCTTAAAAGTAATTGATTGGATTCACCATTGGCAGTTACGACGCGACAAAGTGTTTGCTGCTGATGTTGGAGATTCCTGGAATATTCATACTGAAGCATTGGCGCAATTTCTAACTACCCTATTTAAACAACGCCAACAAGTTGTTGTTTTGTCTGGAGATATTCATTACGGTTCTGTTGTCCGCATGTCTCATGTAGCTAATTCTCCAAATTCGGCAGCGCAATCTGTCTTGGTGCAATTAACCGCTAGTGCCATGAAGAATGAAGAGACTATTACTCGGATCATCCACACACGATTAAAAGACTGGCTTTTACCGGAAAAGGTAAGACGGTGGATAGGATGGTCTAATCCACTCAATATGGTAGAACAAACAGCCAAACAATCCCGCCGCCATCAGCAGCCACAAATGAAACCCGATTGGTATTGTGCATTGGAGTGGATCCCTCGACAAGGTACTCGGACTCCTAACTTTGGAGCTAATATACCGTGGCTAATCACTACCCGACAACAAGCAAGAAATGACAAATGGAAATGGTTACAGCGTTTAATGTTCTGGAACTTACCCTCGTTTCAAGAGGGACGAGAAGTGGTGGGATTAAATAATTTGGCGGTAGTTAAATTTGAGTTGGCAAACAGCAGTAGCCCTCACAAAGCGATTCAAGATTTATACTGGTTTTCTCCCTGGTATCCTACCCAAATTGTTTATAGCCGTTTTGAGAGTCAGCTTGTGCCTAATCAGTCATTGTATGGGTTAGGAAGTAGTAGTAAACTTGAGCGCTGATTAATTTTCGCGCGATCGCACCCATAAAATGAACATTCATCCCCGAAATGTAGTAATTAATACTATTTTATGGTGGCAATCAAGGTAAATTTATTCCGTGCAATGGAGTGTCAAGGGTGCATTTGCTAAACATAGGTGAAATTTAGCTTGTTCAACGCGGTGAAGTATGTTAATTCGCTTTGGAAGAATTGCAATAGCGAAAACGGGCAGCGAAGCTAATTAAAGCAAGCACCAGATGGAGACAAAATGCAAATCATCAAGCGCAATGTCGAGTTAAGAGTAGACGACAGTTTAATGCGTGTTTACGTAGCATCTCCCAAACCAACAGGACTTTATCCAGGCATTTTGTTTCTCAGTGATATTTATCAGTTAGGTGGTGCAATGATTCGTCTAGCTAACTACTTAGCAGGATATGGCTATGTAGTAGCAGCCCCAGAAATTTTCCATCGACTTGAGCCAGTTGGTCTGGTTATTGAACCAGACGATCTTGGACGGATGCGGGGTAATGACAATGCTCGTCGAACTCTAGTAGCTGATTATGACGCTGATTGCCGTGCCGTGATTGAATTTCTTAAAAAAGAAAGTTCAGTTTCTTCGGAACAAATAGGCACTCTCGGCTTTTGTATTGGTGGACACTTAGCTTTTCGAGCAGCTTTCATGAGTGAAGTTAAGGCAACAGTCTGCTGTTATCCTACTGGTATTCCGAGTGGCAAGTTAGGTAAGGGAGTAGCTGATACAATCCAGCGGGTGAGTGAAATTAAAAGCGAGATGCTAATTGTGTTTGGTACTCTTGACCCGCATATACCGGAGAATGACCGTCAAAGCTTAACTAAAGTACTGGAAAATGCTGGAGTATCTCACAAAATTCTCTTGTATGAAGCAGAACATACCTTCATGCGCGATGACGGTTATCGCTACGATTCTGCTGCTGCTACCTCTGCTTGGTCTGAAATAGTAGCGTTCTACTCGTCATATCTAAGTTCCCAAAATTAAGACGCTGACTGATTTAATAGAAGAGTGGTTGGACGTTCGTTACTGTAAAACTCGCGTACGGTTGAATTTCAACGCCATCAACCACATATCTACAACACGTCACATCTTTACTTCCCTGCTTTACCCAGGAATTGCGTCTGAATCTAGTTTCCACTCATGCTTGAGCAATTGCTGGTAAGTCTTTTCTTGAATCATCATCCGCTCATACAGCATGAGTAATAACGCCTGAGCTTGTTCACGAGACATTTGCTGCACTTGGTCAGCAAAGCAACGGAGGCTAAATTCTTGTTCTAAAGATAATTTCATGGGCTGGTTCATTTCTGGCTCCTATGCCAAACTGGGGCAAAAACTAGAGGGTTAATAATAGCTTCTTTAATCTGAAGCTAAATATGTTAAAGTCTTACACCCATTGAACTTGAGGGTGTTTCCTTGTTTATGGGTGTTACCCTCTGTGAATTTATATTAACTAGTATAACAAAAAATTTACAAAGCTGAGATGATGAGGTGTCAGCTTTTAACGCAGGGGAACGCAGGGGAACGCAGAGGTAGCACTGTGTAATCAAATTTTCAGCTTTGCTAAACCTAAATAACGGATACCCTCTGGAGAGACATCAAAACGGCAGGGTAAGACTTCTAAACCGAGAGCGATCGCAGCCCGCAACAACCTACCATATATAGGGTCTGTAATATCGCCGGGGGCAAACTCAGTACAATCTCCCCGATTGATAAAGTAAAGCATCACCGCACGAGTTAGAGGTAACAGCGCCGTCAGTTCCCGTAAGTGCTTTTGTCCCCTTGTCGTCTCCGTGTCGGGAAATACTGCTAATCTTCCCTGCGCCCAAGTTGTGTTTTTCACTTCTAAATAAATCGGGCGATAGTCATCACTCCCTGTTAAGAAAAAATCTACCCGACTTTTTTTATCTTGCCCATAAACTACTTCACCCCTGATTTGGCTATAGTCGCCCAATTCTGGGAAAAGTTGTTTGGCCAAAGCTAGCTTCACCAACCGATTGGGCAAGACAGTGTTTATGCCTACCCAAGTCGGCTCATTATCATGCACCTGAATTAGTTCCAAGGTGTAAGCCAATTTGCGGTTGAGATTATCGCTTTTGGAAAGCTGTACTGCACTACCAGGAGTTGATACTCCAGTCATTGGCCCTGTATTTGGACAGTGTGCTGTCACTACTTCGCCAGAAACAAGTTGAACATCGGCAAAAAAGCGCTTGTAGCGTTTGAGCAAAATGCCAGGATACAGAGGTGGATAGCGGTAAAGCCAATCAATCATTATGGAACCTTGTTGCTGCTAGTAAATATACGTCGATTTTGCTGTAATTCTTCTTTGAAGAACTAAAACTGGTAGCGCATACACTCTACTGCTATTTAGCAGCTTGGCAAAGCAACCTTGTTTGTAGAATCTTGTGGAAACACGATTAGTTACGTTTCATTACATCTCGTACATTTGAAAGGTCTTTCTAATATCATAATTTGTCAATTTCTGTAGTCGTTTTTACGACAATTTAATAAAAAGTAGCATATACTTAATGGTATAAGCCTCCCATAAAAGAAAATTCGGGAGGATTTAAACATGCAAGGAGGTAAATCCTATGCAAAAAGTATGGGGATTAACGGAATTAGAATATGCCTTTCTATTTACCCTGAGAAAGGTAAATTCAATCAATCTAGAAGGTTTTAAGCAATTTTTTAACGAACTACCTGTTGACCCTTATATCAAAGGTAACTATCGTTTGAGAAGATTATCTAGGTTCACAGTTTCTAGAGATAATTTAATCAAACTACCTCATGGCTACCTCTTCCAAAGCAAAGAATATAATCCATTATTGGGTGATGTCAAAAGAGAGTTTGCAGAATTAGATGATGCACTCATAGAACTTGATATCTTTAAGAATCTGGTTTTGGCATTTAGTGATTCCTGTAAACTTCATCCTGAAGCTGAAATTGGAGTTCACCAAATTAGAACTATCTGTTCACCCGATAATTTAGGTAATCCAGCGCCGGAAGGTATCCATCAAGACGGTACTGATTTTATTGCTATTTTCTCCGTTGATAGAGATAATATTCAAGGCGGAGAAACACATTTATACACTGCCAAAAAAGAGAAGCCTGTGTTTAGTAAAGTTCTAAATCCAGGTGAACTATTATTAGTCAACGATCATGAGTTTTTCCACTTCACTACTCCCATAAAACCTCTCACGGATGGTCAAGGGACGAGAGACGTTTTTGTTCTAACCTCACCTAGCTTGCTTTCGGAATAATAATTCTAAAACTTGAGTTTCTAGTCAACGGCAAATATTTTGCAATTTACAAGATATGGGGAATTGAACGCAGTCATTTCCCCAGCTTTTTTATTTGGTATCGGAAATAATCTTGTGGATAGTGGTTTATCTAGCTTAATAGCTAAAGTTGCCATATCAATTAATAACGCTGCAATTTTTTCTGTTGTGATATCACCCGGAATCGGAACTGTATCTAGTCCACAGCCACAAACTGCTGAATACAATAATAAATTGGTAATATTATAGGTTTGCTCGTTAGCTCTTGCAGCCAAACCAACATCTTCACAAACTGGAAGCATAAGACCAGAGTAGCCACATATTTTTACTGATACACTTTTCAAAGCACGGGTTAGCATACCAGAAATCGCTAGTGTTCCTTGATGTCCAAATTTGCCATTCATCAGTATTTCATAAGCAATAGCAATACTATTTTGTTTATCTAATGATGGTGTAAGAGATGTATCAATACCTCCATAAGCAATATCAAATTTATCAGATATCTTTTCAGCGATCGCGGCAATCTTATTTAATTCGATTTCCAATAAGGATTGCAGATTTTTTTCTGCCACTTGTATATGATTAGCTTGGGTGAAGGCTTGCATTACCAATTTACCTAATTCTAAGCCTATAGCAAAAGATGTATTTCCTACATGGTATGAAGTAGGAAAAAATGGGATACCTGGCGGACAGTTTGCCCATACGCAGAAGCGAAAATTGCCATAGCCGTTTTCAGTTTCTTGCGAAATACGTTTAATCGCTTTTGCAGATTCCCAAGCATTTTCAAAGTTTATACCAGTCTGGCGATCGCCAATTTTGCTTGAAGAGTAAATAATCGATGTATTTTTGTTAAAATCTGGAATTATAGCTATGGTTTCGGGTTGGCTTGCATAACCAATATTGAAAAAGCTAATATTAAGATTTTGACCAATTTGTTCTAAAGTTTGAATTTTACTGATAATTTCAACTGTTGATAATCCTTGTAAATATTCTGACCAAGCATTAGTAGCTATTCTAGTGGTTTGTACTTCGTAGCCTTGTTGCTCAAAAAATGCCTTTGCTTGCTGATTAAACGCAGCCGCCTGCTTAATTTTTTCTATCTCTTTTGCGGATTGAAGTGATATTCCTGTGGTGATAGTTCTAATTTTCATCAGTACCAAGTATTATTAATAGTAGTAGGACTCAAAGTAAACAAAAATATACATATTACTGTTTTAGCGTAAGTTTGAACTAAAGCTAACTTCAAAAGCTAGAAGTATACAATATTCCATAAGGTACATACCATTCATAAAAATTTATGATAGATATTCGTTTTGTTTTACAGAAAATAGGAAATGAATGAAAGTCACGCTGAATACTTAAAATATTAAGGGCGAGTGACTTTTGGAATTAAACTAACTGATTCAACCCCAAAAAACGCCATGAATGACGAATTTTACTATAAGGGATTAGAAAAAGCCAAACAAAAAGACTATGCTGGTGCAATTGAGGAATTTAACCATGCTTTGCAACTAACACCTTACTTTGCTGAAGCTTACTTTCAGCGAGGTTTGGCATATTATGACTTAGGCGCAATTCTCCAAGCTGTTTCAGATTACACCGAAGCTATCAACCTTAATCCTGAGAGTGTCGAAGCATATTATTGTCGTGGATTGGCAAGGGTAGCGCTGAAAAATCTGCCAGGGGCGCTAGAGGATGTTGAACGCGCTATTCGTCTTAATTTAAATTATGCGGCTGCTTATAGTTTGCGGGGAATTGTGCGACGCAAACAGGGGTATATTCAAGATGCGATCGCTAGTTTTAAAAAAGCAGCAGAATTATATTTAGAGCAACAGGATAAAGAAAATTGTCGTCTCTGTCTAGAACAAATTAAAAAGCTACAACAACCACAAAAACTGGCTGTTAAGCAATCAATCAAAACTTTGCCAATCCTATCCACAAATGATTACTTCGCGCAATTATTAGAAAAAGCTGAAAAGGGAGATACGCGTGAGGCGATCGCTGATTTAAACTGGGTGTTACAAGCAGATTCGCAAGATGCCCAAGCTTACTGCTGTCGTGGGGTTGTGCGTTGTAAAATGGGTAGTTATCGAGAAGCGATCGCAGATTTTAATCAAGCACTAAAACTGAATTTTCAAGAAGCAATTGTTTATCGCAACCGAGGCAAAGCACGTTATTTGTTAGGTGATCATCAAGGAGCGATCGCAGATTTTAACCAAGCACTCCAGATACAACCCCAAGATATCTTAGTGTATGTTGCCAGAGGTAATGTCTATCGGGCAATGGGCAATTATCTAAGTGCAATTAAAGATTACAACCAAGTATTACAAATTAATCCCAATGATGCCCAAGCCTACTATAATCGCGGCATTGCCTATACTTTATTAGAAGAAATGCAAAACGCTGTAGAAGATTATCAGCGAGCAGCAAGTATTTTTTGTGAACAAGAAGATTGGGAAAATTACCAACAAGTTTTAAATAGTCTCGAAAAAATTCAAAAATTCAGTCCTGAATCGAAAAAGCAAAAAGATAACTTACTACGCCAGCGACTTTTGCGATTAGTTGGGGGATATTGGGAAATAGCTCAAAGATTGATTGATCAAAAACAAGATTATTATCCTGGAATGTCAGAGGAATGGTATTTACAAAAAGTAATCGATGATTTGGAACGCGATCGCGGCATGTAAAGGAAAACTGAAAATCGTTAAACTATGTACCAGCATTGATAACTTGGTTAACAGTTAGTTTTAACTCAGGAAATGTCGGAATTTCAATCACTTGTTCTCCCCTGTAAACAGCTTCATCGTAAAAGCCCTCAACCAAAGTTAGAACTGTGACTCGCTTGTCCACTGCTTTGCCGTTTTGATCAAAGTCCAGAAAATCAACCAACATATAAACAGGGATGCCAACAATGTTATATTCTGCCCTTTTGGCTCGATGATCACGGCTTTCGGTTGCTGCACTTACGACTTCTACAACTAACAGCGGCGGATCTTCATCGAGTTCAATCACGGCTTCTCTATTTCTCAGACTTTTCCACTGTTCCAAAGGCAAAACAGTGACATCGGGGACTCTAGAAGTATCTCGCCTACCTACTTGAGGAACTCTGACACCAATAGCAGCTTGACGAGCAACCCAACTTAACTCCAAGCGCTGAATTTCTGTTGTGAATGCACGTTCGAGAAAGTGCATGATTTCACCATGCCCGCCACGAGCTTGAGCCATAGGTATTAGTTCTCCACGCTCCAGTTCATAACGTGTATCAGTGCCATCGTTATAAGTTAAATATTCTTCAAAGGTAACTATTTGTTTAGTTGTAGTCATGTTGCTACCTTCGTCTCTACTAAATACAGTTTAGGATGATCTGGGAGATCGCGGCAGGTAACAGATTGGATAAAATCTCACACCGGTAAACCCTGGATAAATTAGCTCCATCACTCAACTTCTTTCATTCATAATCAAGCCATCTCGTAAAGTCGGCAAAATGCTACTTCGGTATGGCGACAGCCTGATGAGCGAATCGGGTAAATTAAAGATAAGTAAAGAAACGCTAATTTAACTAAATGACCGCTCTCAGTTTACAGGAAATCTCTGCTCAGTTAGAAAGTCCGAATTTGCGCGATCGCATGGTAGCCCTTGCCAATCTGCGTCACGTTTCCCCTGAAGACGCAGTACCTTTGATTAAAAAGGTATTGGATGATGAATCTCTGCAACTACGCTCTATGGCAATATTTGCCTTGGGCATCAAGCCTACGGAAGAATCTTATCCACTTTTAGTGAGAATACTAGAAACCGATCCAGATTATGGTATTCGTGCTGATGCCGCTGGTGCTTTAGGATATTTGGGTGATGTCAGAGCCTTTGAAGTGCTTTCACGGGCATTTTATGAAGATACTGATTGGTTAGTCCGCTTTAGTGCAGCCGTTTCTCTAGGCAATATTAAAGACCCCCGCGCCCACGAAATCCTCATTAAGGCATTGGATAGCGAAGAAGTAGTTTTGCAACAAGCTGCAATCTCCGCTTTAGGAGAAATAAAAGACATTGATTCTGTAGATCAAATCCTGCGCTTTGCCCAATCAGATGATTGGTTAGTACGGCAACGTCTTGCAGAAGCTTTGGGTCATCTTCCTACTCCCAAGAGTATCTCTGCTTTAAAATACTTAGAAAAAGACAATCACAACCACGTTGCTGAGGCAGCAAGGTTTTCTCTTAAGAAACTTGAGGAAACAGGCAATCCAGCTTAATATCAGCTCCTACTACCTTTTAATAATAAGTGGGGTTTTCGCATTTTGATGCAGGGTAATTTCATTCATGAATATTGAAGAATTTTTTCAGTTGAGTGCTGGTAAATGGTTTTCCCATCGAACTAGTCACCATTTAGCTGATAAGCAATTTGAACATGGCAAGTCAGACATCATCATTGAGACGCTAGCAGTAGATCATCCAGAGGTGATCAAACTGTGTCAACTGTACGAAATTGCTCCTGATTCAGCATCTTGTGGCGCTAGAGTTACTTGGAACGGCACGGAGCCAGAAAAATCTAATGGTTCTACTGTGTTGGTTTTAGTACCCGATGCAGATAATCCTGCTGAAGGCAAGTTACTCCGGGAAATGGATCATACCGAAAAAGCCCCAGTAGCCAGACGCTATAACATAGACAGTGATGGTGCTTTGACCTTAACTACAGAGTATGAAACCATCTGGTCTGAGGAACGCCTGTGGTTTGCTAGCCCTAATTTGCGAATGCGGGCTAGTGTATTAAAGCGCTCTGACGGCTTCAGTGTAGCTTCTTTCACTTCTGAGATTCGCATGGGTGGTTTTCCACCAGCTGCGAAAGCTTCCGAAACAGCTAATTCAGCATCGAGTTAGTTTTGCTATTTAATAAATCCCCCGGAAACGGGGGAGTCAAAATAATTCATAATTCATAATTACTAATTCATAATTATACCCCACGCATGAATGCGGGGGCTTGGATATTGAGGATGTTGATTCTTATTTCTAAATTGAGAAATCAATTTGCTCTGTACCGGAATTATGAATTATGAATTATGAATTAATAATTATTTGGTCACTATCTCCAATTACTCCATCAACATTAACCGCAGGGGATCTAAACGCACATACCAAGGGAAAGGTTGGTCTTTTATAGTCACCCATTTTTCCTTGAAAACTTCTGCTTGCAGATGGTAATCTTGAAGGCTATGAGCAGGAGAATGCAGTTTTAAAAATAACGTCATTCGGTGAGGCGTTTCACTTGTGCGTACTACCCAGCAGGGAAAGGTATTTTCACAGGACGAATCTCTGGTAAATGTGATCTGATGGGCGCGAATGCCGACATGAGATAATTCGCTCTTGATCGGTTCAATAACTTGGAGACTACAACCCCAGTCAACTGCTTCCACTTGTTGTGATGATTTGAAAACAGCACGAGAAAAGTTTTTACACCCAGTTAGTTGGGCAACACTCACATTAGCAGGATGCTCAAAAATATCGTATTTAGAACTATGATGAACTGCTTTCCCATGCTCCAATACCAACAGATTGGAGCAAATTCGGTAAGCTTCTTCCATATTGTGGGTAACAAATAGAGTCACACCTTGATATTCAGCTAAAGTTGCCGTCATTTGCTGTTCTAATTGACTACGCAAGTGGGTATCAAGTGCGGAAAACGGCTCATCTAAAAGTAAGATTTCTGGTTGACTTGCTAATGCTCTGGCTAAAGCTACCCGTTGCTGCTGTCCCCCAGAAAGTTGGTAAACAAAGCGATCGCCTAATCCCTGCAACTGCATGGCTATTAGTTGCTGTTCTACCTGTACCCGAATAGCCCCAGCAGATAGTCCCTTGGGTAAACCGAAAGCTATATTTTGCGCCACATTCAAATGTGGGAAAAGAGCATAATTCTGCACTAAAAAACCGATGCGGCGATCGCGGCTTGGCAAATTAATCCCTTGTTCCGAGTCAAATAATACTCTACCATTCAAGACTATGCGCCCTCTAGTAGGTGTTTCTATCCCCGCAATGCAGCGCAAAATCATACTTTTACCTGCTCCAGAGCCTCCCAATAATCCCAAAGGTTGCTCATTACTATTAAATGACACCTGGAGATGAAAACTCGGCAATCGTTTCTCGATATCTACAAATAATCCTCTGCCGCCCTGCTCCTCTGCCGCCCTGCTCCTCTGCCGCCCTGCTCCTCTGCCGCCCTGCTCCCCTGCTCCCCCTGCTCTCTCCCTAAATTCCTGCCAAAGATTGACTGCAATAATGCCAGATAGAGAAATTATCATAATAGCGATCGCCCAAAACCAGGCTTCGTTCATTGCTCCCGCTTCTACAGCAAAATAAATCGCCATAGGGATTGTTTGAGTTTGTCCAGGAATGTTACCAGCCAACATCAATGTGGCTCCGAATTCACCTAAAGCACGGGCAAAAGCGAGAGTCGTGGCGGCTACAATGCCAGGTAATGCTAAGGGTAAACTGATACGCCAAAAGATTGTGGTGTCTCTTGCACCAAGGGTTTTGGCTACCCGCAGTAGATTCCCATCTATCTGTTCAAATGCTCCCAGTGCAGTTTTATACATCAATGGAAAAGCAACTACTGTAGCTGCGATCGCTGCACCATACCAAGTAAAAACAATACTAAAGTTCAAAAACTCCATCAGTTTCCCTGCTGGGCCATTTTTGCCAAAAAATAGCAGTAACAAGAAACCGACTACTGTGGGAGGTAAAATGAGTGGTGCAATCAAGAAACCCTCAATCAACGATTTACCTTTGCCCCGATATTCCAACATCCAATAGGCAGCAGCAATGCCTAAAAAAAAGGTGATAAATGTGGCGAATAATGAGGTTTTAAGTGATATCCAGAGAGGCGATAAATCCAGTTGCATAGCTTTGTGTATAAGAATTAGTGTATGCAAACATTTGTTATGAATAGTTAAAATTAACCCAATTAAAATTCCTCTTTTATCAACTCTTAGCTAGCGTCAAACATTGTTTATTAAACACAGTTTTGGCTTAATTGCCAGATAAAAGTTGCACAATCTCTTTACTCATAAAAGTAAAAATGCGTTGATTATTTGTTTCTAGAACACCGATTCAGTATTCAAGATAGGGGCGAGAAAAACCAATTATTTCGTAGAGACGTTGCATTGCAACGTCTCTACAGTCAACGATAATTGGTCGTTTTACCGAAAAGAAATCGGGTTTTTGCGATTACTGAATCGATGCTCTAGGATCTCAAGTCTTTTTAAGTTGGTAATAAATAGATAATAAGAACATCTTAAAAGCAGAGTATTAGCCTACAACCATCTCTGAATTGTCAGACATCATACTACCAAAATAATTGGTAAACAGTAGTAATTACTACAATAAAATTATTGTAAAAAATAGTCCATAGATTTTACTTAAGAATGCTCACAATGGCTGCAATTAATGCAGCTGGCTCTACTGGTTTAGCGAGGTGGCGTTGAAATCCTGCCGCGATCGCCCTTTGCTCATTTATTTCTCCAGCGTAGGCACTCAAGGCAATTGCTGGAATGTTTCCGCCTTGAGCGGGTGTTAAGCTTCGCACTCGCCGCATTAGCATGTATCCATCCATCTCTGCCATGCCAATGTCGCTTACCAATACGCTTGGCTGGAACTGAGCTAAAGCAGTCAGGGCTTCGGCTGCCGAAGCCACGGCAATTACATTTGCTTTTTCCTGCTCTAGTATAAAACTGATATACTCCCGCATATCAGCCATGTCATCCACTACCAAAACCGTAACGCCCTGCAAATCTGGAGAAGGTTGAGATTCCCTGATTTGTTGATGTATTCTTGGTTGTTGCTGCATCAGCGGAAGTTTGACAGTGAAGGTGGCTCCCTGTCCTTCTCCAAAGCTTTCTGCCTGAACTGTACCGCCGTGCAACTCGACGATTTGGCGGACGATCGCTAATCCCAATCCTAATCCACCAAACTTTCGAGTCGTAGCGCTATCTGCTTGTCGGAAGTACTCAAACACATGAGGAAGAAAGTTAGGATGGATACCTTTGCCTGTATCGCTGACTATAATTTGAGCATCACAATCAACGCGCTCTAATCGCACCTCTACTTTTCCTGCTTGAGGTGTGAACTTGACGGCATTCGAGACAAGATTCCAAATCACCTGCTGTAGGCGAGCTGCATCGCCTAATACTTGCCCAACATTCGGTTCTAGTACCGTTTGAATTTGAATGGATTTGGCTTCTGCTGCCAGTCGCACAGTCTCCAATGCGGCTGTAATAGTCATAGCAAGATTGATTGGAGCGACATTCAAGCTAAGTTTACCCTGCAAGATGCGAGACACATCAAGCAGGTCTTCAATTAGTTGCACCTGGAGTCTAGCATTCCGCTCGATCGTTTCCAGTGCATAGGTTGTTTTGCGCTCATCTAGCTTCCGAGATTGCAGCAACTTTGACCATCCCAAAATCGGGTTCAGGGGCGTGCGGAGTTCATGGGATAGCACAGCTAAAAACTCATCTTTGACCCGATTTGCTGCTTCAGCTGTCTCTCGTGCAGCTTGTTCCCGTACTAATAGTTTTTCACGCTCTGCCTCCGCACATTTGCGTTCGGTAATATCACGCGCAACACAATAGAGCAGCTTTTGCTCTAGGAAAGGGGCAACACTCCACAAAATCCAGCGGTAGGAGCCATCTCGACAGCGGTAACGGTTCTCAAAACCACTGGTCTGAATACCTTGGGCTAGCTTTTGCGCTTCAACTTGCGTCGCAGCCTGATCATCTGGATGAACAAACTCAATGTAAGGCTGTTTGGTTAACTCTTCTAAGGTATAGCCGAGGGTTTTTGTCCAAGCCGAGCTAGCCTGTAGAAAGTACCCATCAGTATTAACGATTGCCAGCATATCACGGGAAAGTTGAAAGAAACGATCGCGGTCTTCTTCGGCTTTCCTGCGCTCGGTAATGTCTGCGAGTGCGCCCGGAAAAGCGACTGGTTTACCAGCGGTGTCATATTCAACATGACCTCGTGCAGTAACCCACCGCTCCTCGCCAGTGGCAGTATGGACGCGGTACTCAGCTAGATATTCCTCACCCGTGGCGATCGCTTGGTTAATTGCCACTAAGACGCGTGGTCGGTCTTCCTCGTGCATAGCACGCACAAATATCTCTATCGGCAATCCCTTTGCCGCACTCTCTGGATCTACTCCGAATAAGTGAGCAAAGGCTGCATCTGTAGTAACTCGGTCTTCAAGAAGATTCCACCGCCAAGTATAAACCGCTCCTGCCAATAAAGCAGACTCCAACTGCACATGAGCTTCCCGGAGATCTTCTTGTGCTTGCTTACGATTAGTGATTTCGGTAACAAAGATGGTAACTCCGGTTTCTGAAGGGTAAACACGGTTTTCAAACCAGCGTTGCCAGTGGGAATAAAAGTATTCAAACTGGGTAGGAGTTTGCTCAACAACAACGCGATGCAACTCACTGTAAAACTGGCTATTTACCATTTCTGGGAACAAGTCCCAAATGCTTTGTCCGATTAGTTCTTCCCTGGATTTGCCAGTCACTTCCAACACGCGATCGTTGATGTAAGTGTAGCGCCACTCACGATCAAGTCTAAAAAATTGGTCGCTAAGGCTCATCAAAACGCTATCCAAGCTTGCTTTGGCAGCTTGCGCCTCCATTCGCAGTTCTTGCTCATGCTGCATTGCCTCCTGAAGCTGTCGATTCGCCTCCTTTAATTCTTGAGCACGGAGATAAACCTCTGCCTCCATAAGTTCAGAGTGACTCCGCAATGCCTGATTTTCTAAATATTGTTCATTGCGCTGCTGTCGAAGCTGCACAAATTCAGTCACGTCCTGAACCTGGTGAATAATGTAAGTAACCTCCTGGTTTTCTCTCAACACAGGCGAATTGACCGGACTCCAGTAGCGTTCTTCAAAACCACCGCCTTTAGACTCTGGACGGGGAATGTCATACTTTTGAACTGCCATTACGTCCTTGGCTCTGCTCTGGATCACTGTCTTCAGGGAAGTTTGCAGGTTGCAAACTCCCCTCGTTGTAGGATCATTGGGGTTGTCGGGAAACACTTCAAAAAGACCGCGACCCAAAATTTCTGCTCGTTGGGTCATAGTTGCCTGCAAGTAAGCGTTACTGACTGCGATGATCGTAAACTTGGGGAAGTCGGCTGCCAGCACGAGATACAAGCCGGGAACCGCCTCAAACAGGGCGCGAAAATCAACTGATCCAGCAGAGGTATGCTGCTCTGATACAGTTAGAGATGGATCGTGATGCTCAGAACTCATAAATCTAGAAGGCTGAACCAGCAGTTACCATAAACCTGAAATTTTGTTACATCCAGTTTGCAGCTATGACGCAATGGAAGACCAGTAGTGAAGGATAGCAGAATCACTAGTACTAAGTTGAACTAGCTTGCGAAAACGGTTTGGTTACTCCGTAGTCACGCCAGTTCAACTTCAGTTTGTTGCAATCGATTCAACAAAGTTTGAAAGGCTGAAGTTTCATGCATAATAATTTCAGCTTTGCCATTTACCTTTAGAACTAATGACGTTTAAAATCAGTAAGCGTTCAGATATTCTTGATTGAAATCATAGTGGCTTTAGCAGTCAATTTAGATCGAATTTAACACTTAATCACCCAGAAGCTTCGCTATATCATTTCTGCGCTTTTTGTGCTAATTGTTATTATTAATTTACAACTTAAACATTATAGATGACTGTTATATAGTATTTTTCACTTGAGTCAGATACGAGAAGAAATAATTCACCACAGATAAAGACAGCGAAAAGTTCTGGAGGCGGAGAGAAGTTTGCGCGTCCGGGTTTTCCGGCGCAAAACTTTTCAAGACAGATAAATTTATACCTCAGCAAATTAGGAAACGCTATATCTGTCCCAGATACACCAGCCATTCTTTTAATGTCACTATTTAAATTTGCAACAAGCCAGCGATCGCCTGCGGTAGCGGCAATACAATCAAAACTAACAAAGCCATTGCCAGTAAACCTAAAATGTCACGTCCGTTATCCAATTCGGTGACATCATTCAGCGCAGGTTCATCAATCAAAGGTATGAATAATAAGATAATTGCCCACAACAGAAATTCATCTTGGACTAACGAAAGTACTAGTAACAACAAACGAGAAATTTGACCAATTGCCATTGCGGTTCGTTGCCCAAAAATCGCATGAACGATGTGACCCCCATCTAGTTGTCCTACTGGCATTAAATTCAATGCTGTAACAATCAGACCCAAAAAACCCGCTACTGCCAAAGGATGCAAATCAATAGCTGATTTTGACGTTAATTGACTACCTAAAGCCAACTTCGAGAGCAACGCTAGTAAAATTGAATATCTGGGATTGAGGGCATCAAAGTTCAACAGACCTGTTTTTTCAGTGAGGGGAACCATTTCTGAATTAGCCAAGCCCCATATTAGTAATGGCAAACTTGCAATAAAGCCTGCAATTGGCCCAGCAATGCTAACGTCAAATAAAGCTTTGCGGTTGGGAATCGGACTACGCATCTGAATAAATGCGCCAAAAGTTCCCAAGAAAAAAGGCATGGGGATAAAATAAGGTAGCGTCGAGCGAATTTTGTAGAATCTTGCTGTTAAATAGTGACCAAGTTCGTGAATGCCCAAAATAGTCATTAGTCCTAAAGCATAGGGCAATCCCTTCAAAAGGACAGTTGGGTCAGATTCCAGTGTCGTTGGCTCAACACCAGCAATTTTCGCTCCCACCAAAGTAGTAGTAACCAAAGTAGCTGCTAGCAGCAAAAGTGCTAATCCTGGTCGAGTTAACTTTTCTGGGTTGCGTTGTAAATTTCCCTCTTTAGCGGCTTGAGTGTTAGGAACCAGCACAAAGAAGGGTTTACCATTCAAACCTTCTTGAAAGATTAGCAAGAAGCGATCGCCAAATTGTGCTTCAACATTTGCTTTAATCTGCTGGTAAGCATTGTTTGGTGTAGTTCGTAACTGACCTCGGCAAACTACTGCTTGGGGTCGATACTCAATGTTTTGGACGTAGTATGTAGACCAGGGAAAACAATTTCGCAGCTGGGTTTCTTCTGTTGGCTCAATGGGACGCACTGGTGCTGGTTCTGCTATGGGATGGGTCGCCGACTGTGGTTCCGGGGCTTGGGCTTGGGTCTGTGTGTCCCTTGGTGCTTGACGCCCCCATTGAAACAACAGCCAGTATAACAGCAGGCACACAACTGACGGCCAAATGAGCAGCGATGGCGGTGGCGGTTGTTTCGCCCCATACATCAGCGTCCATCCGCTCAATACAAATGCGGGTGTCATTAACACCAGCCATAACAACCACACTGGCGTTCGGGTGATGTGAGCGACGCTGCGCTGCACCATTAAATAAGTAGCTAGCCCCAGTAAGAGGAGAAACCAAAATGCCATGTTATCTTCAGTAATTTTGACAGAATATCATTCCTGTATTATGAGTACCACGGTACTAACTACAAGGCAGATTTCAAACTCCGATCTTTTCAACAACGGTTAATAGTGCTAGTTATCTCTCAAGTTGCAATTCTTCAGAATTTCCACACTTTAACCTGATTATCCACAACTCCTCAGTTTCGGCTTTTTTCTCATGTGCCCTTTACCTCAACCGCCCAGCCATACAGCTAAGCCACCACGGGCTGTGTTTTCTCAAGAAGTTCAAGGTTCGTCTTCTAATGAGAACTTCGCGCCAGAGAGCATATTTGCCTTTCCACCCAATCGGGACACGTTAGGGGGAACCTCTTACTTTATTGTAAGAAATGAAGGCAATATCCTCATAGATTGCCCTGCTTTAGAACAAACAAATCAGGATTTTTTACGATCGCATGGAGGCGTACGTTGGTTATTCCTCACTCATCGAGGTGCTATTGGCAAGACAGCAGAAATCCAACAAACCTTTGAGAGCGAGATTCTCATCCAAGAGCAAGAGGCTTATTTATTACCAGGCTTAACCGTAACTACCTTTAGTCAAGAATTAACTCTCAATTCAACAATACAAGTGATTTGGACACCAGGTCATACTCCTGGATCATCTTGTCTTTACTACAGTAACCTGGGAGGTGTGCTGTTTTCTGGACGCCATTTAGTCCCCAACCAGCAGGGCGAACCAGTACCATTGCGATCGGCAAAAACCTTTCACTGGCCCCGACAAATCAAGAGTCTTCAGTTACTCTTAGAGCGTTTTACACCAGAAGCTCTTCAGTATATTTGTCCAGGTGCTAATACTGGCTTTCTCAGAGGCAAACGTGTAATAGATCAAGCCTATCAGCGACTTGCCTCCTTAGATTTACAGGCTTTACTTCAGTCACAACCCATCCTGTGAAGGGACTGGGTATTGGGTATTGGGTATTGATTATTTATTCACCTTGTCCCCTTATCTACCTCGTTCCCCAGTTCCTAGCCCCTAATTACGCCTTTCCTGCTACTACTGAGTCTTTGACCAAAAGTTCCACCGCCGCTTGATATTGCAGATCTGCTTGAGTGCCAATCTTTTCACGGTTAATCGGCTCTTGGGGAACTACTTTGTCTGGCTTAATACCTAGTTTGTTAATATCTCGGTGTTTGGGGGTTTCGTACTTAGCAATTGTTACTGCCAAGCCGGAACCATCTGATAATTCAAATAAGGATTGGATTAAGCCTTTACCAAAGGTGGTTTCGCCTACTAGCTGAGCACGACCATTATCTTGCAGTGCGCCGGCCAGAATTTCGCTAGCGCTAGCAGTTCCTTGATTCACCAACAGCACTAGAGGATCTTCTGTCAGCGGTGGGCCAAAGGCTTCAAAACTTCCTTGAATGCCTTGCCGATTAACGGTGTAGACTATGGGCCCTGAATCTAACCATAAACGAGCAATTTCAATTCCCGATTGCAATAGCCCCCCAGGATTATTTCGTAAATCCAAAACATAGGCAGCAGCGCCTTTTTTTTCTAGACTAGAAATAGTGTGTGCTAATTCCATTGAGGCATTGGCATTGAATTGAGTTAGGCGAATGTAGCCAATGGGTGTACCTTCTGGGGAAACACGTAATTCTGATACTACAGGGTTAAGAGCAATGCGATCGCGCGTAACTCTAATTTCTGTTTCTCCCTCTCCGTCCCGTTCGATTAAGAGAGTCACAAGACTGCCAATTGGCCCGCGCATCCTGGTCGCAGCTTCATCGAGAGTCAAATTTTCAGTGGAAGTACCCTCAATTTTGAGGATGCGATCGCGTGGTTTAATTCCAGCTTTATCTGCTGGGGAACCTTCTATAGGAGCCACTACTTCCAACTTACCAGTATCGGGATTCAAAGCAATTTGCAACCCCACTCCCGTCAGTTCTCCAGAAGTATTTACTTGCAAACTGCGGTACTGCTCTGGGTCTAAAAAGCGGGTAAACGGATCGTTGAGGCTCTTGAGCATCTTCTGAATTGCCCCATAAGCTGCTTGATTGTCTTGCAGCGGCTTCTCTAGAGCTTTTTGCCTGACTGCGGCCCAGTTTTGATGATTAAACGTCTCATCCAGATAAGTGCGATTGACAATTCGCCAAACTTCTGAAACAAGTTTTTGTTCCCCCGTCAAAGCCGCTGCTGGTTGAATAAGTGTGCCCAGCGCCAACCAAACCGTCACTAACAATGAAAATCCTAACCGAAAAGCTTTTGTGTGCATGAACCCCATTTTAAATTCCACCTCAACCCAAATTGCCTAGAACTGCCCAGTTACCTTGTTGTTTATGAAATCTATCTCTCGACTATGTTACTTTTTTTATAGAAGTGGTGCATTGCTCTCATCTAGTTGTTTCCTCAACTGGTGCAAGTACATCCCACTCACTAGACGATAAAATCTACTTTGTTACCACCATTTTTGGTGCTAGGTTGCAAAGAGATAGCAATATATTCGATGTTTACAGAGTGTTAAGTTCCTTAAAACTTTAACCGCTCTGAAAGCTAACAAGCAAACGAACAAATTCCTCTTTGCTAAAATCCCAAAATTGCTAATTGGGAGAGAAGTCTGAGCGGAGCGAAAAGCCGGATGGTCGGTTTGCGAGAACTCTGAGTGTCGGATAGAGGCAAACAGAAATTCAGTGTCCGATCTGGACTTTTCAATCTGAGGCTTGCGACCATCGAAATTTTTTCTATGGTCGAGGCTAGGCGAATGATCGCCGATTCAGAACTTCGGAATTTATCAACCGCAACCGCTTTTTAGGAAATTGAGATTGTATGGCCAACGTTTATGACTGGTTCGAGGAACGCTTAGAGATTGAGGCGATCGCTGAAGACGTTACTAGCAAGTATGTCCCTCCCCACGTCAATATCTTCTACTGCCTGGGTGGAATTACCTTAACTTGCTTTTTGATCCAGTTTGCGACTGGATTCGCGATGACATTCTACTACAAGCCAACTGTAGCCGAAGCTTACTCCTCGGTGGAGTACATCATGAATGAAGTCAACTTCGGTTGGCTAATTCGCTCCATTCACCGCTGGTCTGCCAGCATGATGGTGCTGATGATGATTTTGCACACCTTCCGGGTTTACCTAACCGGTGGTTTCAAAAAGCCCCGTGAATTGACTTGGATAAGTGGTGTTATCCTGGCTGTGATCACCGTTTCCTTTGGCGTCACCGGCTATTCTCTGCCTTGGGATCAAGTAGGCTACTGGGCTGTGAAAATCGTCAGCGGCGTACCAGAAGCAATTCCCGTTGTCGGCGTTCTCATCTCTGACCTGCTGCGCGGCGGTTCAAGTGTTGGTCAAGCAACCTTGACTCGCTACTACAGCGCACACACCTTTGTATTGCCTTGGTTGATTGCAGTCTTCATGCTGTTTCACTTCTTAATGATCCGCAAACAAGGCATTTCCGGCCCTTTGTAATCTCAGCTATCAGCGAAAGGCAACAATTATCAGTTCCCAGATGGAGTTGTTTGTTCTAAACTTATGAAAAATAAGAATTTAGTGACAGATAAGTTACACAAAGACGAACACTTGCATCTTAAAACTGAAAGCTGTAAAAGCCCTGGATCGGCTTGCTTAATAGCTAATAGCTTTCAGAAATGCTTTAACTTAATTTAAGCAGGAGAGCACATTTAAATATGGCAACACAGAAAAAACCTGACCTCAGCGATCCAAAGTTAAGAGCTAAACTCGCTCAAGGTATGGGTCACAATTACTACGGTGAACCAGCTTGGCCTAATGACCTACTTTACGTATTTCCAATAGTGATCATGGGTTCCTTTGCTGCGATCGTAGCTCTAGCTGTGCTAGATCCTGCTATGACAGGTGAACCAGCAAATCCTTTCGCCACCCCATTGGAAATTTTGCCAGAGTGGTACTTATATCCGGTCTTCCAGATTTTGCGATCGCTTCCTAACAAACTCTTAGGAGTGTTAGCAATGGCGTCCGTACCTCTGGGGCTGATCCTCATTCCTTTTATTGAGAACGTCAATAAGTTCCAGAACCCCTTCCGTCGTCCAGTTGCGACCACGGTGTTCCTCTTTGGTACTCTTGTTACCCTGTGGCTAGGTATTGGTGCAGCCCTCCCATTAGATAAATCTTTAACCTTGGGACTGTTCTAAATTAGTCACCACAAAGTGCTTTGACGCCTGTGAGTTTCAAGAGCATGTGCAGATGTGCTTTTGAGAAAAATCAACAGGCGTCAATTTTAATAGTCCAGGTTGCATCTTGGATTTTAAGTTTTGGATGGAAAAGCTATTCCAAAAGCTAAAATCACTAAAAGCTAACAAACACAAACAATTCTCACTTAACTTAATTCAAGTCACGGTCAATGCTTAGCATAGTGGAGCAAGACCATCTGACGGTAAAGAGCGAACTAAAGCTCCTAAACCAGGTGCAACAATGGTTTGAGCAATTTTGTCTGCAACATCTGTCTCAACTTGGCTGGTCAGAAACCCAACTTTATCGCCTCAACTTAGCATTAGCAGAAGGCTTTACTAACGCTGTTCGTCACGCTCATCATGCTTTACCCCCGGAAACAACCATTGAAATTGACGTTTATCTGTGGATTGATCGGCTAGAGATCAAAATTTGGGATCATGGAAAACCTTTCAATCCTGATGCGATCGCTGAGCCTGCACCAGGTACTCTGCAAGTAGGTGGGTATGGATGGTTTCTCCTACGACGCCTAGCAGATCGTGTCGTCTACGAACGTGGTGCGGATGGTAGGAATTGTCTGCTCATCGTCAAATACTGTGTAGAAGAACAGTGAACTAATTACCCACACCATCGCTTCACGTTTTGGTGTGGGCTTACTTTTTTATTTACAAAATAGACTTGTCGCTTAATATTGACCCACATTCCGCCCTTTGAACTGGCACATGAGATAATTTTCGGATGGCGAAGGTTGTTTGAGACACAAACAAGGTGG